>UPXS01000001.1 GCA_900538355.1 uncultured Veillonella sp.
AATAACTGTACATTGTACATCGTCAAAATTGTACATTCTTATATTGACATTTACAGTTTAAGACAGATGAGGTAAGATATAATGAATAACATAAGGATTCCAATATATAAAATATTAGCCATATGTTTTTTAGTGGGACTTAGTATAATTTATTTAAATTTTTATGGGACACATACAGAACTAGTAGATTCTTATAGTTTAGGTCGCTATCGAATTGTGTTTGGCGGAATATTACAGGATAGTACATATAAAACTAGATTGGAGTATTCTAAAATTTCTCATAAAGTTGTATTTCCATATTTATATGTAAAAGGGGATTCAGGTTATACTAGGGTTTTATTAACACCAATAGGTACAGATATTTTAAAGATACCCAATTACTCATTCTATGATACTGCTAGTATAATAGAGGATACTGATAGCATTAATAACTTAAAACGTATTTATGGTAAATCTATATCTATAAAAGATGATCTAAACCAAATTAGTGAAGAGGATAGAAATATATTCAAATCATTATAATGAATGCAGGTAGCATAAGGTGTTTCTTTGATTAGAATATATTTTATGCTTAAAATGATGCTTTTAATGGTACATTATTATAGAATTTCATTAATTTAAATGAAATATTGCTATAAGACATATAAAACAAAAAAGGACGCTATAGTCTAATCTTCAGTAATAAGTAGTACTGAAGGTTTCAAGACTATAGCGTCCTTTTATTTTCCGTTCATTTGAGGTATGAGAGGATGTTACAGATATGTCATAGAGATGAGAGAGATTTTATTTCATGCGAACTGCTTCAGCAAATTCGTCTTCAGTCATAAGTTTTTCTTCCAAGATGATTTCTTTGATAGAGCAACCGCGTTCGTACGCTTCTTTTACGACCTTAGCGCTCTTGTCGTAGCCGATGTATGGTGTTAAGGATGTGGCGATCATGAGGGATTGTTCTACGAAGAAGTTGAGTTTTTCAGGCACAAATTCTACGCCGTCGATGCAGTGTGTTGTGAACGAGTTCATAGCGTCTGAGAGGAGGCGACAGCTTTCAACAAAATCATAAATCATGATAGGCATGTACACGTTCAATTGGAACGCACCGCTGCCTGCACAGAGTGTCATAGTCGTATTATGACCGAATACTTGGGCGCATACCATGGCCAAGGCTTCACATTGTGTAGGATTTACCTTGCCTGGCATGATGGAGGAGCCCGGTTCGTTTTCAGGAAGATGCCATTCGCCATAGCCGCAGCGAGGGCCAGAGCCTAAGAAACGGACGTCGTTAGCGATTTTGAATAGTGTAGTAGACAACGTATTGAGTGCACCGTGAGCCATCATGAAAGCATCTTTCAAAGATAGGCCTTGGAATTTGTTGTTCTTAACGCGGAATGGAGCGCCTGTTACCTCTGGCAATACAGTTTCCATAATGTCTAGATAGCCTTTAGGTGTGTTTACACCAGTACCAACGGCAGTGCCGCCGAGGGCTACGTCGAGTAGGTAGTCAGCGTTTTGGACAAGCATAGTTTTGGCAGTTTTTAGGCCTTCTACAAAGGCGCTGATTTCTTGGTCGACCATGATGAAAGTAGCATCTTGTAAATGCGTACGACCAACTTTTTGCAAGCCTTTACCTTTTTCTTGCAATTTTTCGAAGGATTGGATAAGGCCGTCCAATGCAGGAATTACGCGTTTTGTAATTTCAAAGTACGCGCAGATATGCATTGCCGTAGGGAATGTATCGTTTGTACTTTGGCCGCGGTTTACATCGTCGTTAGGATGGAGTGGGTTGATTTCATCTAACTGTTTAGCCCGGTGAGCGATTACCTCGTTCACATTCATGTTAGTTTGCGTGCCAGAACCTGTTTGGAATACAGTTAATGGGAATTCGTCATCCCATTTGCCGTCCACGATCTCATCTACTACTTGAGCGATGAGTTTCGCTTTTTCCTCAGTTACTGCGCCACATTTTGCATTGGTTAAAGCACATGCTTTTTTGACAAGCGCAAGCGCTTTGATTTGTTCAATAGGGATGCGGTGGTCACCGATCTTAAAGTTATTGAATGAGCGTTGCGTTTGAGGTCCGTAAATTCGTCTAGCGTCGACTTCGACTGGTCCCATTGAATCATATTCAATTCTTGTTTCCATAATGTTTACAACCTCCTTAAAAGACATGCCGACCTTATCGTCGGTAATTTAATTATATAAAATCCTGTATATTTGTACAGAATAAAAGATAATGATTTCTATTTTCATATAGAGTGGAGTTGTATATGCGATTTGTGCATATACACCAAACTTCTCCTCGCCGATATATATGCGACGATTTATATTAATTTGTATACATGTTTCATAGAGGGTTGATTTGAGAGAGGAAAGGCGATAGTCCAAAAACGACTTAGCGGCCCCGCGTAGCGGAGTAGGTGGCTTTGGAGGCTTTTGGACTATTGCCTTTTCCTACATAGTTAATGATCTAATGAAACATGTATACATTATAAATATCGCATATATATTGAAATCATCGCTTTAACAGGATAAAATGGAAGTAGCTTATTATATGTTGTAAGCTCTAGTTTCACAGAGGAGGTAAGTACTTATGAAACATGACTTTATGAGCCATGACCTTCATCTGCCGGAACTGACACTACGTGGGATGCTACTTGGTGCATTGATTACTGTAATTTTTACAGCATCTAACGTATATCTCGGTTTGAAGGTTGGTTTGACATTCTCGTCATCCATTCCGGCAGCCATTATTTCAATGGCAATTTTACGTTTCTTCAAGGATTCTAACGTTCTTGAAAACAACATGGTACAAACACAGGCTTCAGCAGCCGGTACTTTGTCCGCAATTATCTTTATCTTGCCAGGTCTACTCATGCTTGGGTATTGGAACGGTTTCCCGTTCTGGCAAACATTCTTGCTCTGCGCATGCGGTGGTTCTCTAGGTGTGTTATTCACTATTCCATTGCGTCGTGCCATGGTAGTAAATAGTGATCTACCATATCCAGAAGGCCGTGCAGCAGCAGAAATTTTGAAAGTGGGCTCTCACAATGGTGATCAAGGCCCTCAATCTAGCTCCGGTATGGGCGACATCTTATCCGGTGGTTTTGTAGCTGGTCTTATCAGCCTTTGTGCAAATGGCTTTAAAGTGCTTGGCGATAGCATGAGCTTCTGGCTTCCTGTAGGTAGCAAAGGTATTACTCAAATTCCATTGGGCTTCTCTACAGCGTTGTTAGGTGCTGGTTACCTTATTGGTATCGCTTCCGGTATCGCTATCCTAGTTGGTGTACTCATCGCTTGGGCTGGCTTCGTACCTTACTTGACTAACATGCTTGCTCCAGATGGTGGTGCTACAGCTAAATTTGCAATGGCTGTTTGGAAATCTAAAGTTCGTTTCATCGGTGCAGGTGCTATCGGTATCGCAGCGATTTGGACTTTGATTACATTGATCAAACCTATCATCGAAGGTATGAAAATTTCTGTTAAATCCATGAACAGCAGTTCTAGTGAACGCGAATTGCATCGCATGGATACAGATATGAGTACAAAATCCGTTTTAGGCGTGTTCGCAGTTATTCTTATTGGTTTAGTATTCACATTCTGGGAATTCGTTTCTGCAGTACCTATTAGTGCTGGCTTAATGTGGACTCTTGTTGTAGTAGGCATCTTAGTAGCTTTATTAATCGGCTTCTTCGTAGCTGCTGCATGTGGTTACATGGCAGGCCTTATCGGTACATCTGCATCTCCAATCTCTGGTATTGGTATCTTGGCGACTATTATTTCTTCCCTAGTGGTGTACTTCATCGCTTCTGAAAATAACTTGTTCGCTACAGAAGCAGGCGTACAATTCGCTACAGCTATGGCTATCTTCATGACATCCGTAGTTATCGCGATTGCATCTATTTCTAACGATAACTTGCAAGACTTGAAAACAGGTCAACTCGTTGGTGCTACACCTTGGCGTCAACAAATTGCATTGTTACTTGGCTCCGTAGCTGGTGCGATTGCAATTGCTCCTGTTCTTAACTTGCTTTACCAAGCATACGGCTTCACAGGTGCGTTACCACGTGCTGAAATGGATCCTAATGCTGCATTATCCGCTCCACAAGCAACTTTGATGACTACAATTGCTCAAGGTATCTTCAGTTCTAGCATGGATTGGAACTACATCTTGATCGGCGTTGGTGTTGGCGTAGTAGCAATCATCGTTAACTTAATTCTTAAGAGCACAACAGCTTCTTTAACATTGCCTCCATTGGCAGTTGGTATGGGTATCTACTTACCTCCAACATTGGAAGTACCTCTCATTTTAGGTTCTTTCATTAGCTATTTCGTAGGTCGTTACCTAGTAGCTCGTGCTAAAATGCGTGCTGGCGAACTTGCTGAGTACGATGTTGAACAATCTAACCGCCGTGGCGTTCTCTTTGCCTCTGGTTTGATTGTTGGTGAAAGCTTGATTGGTGTAATCATAGCTGTTATTATTGTATTGTCCGTTACAACTGGTGGTGGTGAATCTCCACTTGAACTAGTAGGCCCTGATTTTGAAAGCACAGCACAATGGTTAGGATTGCTTGCATTCATCTTCTCTGGTTTATACCTTGTTCGCCGTGTTGTAGCACACAAATTCAATAAAGAAGAAGCTTTAGCAATGAAAGCTGAGCAAGAACAACAATAAGAGGTAAACAATGAAATTAAAACAGTCTGTACTCATCATGATGGCTGCTGCATTGCCAGTAGTATCCTTTGCAGCAAGCGAAATTCCTGTAACTAAAGACACTGCTACAGTGCAAGCAGCGCAAGCTGATACGAATAAAGTAAATCGCAATGATTTAACATATCGTATCTCTAGCACTGCTACACCAGAGCAAAACCGTGCGTTACGCTCTGTAGCAACTAAGGTTGATCGCAATGCAGTGGAAGTAGTAGCACCAAATGCGGACCGCTATATGGATCGTAAAGAGGTGGCTGTATCTCCAGTGGAATCTACTACAGATCATCTTGATCTAGTGTTCCCAACAGTTAAATCTGTTAGCCCAACTGTAGAAAAAGCAATCAATAACACTATCAAAAAATACGTTGCTAAAGTACAAAACGACGTAGAAAAATTGAATGCCAAAGAAGCTGATAAAACAAATGTAGTAATGTACTACGATGTTAAAACAGATAAAAATGGTATTTTCAGTGTATTGATTCATACGTATACAATGCGTGATCGTGATGCGAATGGCGTCAACTATGTAAAAGGCTTTACATTCAACACTACAACAGGTCGTCAATTATCCTTGTATGACCTTGGTGGTCTTAATAAAAAAGAATTAGTGAACGCTATCGACAATAATCAAGATGTGAAAAATCAATTAGGCGGCGAAGTAAACATCGATAAAATGCCTACTGAATTCTACACAACTGATGATTATTCTGTTGTAATGATTTTACAACAAGACGTGGATACAATCCACAGTGCAGGTACCGTATATGTACCAGTTGGTAACTTACGTGACCGCCAAAATGATGTAACAAAAAAATAATCGAACTGTGTGAATTCGATTATGTGTGTATAGTAACAGCTGTTTAATTGTGAGAAGAACCGCTCCTTTAGGGGCGGTTCTTTTTTCGTATTATAGCAATTAAAATATAAAGGGAGATTACTATTTAGCTTTGAATGAGGGTAAAACAAAAAGCCGTGTAGGAACACGGCTTTTTATCGTTGCGATTATTTAATTATTTATTTGTTGTGTCGTAGTAGTTTACGCGTGGAGGCAATGGGAATTGGATCGCTGCATCCGGTTTTACTGTCTCAGGTTGAGGTAATTCTACGACTACATTGTTTTTGAATTTCTTTTTGAAAGCTTTTACAGTGTCCTTTTGAACAGAGTCGGCTGTAATGATAAGAGCGCTTGTATCGTCGTTAGGACGGATGGAGATGATATTACCTTTTGGCTCTTTTGCCTTGTATAAATCAATAGCGTCAGATTGGTAATCTTCAAGTTGTGCTTGATTTAACTTGCCTTGAGATACAACAAGGGCACTTTCAAGTTGAGGATCTTGTGTTTCAGAGATGGCATGAGCAACAGCCTCTGCTTTTTTCTTATCTGTTAAAGACGCATGTAACTTGCCGCCATCCCAGAAGAGGGCACCGTCTTGACGGAATTTTGTGAAGTCGTTGCCATAGCCTAATGTTTTGTCGATGATAGTAGCTGTTTTGCTTTCTACTTGTTGCTTGAACAATGTGTTGTGGAATGCAAGAGCTTGTTCTGTTTGTGTCATGCGATATGCAATTTCAGCTGCTTCCGCACGGGTTACATATTTTTCAGGATTAAATAATGTACCAGGAGCGTAGTTTGTGAAGCCAAGGTATGCAAGTTCACGAACTGCATCTTGAGCCCAAGGAGCTACAAATTTTTGGTCTCCATAAGCAATATTATCAAGGGCTGTTGGATCTTCTGTTGTGTATCCTAAGTAGTGAATATAGTTGTCCGCTACTACAGCGAATTCTTGGCGAGACATATATTTTTCTGGTTTGTATGTGTTATCGCCATAGCCGCTGATGATATTTTTACGCGCTACAGATTCGATAGCGAGGGCAGACCAACGATCGGATGTAATATCTTTAAATTTGCTAGATAAGAAGGCAGCTGTACCATCATCAGTAATGTTGTTGAAGAGAGCCGCTACTTCTTCACGAGTCATAGGTTGATTAGGTCGGAATGTACCGTCAGAATAACCTTTCATTAGATTTGCTTTTGTTACAGTACTGATAGAATTGGCAGCCCAGAAATCGCTAGGAACATCAGAGAAGATGTGGGCACGGATTTTTTGAATGTCTTGAGGCGTACCAATAGATGTATTCACAACTACAGGTGTAGCAGCTTTAGCGGCATCAAATTTATGAGCCTCTGCTTTAGTTGTTGCTACATTAGGAGCAGCTGTGTTTATAGTAACTGCTTGCGTGGAGGCTACGCTAGGTGCTTCAACCTTTGTGGATGCTGCTGCAGTGGCAGGAGCATGAGTCGTAGTATTTGCAGAAGCAAAGCCAAAACTTGTTGTGGCTAATAATGTGCCTAGAACGAGGGCACGTAATGCGTAAGGGGTGTTCTTGTACATAAAAATCCTTCCTAATTATGGTAAAGGCTAGTGCCAAGTAGCCATAGAATATAAACTTTCACCAACAATAAAATCTATATTCATTATATAGCGAATAATAGGGCATGCATAGTGATATAAACAAAGCAGCGTAATACTAAACGTATACGCTGCCTTGGTTAGTTGAGTGAACGCCGATTAGCGTTTTACTGTCATTTTTACTTTGGAACCGAATAATTTAGAGATTCCTTGTTGAGTTGCTTTAGATGCAGTTGTTACAACAGCGTAAAGTTGGTTGTTTTCTACATCTGGGAATGTAGCTAGAATTGTACCAGCCTTTTCGTTTTTGTTGTAGTAGTTGCGGAAGTTCGCATCGATTGCATCGTATTCAGTTTGGCTGTATTGGGATGGTTCAACTACAACGTAGTTATTTACAGTGGAATCACCACGTGCTGCAAGATTTGCTTTAACTGTGGAAATATCGCTATCTGTTTTCAATGCTACGTGCAATTGATTGTCACGCCAGTACATTACACCGTAATCTTGGAAAGCATCTTCTGTTTTGTATGTTTTATTCAATTCAGCGAATACTTTATCTTCTAAAGCAGCTTGTTGTTTTTGATCAAGTGCTTTTAACGTGCTGCGACGAACAGGTCGAACTGTGCGAGTAGGTTCAGTTTTTTGAGCTACTGCAGCATTTTTATTGCCCTTTACGTCTTTTTCAACTTTTTTTGCATCAGCTTTTACGGCTTTGTCAGCTTTAGCTACATCTTTTTTAGCAGCTTTGCTTACTTTGGACGCATCTTTTTCTGCTGCTGTATCAGCTTTTTTTACATCTTCTTTTACAACTGTTTCAGCTTTTGCTTCAGTTGTAGTATGTTTTGGTGTTGCAAGGCCAGCACCATTAAGCATGCGGTTCAAGATTGTTGCCGCTTGTGCTCTGGTTACAGGTTGTTTAGGGTTGAAGTTTTCAGTCGCTCCAGATGCTACAATGCCACGTTGTGCCATGTATTGGATATCTGCTAAGTAAGCAGAGGAGATGCTAGCTTCATCTTTAAATGTTACTTTTTCTGTTTTTACAGGTGTAGAAAGATTCAATTTTTTTGCTAGGCTAGCAGCAGAAGCAACGAATTGTTCGCGGTCCATAGTTTTGCTAGGTGTGAAAGCTGTTTTAGATGTGCCTTCCATTACGCCTGCAGCACTTACTAATTTGATAGCAGAGCTAGACCAACGATCTGCTTCTACATCAGAGTAAGAAGTAGAGGCCTCTTTAGTTACGATATCAGCTAATTCTTGTTCGTTTAAGTTATGTTGTAATACTTTACCGTAAATAGCAGCAGCTTGTTCACGAGTGATTTGTGCACTAGGTTTGAATGTATTATCAGCATAACCAGAAAGGTAACCAGCTTGAGTCATTGCTTGGATAGCATCGCGAGCCCAGTTATCTTTTGTGTCAGGGTAAACGCCAGCAGGTAGGTTTTCTTTAGCTTTTACAGCTTTTTTACCTTCTACCTTAGCAGCATCTTCTTTTACATCATTTTTAACAGATGTATCAACGCGTTTAGCGTCATTTTTTACAGAAGTGTCAACACGTTTTGCATCGTTTTTCACAGATGTATCTACACGCTTAGCATCGGCTTTAGCGGATGTATTAGCATGTTTTGCATCATGTTTTACAACTGTAGTGCCATGTTTAGCATCATTTTTTACGGATGTATCAATGCGTTTAGCGTCATTTTTCACAGATGTATCAACGCGTTTAGCATCATTTTTTACGGAAGTATCAACACGTTTAGCATCGTTTTTTACAGATGTATCTACACGGTGTTCATCAGTTTTAGCAGCTACTTCAGCCTTATTAGCTGTAGCAGATACTTCAGATTTTACATGAGCCGCAGTTGTTTCAGCGTGAGCCATGCCGAATGTGGAACCAAGGGCCAATGTGATTGCCAAGGACAAAGATAATTTATTTAGTTTCATTGAAAAAGGCTCCTTTCAAACTATACTTATATAAAATAAATTATAACACTTTTTAAATTTATACACTACTATAAGAAAATGTAATATATAAGGATAAAATTTACATGAATTTGAAATTTGACTGCTGTTTATGTAAAAATACGATGAATTACGGTAAAAATAAGGTTTTTTAACCTTTGAAAATGCGAAATGATAAACATTCGCAAAATCTAGGTTTTATATAGCTTTTAAAAGAAAAATTGATAAATAAAATAATGAATGTGATAAAAAGCAATGTTTATTATTACAAAAAGTCATAACGATATAAGAATTAAAAGGGTACATACGAATATAGCAATCCTTTGGACATTTTCTATAGGATTAATTTATAATTATATCGATAAAGCTTTTGAATATTTATTTGAAAGCATAAGTAATGTTTCGGGCAGAAAATTATTGAAAAACTTTCACTAGAATTCTTGCCATAACGCATACATATCAAAATTTTTTATTAGGTTAAGTACTAGAAAAGACGAGGACGATAATATGAAAATTCATCTTTTCCAACAGTGTTTGATTGACATGTTCTACCCACATGTGGGCATGGCTGGTGTAGAAGTACTTGAAAGATTAGGCTGCGAGCTCGTAGTTCCTAAGAAACAAGTATGTTGTGGCCAAATGTTCACTAACTCTGGTTACAATGAAGCGGCTATGGACGCTATTAAGAACACAATCGAATGCTTCGAGAACGCTGAATATGTAGTCAGCATGTCCGGCTCTTGCGCATTTGCAATCCGTGATGAATATCATCATTTCTTGAAAGATCAACCTGAGTGGTTGGCACGTGCAGAACGATTGAGCGGCAAAATTTACGAGTTCACTCAATTCATTACTGACGTATTAGGTGTAGAAGATGTAGGTGCTCGTTTCAACGACTCCGTTACATACCACACATCTTGCCACGTAACTCGTTTGATGGGCATTAAAGAGCCTCCTTTCAAACTCCTTAAAAACGTTAAAGATATCAACTTGATCGAATTACCACGTGCAGACCGTTGCTGCGGTTTCGGCGGTACTTTCTCCGTTAAAAACCCTGAAATTAGTGAAGTTATGACACGCGAAAAAGCATTGGAAATTGCTAGCACAGGTGCTAACGTTATTTCCGGTTCTGACCAAGCGTGCTTGATGAACATCGCTGGTATGCTTGATCGTCTTCATAAAGAAGGCGAAATCGATCGCCGTATCAAAGTAATGCATATTGCTGAAATCTTAAACTGCCGTTAAGGAGGAGACGACATGGCACTTATATATGACAATCGCCCCTATAAAACACGTATACAAGAATGTTTGGCTGACGATTTCAAAGTAGCAGCCATCAAAAAAGCACAAGACGTGTTTTATGATAAACGTAATACAGTAGTTGCGGATGTTCCTGAATGGTTAGATTTCCGCGCTGAAGCAGCTGAAATTCGCGATCACGTACTTAATCATTTGGATTACTATGTAAACCAATTTGCTGAAAACGCTGAAAAAGCTGGTTCTAAAGTTCACTTTGCATTCGACGATAAAGAAGCGACTCAAATCGCTTTAGATATCCTTCGTCAACGCGAAGCAAAAATGATCGTAAAATCCAAAACTATCTTAACTGAAGAAATTGGTTTGAACGAAGTATTAGAAGAAGCTGGTATCGAAGTAAACGAAACTGACTTGGCTGAATTTATTTTGCAAACTGCAGTAAGCCCACCATCTCACATCGTAGTGCCAGGTCTTCACTTTGAACGTAACAAAATCCGCGAAATCTTCGCTGAAAAATTAGGTTACACAGGTACTGAAAACCCTACAGAAATGACTCACTTCGTACGTGGTTATGTACGTGAGCGCTTCTTGAAAGCTGACGTAGGCGTTAACGGTTGTAACTTTGCGGTAGCTGAGTCCGGTACTTGTACTATCGTTTCCAATGAAGGTAACGGTCGTATGGCTAGTTCCATTCCTAAGACTCAATTGATCTTCTTAGGTACTGAGCGTATCGTTCCTAACTTCAAAGCTCTTGACGTTATGATGGAAATGTTGAACCGCTCTGCAGTAGGTGCTAAAATTTCCAACTACTTCTCCATGATGACTGGTCCTGCTCGCGCTGGTGAAGCTGATGGCCCTGAAGAAACTCATATCATTATCATCGACAACGGTCGTTCCGGTATCTTGGGTGGTACATTCCAAGAAATGCTTCGTTGTATCCGTTGTGGTGCATGTATGAATATCTGCCCTGTATACCGCCACATTTCTGGTCACGGTTATGGCTCTGTATATCCAGGCCCAATGGGTGCTGTATTGACTCCATTGTTCAAAGGTTATGATGTAGCAGGCGACCTTCCATACGCTTCCACATTGTGCGGCGCATGTACAGAAAACTGTCCAGTAGCTATTCCATTGCATGAGTTGTTGATGGAACACCGTCACATTATGGCTGACATCGAAAAAACTCGTCCAAAAGCTGAGGAAGCTATCTTCACAGCAGCTGCTAAGATGTTCGGCAACTCCACATTGTTCGATCTTGGTACAAAAGCTGGCGCTATCGGTATGAACTTAATTAGTAACAAAGAAGGCAATATGCCTACATGGACTCAAGCTGTTCCAGTAATGAATGGCTGGACTAAATCCAAAGAAATGGGTACATTGAAGTTCAAGAAATTCCGTGATTTATATGCTGAACATGAAAAGAACAAGAAAAAGGAGAAAAAATAATGGATGAAGTTAAACGTAATCAATTTGTTGCACGTTTATCTCGTGCATTAGGCCGTGATCAAGTGCCTACATCTGTACCGGCTTTTGATTATAGCCATGGTCCTCAAGAAACTATGTTCAAAGAATTATCTCGCGAACAAGTTATCACTATGTTCAAAGAACAATGTGAACGCGTAGGTACAAAATTCGTAGATACTACACCTGATAAATTAGGTGAAACTATTATGGCTGTTATCGAAGAACGTGGTAATGGTAAGGTAATCTTCCCAAGCACTTCTGAGGTTGAAGAATATAAATTAAAAGAATTATTCGAAAAAGACGCAGCTTCTAATGGTGGTGTTCGTACGTACTTCCAATGGGACCCAGCTAAAGGTCGTGAAGAAAATATTTCTAACACAGCTAATGCTGATATCGGTATTACATTCCCATTCTGTGGTATTGCTGAAACAGCTACTGTAGTACAAGCCTCTTGTGAAGAGTCTGGTCGTGCAATCAGCTTGTTGCCAGAAACTCATGTTGCTGTATTATATACTGATACAATCAACCCACGTATGACACAAACTATGGAACATTTAGCTGAACGTTACCACAACGATCCGTCCAAATTCCCTACAAATATTTGCTTGATTTCCGGTCCGTCTCGTACGGCTGATATCGAGCTCGTAACTGTAGATGGTGCGCATGGTCCTATCCAAGTAACTTACGTTTTAGTTAATAGATAATCCTATAATTAGGTAGTGTTATAACTAAATACATTTAAAGGTGATCTTCCTATGGAAGGTCACCTTTTTATATGCGTATCTTTCTATTGTGATATAGAGCATCTTGAAAAGGCAGAGGTATCGGTACATCCATGGAGATTAACATATTTATAAAACTTGCAGAATCCGCATAGAAAAACTTATATAATTTGAATTATTTTACTTGTAAAATTTTCGATATATGATATACTGAGTTCATAACCTATTATTGTGATATGAATTAAAAGAGGTGTATTATGAATATTCCATTCTTTACAGATTACCTCATGCTAAGCAATCCATTAAGTATCGGTATTATCGTAGTATTTGTGCTCGCGTTAATCGGTATTTATGCTTTGCAACGCAAGGGTACATCCTTTGGTAATCTTGTTATTATTGGTACTATTGTTGGTGCCGTACTTGGTATTGCTATTCAAATTATTGCAGGCTTCCCAGATGATCCTTCTAAAGTGGTGTACATCAAGGAAAGTACGAAGTGGTTCTCCCTTGTAGGGGGCGGCTTTATTGATTTGATCCGCATGCTTGTTATTCCTATTGTATTTATTTCCATTGTACATGTTATCTTGCACATGGAAGCTAGTGCTAACCTCAAGAAATTAGTGGTTGCCATGGTTTCTACAAATCTCGGCATGGTAGCTGTTGCTGCTATCGTTGGTCTTATCTTGGGTAATGCATTTGGCTTAGGTCAAGGTTTTGATATTGTTGAATCTGGTAAAAAGATTCGTGAAATTAAACCGATGGTTGATACATTCCGTGCGTTGATTCCAAGTAACCCAATTCAAGCTGCAGCTGAAACAAATGTTATCGGCATCGTAGTATTTGCAATCATCTTGGGCAGTGTTGCTCGCTTGTTGAAGAAAACAGGCACAAATAGCATGGAAATCTTCACTAAGCTATTTGATGAGCTTCATCAATTAATTTCTTGGGTTGCAGACTTCATTATCGGTCTTATGCCATACGGCGTAGTTGCATTATTGGCATCTACATTGGCAACACGTGGTTTGCAAGCTATCTTAGACATGGGCCTATTCGTAGTATTGCTTTACGTTGGTCTTTTGATTATGTTCGTTGTTCAAGCTATCTTGATTGCTAGCTTCGGTTACAACCCGATTACATACTTCAAAAAAGCAAAAGCTCCACTCTTGTTGGCTTTCACATCCCGTTCCTCTATGGGCGTATTGCCATTAACTGTTGAAACATTGACAAAACGTCTTGGCGTAAATGCTACAACAGCAAATACAGTAGCATCCTTCGGTACTACTGCAGGCATGCAAGGTTGTGCCGGCGTGTTCCCAGCACTTGTTGTTGTGTACATCTCTAACGTAGCGGGTATCCCATTTGATTTGACTATGTACATTATGAGCGTTATCGTTATCGCTATTGGTTCTGTTGGTATCGCAGGCGTTCCTGGTACAGCTACAATGGCTGCATCTGTATCCCTTAGCGGTACAGGTCTTGGTGCGTACTTCACATCCATCAGCCCAATCCTTGCTATCGATCCATTGATCGACATGGGCCGTACATGCTTGAACGTATCTGGTTCCTTAACAAATGCTCTCGTAGTAGATAAGATTATGGGCACTATCGATAAAGACGCCTATAACAACCCTAATGAAGGTCGTGTTTAATCTTAGACCATAGAACTGCCATGAAAGAATGGTTAGTTTCACATTAAAACTAAATCAAAAGAACAGTCTTCGGACTGTTCTTTTTTTATCTGCTCTTTACTGATCTAGCTCTTATTAAAAGTAATTATTATTACAGATTGTAAAGCCTATTATTTGTAATTGATATTAAAATTGTGAGCTTGGCTACTAACATACGTATGCGTGTATGGTATACTAGCCTATGAAAAGTTCTGTATTATGCTTAATAAATATAAGCCAAGAGGGTACTAATATGATTACACAAGAGTTGAAAGATCGATTAATTGCAGATTATCCAAAGTTTGAAGATATGACGCATAAATTCTATAAGAAAGAAATGTCTATTGCGGACTATAAAGGCCAATCTGGTGCCTATGGTAGTTACGCTGAGCGCGGTGCAAACACTGGCATGAGTCGTTGGCGTTTCAATGGGGGACGCATGACGCGTCAGCATATGCAGTTTTTAGCTGACTCCATTCGCAAATATAATTTGCAGCACGTACATTTCACTACCGGCCAATGCTTGCAAATGCATGGCCTCGATGGTGATACAATTTTAAATCTCTATAAAGAATGTTATGATCACGGTATCTATAACCGCGGTGCTGGTGGCGACAATCCAAATGTAGTGGCTAGTATTTTGCGCGGCATCGATCCTCGTGAAACCTTAGATATTACGCCATATGCAACGGCTATCAGCGAGTTCCTTTTAGAGCAAATGTTCTACATCAAAATTCCTCGCAAATTTAAAATGGGCATCGATAATGGCTTCGATAGTACACCACATGCTACGTTCAAGGACCTTGGTTTCAATTTAACGAAATATAATACCTTCGATGTATACGCTTGTGGTGGTATTGGCCCAAATCCTCGCATTGGTATTCCTGTGGCCCATGATGTGGCGCCTGAGGATGTTTTATACCATGTGAAAGCTATGCTTATGGTCTTTGCTAATCATGGTAATTTCAAAAACCGCGGCAAGGCTCGTACACGTTACATGCCTGCTGAAATGGGTGGGGCTGAAGCTTTCATTAAGACCTATGAAGAAACATTGGCGATGGTGAAAGAAGTTGAACAATTAACAATTAATCCAGCTGACTATGCTTATGAAATCACAAAAACTGGTAAGCGTGATAATTCTGTGGA
Source organism: uncultured Veillonella sp. (assembly GCA_900538355.1). GTDB lineage: Bacteria > Bacillota > Negativicutes > Veillonellales > Veillonellaceae > Veillonella. The sequence continues at coordinate 15,332 of UPXS01000001.1, forward strand.
AAACGATCGTATTCACCGTCAAAAACAAGAAGGTTTATACTACGTAGAATACCATCCGGCAGGTGGTGATGCGAACGTAGAACACCTATTGGCAGCCCTTGACTATGCAGTAACACTCGATCAAGTAGAAGCGCGTATTGCGCCAGACCAAGCCTTGTTCTTTATCAACCTTACTGCTGATGAGGCTCGTAAAATCGCGGAATTAACAGATGACAGCGCTGAAAATGATTTCCGCCGTTCTGTATCCTGTGTAGGCTCCACAGTATGTCAAATCGGCATGCAAGACTCTAATGGCCTGTTGAAAGATATCTTTAAACATCTTGAAGAAAAAGGGGTAGACACAAGTAAACTACCTCGTCTACACATCTCTGGCTGTCCACACTCCTGTGGTACACACCAAATTGGCGAAATTGGCTTCCATGGAGCTGTAAAACTAGTAGACAAGAAACCTACAGTAGCCTTCATCCTCGTAGACGGTGGTTCCGAACACATGGGCTCCGAAAACTTCGGTAAAATGGCAGGCAATATCGTAGCCACAAAAATTCCAGAATTCCTGGAAGCACTAGCCAATATCCTGAATGAATCCCCAGAACCAGACTTTGGATCCTGGAGAATGACACACAAAGCGGAATACATGGAACTTATAAAAGCATTTGAGTAAATTCCTTTTCCGCTTGTGATGGGGCCCTGTTAGATTGCGACAACTCAATAAATAATAAAAAGAGGTCCCTCTTTGCTCCGTTCTTCGCAAAGTCGCTGCATAGGGACCTCTTTTTATTATTTGAGCGTCTGCTATTAACCAGTCCCATCACAAGCTACATTTGAGCTTTACTCAATATGCTTTTATGTGATGGGGGAAGGGGTTAGAAAACTAGGTATCTTCTTGCGTCGCCCTTCGTAAAGTCGCTGCAGAAATACCTAGTTTTATTTTTATAACACCTGCTATGGACTAGTCCCATAGCAAACAACATCTATTGCTTAATATACAGAAATCCCCATCACAAGCTACATCTAATCTTTACTCAATATGCTTTTATGTGATGGGGGAAGGGGTTAGAAAACTAAGTATCTCCTTGCGTCGCCCTTCGTAAAGTCGCTGCAGAAATACCTAGTTTTATTTTTATAACACCTGTTATGAATTAGTCCCATAGCAAACAACATCTACTACTTAATATACAGAAGTCCCCCATCACAAGCTACATTTGATCTTTACTCAATATGCTTTTATGTAATGGGGGAGCTAGGTATCTTCTTGCTCCGTCCTTCGTAAAGTCGCTGCAGAAATATCTAGTTTTATTTTTATAATGCCTGCTATGAATTAGTCCCATAGCAAACAACATCTACTGCTTAATATACAGAAATCCCCATCACAAGCTACATTTGATCTTTACTCAATATGCTTTTATGGATGGGGAAATGGAGAGACTAGCCGCAGGCTAGCTTCTTCCAGATGGAGGGCGTGGCGACATTAGTCTAAAGCCTTTTTATATAGATCAATCGGTTTATCTAGGCGTTATGTGTTTTACGTGTGTAGTTCTATTTTGATGGGACGCCTTTATGAATATAGTTATAAAAAAGTACAAATATACTTGTGCAGCGACTTTGCGAAGAACGGAGCAAGCAAGTATATTTGTACTTTTTTAACTAGGTTGTAGAAATGAAATGGGGCCCCATCAAAATAGGGAGAATAACCTTGTAAAGCATATGTTGCCTAGATAACCCTTGATTGATTGTGTTATAATAGGCTTTATAGTAGTGTTTGGAGGATTTATCAGATGTTATTTACCGTCAATACAGAAGTCTGTACACGATGCGGCCTTTGCGTAGCTGACTGTCCAACAGGCTTGCTAGTGATGTCCGAGAATGGGCCTGTGACTGGCAAGGGAGGTTGTATCTCCTGTGGGCATTGTATTTCCGTATGCCCTACGCTTGCTCTCGATAGTGATATGACACCACGTAAAGAGCAAATCGATATCACAAAAGAACAAAAATTAACGCCAGAGCAAGCTGAGTTATTCTTGCGCAGCCGTCGCTCTATACGTAATTATCAAAATAAACCAGTTCCTGCTGAGCTTATTCGCAAGGTGTTAAACGTTGCGAGAATGGCTCCAACAGCAACAAATACACAAGGTATTTCCTATATTGTAATTCGGGACAAACAAAAGTTGCGCCGCATTGCTGATCTCGTTCTTGAGTGGATGCATTTAGCTGCGAAAACTGTGCCGATTATGCGTCTTTATGCTCGTGCAGCACAAGCTGAGGTCGATAAGGGCAAGGAATATATCTTGCGCGATGCTCCTGCGTTAGTAGTGGCCATCGGTTCTAAAAAAGATATTCACCGTACTCATGATAGCGGGCATTCCTGCTTGTCTTATGCAGAGTTATATGCACCAACATTGGGTTTAGGCACTTGTTGGGCTGGCTTCTTTGAACATGCAGGTGAAGCAGAGTATAAACCACTACTGGAACTATTAGGTGTACCAGAGGATAAAATCATTGCTGGTGGTATCTTGATGGGCTATCCAAAGGTTCGTTACCGCAACATTGTGGAACGCCAACCATTGGATGTTACATTCGATACTGAAGAATAGTAGTGATTGATTACTAATAATAGTGATTGATACCAAAGAATAAAATAAAAGCGATACTCTAAACAGTTAGGGTATCGCTTTTTGGCGCTATACATATTTTACTGTAGTTACTATATTTGTTATGGTGATAGTCGTAATTATAAATCTTATAATAGATTATATCAAAAAGACCGGCCTCGTAGTGAGGTCGGTCTTTTGGTTAGTTTGCAGATGTAATGCTACCTTTGAACGTATCGTTGATGAATTGTTTGATTGCATCAGATTTGTAGATGTCTGCAATTTTTTTGTAAGTTTCGTTGTCTTTATCTTGTTCGCGAACAGCAAGAATCATAACCGCCAATGGTTCGTCTTTAGGTTCTAAGAAGAAACCTTGTTTTTCAACGTTAAGGCCTGCACTTTGAACATAGTTCATAGGAATAGCAGCTACTACTACATCATCAAGGCTACGAGGCAATTGAGCTGCTTCAAGTTCTTGGATTTGGAGGTTTTTAGGATTAGATGTAATATCTGCTACTGTTGCTTTAAAGCCAACGCCTTCTTTCAATGTGATAAGGCCTGCTTTAGCAAGTAATGCAAGACCGCGACCGCCATTAGTTGGGTCGTTAGGAATAGCTACGATAGCGCCTTCTGGAACATCAGCTGCACTATGTACAGAGTTACTGTATAAACCCATTGGCATCAAAATTGTTTTGCCAATAGCTACTAATTTAGAGCCGTTTTGTTTGTTAAAGTTTTCCATGAATGGAACGTGTTGATATGCGTTCAATTGAATGTCACCATCAGCAAGAGCTTTATCTGGTGTTACATAATCGGAGAACTCTACAACTTTAAGGTCGATACCTTGTTTTTTAGCTTCTTTTGCAACTGCTTCAGCTACTTGAGCGTGAGGGCCTGCAGTAGCACCAATCTTGATTTCTTTTGGTGCTTGGCTAGATTGATTTGTATTTGTGCCGCAACCTGCGATGGCGAATGCTAGAACGCCAACGAGAAGAGGGGCAATAAATTTTTTTAATTTCATGTGAACATCCCTTTCTACTTATACATATAATGTATATATCCTATCATGTGAATGGGGTTTTGTATATAGAGCAAAAGATATCGGTTAGCTATAGATTAAAACTATGGCTTTTATGAGCTCGATAATAATAAGGGGTGTAGCATATCTAAGAATATCGAAAAAATGATATAATAGATATAAATTTCGTACAATTAGACTTATAGGTTTTATATGATATACATAGGAGGTCACTATGTTTAACTTTGATTTTTATAACCCTACACATATTGTATTCGGTAAAGATCGCTTGAGCGAATTAAATGCATTAGTGCCAAAGGATGCAAAGGTGCTCATTACGTATGGTGGTGGCTCTGCAGTGCGCAGTGGTCTTATTGACCGCATTGTTGCAGCTCTTGGCAGTCGCAAGGTAGAACAGTTTGGCGGTATTGAGCCAAATCCATCTCTTGAAACTTGTGAACGTGCCGTTGCTTTCATTAAAGAACATGGCGTAGATTTCGTCCTCGCTGTAGGTGGTGGTTCCGTAGTGGACGCTACAAAGCTCATCGTTATGGGTGCTACTTACGATGGCCCAGTTATTGAGGTTATGAAAGCTGGTGTTCCAGAGGTTCCAGTGGAAATGGTGCCAAATCCATTACCATTTGGTACAGTTATGACATTGCCTGCCACAGGTTCCGAAATGAACAATGGCGCTGTTATTACCTATGGTGATGGTAAGTTCCCTGTGTTCAGTAGCTTAGTTTTCCCTAAGTTCTCTATGCTCGATCCAACATTGACTTTCACATTGCCAGAAAAACAAGTTAAGAATGGCGTTATTGATACATTCGTGCATACCACAGAGCAATATTTAACATATCCTGTAGACGGCCGTATTCAAGATCGTTTCAGTGAAGGCATTTTGAAAACTATGATTGAAATCGGCAAAGAAACAGTAGAAAATCCAGAAAACTACGACATTCGTGCTAATCACGTGTGGGCATCTACCTTGGCATTAAACGGTTTGATCGGTGCCGGCGTGCCACAAGACTGGGCGACACATCTTATTGGTCATGAGTTAACGGCGGCTTATCATTTAGACCATGGTATTACATTAGCTATCATATTGCCTGCCTTGTTAGAGGTGAAAAAAGCTGACAAGCTCGATAAATTAGAACAATATGCTACACGTGTATGGCATATTACAGAAGGTACAAAGGAAGAGAAAGCAGATAAGGCTATCGCCAAAACTCGTGAATTCTTCGAGTCCCTTGGTGTATCTACTCATTTGAAAGATTATGGCCTTGGCGCTGAAGCAGTTGATAAAATTGTGAAACAATTAGAAGACCATGGTATGACACGACTTGGTGAAAAAGGTGACGTAACACCAGAAGTAGCTCGCGAAATTTTAACGCGTGCTTTATAATAAATGACATTAACACTTTAAATACATGTGATGTGGAAGGGAGGCGAGCCCTATGAATAAAATAAAAAAGCGAAGTGCATTTTCCTTTGCATTTCCTATTATGGTTCCTATGGGCATTAGCTTCTTTTTCATAGGTTTAGGATTTGGTTTATATGCAACGAGCCAAGGGTTCCCTTGGTGGACCGCGCCAGTTTTAGCAGCTACCATTTTTGCGGGCTCCATGGAGTTTGTGACGATTGGCATGTTGATGGCCGGATTTGATCCGATTAATGCGTTTATACTGACCATGTTCGTTAATGGACGCCATTTCTTTTATGGACTATCTGCACTACAACGATATGTACATATGGGCTGGAAATGGTTCCCTACGGTGGCTTGGATGTGTGATGAAAGTTTTGCCATCAATATGGCTACTAAGTTACCGGATGATGTGGATGAAAAGTGGTTTTACTTCCACGTGTCTTGGCTTAACTATGTGTTCTGGGTATTTAGTACCTTTGTAGGCGGTCTGTTTGGCAATCTCTTGGCCACCGTAGATTTACGGGGCATCGATTTTGTATTACCAGGTCTATTCATTGTGGTATTTCTTGAAATGCTGCTCAACGCAAAAAATAACAAGATTAGAGCCTTTGGTGTAGCTGGTGCAGCTATGGCGATAGTTATGCTCTTATTGGTTGGTAAATCGCTCTTTATGCTTTTATCTATGAGCTGTATGCTAGTAGCCTGCTATATTGCGTATAAGTGGGGAGGTGTACATCTTGACTAGTACAGAAATGGTCATTACCGTTGCTATTGTTGTAGCCGGTACATTACTCACTCGTTTTGGTGCCTTCCTCGTATTTCCACCAGGAAAAAAGGCACCAGATTTTGTACTCTTTTTAGGTAAGGCTTTGCCGGCTGCCGTTATGGGCATGCTCGTTGTATATACCTTTAAGGAGACCGTCATTTTAGCATATCCTTATGGTATCCCTGAGCTCATAGCATTAGTCGTTACGGTAGGATTACATCTATGGAAGCGTAACATGCTCATATCGATTGCTGCCGGTACAGTAATTTATATGATACTAGTACAAGCCGTATTTAATGTACCAAAATAAAATAAACCACTTATATCTATCTAACTTAGATATAAGTGGTTTTTTACATATATTGTTTTATTTACTTTGTCATCATAGTTGTAGTGTGTATTATAATTGATGCTAACTACAAATAGGAGTTAGTATGTACTATTTAAGTTGTAATAGTCGTTCAAGACCTGGTGCTGTATGGTGATCTTCTAAGAAGTCTTGTTGGTCTAATAGTTCCATAACGTCCATATCGATGTTTGTGAGCTTGAAATCGAATACATCAAAGTTAGCCTCCATATGGCTTACGTTATTTGCCTTTGGCAATGGAATGATGCCACGTTGGATGTGCCAACGCAAGATGATTTGATGTTTAGACACTCCGTATTTTTCAGCCAAGCTTTTGATGATAGGATGGTCAAAAATAGGTTGGCGGTCACGGGTGAATGGAGACCAAGCCATGCCCACTACTTGATGCTTTCTCATCAATTGAATAAGAGATTGGCGTTGGTTGAATGGATGACATTCAATTTGGTTCACCACAGGTTTCACATTGCAGTGATATAGCAAGTCGATTAAGCGATCTTCGTAAAAGTTAGATAGGCCTAACCCGCGCAATACGTTTTGGTCGTATAACTCTTCCATGGCGCGCCAAGAACCGTAATAGTCGCCAAGGGGTTGATGTACGAGCATGATGTCGATATAATTAGTGTCTAATTTTTTTAAGGAGCTTTCAACAGCACGCATTGTATTATCATAGCCTGCGTCGGTATGCCAAATCTTGGTAGTTACAATAATATCCGTACGTTTAACACCAGATGCTTTGATGCCTCTACCAACGGCCTCTTCGTTGCCGTAGTAAGCAGCTGTATCGAGCAATCGATAACCTACGTTTAATGCATTAGTTACGGCTTGTTCTGTTTCTCCTTCGGTGCCTGTTTTATAAGTGCCATAACCGATAGAAGGAATGAAGCTGCCGTTATTTAATATTCTAAAGTCCATCCGTTCTTCCATAAGAACCTCCGTTATATCCATAAATTAAAGGAATTAGCTTTCATACAATTCTAATTGATTTTATGATATACTAAGGTATTGATAAAAATCAATATGGCAGGAAGTGACAGAATGAAATTAAAACGAATTTATTCTGTAGTTGCTATGCTTGGTGTTGTGATGATGGCCTTAGCCATTGCTGGTTGCGGTACGAAAACTGTATCCGTTGCTGATGTAACATACAAGGATATGCCGCTACAGATTCATAATGATGCCAATGTAACAGCTCTTAACAAGGCGACGGTAACACCGACGTTGACCGGGCAGGTCGCGTATGCTGTAAAAGTAGGCGATCAAGTACAACAAGGTCAAACCTTGGCCACTGTAGATACATCGGCTTTACAGCAACAGCTAGCATCCTTACAAGGTCAGTTAGCGCAAGCGCAAGCTCAGTCCTATGCGACATCCGTTACAACTACGACGGCAGCATCTGTAGATAGTGGTCAATTAGCACAAGCTCAAAAGATGCGTGAAGCGGGTATGATTACTCAAAAAGAATATGATCGCATTGTAGAGCGGTCTCAGCCACAAACTACGACAGTAACAACTGGCGGTGGCGGCGGTGGTGCTAATACGGCGGCTATTGAGGCTCAAATCGCTCAAGTATCTGCACAAATGGCAGCATCTACAATTGTAGCGCCTATAGCTGGTACGGTAACAGCTATTTACAATGAAGACCGTCAAATGGCGATTGCAGATCGTCCATTCATGATGATTCAACAATCTACACCGATGGTAGCATCCCTTAGCATTCCTCGTGATGCGGCGATGAAGTTAGGCACACCTGACGCTAAAAAGGGGATTAAGGTACTCCTCAAGGTAGGCGACCAAGAATTACCTGGCGAATTGACCTATGTAGATGTAACACAGCCAGAAAATGTACCAAGTGTTCTTGTGAAAGCTACTTTCAACAATGACAAAGGCCTTATCAAGGCTGGCGAGTTCTATACGCTCATCATCGAGTCAGATATAAAAGCGAAAATGCTCACTGTACCAAGTAAAGCAGTTCGTGAAAACCAAGACGGTAAATACGTGTATGTATTGACTGAAAATAATACAGTTGACGTACGTGTCGTTGAAGTAGGTATGATAGAAGACGATGATGTAGCCATTATTTCAGGCCTAAACGAAGGTGACAAGGTAATCACAAGTGATGGAACCTTTGAATTAGGCGAATCCGTTAAATTATAATGAACAACCATGTGGTTGTATGTACCCATAGTGAATACCTCAATTGAGGAATCTGATAGGAGGGATTATTATTTTAGAATTTAAACGTTTTGAACTAAGAGATAAACCATTAATCGATAAATATTTTGAACAACATCATTACGAAGCATCTGATAACTGCTTTACTACATTGTTTATGTGGCAAGATGCATATGGCATTCGTTGGGCTGAGGAAAATGGCGTATTGTACATCCAAGGTGGCGGTAAACGTGAACCGTTCCTATTGCCTCCATTTGCCGGTAAAGATGCAAAGTTCCTCGATGGTTTATTGCGCGCTAAAGAATGGTTCGTAGAAAATAACTTACCATTCCGTTTCAAAGGTGTTAGCAAAGTTGTAAAAGAACGGATGGAAGAGTTATGTCCTGGCCGTTATGAATTTACACCTGACCGCGATAACTACGAATACATTTATAAGTCTGAAGATCTTATCAACTTGTCTGGTAAGAAATTCCGTCAAAAGAAAAACCATTTGAATCAATTCCGCATGCAATATTCTAACTATGAATATATGCCAATCACTGAAGATATCATTCCATTGTGCCGCGAAACAGCAGCATCTTGGGTAGAAACTCATCATGAAGAAGGTATCGAAGATGAATTGGTAGCTATTAACTTGTTATTCGATAACTGGGATGCGTTAGGTCTTAAAGGCGGCGCCATCAAATTGTTTGGCCGCGTGGAAGCCTTCAGTATCGGTGAATTGTTGAATGATAAAATGGCGTTGATTCATATTGAAAAAGCAAATCCAGATATTCGTGGTTTGTACCAAGCCATTAATAATGAATTCATTCGTCATGAATTTAGCGATGTAGAATTCATTAACCGTGAAGAAGATATGGGCTTGCCTGGTCTTCGTCAAGCAAAAGAATCTTACAATCCAGATCACTTTGCTGAAAAATATGACGCAGTATATGCTAACGAAGCAGACAATGCGACAGGCGGTAAATAAAAATCTGAGCTATGAAGCCGATGTGCTTCATAGCTCCTTTTGTTATAATAGAAGTGTTAGCCTATCTATTTGACTGTATGTTTTGTATCATCATGGCGATGCGATGCGATGCGATGCGATGCGATGCGATGCGATGCGATGCGATACGATACGATACAACAGATAGAAAGTAGTTTATTACTATAACGAGGATATACTTATGGAATTTAGAATTGCAACGGCTCAAGATACGCCACATGTGGAAAATCTATGGGCATACTGCTTTGAACCAAAGGAAGATCCATTCTTCCAATATTACTTTACAAATTGCTATGAACCAGAAAATACAATGGTTGGTCTTGAACAAGATCAATTATTGAGTACCGTTCATTTGCGTCAATATAATATCAATGTTCGTGGTGCTGTATTGCCTACAAGCTACATGGTTGGCGTAGCAACACATCCAGCGGCTCGCCGTGGTGGCGTAGGTGGTGCTTTGCTAAAGTCTTCTCTTGAAGAACTTCGCAACCGTGGTCAAGCATTGACGATTTTAATGCCTTCCAAGGCTGCATTCTACCAACAATATGGTTGGGAACTCTATGCACATCAATGGGTAAATACTATGTCTCTTGAAGACTTGCGCCCTATGACGGATAAATCCTTGAGCTTTGGCCTGCTAAATAGCGTGGATCAATGGACCTTATTGGATCCTGTATATAAAGCATATACAGCCCGTCTTTCTGGCTATGCTGAGCGCGGTGAAAAGGAATGGAAACGCTTGCTCGGCAGCTTCTTTGCTGAGGGCGTGAATATCGCTGTAGTGCGCAATGATGAAGGTGCTATCGAAGGCTATGCGGTATATCGCTTGGGTCAACCTGAAATTCCTGTTTCCGAATTAGTTTACACTACACGCCGTGCCCAACGAGCATTGTTGAATTACTTCTATAATCACCGTTCTCAAGGCACTACGATTCGTTGGAATGAAGGCCTTCACGATACGTACTATCGCTTCTATCCTGATGGTAAAAGCGGACATGCTACGATGCCATTCATGATGAGCCGGATTGTAGATGTGAAAGCTGCCTTCGAAGACATTCCTGTCAATCCAGAGGCTTTGATGATGCCTATTACAATGACCTTTGGTGTAAAAGATAGTCTTTGTGAGTGGAATGAAGGTCGCTATGAAGTCCAATATGGCGGCGCATTGACTCCATCTGTTAAAAAGGTGTCTGATACATTAGATGGGGACGCAGATATTACTGTTGAAGTCGGTGCTTTAAGCCAACTCTTGATCGGTACATTAACAGCTCGTGATCTTGCCTTTGAAGGTAAACTTTCAGCTAATGAAGAATGGCTAGAGTTTTTTGATATCTTGTATCCTGAACAAAAAACATATATTAACGAATGGTGGTAATATGAGCTGGAAAACGTATACAGTGAAAGAACCGACAGAATTGACGGTTTCTAAATATGTAAAGGAACGCTTTTCCTTATCCTCTCGGGATATTCAAATGATGTTCCGCAAGAAACGGGTGAAAGTAAATAGCCGTGTAGCCCATTCCCAGCGTTCCCTCAAAAAAGGTGATGTATTAACCTTGGAGTTGCCACAGGATAAGGACTATGGTGTGGACGTAGAAAAAGGGCCTATTACCGTGCTCTACGAAGATTCCCATACCTTGGTAGTTAATAAAGCACCATTCATGCTTGTTCATCCTGCAGGACAAACTAAATCTGGTACATTGAGTAACTATGTGGCTGGATACTATGCGAAAAAAGGTGTAGTGCACAAGGTGCGCCCTGTACATCGCCTTGACCGAGATACATCTGGTTGTATTCTTTTTGGTAAAACAAAGGAAGCTCAGCAATATTACACCGATGAACTACAAGCGGGGCGTATGGATCGCATCTATACGGGCTTAGTAGAAGGCGTTATTAATGAAGATGGCGTGGTTGATGCACCTATCGGCGTTGATCCAGTATTTGATAACCGTCGCGTTGTCGATGAATTTGGTCAACCGGCTCAAACGGAATATACCGTTCTTGGTCACGAAGGCGATCATACATTACTAAAGTTCAAGTTACTAACAGGCAGAACACACCAAATCCGTGTGCATATGGAACACATTGGTTATCCTATCGTTGGTGATGCCATGTATGGTATACGGAACAAGCCATATACACGCCAATGCTTGCACGCATCAGAACTCACCTTTGTTCCCTATGGTAAGGATGAGCCTATGACGGTAACCTGTGAAGTAGGGGACGACTTTGGTCGTGAAAAATAGTAATTGCTTTTATAAGTATCATCAATTATAATTTATACGATGATGTGGTCATAGAGCATGCCACGTAAAATAAAGAAAGCTCAATCGTTAGATGTGGACATAGAGCGTGCCACGTAAAACAAAAAAAGCTCAATCGATGAAAAAATATATCACTTGATGCTTATGTATACATGTATACAAAAAACAATGGTGATAAAAATGCATAGTCTATGACTTAAAGTCATAGACTATGTTTTTTTTATATTTTCAATTCACAGTGGACAGGAGTATACTATGTATAGACAAAAATTCTATAGAATTTAAAACTTAGATGAGGTTATGGACGATCACAGCCGATAATATCACTACAGAATGGATTCTTTAGAGGTAGTTTATAGTTTATACTTTCACCAAGACCGAACGGAACGATGCCGCAGAGCTTGGATTGATCAAGTGATATGAAGGAGTGCACGTTATGGATATGAATCAGAGCACAATCGAGCAACAACGTCTAGATCAAGCTAGACTAGAAGCCAATGGTATGTACAGCAGCCAATTTGAAAAGGATGCGTGCGGCATGGGCTTTGTCGTTAATATTAAAGGGAAAAAATCCCATGATATTATCGATGATGGCTTGCGCATTTTAGAGCGTCTTGAACACCGTGGTGGTGCTGGTGCAGATAAGGACACAGGGGATGGTGCCGGTATTTTGGTACAAATTCCGCATGAGTTCTTCAAACGCGAATGCGAAGTGCTTGGTATCAACTTGCCTGCAGCTGGTGAGTACGGTGTGGGTATGATATTTGCTCACAAATATGAAAGCCTCCGTAACGAGCAAAAACGCATTTTTGAAGAGGTGGTACGTGAAGAAGGTCAAGTAGTTCTCGGCTGGCGTGAAGTACCAGTAGATGGTACAAAGGTTGGTAAAGAAGCGGCTGCTATCCGTCCTTGGATGATTCAAATCCTTATCGGCAAAGGCCCAGACGTAACGAATAATAAAGAATTTGAACGCAAATTATATATTATTCGTAAATTAGCGGAAAAACGTATTGTTCCATTGAGCAAGGAATTATCTAGCGATTTCTATATTGCATCCTTGTCCTCTAAAACAATCGTATATAAAGGTATGTTGACACCTGGTCAATTACGTGACTTCTATCTTGATTTGAGTGACCTTGACTTTACATCTGCATTGGCTATGGTTCACTCCCGTTTCAGTACGAATACATTCCCAAGCTGGGCTCGGGCGCATCCTAACCGTTTCTTAGTTCATAACGGTGAAATTAACACAATCCGTGGTAACGTAAACTGGATTAATGCTCGTGAAGGCAAAGCAGAATCTCCATTATTCCCAGATATTAAAAAAGTATTCCCTGTAGTTGATGACAGCGGTTCTGACTCCGCTATGTTCGATAACACATTGGAATTCTTGCACATGACAGGTCGTTCCTTGCCTCATGCGATTATGATGATGATTCCTGAACCTTGGGAACGCAACAATCTCATGAGCCAAGAAAAACATGATTTCTATGAGTTCAATAGTTTCATGATGGAACCATGGGATGGTCCTGCAGCTATGGGCTTCACAGATGGTACTGTTATCGGTGGCGTACTTGACCGTAATGGTTTGCGTCCTGCTCGTTATTATGTAACAACTGATGACCGTGTTATCATGGCATCTGAAGTAGGTGTAGTCAACGAAAACGCTGAAAATATTCGCGCTAAAGGTCGTTTGGAACCAGGCAAAATGCTTCTCATCGATACTGAAGAACAACGTATCATTTCCGATGAAGAAATCAAACAACGCGTTGCTACTGAATTGCCATATGATGAATGGGTAAAAGAACACGTTATTCACTTGTCTGAAATTACTCAAGCTGATGAAAAAGACGTTCCAAAAGTTGAAGATTTATTCAAAAATCAACAAGCCTTTGGTTATACTCAAGAAGATCTTGTACGTATGATCGTGCCTATGGCAAAAGATGGTAAAGACCCTGTAGGTGCCATGGGTGCCGATGCTCCACTTGCTATCTTGTCCGATAAACCACAATTGTTATACAGCTACTTCAAGCAAATGTTCGCGCAAGTAACAAATCCTCCAATCGACTCCATTCGTGAGGAAATGGTTACATCTACACGCGTTATGCTTGGTAACTCTGGTAACTTAACAGATCCTAACAAAGCTGGTACCTATGCATTATCCATGCGTACACCAATCCTTACTAACCAAGAATTGGCGTCCATTAAGGCTCTTGATTGCCGTCGCATGAAATCTGTTACATTGCCAATCCTCTTCGATCCAACTAAGGGTGCTGATGGTTTGCGCGATGCATTAAATGAATTATGCGAAAAAGCAGAAGAAGCAGCACGTACAGAGCAAAATGTATTGATTTTGTCTGACCGTGGTGTCGATGAAAATCATGCACCAATTCCTGCATTATTGGCTGTAGCAGCTGTTCACAATCACTTAATCAGAAAAGTATTGCGTACAGAAATCGGCCTTATCCTCGAATCTGGTGAACCTCGCGAAGTACATCACTTCTGTACATTGATCGGTTATGGCGTAACAGCTATCAACCCATACTTGGCTCTTGAAACTGTACGCGATTTACAAGCTCGTAAACGCCTTGGTGATATTACACCAGAACAAGCAGAAAAGAACTACATCAAAGCTGCTGTAGGCGGTATTATGAAGGTTATGTCCAAAATGGGTATCTCCACAGTTCGTTCTTACCATGGTGCACAAATCTTTGAAGCCTTGGGCTTGAATACAAACTTCATCAATAAATTCTTTGTAAATACACCAACACGTATTGGCGGTATTGGCCTTGTAGGCGTTGCCAACGAAGCATTGGCTCGTTTTGACCGCGCTTTCAAATCCGATGAATCCGTACTCGAACCAGGTGGTTGGTATGGTCCTGTAAAAGATGGGGAAGAGCATTTATTCAATCCTAAAACAATCGATCTTTTACAAGAATCCCTTATCAACGGCGATTATGCAAAATATAAAGAATACTCTAAAGCGATCCGCAACGATTACCATGTAACATTGCGTTCCTTAATGGAATTAAACTACCCTGTAGGTGGCGGTATTCCTATCGAAGAGGTTGAACCTGAAGAATCCATCGTAAAACGCTTTAAAGCGGGCGCTATGAGTTATGGTGCCATTAGTAAAGAGGCCCATGAAGCTATCGCTATCGCTATGAACCGCTTAGGTTCTACATCTAACTCTGGTGAAGGTGGCGAAGACGTAGCTCGTTTCAAACCATTACCAAATGGGGACAGCATGAATTCCGAAGTAAAACAAATTGCATCTGGTCGTTTTGGTGTAACTGCAAACTACCTCATTCATGCAAAAGAATTGCAAATCAAATGTGCACAAGGTGCGAAACCAGGTGAAGGTGGTCAATTACCAGGTAAAAAAGTATACCCTGAAATTGCAAAAGCTCGTCACTCCACTCCAGGCGTAGAGCTCGTATCCCCACCACCACATCATGATATTTACTCCATCGAAGACTTGGCAGAGTTGATTTACGATTTGAAATGCGTTAACAAAGATGCTCGTATTTCCGTTAAATTAACATCTGAAGCAGGCGTTGGTACTATCGCTGCTGGTGTAGCAAAAGCAAAAGCAGATAATATCTTGATCTCTGGTTACGATGGTGGTACAGGTGCGGCAGGTCGTACATCTGTAAAACACGCTGGTGTGCCTTGGGAATTAGGTTTGTCCGAAACTCATCAAACATTGATGCTCAACAGATTGCGTGACCGCGTTAAATTGGAAGTAGACTCCAAGTTGATGACTGGTTTCGACGTAGCTGTTGCTGCTATGCTTGGTGCTGAGTTATTCGGTTTCGGTACATTGCCACTCGTTGCTGTAGGCTGTAAAATGGCTCGTGTATGTAACCTCAACACATGCCCTTACGGCGTTGCTACACAAGACGAAAAATTGCGTGCTCGTTTCACAGGTAAACCTGAGTATGTAGAAAACTTGATGATCTTCATCGCTCGTGAATTGCGTGAAATCATGGCTCGCTTAGGCATTCGCTCCGTAGCTGAACTCGTAGGTCGTATCGATCTCGTTCGTCAAAAATCTCAAGACGATAACTTCAAATTGTCTCGCGTTGACCTTAAACGCGTATTGTTCCACCCATACATCGATGCATCTGTAGGTCATATGCACATGATTGACCAAGATCATGAATTGGAACGCACATTGGATATGTCCAAGCTCTTGCGTATGTGCCGTCCTGCCATTGAGGACCAAAAACCAATTCGCGCTAAATTGGCTATCAACAACATTAACCGTGTTGTAGGTACCTTGGTTGGTTCTGAGGTGACACGTCGTTATGGTGAAAGCGGTTTGCCAGATAACACAATCAAGTTGAACTTTGAAGGCTCTGCAGGTCAATCCTTTGGTGCTTTCATTCCTAAAGGCATGACATTAGAACTTGAAGGTGATGCGAATGATTACCTCGGTAAAGGCTTGTCCGGTGGTACAATCACTGTATATCCGCCTAAGAAATCCATTTTCGAAGCGGACGAAAACATCCTTATCGGTAACGTTGCCTTCTATGGTGCTACATCTGGTATAGCCTACATCAATGGTGTAGCTGGTGAACGTTTCGCTGTTCGTAACAGTGGTATCACTGCTGTTGTGGAAGGCTTAGGTGACCATGGTTGTGAATACATGACTGGTGGCGAAGTTCTTGTACTCGGTAAAATCGGCCGTAACTTCGCAGCAGGTATGTCTGGTGGCTATGCATACATCCTCGATTGCGATGAACGCTATGTAAATACAGGCCTCGTAGAATTACGTCCTGCTAATAATGATGACCTTAAACGCATTAAAGAATTAGTAGAACAACATGTATTGCACACTAATTCCGCTAAAGGCCGTCACATCCTTGAAAACTGGAATAACTTTGTAAACAGATTTACAAAAGTTGTACCTGTAGCATACGAAGAAATGCATGCTGCTATTGAACGCTATAAAGAACAAGGTTTATCCTTGGAAGAAGCTCAATTAGCTGCATTCAAAGAAAAATATGCAAAATAATTTCTAATCTAACTGAATATCCTTTAGATAAGACATATGAAATGCCTCTATAGCTTTGACTATAGAGGTATTTTCATGTATAATATTTGTATTGCAATATTGGATCATGGCAGTTCTCGGGCCTGTGCAATGGGGGCCTGTGAATCGTGTCAGGACTGAGAGGTAGCAGCACTAAGCGGTAACCTTCATGTGCCACGGGGAACCCGGGGGCTGTCGTGATCGAATATTGCAAGGCGGCCTATGGGGCCGCTTTTTTTATGTCTAATTTAGGATAAATGATACTTTATTTTGAACTATACGATGTTTTATTGTGAACCATATGATGAAATTTTGACTAGGCAATATCAGCATTATTTATAAGTAAATATATTACTTTCGTATTGGGGAAAGAACTTTATTAAGGAAGTCAGAATTTCCTGAATATGGTATAATAAAGTATTGTAATTTTCGGAAAAAGGGGGTGTTCCAATGGCATATATTGCGTTATATCGTAAGTACCGTCCGCAGACGTTTACTGATGTGGTGGGTCAGCATCAGGTATCTGATACGTTGATGCGTGCTATCCGCGAAGATAAGGTGGCTCATGCGTATTTGTTTGCTGGTCCGCGAGGGACTGGTAAAACGAGTATGGCAAAGATTTTTGCACGTGCTATCAACTGCGAGCAGGGGCCAACGGATCATCCTTGTAACGAGTGTAGTGCTTGTAAATCGATTTTGAGCGGTCAGTCCATGGACGTTCTTGAAATCGACGCTGCATCCAATCGTGGTATCGATGAGGTCCGTGCCCTTCGTGAAAGCGTCAAATTCATGCCTGTTGAGGGCCGTAAAAAGGTATTCATCATCGACGAAGCCCACATGCTTACTACAGAGGCTTGGAATGCGCTTTTAAAAACCATCGAAGAGCCACCGGCTCACGTTATGTTTATCTTCGCTACTACAGAAATTGAAAAGTTACCTGTTACTATCGTATCTCGTTGTCAGCGATACACCTTTAGACGGATTACGTCTGACGATATCGCTCAGCGCTTATCCTATGTAGCGGAACAAGAAGGCTTTGGCTTAGATCCAGCAGCGGCACAGCTCATCGCAGTTCATGCAGATGGCGGTTTGCGTGATGCGTTGAGTATCTTAGACCAATGTGCTGGTATGGCAACAGGTACTATTACACCTCAAGTAGTAGAAGAATTGATTGGCCTTGTTAGCAAGGAATGGATCACTCACTTCCTAGATGCGCTACGCAATGGGGATGGACCAAAATTACTGTCCTATACTCACGATGCCTTAGCAGAAGGTCGTGATGCAACGCAAATTATGGAAGCCCTCATTCAGCACGTGCGTGCCTTGCTTGTTGGCAAGGTTGCTCCTGATGCGGATGAGCTCAAGGTATATGATGCCTTTAAAGATGAGTTTTTAGCTCAAGCTGAAAGCATCGATTTTAATGAGCTTAACCAATATGTGCGCAGTGCTCAATCCATCATGAATGATGCAAAACAAGTGGATAATCCACGAACCATCATCGAAATGGGCTTACTCGTTTTATGTGCTAAATTAGGTTCTGTTGATGAAAGCCTAGAAGACCGCGTATATGCATTAGAGTCTTCAGAACGGTCTGAGCGTAACGATTTATTGAACCGCATGGCTCAATTAGAGCAACGAGGTCCAGTGGCTTCTACGCCTGCTTATGGTGCCAATGCATTCGGTCCGCCTAGTGGCTATGCAAATAGCTTTGTTCCTGTAGATCATGCGGCTGTGCAGAATGCTTCCATGAGTAGCGCTCAAACTAGTACTGTTGGTACTGTGCCTCCTCCAAGTGGTGTAGGCATGACACCGCCACCTGCGAGTGTAGGTATGACGCCTCCACCGATGGGATTACCAGGTAGCACTCCGCCTCCTATGAATGGAGTAGGTATGGCTCCGCCTCCAATGGGCGGCGTTGGTATGGCACCACCACCAAGTACAAGTAGTGCACCTCAACGACCTGCTAGAAGTCAAGCTAAAGGTCGTGGTAAAAAAGGCATTAGTACACAAGCTATCATTAGTGATCAAATCTTGTCTGCTCAAGAGTATCGTAATGTACAGTCTAATGTCATTAAATACTTGAAGGATAGCAATCGCAATATGACCTCTACCGTTATCGGTCAAGGTCAGCTGGTGTACGTAGACCAAAGCAAGGCGGTTATGGCCTTCAAGAACACATTACACCTCAATGTAATGACCAACGAAGTAAATTTGGCAGAAGCGGCGGATGCTTTCACCTATACGTTGGGCTATCCGGTACATGTGGAAATCGTAGATGCCCTTACACAAGTTTACAAAGACTATAAAAAGGCCTCTGGTAGCACGACACAGCATCAAGTAAAGGCGCCACAACGACCACCAGAACCGATGGTTGATGTACAGAAAACCTCTGGTGGTCAGCCGACGCAAATGGATTTAACAAATCCAGCGGCACCACAAGGCACTAACAATGCACCAGTGGGAAATAGTTCAGCAGGAGCTAATAGCGCTCAAGGTAGTAACGCGTCACAAGCTCAACAACCTGTTGCTCAGGCTGGAGGTTCAACTACTGAAGAGCAAGCTAGCAAGCCAGATTCAGCAGCGGTAGATGCAGCAAAGGCGGCGGCTTTGGCATTCTTAGCGAAGAAGACGGGCGGTGCTGTTGCAAATACTGCTAGCGGTAGTACAAATATGACTACAACAGATGCTTCAGCAGAAGATCAAACATCTGGTGGCGATGTGCCGATTACATCCTTTGATGGTAGTCCGTCTACTCAGGTTCCAGATGGTGAGATTCCTATCGAGTCGCTAGCAGGTTCTATTGAAGGTGATGATATTCCTGTTCACTCCTTTGATGATGTGCCTGTAGACGATATGGAGGAAGCCTATGTATCATCCTTAGATGATATGCCGCCACATCCATTAGATAGTGTCACTGTTATCAGCGATGATGGGGAAGTTTTAGAACGCCCTATGGATAGCGGGGCCCATATCGAGGTAGAAGCTGTCCCAAAGTCTAATGGGGGCGAACAACAGGGAACCCCTTATCAAAGTGATGATCAGGCTGTGCTTTCACAAGCACCTATTGAAGTAGCGCCCATCGATAGCGTGACGGTAGCTCGTGAATACGCATGGGATCCAGAGCATATGACGGAAGAGGAGCGAAACAATCCTCTCTTGGCAGAAACATTAGAGAAATTATCTGAAGACCACGACATTATCGTCGAGGTCATCGAAGAATAAATTAATTAACATATGAGTATAGGACGCAGGTCCTAAAAGGAGGAATTATAATGTTTGGTAAAGGTATGGGCAATATGGCTGGCATGATGAAAAAAGTTCAAAAAATGCAAGCAGATATGAAGAAAATGCAAGAAGAATTAAAAACTCGTACAGTAGAGGCTTCCGTTGGTGGCGGTGCTGTAACAGTTGTAATGAACGGTGAAAAAATCATCGAGTCCTTGAAATTGAACCCATCTGCAGTTGATCCTGAAGATGTAGAAATGTTAGAAGATTTAGTAATGGCTGCTGTAAACGAAGCTAGCAAAAAAGTAGACGACCTCTTGGCTCAAGAAATGGGCAAAGTAACTGGTGGTCTTAACTTGCCAACAGGTTTATTCTAAATGACAAACGCTTTAGAACGGCTCGTAGAGCAGCTGCGCCGCTTGCCGGGTATCGGCTCCAAGTCGGCTAGACGCTTGGCCTATCATTTGGTAGAAATGCCGAAGGAAGAGGTAGACCGTCTCGTAGAAACTATCGTAGAAGCGAAGGGGGCTACGCGTCACTGTTCTATTTGCTTTAACTTATCAGCTCAAGATCCATGCGAATTCTGTAGCAATCCAAATCGCGATCAAACGACGATCATGGTCGTTGAAACATCTCGCGATGTCATTGCCATCGAGCGCAGTGGTGACTATAAGGGCTTATATCACGTATTGGAAGGTGCCTTGTCCCCCATGGAGGGCATCGGTGCTGACGATATTCGCGTAAAAGAATTGATTGCTCGCCTTCGTGATGGTGTCGTACAAGAGGTTATCCTCGCTACTGACCCAGATGTGGAAGGGGAGGCGACAGCTCTCTATTTGGCGCGTTTATTAAGCCCTAGTGGCATTAAGGTAACGCGTATTGCCCGCGGTGTGCCTGTAGGTGGCGATATCGAATATGCCGATGAATTAACCTTAGGCGGTGCCGTAGTAAACCGTCAAGAAATGAAAGGATAATATGGAAGCTTTATTAGCATCAACACCGATTTCCGCGGTTATTTCCATTGCTGTAGCCTATATTGCTTTCAAAGTAGCATTTTTCACTCTTAAAAGAGTTGTTATCAATGCTGCTACAGGTGCTTTAACATATTGGGTATGTGTGAATGTTCTCAATATTCCTATGGATATTGGAATGGGCACATGGGCATTGACTGCAATTTTAGGCCCTATTCCAATGATTATCGCTGCTGGATGGGATGGATTTTTACACTAGGAGGCTATCATGCTTATCAATCGTGAACAACAACGCGTTATTGATGAAGTTGAACAAAATATCCTCTTGTTAGCGTCCGCTGGGACGGGAAAAACGAATACACTTGCTTATCGAGTGGCTCACCTCATCGAGGGCGGCTATGCGAAGGCGGAGAATATCTTGTGCATGACCTTTACGAACAAGGCTGCAAACGAGATGAAAGACCGCATTCAATCGCTCGTAGGCAGTCCTGCAAAGGCTGTGGAGGTTAGTACATTCCACAGCTTTTGCTTTTTCGTGCTTCAACAAGAGGGCAAGCGCAATGAAACCTTATATACGGATGTGACCATCTTTGACGAAGAGGATTGCAAGGAATTGTCTGAACCGTATCGTCCAGGTAAATTGCGAGAAATGTCCTTTGCTAACATCATCGCCATGGTGAAAGAATATCGTTCCTTATACGGTTTTTATTCTGATGATCTTGTAGGCGATTATAAACGAACTATAGAGCGTTTACAAAAGGAACAGCGCGCCGCCATTGAACAGCAGTTCTCTAGCTTTGGTAATGTTCTGTATAGTGAACTCCATGACTTCTTGAACCATGGTCACGAATGGATTGCTGCCTATGATGAAAGCTTAGCCTCTGTACATGGTCTAGATTTTACGGACCTCATCTGCGGTGTTCATCGCCTCTTCCAAGACCCTGTAGTCCGGGAGCGTTGGCGTAGCCGTTACAATTATATTTCGGTAGATGAAATGCAGGATACAGGCGTACTAGAGTATAAGGTATTAGAAATGCTCTGGGACGGTAATCACGTTCTCTTATGTGGTGACTATTTCCAAACCATATACGAATGGCGTGGGTCCGATCCGTTCCGCTTGCTCAAGCAATTTGATGCGGACTTCAAGCCTTTAAAAATTATTTTCTATGAAAACTATCGCTCTAACTGGACGCTCTTTACGATGGCTTTCAAAACATTGCAAAATATGTTCCCTGATCTGGTCGGTTCTATCTATACTGAATTGCCACGTGCCAATAGTGAAAGAAAGGGTAAGCCCGTCCTCATTAAAGGCTGTAAAAACAGTTATTTAGAGGGCCGCTATATTTATGAAGCCATTTGTGCATTACCAAAGGATGCCAATATTGGTGTACTTGTGCGAGATAATAAAAAGGCGCAGCGATTGAGCGACTCTTTTGAACGTCTCAACAATGAAAAGTCTGAAGAGGAACGTCGTCACTTTATGATTATCGATGAGTTTAAATTCTTTAGACGTCAAGAAATCAAAGACGTTATGGCCTACTTCAAATTGCTCATGAACCCGAACGACTCCGTTAGCGCTAAGCGCATTATTAAACGCTATGTTGCGGGTATTGGTGACGCTCGTATTGCCGCTATTGAAAGCCCAGAGACGCGTCAAGTAGGCTTGAAATTGACGGACTTTATGGATATGCCTATCTTTGAAGCGGAACCTTATGCCAAGCTCGTTATTGGATTAGAAAATCATGAAGTTGTGGTGTATGACGTAGAAAGTACGGGCACTGATACATCTCAAGATCGCATTATTCAAATTGCAGCTATTCGCATCGACGAAAACGGACAAGTGTTAGAGACCTTTGAACGCTTTATCAATCCCGGTGTACCTGTGGGGCAATCTGAAGAGGTACATGGATTCTCTGATGCGTATTTACAAGAACATGGCGAAGAGCCAGCTATAGTGTTACAAGCCTTTAAGGAATTCTCCAAGAATGCCATCATCGTAGGTCACAATGTAAATTATGATGTAACTATCTTTACGAATGAATTGGCGCGGTATAATTTAGGAAATCCTCAGTTCAAGGCGATTTATGATACCTTAGATATCTATCGTCGTTTCTACCCTAATTTGCCAAATCATAAATTGGGCTTCCTAGCTTCTGAGTTTCCTATCCATCATGAGCCTACGCACAATGCGATGGACGATATCTTGGCCACTGCACAGCTTTTAATCTATGCGGTAAAAGAAAATATCGTGCCTACTACAACAGGCCGTATGGTGGCGATTAACAAATATAAAGCAGCTTTCACCAATATTGCGTCCCAAATGGCAACCTTGCGTAGAAAGGCCTATACAGAGTTACCAACGAAGTTATTGGCGTACATTATGAACCAAATGGGGGTTCTAGAGTACTATAAATCCCATGGAGAAGCGGCAAAGGTAGAGCATATACGGGATCTATATCGCATCATGGAGAAACTGGATGCTGCCTATGAAGGCCCAGCTGGTTTAGCACGATTAAATCAAATCTTGCAGATGGCGGCTCTTACAGCAGGTGAGCCGGCCCAACAGGTACGCAATGGAGATCGCATTCCAATTATTACCATCCACCAAGCGAAGGGGAGCGAGTTTGACCACGTGTTCTTGGCAGGTCTTAACGAAGGAACCTTCCCAAGTCCTTTTGCCATCGCAGAAGGGCGTGAAGACGAAGAAAAGCGCTTGTTCTATGTGGCCATCACGCGTCCTAAACAAGAGCTGACTATTACCTTTGAACAAACGAATATACGTGGCCGAGCTGTTCAACCAAGCTCGCTACTGAACTACATGCCACGAGACCCTGAGCTCGTAGAAAGGAGATACTAATGGCGCGAAAAACACATCGTCCAGATGATATTTTGTGGACTGTCACTGCCGCAGATTTAAAGGCTGTACATAGGGAGAAACAAGATATTACACTTGGTGCAGTACTAGATACTCGATATCCTCGTAAGTCCTTAGTTAAGCTATTTGAGGAAAAACTAATCCATATTAACGGTCATAAGGCGACGCCAAAGGATTTTATCTCCGAAGGTGATGAGATTTGGATTGCTATGGCGAAGGAAAAAATCGATTATGAACCAATTGAGATGGACCTACATATCCTATATGAAGATGATGATCTCCTCATTGTGGATAAGCCTGCTGGTGTGACAGTAAACTCTAAAGACCAAGTATCTCTTGCCAATGGGGTAGCGTACTACTTTAAAGAAAATGGTATTAAGCGCAAAGTTCGTTTCTTGAATCGCTTAGATAGAGATACAACAGGCTGCATCATGATTGTTAAAAGCGGTTTAGCCCAAAGTCTTTATCAACAGCAAATGGATGATAATACCTTTGAGAAGTGGTATATGGCTGTTGTAGAAGGTGTTGTAGAAGCTGATGAAGACTCTTTAGTATTGCCGATGGAGCGCAGTGCTGATGGGATTCATTATGAAGTAAATCCTAAAGGAAAAGAAACGCGCACAGATTATTCCGTCCTATGTAGACATTCTTCACAACCTGTGGATAACTCTGTGAATAAGTCCCAAAATTCTGTGGATATGAACCAAGAAAATGTGGATATAGAATTACAAAATGTGGATAAACATGGTGTAGATGTGGACAAATCTGTGTATAACTCCCCGAAATGTGGATATACAGAGGTTTTAGTCCGTTTGTACACAGGAAAAACACATCAAATTCGTGTAGCTTTTAGCCATATAGGTCACCCTCTTGTGGGGGATATCTTATACGGTGCACAACCAACGGGACAGCCCTTCCAATTGCGGGCTCAGAAGGTAATATTTACACACATGCGCACAGGGGAGCGTATTACGGTTACCGCGTAAATTGATCTGATTACATTATTGTTAACAATAAATCTGTCCTATATATTGTGAAGTCACAATACATCAAATATTCTAATTGAGAATTGAGAATTATTGATAATTCAGTGATTACAATAATTTTATAAAAATTTTTCAAAAAATATAATGACAAATGATAATCGATAAGCTATAATAAGAACATAGATAAATCGATAGGCTTCGATTTATGGCTTAGTGAAATGAATGTATGAGGTGTAGTATGATTTTGCAAGAAAATAGTGCAGCACGTAATCGGGGGATTACGCTTGCTAGTATAAAAGGAATTATAGGTAACGTTGTTCTCGTTATCTTTAAAATGATTGTAGGCCTTGCGTCTAACTCCATCGCTATCATCCTTGATGCGGTAAACAACTTAACAGACGTATTGTCCTCTGTATTGACTATCGTTGGTACAAAATTAGCCGCTAAAGGGGCCGATAAGGAGCATCCTTTTGGTCATGGTCGTATAGAATATATGACCACCATGGCCATTGCTTTCATCATCCTTGGTGCAGGTATCGGATCTCTTAAAGAATCTATAGATAAAATCCTTCATCCTGAGGTATCTACCTTTGATATTCCAAGCCTCGTTATCATTGCCGTTGCTATCGTTGTGAAAGTAGTGATGGGCCGCTATATCAAGGCACAAGGCGAGAAATACAAATCTGATGCGCTTGTAGCCTCTGGTATAGATGCGTTATTTGATGCGGTGATTACCTTTGCCACATTGATATCTGCAGGCTTAGTATTCTTCTTTAACTTTGACATTCAAGGCTATGTAGGCGCAGCAATCTCTATTTTGATTTTGAAAGCTGCTTATGACATTTTAAAAGAAATGTACAATCATTTACTTGGTATTCGTGCAGATGATAACTTAATCCGCGATATTAAAGAAACTATCGCACAACATCCAAATGTAGGTGGTGTATATGACTTGGTTTTGAATAGCTACGGACCTGGTGAAACAATTGGCTCTGTACATATTACCGTACCAGATACGATGACTATGGCTGATATCCATCCTTTGACAAAAGGTATCGCCGTTCATCTTTATAAAAAATTTGGTATTAATATGACCGTTGGCGTCTATGCTGAAAACCAACCAAGTGTGGAAGTGCTTGAAATTAGACAAGCTCTTGACCAAGTTGTAAGCTTGTATACACATGTAGTACAAGTACATGCCTTTTACGTACACGAAGAGAAGAAAGTTATCTACTACGATATTATCTTTGACTTTGACGAAGAAGATCCAAATGGCACATTAGAAAAAATTAAAGCAGAAATGCAAAAACGCTGTCCTGAATATACACAATTCGCTATTGTAGATACAGACTTTAGTAACTAATAGAATATAAATAAAGGCTTCAACCAATACTCGACGAAAATATTTCGCCAAGAAATGGTTGAAGCCTTTTCTTTTATTAGTCTAAAAAGTTAGATATACTATAAGTACGAGAGAGGTGCTTCTATGTGGCGGTGGATAAAGAAACATTATATTGTAAGTTTTATTATTTTACTTATTCTCGTTTTGTGTTTCTTACAATTTAGTAGTACAAGAAATGAGAAACATATTTTACCTAAACAAGGGATAATTATAGAGAAAGATATTGCAGCTGATATTACTCGCAAGTCTGATGCGAAACTAATAATAACAAATGCTACTAATTACTCCGAATCCTATAATATCGATGTATTACCTATTATAAAACAATATAACAGTCATATATTGGATTATCTTATTGTTAATAATGAATTATACTTACTTGTGCGTTCTAATGATACTGTTTCTAATCTGAATTCATATCCGATTTTGATTGTTAAGGTTGATGATACATCTTTATCCTCTAATGTTATCGGATATGAGTTAGATAAATTTTCTGCTACATTAGACTATATAGATGGTAAGATTATAGCCACTAATGGAGAGGAAAAGTATATTTTAGGTACTGATTTAGCTGTCAGTAAAAGTGTTGATAATGAGGCAACTTCCATTCCGAATAAGAATGTTAGTAAACATGGTATAAATAAGGATAAAGTAATATCAGATTCACTGATTCCTAGAGATCTATACATTAATGGTAAGGTAGGAGATACTTATTTGCTTACTGTTACGCCCCTTATCTATGCAAAACCTAATATGAATTTGCCGTTTGACTTCTTTAAAGCTACACATTTTTATGGTATTCCTATATATGAAAATAATATGTTATTTTGGAATGCGAATACCGACGAAATGGAGGCATATAGCAATCTAAAGGATGTTACATCTTTCCATATTAAATATATGGATATGAATTATGATATTGACCGGTTTAAACGATGGAATCAAGTAATAAAAAATAGTAGTGTTGAAAAATAAGATTGACTTGATATTCAATGGTCTAATGCATATAATATATTGTGTAAAATATAATTTGTTTTAGGGAGTCCTATCTAAGGAGAGATGGAATGAAAAAATTTGCTCTTACAACGTTAGCTGTAATGGCGGCCGTTGGTGTGTTGGCGGTTCAGCCTGCAGAGGCTAAAAAGGTACAACAAGATCCAGTGGAATCACTTATTGAAATGCCTATGAATGATGAAATTCAACAGGTAAATGGTGTATCTAAAGCTACTAATAAAGAAACACAACGTTTGTCTAATAAGTTAGCAGATGCTACTAAAGCTATGGTTAAAAAGAACTGGAAGACTATTTATGTTAAGGCAGTGCCTACGGGAGATAAGGCCGCTGTACGTTTCTATTATGTAGATAATAGAGGCCAAGTACATAATGGTCAAGTTATTAGAAATACAGGCTTATCTAAAGGCAAATATATGACTGGTTCTTTACGACAAGTTGAAGCGTTACAAGAATTGGTAAACCATTTGCAACAGAATGGTCAAGAGGTACCATCTTCTATTGATCTTATTATTACTCAAGGTGGATATCGTACTAAGACAATCTTCAATTATGGTGAAGACACAAGAAATCTACCAGCCTATCAACAACAATATGAACAACAAAACTTCCCTACCATGAAGTAATAAAAAGGCCCGTGCATAGCACGGACTTTTGTGTTAGATGATGTAATCGTCAGAATCATCTTTTTTAGGTTTTTTGTAAATTTCTTTTACACCAGCCATTTCGATAAGCTCCTCGCTGAGCGCATCTTCATCGTCCGTATTAAGCATGGAGTAGAAGGCCCAAAGGATAACGAACCAAATCGGTGTGAACAAGAGGGCAATTCGAGTGTCTTCGTTTAAGGCGAGAATGCCTAGAATGAAAACAAAGAATGCGAGGATGATGTAGTTCATCACAGGGAATAGAGGCATTTTAAATTTAGATTGTGCCGCTAATTCAGGATTTTTCTTACGGTATTTGAGGTGACAAATAACCATCATAGCCCAAATAAAGATGAAGCAGAATGTAGAGATAGAAGTAATCATAACGAATACTGCTTCTGGCATTACATAGTTGAGTACAACCGTAATCAATAGTACAGCAGCAGAGAAGATTGTTGCTTGGTATGGTACGCTACTGTGTGTTAAGCGACGCATAGAGCTTGGCGCATGACCGCGTTTAGCAAGGGCATAAATCATACGGCCTGTACTAAAGATACCAGAGTTTGTAGCAGATGCAGCAGATGTAAGAACTACGAAGTTTACGATGCCTGCAGCGGCTGCAATACCAACTGCTGTAAATACGGCCACAAATGGGCTAGCAGAAGGGTTAACGGCGGTCCAAGGGTAAATGCTCATGATGATGGCCAAAGAGCCCACATAGAACAAAATAATGCGCAATGGGATATTGTTAATCGCCATAGGAATAACCTTTTCAGGATCTTCTGTTTCACCAGCTGTCAAACCCACGAGTTCGATACCTGTGAAAGCGAAAACAACCATTTGGAATGATAGAATAAAGCCCATCGTTCCGTTCGGGAACCAGCCTCCGTAATTCCACATATTACTAAAGGCGGCAACACCCGCATCTGTAGTAAAGCCTGTGACAATCATGATGACACCGATGATGATGAGGGAGATGATGGCGATTACCTTGATTAAGGCAAACCAGAACTCCATTTCACCGAAATATTTTACGGCTGTTAAGTTCATTAATAGCAAGGCCACCAAGACGACAAGGGCCGGTATCCATTGAGGCAGCCATGGTATCCAGAACTGCATATAGAGGCCTACGGCTGTTAAATCGGCCATGGCTAGTGAAAGCCAACAGAACCAGTATGTCCATCCTGTGATAAAGGCTGCCCGATCACCTAAATACTCTTCTACGAAATCAATAAATGAGTGGTGATTCAAGTTAGACAATAATAATTCGCCTAATGCTCTCATGATAAAGAAGCATATAATACCTGTAATTAGGTAAGCAAAAATGATGGATGGACCTGCCAAGTGAATGGCGCGGCCGGAGCCTAAGAATAAGCCTGTACCGATAGCACCGCCAATGGCGAGCAACTGTACGTGCCGGTTCTTAAGGCCCCGTTTTAACTGATGCGTATCAGACATAGTAAAGACCTCTTTTCTACAAACCATCTACAAATATAAAAAGCCATGGATGACCATAGCCTTTATAATCTATAGAATCTATAAAACTATTTTCTTATCATACAGTATCTATTGTAAAAAGTCAAATGTATTTATACAGTAGACAAAACAATAGAAACAGTATTATTAATATACGAATAAAAGAGAAATTATTCATATTTTGAAACTATACTATGTCTAAAAAGCCTTTCAGGATTTGCTATAATGATATGTAGATTATCTTTTACATAAAATCGTGGAGGCTATATGAGACGACAAGATCGTAAGGTTACAGATATAGATGAAATTAAGGGAATTTTAAATAGTACTCGTATTATTCACCTAGGTATGATGGATGGTGACTACCCTTACGTAGTACCCCTACATTTTGGATACGAATTTATAGATGAGGTGCTTTATATCTATGTGCATGGTCATCATGAGGGAAAGAAGTTTGACTTGATTAAAGCAAATCCTCATGTATTTATCGAAATTGATGGCAGTGATGAGGCCCTTGTTTCAGGCGGAGATATTCCTTGCAAATATAGCTCTGTTTATTCTAGTGTCATGGGACGAGGAGTGGCGACTTTTTTAAAGACTACTGATGAAAAGTCTCATGGATTACAAGTTTTGATGGCCCATCAAACAAATCGTGAATTTGCTTTTACGGAAGCCATGGTAAACTCTGTGGGCGTCGTTCAAATTAAAGTGGTAGACTATACTGCAAAACGACGAAGACAACTTGAACAAGATACTATTATGCCTCCATTAACTAAATAATGATACAACATCCTATTGAGATCTATTATGATATAGCGCTCAGTAGGATGTTTTATTATGTGTCGAACTAGTAAGTATTAAGGCTGTTATTAGTTAATAACTAGACTTTCACCGTAGAAAAAATAAAAGTTTTATGAAGTAGCTAGGGCAACAGAATCGGAGTTATGTTTTTGATATAAATAAGAAAATATATCATTATATGTGTGAAGTATATTATGAATTTTTATCCGAGGAGAGAGTATGAGCAAAACAATATATAAGTCCATTTTAGCTGTTGTAGCAATGGGGCTATTATCTGTAAGCTATGTATCAGCAGATACTGTTGATCAACCTGTATCTACTAATAATTCTGCGGTCCTATCTAATTCTAAAAATGTTACACCAAACATGGGTAATGCTTCTGCAATTATTCAAATACCAAGAACGCAATTAGTAGGCTGGCCTATTATGACTCAAGACGGTGCTCGTAACTTTAAGGGCGTAGTAGAGGCTACTCAGAAATTACCGTATGAGGCTGAGGTACCTAGTTATATACCTTATGGATATCAGCTGTATACAGCACGTCACGATCGAAATGATGTACTGGAGGTTGTATATTACAAAAGAAATGCACCTATCTATCAGGCTGGGAAAAAATTTATTACTAATGTTATGGCCTATCGAATGGGATATTCCTTGGATACCGTAAGAGATACAGCATATATTCCTGCAGAGTATAAGGACTATGAATGGTCTGAACAAGGTGAATCTGGAAAGGTGTATTACACAGGTAACCCAGGAAAACAATTGATTCGTAGCATTACGTGGACTCAGAACGATATGGCGTACTCCCTATTCTTCTTGGACCTTGTGAAAGCAGCTGATGCAGAATTCTATAAGGAACATATCGTGCCTGTAAAAAATATAGACAGCTCCCGTTATGAATTATTAGGGAACTATCCGATTACGAAGATTTCTACTAAAACAAGAGAACGAATAATTCCTTAGCAGATAAACGGGATGTAATACAAGCTGTATGTAATACACACCGTATCTAGAATAATATATTGTGTAATAGCGGTGAAATATGTAATCGCTTAACGAGGAAAGAAGATGAATAAAACTATATATAAGTCCATCTTAGCTACTATAGCTGTTGGGTTACTATCTGTAGGAAGTGTAACAGCAGATACTGTAGACACTACTATATCTACAGATAATTCTGTATCCACTAAAACGCTTAAGTTAGGATATAATTTTAAAAATGTCGAGCCTAGAATGGATGGTTTACAGTGGCACTTTCATGATTGGCCTATAGAGAATACAAAAAAGGTGCATACTTTTAAGGGAAACCTAAAAGAGGCAGCGAAGAAGCTTCCATATGAGGTTAAGGCTCCTAGTTATATCCCTTATGGCTATGAAATTTATACAGTACGTCAAGAAAAAAATGATGTATTAGAGGTTGTATATTTTATAAAAAATTCCCAAACATATCGAGTTGGGAAGAGAAACTCTGGTAGTATTTTCGTTTATAGAATGGGCTATTCAGTGAACGATGTAAAAGCTGTACCGTATGTTCCCGATGAGTATAAGGATTTTGAATGGTCTGAACAAGGTGAAACTGGTGAAGTCTTTTACACCGGTGATCCAGCAGCACAACTAATACGTAGCATTACGTGGACAAAGGATGGCATGGCGTACTCCTTATTGTTCTTAGAACCTGTGAAAGCAGTTGATGCTGAATTCTATAAGGATCATGTGGAGCCTGTGAAAATATAGATGCTCATGTAGCAATTTATTTGGAATAAAGCGGAAACGTGTGTAACCGCTCAAAGAGGAGAGAATATGAAGAAAATATTAACATCTGCTGTGTTATGTGCCACGATGGCTGCAGCAGTAACTACGTTTGGTGTACAGCCAGTTAGTGCTACATACCCATTAATAGATAAAAATGGTAATACTGTTCCTGTTGAACGAGATGTAGATAATAAAAAGCTTATTGATGATAATGAAAATCTCGCTGATCGCTATCGCTGGTATGATCAAGTTGGTGATAATGATTTAGTCAAACCTAACATAGAGAGTGCTGCGCAGGAATTTGGCTATCCTATACAAGTTCCGTCTTATATGCCTAAAGACTATGCAGTACGCGATGTAACGGCTAAGGACCATGATGTATTAGAAATCGTTTATACGGAAACAGGCCATGATGGAGAATATGGTCCAAAATTAACCTTCTCTAATACAGATATTGTATATCGCATGGGTTGGGCTATCGATACGGTAGTAAAGCCTATATTGGAAAAGACAAATTACAATGCTAAGGATGCCGTTAGCTTTACTACCCCTAATGGAATCTCTGTACATACCTTAGGTCATAACAAAGACTCTATTCAGATTGCTTACTGGGAAAAAGATAATAAAGTGCATATGCTCTACTTTGCTTCCTCAAGAAACCAAAACTATGTAAGTAAAATTGTAGATTCAGTAGGGCCATTAAGTAACGTGGCTACTGATGATACTCGATTACGCGGTGACCGCAATGATAAGCAATATGTTGAAGAAAACGATGCGAAAAAGGTTAAACAAAATGATGAGCCTGAATGGCCTCCTTATGAATCGATTGGGCTGCCATTACGTACACATACGAATTCTGTGTGGCCTATACTTACCAATAAAACCATCGGTTTACCTAGCGGTGTAATCGATGCATCTCATAAGGTATCTTATGACGTATCTGTACCAAGTTATTTACCGCTTGGCTATACATACTATGCTACACATTTTTATGATAATGATGTATTAGAAACTGTATATTGGAAGCAAGGTCAAGAATATCAAGAGCGCAGCGGCCGTTGGGTAAATCATACTATGGTCTTTCGCATGAGCTACTCTATGGATACTGTATGGCCTGAAGAGTATATTCCAATGGAGTATCATGACGTACAATGGAGTGACTCTACTCCAATAGGGGAGGTTCAGTATACAGGGGATGTAGATAAGGGCTTAGTACGCAGTGTTACATGGTACAAGGATAATATGGCGTATTTCTTGTTCTTCCAAGTGCCTGTAAAAGCATCTGAAGCAGACTTTTATAGAGATCATGTAGTTCCGTTAAAAGATATCGACCCAAGCCGTACAGACTTAATTGGTGTAAAAACGATTCGTTAATACTAAACCCTAATAAGACTCTATAACACAATTCGATGATGTTATACAACGTTAGCGTTTAGTAAAAGAGTACATAATAAAAAGAACCTATCTCTTAGATATTTTACTAATATCTTTAGAGATAGGTTCTTTAAGTTGTTTTAGAAGAATACGTAGCGGATGATAACGAGTACCGCCAATACGTACATAATCCAGTTAACTTCTTTTGCACGGCCTGCAATGATTTTGAGTAGAGGATATGCAATGAGACCTGCAGAGATACCGTTAGCGATGCTATATGTAAATGGCATCAAAACGATAACGAGGAATGCAGGGAAGCCTTCTGTCCAATCATCGAAGTCGATATTGCGGATAGCACCTAACATAAGGGCACCAACGATGATAAGAACAGGAGATGTGGCTGCATTTGGCACCAAGGATACGATTGGAGCTAAGAACAAGCAGATTAAGAACAATACGCCTGTTGTAACAGCTGTTAAGCCTGTACGGCCACCAGCACCTACACCTGCTGCACTTTCAACAAAGGCAGTAATCGTAGAAGTACCGAGCAATGCACCAGTACTAACGCCGATAGCATCGACAGTCATGGCTTTACCAAGACCTGGGAATTTACCAGATTTTGGATCAGCAATTTTTGCCTCTGTAGCAGTACCAATCAAAGTACCCATAGAGTCGAACAATTCTACGAAGGTGAAGGAGAAGATAATCGTGATTAAGCCCATGTGGAGCGCACCAGGAATATCTAATTGAAGGAATGCTGCTTTAGAGAAATCAGGCACTGCTAATACAGTGAAGTTCTCAGGCATTGTGGAAAGGCCAGTAGCATAGGATACAATTGTTGTTACTACCACACCAATCAAAAGGGAACCTTGAATTTTACGAGCCATCAATAGAGCTGTAAAGATGAGGGAGAATAGAGCCAACAATGTTTCACCACTGTGCAAATTACCGAGCGTCAAGAGCGCTTCGGATGCTGGAGGTACTAAATTACCATGTGTTTGCACAACTTGACCTAAGGAGTTTGGAGACAAACTAATAGAGATTGCCATCAAGCCAGATAATTTTAAGCCGATGATAGCGATGAAGAGGCCAATACCAACAGTAATGGCAACCTTCATAGAGGCTGGGATGCCTTCAACGATCATTTGGCGTATCGACGTAAGTGTTAATACGAGGAATACGAGACCGGAGATAAATACAGCACCCAATGCTGTTTGCCAGGACACGCCCATACCGAGAACTACGGTAAAGGAGTAAAAGGCTAAGAGGCCAACCCCTGGAGCGAGGGCGATAGGATAGTTTACGAATAAACCCATAGCAATCGTTACAAGGCCACCACCTAAGGCTGTAGCGATGAGGACTGCATCTTTATCCATCCCTGCAAGACTAAGAATGTTAGGCGCCAAGAATAGGATGTACGCCATCGTGATAAACGTAGTAATACCAGCTAAAATTTCGGTTTTAACAGTTGTACCGCGTTCACTGAGTTGAAATAGTTTATCTAACATTAGATAACATCCTCCCATATGAAATTAAAAAAATACCCAAATAAAAATATTTCGATATATGTATAGTGTATCATATTTCCCACCATTTTTTGTATGAATTTGTGATATACTATAAATATATTATGAATGACTTAGAGGTTAACTTATGAAAATATCTACAAAAGGGCGTTATGCTTTACGGATATTGGCTGATATTGCAGAACACGGGGTAGAAAAAAATGTACCAATTCGTGAGATTGCTGAACGCCAAGGATTTTCCGATAAATACTTAGAGGGGATTGTATCTCGCTTGTCCTCCGCTGGCCTCGTTAAAAGTGGCCGTGGTAAATACGGTGGATATCGCTTGGTGAAATCGCCTGCTGAATACAATGTATATGAAATTTTATATGCTGCAGAGGACTCCATTGCTCTCGTATCTTGTTTAGAAGATGATGTTGAGCCATGTCCTATGTTTAATGATTGCTTGACTGCTCCATTGTGGCAGTATTTGCAAGATGAATTCCGTCACGTTATGGAACGTGTATCCTTACAGGATGTAATGGATCACAAATTTCCAACGGAATAAATGAGAGAGTCGCGTTTTATATGCGGCTCTTATTTATATAGAATGTAAAAGTATATTGCTATATATACTTTTATATATGAAGGGAGGCAACGAATGAGCACAACTACATATGATGCTCGCGGCGGTATGCGCAATGTATGGATTATTACAGCTGCCATGACGGTACTGGCTATATGTTACACCATGATCATTCCATTTTTGCCTATCTATCTTTTAGAATTAGGGGTACCAAAGGCTGATGTAGCACTTTGGTCAGGCCTCGTTTTTGGCATTACCTTCCTTATCGCCGGCATTATGGCTCCTATATGGGGGAAGATTGCGGATAATAAAGGTAAAAAACGGATGGCCTTGCGCGCTGGCTTTGCCATCGCATTCTGTTATGTATTAATAGGTTTAGTTACAGACCAATATCAACTATTAATGGGGCGGGCTCTCGTTGGTTTTGCCAATGGGTTCTATCCAGCGGCGATGACCATGGTATCCCTCAGTGTTGATGAGAAACAGGTTGGTAGGGCTTTAGGCATCTTCCAAACGGGGCTTATCTTGGGTAATGTCATCGGTCCATTTTTAGGTGGCGCCGTTGAAAGTGTGGTAGGCATGCGTCCTGTGTTTTATGTATCTGGTATCGCTGTATTTATTGCGACTTTGGCCGTATTGTTCTTTGTGAAAGAACCAAAATTACATGCTAAAGGTGCTGATGGAAAGGAACAGCCGGCTCAACCTACTAAATCTACATCCTTACGTGAAGACTTTAAAGCTGTTCAACAACAGCCAGTATTAGTACGATTACTTTGGATTTTCTTCTTCATGCAATGTGCTATCATGATGTTGCAACCAATCTTGGCCCTCTATGTCGGAG
The DNA here is from genome assembly GCA_900538355.1 of uncultured Veillonella sp. GTDB lineage: Bacteria > Bacillota > Negativicutes > Veillonellales > Veillonellaceae > Veillonella. The sequence continues at coordinate 51,408 of UPXS01000001.1, forward strand.
ATATGCAAGGCACCATGGAAGGGGCGGCTATGATCTCTGGTACAATCCTTAGTATCGGCGGCTTAGCAGGAGCTTTAACGACAAACCTATGGGTTCGTCTTGGCGAACGTCGTGGCTACTTTAAGACCATATCCTACTGTATGATTGGTAGTGGTATCGTTCTATTGCTTCAAAGCTTACCCGTAGGCATTTGGTGGTTTGGCGTATTACAAGTCTTAATTGGGTCATGTATTGTAGGTATCAACCCATCCTTGAGCGCGGCGGTAACACTCAATACCGATCCAAGCTTTAGAGGTCGCATGTTTGGTATGACTACGACAGCTCAACAATTTGGGTCTATGGTTGGCCCTGTATTTGCTAGTATTGTATCCACTTATATAGGTATATCCTATGTATTTAGTATTACAGGCTTGTTATTGTTATATATGGCATTCCAATCTAGAAAACTATCTGATAAGCACGAATAACACTATAAATGATGACTCCACGCGATTATGTGTGGAGTTTTTATTTACATTGATGAAATAAACTAATTAAGATTGAATAATATGACCAATTTTAATAAGACCGAGAGAATAGGATATAACAAAAAATTATGTTAATCGTTAATCTAAGAATACGTTTTTAGTGCATAATAACGGGCTTTCATACGGTTTTTGTGAATAGCAATCCAATATAGGCAGATTGATTGCTTTTACCAAAATATTGGTATATAGTTAGTTTAAGGTAAGTCATTTGTCTCACCCTGTGGGACGGAAAGGAGTTATTATGGTCCGTATCGGTCATACTGTACTCGGCGAAAAGGGTACAAAGATATGTGTGCCTATTGTGGGCACAACAATGAAAGAAATTTTAGATGCCACTGCGGTAGCATGTAATACACCGTGTCATGTAGTGGAGCTACGCATTGACTATTACGATCGGGCCCACTCCATTGACGCTATTATTGAATTGTTAATGCTCATCAAGCCTCAATTAAAAGGTCGTGCCTTATTATTTACATGGCGTACGAAAGGTGAAGGTGGGGAAAAATCCATTTCTACACAAGACTACTTCACAATGTTAGAGCGTATTATTCCTACAGGTTTAGTAGATGCTATTGACATTGAACTCTTCTTTGATCAAGATAGAATGCTCAAAACCATTGAGTTTGCCAAGGTACATGGTATTACGATTATCATGAGTAACCATGATTTCCATGGTACACCAAGTCATGAGGTCATTGTAAATCGACTTATTCAAATGAAAGAGTTCTTGGCAGACGTGCCAAAGATGGCAGTTATGCCGCATACAACGGGCGATGTTCTTAGGCTCCTCGAAGCGACGGCTGAAGTGAAAGCCTTATATCCATCAGATCCAATCATTACGATGGCTATGGGGCCACTAGGTGCTGTTACACGCGCTGCAGGCGCTCTATTTGGCAATGCTATGACCTTTGCCTCTGCTGGCAAAGCATCTGCACCAGGTCAAATCGATGTGCATGAACTAAAACGAATTCTTGACATCATCGATGTAGATGGCGTATTCGACGAACAACAACATAAACGCGTAAAAGTACATTAAAAAGTCGGCGAGAGCCGACTTTTTTATATATTCATACCTTGCGTTAGTACTTTCTTAATTATTACAGTTTTATTTTTTATAGAGTATAAGATAATATAATGTTTTGTGACCATTTTTCGAAAATAAAATATTTCATTATTAGTCTTATATATAGGATATCGTTCTGGGAAAATATCAAGTGAAAAGACTGCATTTCGAATTTCGGCTTGTCGTTGTTGAATTAGATTCAAACCTTGAGTAAATTCTTTTAAATTTATAATGATATTTTTCACTTCTTTTTCAGCAAGCTTACTAAATAAAACTTTATAGCTCATAAAAGAAGACCTTCTTTCTTTAGTTGCTCAAAAAGATCTTCAGCTGAAATTAAGTTACCTTGTTCTATATCTGCATATGCCAATTCCAGTAATTGGTCAATTTCTTCGTCAGTAAGAAAGTCTGCATTCATAGAGTCATAAGCGATAGGCTTGTTTACTGACTTAGGAATTGCTTTTGAAAATTGTATTTGTTTGGAGATTAGTGTAATCAATAATGATATAGTTAATCCCATTTCTTTTAAGATAGCTGTTGTTAGTGTCTTAACTTTAGGGTTTATACGGATATTGAGTATGCCTGTTTTATCAATTTTATCAAAGGATATTTCTACCTCGTTTTCTGTTGATGCTCCGTACGTATTTATTGTATCTGAGGCCTTTAATGTTGTTCGGGGTTGTTCGTAGGTGCCGTCATTGTTGAGTGTACTTGGCGTTGGTGTTTTTTCTGTAGGAGTTGTTGGTAAAGCAATAGCGAAAGGAATGCGACGTTCTTTTATAATTTGACGAAATAGTGCGTCTAGCATGGATGTATAGGATAAACCCTGTGCCTTTAATATGCTAGATACTTCCTGTTTTAGCTCTTCGTTGATGCGGACTTGTAGGTTTACGGTTTTCATAGTATCTCTCCTAGTATTCTTTTGGCTTATGACTGTAATTCGTTGATTATATTGTTGATTTTATATTAAAAGGTATTTACGTTAATCAATTCTATTTGTAATTACATTGTAATTGCAAATATGGTTTTCTACAAATATATATAATACATAGGGGAAATAAAAAAGCAGTAGTTATCCATAGGATGGCTACTGCTTTTCAGTTTATATCATAGGTATTATGATATGCGTTTTAGTTTTATCTAGAAATACAGATATAGATGCTCTTACTGATTTATTTATGAAGCGTTTTATAAATACGCTATACAAACGATTATAATAGGTTTGCTTCGAAGTCTTCTAGAATAGCTGCTACTGTTTCTGGTGCATTGCGATTATGTTCTACGATGCATTGAGCAAAGCTTTCATACATTGGTGTACGTGTTGCTTCCAGCTCGCGTAAGCGTTCGATGCCGCCACCAGAGAGTACGCGGCCGGTGGTAGATAGGTTTTCTACCGGTTGTGTTAGTTGGTAGATACGACCGTTTTGGCGTAGGTGTGCATAGTTTTTAGGCACTGTTACACAGCCGCCACCAGTGGAGATAACAAGGCCAGTTTGAGTGCCGAGTTTTGCAATCATTTCCGCTTCTTTTTCACGGAATGCTGGTTCCCCTTGTTCCGTAATATAGATAGAAATATCGCCGATTTCTTTTTCTAGCTCTTGATCTACATCAACGCAAGTACGGCCCATTTCTTCGCCAAGGGCTTTACCAACTGTTGTTTTTCCTACACCAGGCATGCCGATGAGGATGATATTTTCCTTTTCACGTCGCATGTCACATAAAATTTGCTCTATTTCCTTTGTACCAAAGCTTTCACCTTGGAAATGCTTAGCCGCCTCAACGCCTTGTGCCACAAGGAATGGTAAGCCATCACAATGAGGAATTTCCATCATTTCTGCTTGTAACAGTAAAATCGTACGGCGTGGATTGTAGATGAGGTCTACAACGCCTTCCAATTTAGAAAACTGCGTAATATCAATGAGGTTGGCCGGATTGTGAGGATACATACCGATAGGCGTGCAGTTAATAATAATCTGAGCTGTTTCATAATAGTTTGGCGCATCACCATAGAATGGAGCAGTTTTGCGAGATAAATGAACAATGTTTTTAGCACCTAAATCTTCGAGAGCTACGTGAACAGTAGCAGAGGAAGCGCCATCGCCAAGAATGATACATTCCTTGCCAGCTACATCGATGCCTGCATGTTGTAGGGTAAATACGAAACCATCGTAGTCTGTATTATAGCCGTGCCATTTACCATCTTTGCGAACCATTGTATTTACACAGCCGATGCGTTCTGCACGAGGGTCAACAACATCACAAGCTTCAAGAGCATTTACCTTGTAAGGAATGGTAATGTTGATGCCTTGTAATTCTGGATCAGTGAAGAACTCTTGCAATTGGCTTGGTTCGCGCTCAAATAATTCATAATTTGTATTCCCTAATGCACTGTGAATGCGAGGGGAGAAGCTATGGCCCAACGTACGGCCAAGTAAACCAAATTTCATAGGACCTCCTAGGTCAATATACATAGAATGGCTAATAGGCTGGTACCTATTAGCCATTGAAATTTTATAACTACATTCATTGTACTATATATGCCCTTATAGGCACTAGTACGGATGAATATATTAGTTTTCTGGATAATTACCGAGCAAGCGGAATTTATCTTGGGATGTATGAAGTTCTGTTAGAACGGATAATACCTTAGGATCCGCTAGGGATGCCTCTAAGTCGAGGTAGAACAAGAATTCAAAGTTATGGCCTACGATAGGGCGAGACTCAAGTTTTGTAAGGTTTACGCCGATGTTAGCAAACTTGGTAAGTAATGTACCAAGGCCACCTGGAGCATGGCTTGCTGTGGTTACTACAGAGATTTTATTAGCCCCTGGGTACACATGGAAGTCCTTGCTAATGCAGATAAAGCGTGTATAGTTGTTATCGCTGTTTTGGATGTTGCGCATCAACGGAGACAAATTGTACAAGTCTGCACATTGAGGTGCGGCGATAGCGGCTACACCTGGATCATCACTAGCTGCTACGAGTTGTGCAGCACGTGCTGTGTTATCAAAGGAGCGTAACTCTACACCTTCTAATTTTTCTAAGAAGTGGCTACATTGGCCCAAAGCTTGTGGGTGAGAGATGATAGTATGAATATCTTCTAGTTTTGTACCTTTTTTTACGAGTAGGTCATGAGAAATCCATAGGCGTGTACCGCGCACAATATAGCATTTACGATCTTCTAGAAGGTCATATACTTCTTTTACAGAACCATTAGAACTATTTTCGATAGGTAATACACCGAATTGACATTCGCCAGACTCAACGGCATCGAACACGGCGCGGAAGCCTGTTACGTAGTGAATTTGGCTAAGTGGTAATAATTTATCGCATGCCACTTGTGCATTACTGCCGAATACACCAGCACAAGCTACACTGCCTCGTTGAGGAGGCAAGGTAGGGGATTGCGCAATGGCTTTTTTCATTTTTACAGTGAACTCATTATCTTGAAATAATTGTTCAGACTGGTACGTACGACTTAAGCTAAATAAGGCTTCGAAGAAACGACGCGCATATAAATCGAGGTCAGGACCTGCATCCCTTGTGACTTTGTCGAGAATATCGCGCTCCCGTTTAGCATCGTAAATGGCCTTATTCATTTCTTTCTTTGCCGCTGCAACGTCTTTGGAGAGTTCCATGCGCTCTTTGAATAATTCGAGCATCTGATCGTTTATGTCGTTAATTTTAACGCGTACTTCATCTAAGTTCATGGTCAATATCTCCTAAGAAATCAAGAATAACGAGGGCTGTTACGGCTTCGATAACCGGTACTGCACGAAGCGCTACACATGGGTCATGACGACCTTGAATGGTGAGCAATGTGTCCTCTTTTCGGGAAAGCGATACGGAATGTTGTTCTTTGTAAATAGATGGTGTTGGCTTGATGCCTACTTGCATAACGAGTGGTAAACCATTGGTAATACCGCCTTGGATACCACCGCTATTATTGGTAGTTGTTGTAATCTTGTCGCCGTTCATGGTGAAAGCATCATTCACTTCGGAACCAAGCTTAGCACACATATCAAAACCACCGCCGAAGGATACGCCCTTGATGGCAGGCACACCAAAGATAACGCGAGCTAAACGGTTTTCAATGCCATCAAAGTTTGGATTACCAAGGCCAATAGGTAGGCCTGTAGCAACGACTTCAACGATACCACCTGTAGAGTCGCCATCTTTTTTTAGCTGCATGACCAAGTTTTCTACTTCGCTACGTTTTTCTGGATCAATCATAGCGATTGGTTCTGTAGCGATGTTAGCTAATGCTTTCATATCTGGATGAACCATATCGATAGGAGCATCTTGGATCGTTCCCACTTGTTTTAAATGGCCGTGGATTTCGATGCCTTTTTCGCGTAATAGTTGAAGGGCGATGCCACCAGCTACGCAAAGTGGTGCTGTAAGGCGAGCTGAGAAATGGCCACCTCCGCGCATATCTACCTTGTCGCCGTAGCGCATGCGCGCTGTGAAGTCCGCATGAGATGGGCGAGGGATATCGCGCAAGTTATTGTAATCGCTAGAATGTTGCGATGTGTTGCGGATCATAAATGCCAATGGAGAACCGCTGAGCATACCATCTACGATACCTGCTAAGAACTCAGGTACATCGGCTTCCTTACGTTGCGTTGTTAATTGATTTTGCCCTGGCGCACGGCGCTTTAAAAAGGCTTTTAATTCATCGATATCGATGGTATGTCCACAAGGTAGACCCTCTACAATACCGCCGATGGCGTACCCATGAGAGGCGCCAAAGGTAGATACTTGTATGGTTTTACCGAAATTAGATGCCATTATATTAACTCCTACTATATAGTACGTACTATTTCTATTATCTATTAGATTACACCAGATACGATTAGAAATCTAAACTGGTTGTGCATTACCGCCCAGTAAGTTCCAGTCCTCAAAGAAGTCTGGATATGATTTTGTGATAGCTTCGCTATCTTTTAGTGTAACAGGATTTTCACTGATGAGAGCCATCAATGTGCCAGCCATAACGAGGCGATGGTCATTTACACAATCACCTTGGCCACCTTTAAGTATACCACTACCGATGATGTATAGGTCATCGCCTTCTTCACGAACTGTACCGCCTAAGTCTCTTACGAGATTAGCAACGGCTACAAGACGATCCGATTCTTTTAGACGTAGGCGAGCACCCTTAACAAAGGCGCTTTCACCAGAAATAGAGCAAGCAAGGGCTGCCATAACAGGCAACATATCAGGCATTTGCTCGAGATCTGCATGAATCGGTTTGGAAGCGCGACCTGTGACCGTTACATTCATACCATCCCAGACAACATCGCAACCAGCATCAATCATAACTTGCATGATGCGGCGGTCCGCTTGTACAGAGTTTTTGTTCATTCCTGTAATCGTAAGTGGTTTGCCAGTCATACCAGCCGCCACCATCCAGATTGCTGCATTAGACCAGTCGCCTTCGATTTGGTAGTTATCACGACCTATGAAGGACGCATCAAATGGGACTGTGAAAGCCTCATTAATATCGGTATCTGGTAAGGTGTGTTCTACTTCGACACCAAAATCTCGCATTGTTTCAGTAGTTAGTGTTACATAATCGCTAGATTGTAGTGGCGTAGTAGAGGTAATAGTAGATAAGCCAATTTGAGGAGCAGCCAACAATAATCCAGAGAAGAATTGGCTACTCACATCACCAACCATACTAAACTGACCGCCTTGGAGACGACCTGTCATAGTGAATGGCGGTTTGTCTTGAGAGAATGTTACGCCGTGCGCTTTCATTTCCCCTAGCATAGGTTCTAGCGGACGATCTGGTAAACGACCTTTGGCATCTACATCTACATCATTACAGATGGATGCTGCTACAGGTAATAAAAGGCGTAACGTAGTTCCTGATTCGTGAGGTACTACATTGCCTTTTGCTGGTGCAGGGCCCGGAGTAACGGTAACAACTTTATTTTCATATACTACGTGAGCACCTAAGCCTCGCAAGGAGTCCATCGTTGCATCGATATCCTTAGAGGTACGACTCAATAATATAGTAGATGGAGAGGTAGCAAGGGCTGCACAAATCAATGCGCGGTGTGCATGGGCCTTTGCTGGGATAGACGCAATCGTCCCTGTAGGGATGGCGTTCGTTACGGAATGCATATAAATCTCCTTAATCTAAATAGGTGGCAAGCTCTTCGTGTGTTACCACCTTAAGTTCACTATGTCCATAGCTGGTAGGAACTACGATTTTTATAGTTGCCCCTTCGCTTTTTTTATCGTGTTTAGCAGCTGCTAAGATTTCTTCTTTCGTTATGGTCGTAGTAGTTGGCAAATCGTGTGCTTCGATGAGGGCTTTTAATTTCTCTAATGCCTCTTTATCTAATTCTCCATGTTTTACAGCACCTTGTGCCATGAGTACCATACCGATGGCTACAGCATAGCCATGGTGGACTTCAAAGTGGCTCGCCTTTTCGATGCCATGACCAAAGGTGTGACCTAGGTTTAAGAGGGCACGAACACCGGACTCACGTTCATCTTGCTCTACGATATCCGCCTTTGCTTGAACGCAGCGAGCGATGACGGCACTCACGCTATCGCGATGTTTAATTAATGGTTTGTGTTCGAGTTGGGTTAATAAACCTGGTACATCTAGGAAACCGTATTTGATAATTTCCCCGCAACCATTTTTCCATTCCATGTCTGGCAATGTATTGAGCGTAGTTGGATCGCAGAGAACGAGAATTGGTTGTTTGAAAGCACCCCAAAGGTTTTTACCTGCTTCGAGATTGACTGCTGTTTTACCGCCTACAGAGGAGTCTACGGCAGCTAATAGGGATGTAGGAACCTGTACATAGTCTATACCACGCAAGTAGGTAGCTGCTGCAAAGCCTGCCATATCGCCTACAACACCACCGCCAAGCGCAATGAGGAGGCCTTTACGGGTTAACGATTGAGCCGCCATGTACTCTACTAAATCGATGAGTTGATGAGCGTTTTTGGAGCTTTCACCAGCAGGGAACACATAATCACAAATAGTATAACCCGCATGTTCCATATTAGCTTTCACAGAATCCAAATAGTGTGGTGCCACGTTGCTGTCGCTGACGATGATAACACGGCAATTTGGTTTTAACGGTTTAATATAATCGGTGATGCGTTGTAAGGCGCCCTCCTCGATGACAACGTCATACGGTGTGGACGCGTTAATGTGGATGCGAGTCATAACGGTTCCTTTCATAAAAGAATAAGCTAGTATCTATTATAACGGATACTAGCTTATTTGTGTGCTATTTAAGATTATTTAGTGCATTCTACCAATGCTTGGCGCAATGCGATAACTTCTTTCATAAGGCTAGTGAATTGGTCTGGACGTAATGCTTGAGGGCCGTCGCACAATGCTTTGGATGGATCGTTGTGAACTTCGATCATAAGGCCGTCTGCACCGCCGCCTACGGATGCAAGAGAGAGTGGACGAACCATGCGGCTCATACCTGCAGCGTGGCTAGGGTCCATGATGATTGGTAAGTGAGATAATTCATGCATCATAGGGATTGCTGTTACGTCTAATGTATTACGAGTTTTAGTTTCGAATGTGCGGATACCGCGTTCGCATAATACAACTTGTTCATTGCCTTCGGACATGATGTATTCAGCAGCCATCAACCATTCTTCGTATGTAGCAGACAAACCACGTTTTAAGAGAACTGGTTTATTTAATTTACCTACTTCTTTTAAAAGTGTGAAGTTTTGCATGTTACGAGCGCCGATTTGAAGCATATCTACATTATCGAAGTATTGTAATTGGGAAATATCCATTACTTCGGAAACGATAGGAAGACCAGTTTCTTTTTTAGCTAGCTCTAACAATTCCAAACCTTCTGGGCCCATGCCTTGGAAGGAGTATGGAGAAGTACGAGGTTTGAAAGCGCCGCCGCGAAGAATAGTAGCGCCTGCCTCTTTACAAGCTTTTGCTGTTTCTAATACTTGTTCAGGTGTTTCAACGGAGCAAGGACCTGCCATTACTGCGAAATGACCACCACCGATAAGTGCGCCACCTACGTTGATTACAGAGTCATCTGGATGGAATTTACGGTTTGCTTTTTTGTATGGTTCTTGAATGCGAGTTACTTTATCTACGAAATCAAGGGATTCGATTTGGCGAGCATCAAGAGATGCGGTATCACCGATAAGACCTAAGATGTTGTAGCGTGCGCCTTCTACTGGATGGATAATGAAGCCTTTTTCTTCTAATTCACTGCGTAAACGAGATACCTCTGTCTCTGCTGCGTTTTGTTTCAATGTAATAATCATGATAAATCCTCCTTGTAAACTACAGTGAATAGTAGGGCTCACCATACGGGATAGCAAACAAAAAAGGGCTACCCGTAGTTTAATACGGGTAGCCCTTTTACTATTCTAAGCAACTAATAATGACTCAATCTTAATTAGCGTACCACAAATAGTTCCTTACCCGTACGTTGGATAAAGAACCAATAAAAGTATTGTTTTGTAGTTAGGCTAATTTGGTTAGTCATCTTTGGTTGCTCCTTTCTAAAAATTATGGGTATAGTATAAACCCAAATGATAAAATTATGCAACACCTAAAAATGAATTTCATGGAAGTTTTAAAATATTTTTACTGTGGGAATTAATAGGGGGTTTTGTGGGAATTAAGCATGTTTTTGATATAATAAAAATAAGAAGTTTTCTGTGTTTAGAAGAAGTTTTATAATGCTTGCAAATCGATTTTTATAAATATACTTATTCTATGAAAGGATTACCCATGATTATTCAAATTTTAGATCATTTAACTGATGAAATAAAACAAATTCGTATAGATGTGTTTATGAAAGAACAGGGCTTTGAAGACGAGTTTGATGAAATCGATGAGATTGCAAAGTTTGTACTCTTATCCATAGATGGTAAAGCGGCTGGTACGTGCCGATATTTTCCAAGTGACGCAGTCGGAGATGCACATATTGGACGTATGGCGGTACGTAAGCTATACCGTGGACAACACCTAGGCACTAAGATTATGATGGCTGCAGAGAACGGCATTCGTCGTGACGGATTTAAGACATGCTCCTTGTCGGCCCAAGTACAAGCCAAACCATTCTACGAATCCCTTGGATATAAAGCTGAAGGGGAGGAATACCTTGATGAAGGATGTCCTCACGTGATGATGCGGAAAGAATTATAAGACATTGTATAATAAGAGTAAATACGTATATGTTATATGGTGTTTACTGAGTAAGTTGACGTATATTGTTGTGAGGTGAAAACTTATGAAACTAGCAGAAGCATTACAAGAACGAGCTGACTTGAATTATAAAATCAGCGATTTAGAGCTTCGTTTAACTTCAAATAGTTTAGTACAAGAAGGGGAAGTACCAAATGAGAACCCTGAAGAGCTATTGAAAGCATTAAATCAATGTGTAACTAGACTTCAAAAATTAATTGCCGATATTAATTTAACGAATTGTAAAACTATTGTAGAAGGTCGTTCTATTACTGAAATCATTGCTGAAAAAGATAGTGCTGCATTGCGTCTCAGTGCTTATCGAACATTGGCGAATAGCGCAGGTAGTATTAATTTCCGTGCAAGAGGGTCTGAGATTAAATTAATACCAACCGTTAATGTCAGAGATATCCAAAAAGAAGCTGACAATATAGCAAAACAAGTTCGTTTATTAGATAATCTATTGCAGTCTGTAAACTGGACAACTGAATTGATAGAAAGCTAATATAGTTGGTAGTTTGAAACAGGGTGGACACAAAAACTTTGCTTTTACCAAGCTTATTATGAATACGTTCATGGGGCGAATGAAAATCTACAGTGTAGGCCTATTTGCGCACAAATGTATAGATACAATTTACAATGTATTACCACGTGTCAACTGTACAAACGAGGGTGGCGTTGGGGACTAAAAAAGGATGCTTTCACAGTTTTTTGTGAAAGCATCCTTTTTATTATTCTAAGTCATCAAAATCAAATGCTGCTGCTTTTGTATAGTTTGTAACTTTTGCTTCGAAGAAGTCAGTTTTTGTGCTATTCAAATTGGAGAAGCTTTCGATCCATTCCATAGGGTTATCCTTAATTTCAGGATATAGATGAGGTAAGCCGATTGCTTCTAAGCGGATGTTTGCAAGGTATTTGATGTAGCGTTCGATAAGAACGTTGTTAAGGCCGAGGATTTTATCATCAGTGATATATTGACCCCAAGCGATTTCGTTCTCTGCACCTTGGCGAATCATGTCAGTGATTTTCGCTTCTAGTTCAGGTGTGAATAAGTCCGGGCGTTCACGGCGTAACTCGCGGATAATGTTTTGGAATAATACAAGGTGAGTTACTTCATCGCGGTTGATATATTTAAAGATTGTAGAGGTAGCTGTCATTTTACCTTGGCGTGCCAATGTGTAGAAGAAGCTAAAGCCAGAGTAGAAGTAAATACCTTCTAAGATATAGTTAGCGATAATTGTATGAATAAGGTTTGCTTCGCTCGGATCGTCGCTGAAACGTTGGTATGCATCGGCAATGAAGCGGTTACGAGCAAGCAATGTTTTATCTGTGCGCCATTCGTCATAGATTTTGTCACGTGTAATAGGGTTTGTTACAGTGTCCAAAATGTAAGAATAACTTTGAGCGTGAATTTCTTCTTGGAATGCTTGGATATTCAATAAAGATGCCACTTCAGATGCTGTAATATAGCGGCTCAAGTTAGGCAAGTTTTCAGATTGAATGGAATCAAGGAAGTTCAAGAACGCAATGATTTTGTCGAATGCACGGCGTTCGTAATCTGTTAAGTATGGGAATTGCTTAACGTCTTCGTTTAAGGAAATCTCTTCAGGAATCCAGAAGTTGTTGAGCATTGTGCGGTACATTTGGTTAGCCCAGTCGTACTTGATACGGTTCCATTCGCGAAGGTTTGTGGTATTGCCACCAATCATAGATTGCGTGCCACGTTCACCATGTTCGTTGAAGATCAGTTTTTTATCCATAGTAGGACTCCTTTATACAACGATGCGACCTATACTGCTATAGGTCGTCATCAGACTTATATACACATCTCGTATTAGGAGGAGCAGCTAGTGCACTCATCCATTTCAAGGGATTGGTTACGGATGTAGTAGATTGTTTTGATACCTTGTTTGTATGCCTCAATATAAAGGTCTAGAATTTCTTTCGCTTTCATTTGAGGAGTGATGTACAAGTTGAAGGATTGTGCTTGGTCAATATGACGTTGACGGACGCCACAAGCTTTGATGGACCATTGTTGGTCGATTGTATGCGCCTCTTTGTAGAGCCAGAATGTTTTGTTGTTCAAATCTGGTGCAGTTTTTGGTGTGAAAGAACCTTTCTTTTCTTCGATGAAGAATTTTTTGAAGATAGGGTCGATACCAGCTGTTGTATTCGCAATGTTGGAAGTAGAACCTGTAGGAGCTACGGCCATCAAGTAACCATTGCGGATACCGTATTTAGCAACGTCTGCAGCCAATTGTTTCCAGCGGTCGGATGTGTAGCCACGGCGTGTGAAGTATTCTCCAGTTTCCCATTCGGAACCTTTGAATGCAGGATATGCGCCTTTTTCTTTAGCCAATTCCATGGAAGCTTTGATGGCATAGTAAGCGATGTTTTCGAACAATTTATCCGCTACTTCGATGTGTTCATCAGATTCCCATTGGATATCGTGATTTACGAGGTAGTGGTGGTAACCAGATGTACCAAGACCGATAGCACGGTATTTATCAGATGTCATGCGAGATTCTGGTACTGGTGCTTGGTTAATGGAGATAACATTATCTAACATACGAATTTGAAGGGCAATATTTTCTTCTAATTCTTCGTCTGTAATGCGACCAAGGCTGATGGAGTTCAAGTTACATGTAACCATGTCACCTGTATTTGTTTTAGTAGTGATAGTACCATCTTCGTTGATGATTTCTTCTGCAAGATTTGTGAAACCAACGTTTTGTGCAATTTCATGGCACAAGTTGGACGCGTAAATCATACCTGCATGTTTGTTAGGGTTTGCAGCATTTACTGTATCACGGAAGAAGATGAACGGTGTACCCGTTTCAACAGCGGAGCGCATGATTTTTTTCATCATATCTAATGCTGGTACTTCGATGCCGTGTAAGTTAGGATCTTGTTCACATTCAAGATAACGTTTTGTGAACTCTTTATTATCATCAGTATCGTAGTAGTCTTCCAAAGCGTAGCCTTTTACCGCTAAGATTTCATGAGGATCGAAGAGGGTGAAGTTTTCACGAGCAATCATACGTTCCATGAAGAGGTTAGGAACGGAGATAGCAGGGAAGATATCGTGCGCTTTACGACGATCATCACCATTGTTTGTACGAAGCTCTACGAATTCGTAGAAGTCTTTGTGCCAAATATCGAGTGTAACTGTAGCGCCGCCCTTACGTTTACCCAATTGGTCTACCGCAACTGCTGTATCGTTGTACAAACGGATCCAAGGAATAACGCCACCAGAGGAGTTTTTGAAACCGCGGATATCGGAGTTCAATGCACGAACTTTACCAAGGTAGATACCAAGAGCACCACCGTGTTTAGATACGCGGGAGAACTTGCTGTTTACGTCGTAAATGGACCATAAGTTATCATCTACACCAGAGATAAAGCAAGAGGACAATTGATGGAATGGTGTACCTGCATTTGCCAATGTAGGCGTAGCAGTTGTCATTTTTAATTGGCTCATCAAATCGTAGAATTTCTTAGCGTATTCTACCTTGTTTTCACCCTCTACCAATGCCAAGTGCATAGCGATAGCCATGAAACGTTCTTGAGGCAATTCGTAAATTTCTTTGTTGAAGCCTTTTACCAAGTAACGGTCAGCCAACAATTTAAGACCTTCATAGTTAAAGAGGTAGTCGCGTTTAGGTTTGATGTAATCGCCTAACTCTTGTAGTTCATCAGCAGTATATTCTGTAACGAAGAAGTCTGCGTATTTTTTTTGTTCCACAAGCATATGTACAAGATTTGGGAAGTTGCCGTAGCCGAATGCTTTATAACGGCGAGTGATAGCAGCTTCTTTATAGAGATCGAACAAGAAGAGGCGAGCCGCTACGAATTGCCAATCTTGGTTCATTTTATTAACTTGGTTGCCGAAACCATCGTCTTTTTTAGAGATAACCTTTTCGATAGCTGTTTGTACTAAAGTTTTTTGAATCTCTTTAGTCGTCATACCATCAACGAATTGTAACTTCGCATCCATTTCTAATTCTAGTGGATCACAAGAATCTAACCCCAAACATGCGAAGGCAATCATACGTTTCGTTTTTTCAACGGATAACGGCTCGAAATGGCCATCCCGTTTCTTGATCATAATCTCCATTACTGTTCCCCTTGAGTACTAAAATCGATAAAACTTTTAATTAAGCATATATAAGATTAGACCAAAAAGTATAAAATATTTTTAAGTTAAGTCTAATCAGAAAAATAAGAAAACTACAATATATGGTAGTTTTCTTATTGAGCTTATACATTATGTTACGATTATAGCGAAAAAATTCTATACATTCAATATTGACATTTAGAAATTTATGGATATAGTATGCTTAATTTTATCGATATAGTTGTAAATGCTAGAAAGTACTATATGAGACGCATATATGATGATTTTGAATGATATATCTCTTTTGAGAATATTAAAATAGGATGTGTTAGTAAATCAAATTTCGTTCTATATACTATTGTGATTTATTTTATTAAACGAATATTATATATGTCCTATAATAGATATATAGTAATTAGGAGGTAAGACATGAAGTCTATTGTTATATATTCATCCCTTACGGGAAATACTAAACTAGTAGCTGAGGCTATTGCTAGCGTATTGCCATCAGGTACACCATGTGTATCTATGAAAGAATTGCCTTCCGATATAGCATCCTATGATCTTGTGTTTGCAGGCTTTTGGGTGGATAAAGGAACGGCCAATAAAGAAGCTCGTGATGTACTCGCTACATTACATAATCCTCACATTGCTTTGTTTGCCACAGCTGGTGTGCCACCGCAAATGGCACATGCCAAGGAAAGTCTCATCAATGCGGCGAACTGTTTGCCCGATGGCGTAGAGCCGGTTGGAACATTCATCTGCCAAGGTAAGGTAGACCCTAAGGTCATCGAAATGATGTATAAAATGTTCCCTAAGGGACATAGCCATGGCCAATCAGCTGATAGAGATGCACGACACAAACAAGCTGCAGTACACCCAAATGAAGACGATTGTAAAGCGGCACAAGACTTTGCTAAAGATATCCTTACAAAGCTTAACTAATGAAAAAAGCAGTACCCCCTGTGGGGTACTGCTTTTGTTCTATTACAATATTATATTGCGCCGATTATTACAATAAGATACTGTTTCTTTATTATATTTATGATTATGGAATCTTAGTTATATAGCACATTAAATTTAAGTTTACGGGTGTCGAATTGGTTTATGAAGTACGATGTAATCAATAGCTTGTATCCAGTGCCTTCTATAATGACAGGATCAACTGCTGTTTTATCAACGGTAAGGAACTTATCATAAATATGATGCACCTCTGTCACACCATTTGGTAGAGATACCTCTAAATCAAGGCCTTTGTTGAGGAACTTAAAGGAAATGGAGTCAAAGTTAGCAGTTTCCACTTGGTATTCCTTAAGGTCTTGTTCGTATACAATTAACTCGATGTTTTCAATGTATTTATCGTAGCCTGCAATAGAAATAACCTTTGGTGCAGACAAAGCATCAAAATTGATATACTCGACGCGTCTGCCGTTTACTGGGTTTGTGTCTGGCAGTTTTATATCGTCTACAGGTACATATGGTGTACCGTAGTCCGTGAAGTTAGGATCAAAGGTAGCTGCTATTGGTAGGCTTGTATGCCATTGGCCATCAACTTTAGTATACGTAACAAATTCACGATACGCTGTATAGCCTATGAATGGCGTCAAGAGAACAGCACCTAAGGCAAGAGCCATAACAGTGGTGTGTACAGAAGGTTTTAACCCTTTCACAAGAGAATATACATTATGTGCTAAGAAAATTAGATTGAATGCACTCACGTAAATCGTATTGAGCCAGAGAATTGGTTCATTAATCACACGCTTACCGATAAGGGCTAAGCACAATGTAGTGAGCGTAATGAACAAGAAGCACAGGATTTGCTGTGTTCTACTACTTTCACTAGATCTAAAACTAGCCAAATAGAATAAGTAGAAAATAGCTACATATGGATAGTACGTGTAGAAGAAACGGGTGTCATCGCGAAGCCCCAACAGGATCAAGACTAAATAGATATTAGCTAGAATGCCTGTAATGATGGATGCCTTTGGCAAGATGATGCCGAATACGACGGTAAAGAATGAGTTCGGTGCGGGAGGACCTGCTGGATCCTCTTTGTAAGAACATACCATAGATAGACAAATGAATATATTAATGGATGCGAGCACCTTAAAAATGGTTTCTTCAAAGTTGAATGGTTGGTCCACGATGATGAAGAAGAACCATAAACTCATAATGATAACAATGTTGTATAGCGTAGACGTAACAAGGGTGATACCAATTCGCTTGATGCGGTTGATGATTTCGCCGATGTAGTGTTCACCGGGTGATGTGAAATATAAGGCAATCATGGAGTACAGCCATAGGTACGATATATTTTCCGTGGCTAGCTCAATGCCCCGCACATAGCCATAGGTTTCATGAATCATATAAAGGCCAACGCTGATTCCGATACTTACTAAGGTATATAATATGGAAAACCTTCGTGCCCTTGTTATATAGCTTTGTAATATAACGATAAAGAAATACAGTGAGTATAGCTTAAGATCGATTTCGGAAAACCAATCTTGTTCAATATACAACGGTGTACATGAAAATACGGCAATCAATGCCAGTAATATAGGCGACTGCATTGCTAGGTCCCGCAGCGAAGACCATAAATGTTTAATGGCAAATTTCATAGATGTCTCTCCCTCTATAAATATAAATACCCCCCTCTTATTATTAGTATACCTGTTTTCTGGTGAAAGCCCTATGAGGTTTTACATGCCTTTAAATATCCTTTACAATAACACTAAGAACTAGTTTTCAAAGAAAAGAGGTTATCACATGGAATTCTCTTATTTTTTACCTGTAAACATCCAATTTGGTTGGAATAAAGTAGATACTATTGATAATTTTGCCGCACCATATGGCAAGAAAGCCCTTATTGTAACCGGTCGTAGTAGTGCGAAAAAATCTGGCTTATATGATCGTGTTGTGGGAAAGCTTGATGCGGTGCATATTGACCATGTCCTTTTTGATCAAGTCGATGCCAATCCATTGACTACAACAGCTTTAGATGGTGCTGCTTTAGCTAAATCTGAAAGCTGTGATATGGTGATTGCTATCGGCGGCGGGTCCATTATGGACTGTGCAAAAGGGATTGCCTTCATGGCTGTAAATGATGGCGACATCAACGACTATATCTTTAATCGTAAAGTCAGTGATAATGCATTGCCTCTTATTGTCATTCCTACAACTTGTGGTACCGGCTCTGAAGGTAATGGCTTTGGGGTCCTTACTAATCCTGAAACAGGAGATAAGAAATCCTTACGTTGTAACGCTATCGTGCCTAAGGTTTCCATCGTAGACCCTGGTGTGATGGGCACTATGCCTCCTCATGTATTGGCATCTGTTGGCTTTGATGCCCTATGCCACAATATCGAGGCCTATACCTCTAAAACGGCGCAACCTTTCACCGATGCATTAGCTTATTATGCAGTGACATTATTGGGACAATACCTTGTACCACTATATAAACATGTGAAAGCAGCGGCTGAAGGCAAACCAGCAGTACTCAATGAAAAACAACTTACAAAAGCTTGGGAAGCTGTTACATTAGCAAGCACCATTGGGGGCATGGTTATTAATACAGCAGGTGTAACACTAGCGCATGGTATGGAACATCCTGCTAGTGGTCTTAAAGATATTACACATGGCGTAGGCCTTGCCGTTATTGAACCTGTGGCAGTGGAATATACTTGGAGTGCGAACCCTGATAAATTTGACGCCTTGGCTCGTATATTCAACCACGGAGATGGCTCCGAACTAGGCGAAGCATTACGCTTGATCGTACATGACCTAGACCTTACTACAAACCTTACAGAATTAGGCTTTACGAAAAAAGACATTCCATGGCTTGTAGATAATGTATACGTTGTAGCTACAGGAAATATTGCTAATACAGTAGCTGAAATTAGCCGTAAAGATATAGAAGTGTTGTATAAGAAGATGTTTTAAATGTTGTCATAATAGGAGAGAGTTTTGTTTCAAGGATTTTATGGCCTATTAACAGTTCTGCTATGCGTGTTGTTTGTAATTGTAGTAGTGCTATTTAACATAGCGCCTATTACATATATTGTTTTTGGCATAGCCATAGTGTTGAGTGTGTTACTTCAATATAGGCGCTTTAAGAAACAGTCCATATCTGAAAGTACTCATAGCCGATTGGCTTGTGCTTTGTTTATTGTCATAACCCTTAGTATATCTTGGCTCGTAGCCGATTGGTTTAAGTATGATACTCAAACGACTCATGATCAAATGGATGGTTTTGAGTTTAGCACAATGGATTGGAAACGGGGCTGGCCTAATAATAAGGAATTACCGGAAGGATTAAAGCGCCCGAATGCACTACCAGATGGGATTCTGAGAGCCTCTGCATCTGGTGATAGCTTAGTTTGGGCAAATGCATATCCTACGAGATATACTGTACTAGAGGGGGATTCGAAAGTAATCTCAGAGTATGAAATGATAGCTAAGCGAAATGCTACCTATATAGCGCAAATTGATGCGGATGCTGTATTGCGTGATTTAGATACAGGGGAGAAAAAGCATTTTATATCTCACCCAAATAGCTATAACATTATAGAAAGTATAGAAGAAGAACCTTTAAATTTGCCGCAACGAGACTTTATAGAGTGGTTGCGCTTTGCACCTCGAAAAGAGACAAAAACTGTAGTTAAGGATACATATAATTCTACTCGAAATCATAGATTATATGTATTTGTAGATGATGGGAATACAAAAAGACCTCATTTCGTGGAACTTTTGATCAGTAATGATGGGACACGGGCTGTGTTTTATCAATCAAAGTAATTGGATTGGGTATTGTTGTGGAGAACATAAATGCGACAGTGTTTAATTTACTTGAAGGAATTGTTTTTTTCTACTCCTTATAGAAAGAGTATATGGTTCTTTATAACTCTTTGGGTATTAACATTTTTATTCTCGGATGAGATATCATATTCTGGGTTATACTATCTGATTTTGTTAGTAGCTACGATTGTATTGTTGTTTGAAAAATGTGAAGTAATTGATAGTGAGAAAGGTATACGAAAAAGATTTTTAATATATTTTTATGTAATCTTTTTTATGTGTATGCTTCCTACATTAGCTGTTACTTTAGTATTTTCTGCTGTAGGGATATCCCATTATGATACACAACGATGGCACTCCACATGGCCTTCATCTAAGGCGGGGTATATTCCCGCTCCATTACAAACACCTAAGTTTTTACCCGAGAGTTTGAAAGTGATTTCTTCTGCTGAAGTAATTGGAATAGGTGGAAATCAAAGCTGTTTAGTATTAGATGGTGATAAAGCTACGATTTCAAGGTATGAGGAAACAGTTAAATCTAATGCTTGGTATTCGTTTATAAATGGCAGGGACAAAGATACTACAGTTGAAGTACTAAATTCGTTTACATATCCAAAAGATAAAAATGTATTGGTTAGTGATGTAAGCAATTATTATGAGATTATTACCATTCGACGACAAAATTGGAAATTATTTCCTTGGTTAATTGATGGTAGACAAAGTATCGGTGATGATCCTAACGAAGATTATTATTATAGTACTCGGATATCGGCTGATAAATATGTAGTATATGTTATTTATCATAACTTTGATCAAGACCAGCCTAGAGTCATTTACTTTATGTTTAATCCAGAGCGCACTCGAATGATTACTGTAGATATAGATATGTATCATTAGCATTTATCTACTTTGATTTTATGAGTTAAAGTGGTTTATTAATTGAATATATTAATCTTTATATCAAATTATTTAGGTTTGACAGTATTAAATCATATCTTTATAATATGATTTAATAAGAGACTAGGATGTATCTACAATCCCAGCCCTAGGGCTGGGATTATTTCTTTTATGGTCTCATATAGTTTAGTTTTTAGAGAGGTGTTTTTATGGCAGAACAAGAAAACAAAAATGTTGATGCTTTAGCGCAAGAGATTACCTTAAAAAGCCGCGGTCAAGGCAAATTGCGTCAGTTCATCTTATGGATGGGGGCACTTATCATCGGTGCTATCTTGGGATGGCAACACATTCCAGCTTTAAATGAGCTTTTTAACTTTATTGCAGCCGTGTTTACACGTTTATTCCAATTCATTGCAATTCCAACTGTGTCCTTAGCAGTAATTACTACATTATCTATGTTAGGTGCTAAAAAAGATACAGGCCGTATCTTTGGACATGCTGTAGTATATACATTACTTACTACAATTTGTGCAGCAGCTGTGGGTCTTGGCCTATTCCTATGGATTGCACCAGGTAACTTACCACTTGATGTAATTGGTGCTGGTGCAGCGCAAGTACCTGAAAAACTAGGTCATGTAACATATTATGATCATTTCTTATCCGTTATTCCTAATAATATTTTAAAACCATATTTGGAAGGTAACGTATTGTCCGTTATGTTTATCTCTGCTTCCGTTGGTTTAGCATTTGCATTTATGCCTCGCACAGAAGGTCGCGAAGCAGTATTGAAAGTATTGTTCGGCTTACAAGAATTACTGTTTACATTGATTAAAGCATTACTTTATGTATTGCCAATTGGTATCCTTGCTTTCGCAGGTCAATTATCTGCTCAAATCGAAGCGGGCGTAATCGTTGGTGCTTTAGGCAAATATACTGCTGTTGTTATCGGTGGTAACTTGATCCAATTCTTTATCGTAATTCCATTGTTCTTGTTATTCCGTGGTTTGAACCCTGTGGATGTATTCCGTAAAATGTCCCCAGCTGTAGCTGTTGCATTGTTCACTAAATCTTCTGCTGCAACATTGCCTGTAACATTGGCATCTGCTGAGGATAATTTGAAAGCCCACCCAGCAGTAGCACGTTTCGTATTGCCAATTTGTACAACAATTAACATGAATGGTTGTGCAGCGTTTATTCTTGTAACATCCTTATTCGTAATGCAAAATGCAGGTATTGAATTAACTATGGGTACAATGATTGCTTGGTTGTTCATTGCTGTACTTGCTGCCATTGGTAATGCCGGCGTTCCAATGGGCTGCTACTTCTTAACATTATCCTTGATGAGTTCTATCGGTGCACCAATTGGTTTGCTTGGTATTATCTTGCCAATCTATACAATTATCGACATGATTGAAACAGCTGAAAACGTATGGTCTGACGCATCCGTATGTGCTATGGTTGACCATGACCTTCAAGGCAAATTGGACGACTCCAGTGGCGATGATATGCCTCAATTCCAAGGTGCTTAATTTTAGTAACTAGTTAAACTTAAGAAAAAACTTAATTATATAACTCAAATGAAAGGTTATCCTGTAAGGGATAACCTTTTTTTGATGACTATACAAGTATTAAACGGTACAATATTAATAGAGTTTTGCATTTATTATAGGGACTTTTAAATAGTTAAGGAGTTGTATTGTGAAGCGGATATATTCATGCCTTGCTGGAGTGTTAATGTTGAGTGCTGTGCTTTCACCAGTATATGCAAAAAATCTAGTTACTCATAGTGGCACATCTACTAGTGTTAAAGAGAACTGTATTAGTAGTGAACAAACAAATAATGAGATTAAAGCTGATTTACAAAGACATTTGGAAAGAATGAAGTCGGAGGATAAGGTTAAGGGGTATTTACGTGACGAAAAAACGTATGCTCAGGAGTTAAGTTTGATTCGGGGAAGATTATATCATTCAACGGATAAGTTGATTCATGATGAGAGAAAGACTACTCTTTTATCATATCCTGTGGGAAGCAAGGTTCCTTGTAAGAAGAGTTTAAATGATATAGATTCATATACAGATACAATTACACGGAAGGGCATAACATTCCGTGTGCCAAAAGGTGCGGAGTTGAAGGTGTTCTATATATTGGATAACAATATTTTTATAGTGTATGAGATAGGAGACATTTGGTATTCTATTCAGATTATGCCTTTAGATGTAGAGCATCCTGATACTAAAGACATAGAAAATAAAGTACTTGTAGATAAAGAGTATAATTTTTATCACACATTGCAAGGATATTGGCGTATTTGGGGAATCTTCGATGAGTTATACAATCCTACTTATTCAGCGGTATGGAATAATGGATTGCCGGGAGTGTTAGTGGATTCATATAATCCAGATGAGAAATCTCATTTACTATTTGCTGCATATGATGGACGGTATGCTGTATTTAATCAGCTTGTATATAATCCAAGTACGAGTCCATTTACTCATGAGCAGTTGAGAAATACGATTGAATATTTTGATTCTAATAACAATCCAGAGTTTAAGTCTAAAAAGCATAGATTATTCCCTGATGAGAGGATAATTCGTATATATGAGTACTAGTACAAGCGTCATATTACTAGATCTGTATTTTGTGTTATACTTTCATATAGAATAATATCGAATTAATAGAAGGCTAGTTGGCATTTTATGTGTGGACTATGAATTATAATGAAAGATAACTCAGTATTACCTATAGAGGAACAATTAAATAGATTTCTGCAACCAAAATGTTTAATCCCTGGTGGTCTAGGCTTGTGGGAGGTTTATTTCCGCAAGATTTGTACGGCTTGGGGTGAGATTAGTGGTGAAATTCGACCTCAGCATATCATATTTTCTGCCGACAATGGTTGTAATATGGAAGGCTATGTAGGTTATAACTACGAGGTAACGCAGAAGCAATCCCGTAATATGCTCTTAGGTCGCTCATCGGCAACGCAATTTTGTAATTTTAACAACATTCCTTATGAGGTCGTCGATGTAGGCATTGCCTCAGATGACGGAATCGGTGTAGATCGCAAAGTAGCGAAAGGGTCAAAGAATATTTTGAACCATCCTGCTATGACTGAGGATGAGTTTAATCGTGCCTTTCAAGCTGGATATGAACGAGTTGAACATTATGTGGCAAAAGGAATCAATCTCTTTTCCTTTGGTGAAATGGGGTTAGGCAATACCACAACCTCTGCTTGTGTGTTATCTGTATTAACTGGTGCAGATCCAACTGAAACAGTAGGCCCCGGTTCTTGGCCTGACAAACCAGATTTGATGAAACGTAAAATTGACTTTGTCCGTTCTGTATTAGATACACATAAGGATAGTATTGTTGCTGAAAGTGAATCTGACCGAGTTCGTAAAATTGTAGCTCATGTAGGTGGCTTTGATATTGCTGCTATTCTTGGAGCTATGCTAGCTTGTGTTGATTTTGAGAAGCCCTTTGTCATTGATGGCTTTATTACCGCTGTAGCGGCAGCTTGTGCAGTACATATGAACGAGCGCATTACAGACTATGCATTGCCGTCACATCATTCCCGCGAAAAAGGTACAGAGCTCGCATTGGCTGAGGTGGGGATTACACAGGATATGGTACCTATTCAAGCCCAAATGTCGATGGGCGAAGGCACTGGCGCCATCTTGATGGTACAAATGTTAAAAACTACACAGTACATGTTTGTAAACGTTGGTACCTTTGCAGATTTAATGAAATTATGAGGTAGAAGAATGAAACTAAATAAATACTTTGATATACATTTTGAACGAGCCGATGATGCAACTATTGCTAAAAGGTTGATAGGTGGGGCTAAGGTTAAGGGTCCTGCTTTGGTTATCCTGATCCTCTCCATATTTATTGCCTCTATTGGGTTGAATATGAATAGTACAGCCGTTATTATTGGTGCCATGCTCATATCGCCGTTGATGGGACCGATTCTAGCAACTGGCTTTGGCTTCGCTACGCTTAATTTTACAGTTGTGAAAAGTGCTATTTTAAGATTGTCCTTACAGATTACGATTGCTGTTTTTGCATCTGCTTTATATTTTTATATTTCCCCCGTTCAGACGGTTACATCTGAACTATTAGCGCGTACAGAACCGAATATTTTTGATGTATTCATTGCTATATTTGGTGGGTTAGCTGGGATTATTGGTCAAACGCGTAAGACCTTAGATAATGTTATACCAGGTGTAGCGATTGCGACTGCACTTATGCCACCGCTATGTACGGCAGGATATGGACTAGCTAATGGAAATTGGGACTATTTCTTTGGGGCTGGTTATCTATTCTTTATAAATGCATTTTTCATCTTCTTTGCATCTTTTATTGTTTTAAAAGGTGTATATAGTTTGCCATTCCATAAGCAAGCAGAAGAGATTAATCGTCGTAATCAGCTAATATTTCTTGTGATTGGTCTTATTATGGCTATACCAAGCATTTATGCAGGCTATGATATGACCATCAAGTATTCTGAGTCAAATCATATAGAGCAGTTTATTAAGACCAATATTAATCAAGAAGGGCGTCGACTAGTGATTGATTATTCATTGGACCGAGTGAATAAGCTAGTAGATATAGTAGTTGTAGGAGCTCCTGTGACTTCAGAGGAACGATCCCAGTTGGATGATAAATTACAGAAAGACGAGTATTTGCAGCCTTATACAGTGCGATTTGTTAATAGTGTAGATGAGAAAAAATCTGCTGTGGATAAGACGAGCTTGAATAAAGGCTCGGAGGATCATGAAAAATATACAAACTTGAGTAATCTGTACCAGCCGACTTATCAACTAGTAAGTGAAACTATAAACACTATGAAAACGACAGAAGCTGAAGCAAAGGCGTTATTCCCGTTTGTAAGCAAAGTGGAAGGCATGCCTTTGATAGATAATCTAGAACAGCCTAAAGCGAATCGCTATATGGTGATTATCCATACCACGTCCACTGTATCTGATGCAGATTTGGAACGAATAAAAGCTTGGTTAGAGGCTAAATTATCAGCACCTGTAACTATTTCTGTGGAGCAAACAACGTCAACTTTATAATTGAATCTTTTGATGTTGATTAGATTGTTTATTATATAGAGCGATATTTATAACGGTACTAAGTTTGATTGTACCTATTAGGTATATTACCTAGTAGTACGGGGAATCATCTTAGTACCGTTTTTATGTACTTGGCATAGCTAAATGTAATTACTCTTATCTTGCTATAGATTAAGGTTATATTAATTGATATATAAAATCTATTATACGAGTAGGAATTAAACTGTTATACTTACTACATCGAAATTATTAAATAATTAAATGTAGATACAAGATAAGAAAAATAGATTTATTACAATATCTACGAATGTTGTATACGTATGAGTCCTCGTCAGAGATGTAGGCTTTCATCGTAGATAGGAGGATTACATGAAAAAATGGTTAGCATTAGCAGCGACGGCCGTACTGGGCGCGTCCTTATTAATTAGTGGTTGTGGTTCTTCCACAAATAACGCGAGCTCTAGTGGCTCTAAAGAGGTATTAAAGGTAGCAGCAAATCCTGTACCTCATGCTGAAATCTTAGAACAAGTAAAACCTATTTTGGCTAAGGAAGGTGTAGACTTACAAATCGTTGAATTTACAGACTACATCCAACCAAACATGGCATTATCTAGTCATGAAGTTAATGCAAACTTCTTTGCAAACGTACCTTACCAAAATAACTATAACAAAGACCATGGTACAAACTTCGTAAGCTTTGCACCAGTTCACATCGAACCATTGGCTATTTACTCTCAAAAAATTAAAGACTTGAAAGATTTGCCGAATGGTGCAAAAGTAGCAATTCCTTCTGACCCAACAAACAGTGCTCGTGCACTTCTCTTGTTGCAAAGTGCAGGTCTTGTAACATTGAAAGATCCAACTGGTTTGACTAATACAGTATTTGATGTAACTAGCAATCCTAAAAATATCCAAATTACTGAATTAGAAGCAGCTCAAATTCCTCGTTCCATCCAAGATTTAGACGCAGCAGTAATCAATGCTAACTATGCATTGCCTGCAGGTCTTAACCCTACAAAAGATGGCTTATTCGTAGAAAAAGCTGACTCTCCATATGCAAATCTTCTTTCCGTTAATCCTGGTGATGAAAATAAACCAGCTATCCAAAAATTAGCTAAAGCATTACAATCTCCAGAAGTTAAGAAGTTCATCGAAGAACACTACAAAGGGGCTATTATCCCAGCGTTCTAATCGATTGATTGTTAATAACACATATGTATCTGAAATACCTTCTCATGACAAACTCTATAGATACGAAAAAGGCGTAACACCATTGGTGTTACGCCTTTTTTTATTATATTACGCATCAATTGGCTTAGCATATTTCTTCCGATACGAATGTGGTGTTTCGGTGGTAGCTAGCTTGAATATTTTACAGAAGTAGCTTGTTCTGTTATAGCCTAATGTTTTACTAATCTGATTAACTGTTAGTTGGGAATATACTAATAACTTTTTGGCTTCTTGAATACGCAATAGTGTTATATATTGCACTACTGAAAGTCCTGTATCATCTTTAAAAATCTTAGAGAAGTAGGACTCGCTTAAATGAATATGTTCCGAAATCCTCCTGAGCGACACGCGTTTGCTCAGGTTTTTTTCTATGTATAACATAGCTTTTCTTATCTCTGGACGATTAATAGGTCGTTCCGATTCTACAAAGTCTGGCAATTGTTCATAAGGCATTTCTTCGGCGATGGGATCGTTAAATGGGAAGTAATGTTCTACCAAAATCCTCAACACCTTTGTAGCACTGTAAATTTGTTCTGCAGTCAAAACAGGTAAGGTCCGATATAAGGCGCGAAGTTTAGTGTCATCATGCCAATTGGTTTGGGTAGGTAAGATCGGCTTAATGGTCGTGTCCTCTGTTTTTGTTTGTCCTGCCATGATGAAGCCTAAGATGGCACCATCTTTCATGATAGGCACGGAGAAATCTATGAGCCCCATATGACAGCGATATGGGCAGGAGGATAGTTCTTTTGTAGCATCTAGTCCACCATATAAGTCGCATTGATTGCAACGCTTAGCGTAGGTCGGATTGCGCCTTACGACCTTACAAAATGGGGAAAAGTTATATTCCTGAGATAACACTTTTCCACGATTGTTAACAAAAATGGCTGCAATTTTTGTTATGTTTGTGAAATCACGCATGATTTCATTGATAAGCTTAGTATCTTCGTTCGTACAAATCATAGTAAAACCTCCAATCACAAATGTGTTAAGAGGTCTAGTAAGCACACCGCTAAAATAGCTCTACTTGCTCTCTAGCTAAAGGGTCGGCTCTAAACCTGAGAAAAGAGAAAAGTGACATACCACCTAAAATTCATATACCTATAAAATTACGTTATTACTTGTCTTTATATGTATAAGTATAACAGGATTGTCGTATTTTAGTAATAGAAAAATCGCATTTTACGAATATACATAAAAAAGTTGTATTTAATAATTTTTATAATAAAGGTAGATAAAAGCCTTATATTACTTATATTTAGAAAGGATTGAGTCCAATGGGTTGTGACTGAATAGCAAGGCATGCTCTATAGCAATATATGGTATACAGGATGTAGTGTTGCATACATATGAATGGTTAAAGAAATGTTAAAAAATATAAAATGGTATAACGCAGCATAGTTTCCTGTACAAAGATACTTTCATTATACGTATGGAGGGTATTATGGCGACAACATGTGGATTAACTGAATTTGTAGGGACTAGCAAAACTGGTGATACTATAGGTCTCGTAATTGCTAACGTAGATCAACAAGTATTAGATGCGATGAAATTAAAGAAAAAATATCGTTCTATCGGTATTTTAGGCGCTCGTACTGGTGCAGGCCCACACATTATGGCAGCTGACGAAGCAGTAAAAGCAACAAATACAGAAATCGTTAGCATCGAATTACCTCGTGATACTAAAGGTGGCGCAGGCCATGGCTCATTAATTATCTTTGGTGGCGATGATGTATCCGATGTAAAACGAGCTATTGAAGTAGCATTGGCTGAAGTGGAACGCACCTTTGGCGATGTATACGCAAACGATGCTGGACATATTGAACTTCAATATACAGCACGCGCTAGTCATGCGGTAAATGCAGCATTTGGTGCTCCTGAAGGTAAGGCTTTTGGCCTTATTGTAGGTGCTCCTGCAGCGATTGGCGTAGTTATGGCCGATGTAGCTGTTAAATCTGCGAACGTTGATGTAATCGGTTATGCATCTCCTTCTGCAGGTACAAGTAATTCTAACGAAGTTATTTTACAGATTTCTGGCGATTCTGGGGCTGTACGACAAGCAGTTATCTCTGCTCGTGAAGTAGGTAAACAATTGCTTGGTACGATGGGTGACGAACCAGTGAACGGAGCCCCTTCCTATATCTAATCTGAAAGGATGGTATGCCCTATGAAATCAAAACGTTTCGAAGTTTTAAGTCAACGTCCTGTCAATCAGGATGGTTATGTAAAGGAATGGGTAGAGGAAGGTTTTATAGCTATGGAATCTCCTCAAGATCCAAAGCCTAGCCTCAAAATTGAAGGCGGTCGCATCGTTGAACTCGATGGTAAACGCCGTGAAGATTTTGACCTTATAGATACATTTATTGCAAATTACGGTATCGTTCTCGATGGTGCTCAAGAAGCAATGGCAAAAGACTCTAAAGAGATTGCTAATATGATGCTTACCCCTTCAGTACCTCGCGAAGAAATCGTTAAGATTTGTAAATCTATTACTCCAGCAAAAATGTTGGAAGTAGTTTCTTGCATGAACGTTGTTGAAATGATGCAATGTATGCAAAAAATGCGTGCTCGTCGTACAATGGCTAACCAAGCCCATGTAACGAACGTAAACGATAACCCAGTACAAATCGCAGCGGATGCTGCGGAAGGTGCACTTCGTGGGTTCGCAGAAGAAGAAACAACAGTAGCCGTTGCTCGTTATGCACCACTTAATGCGATTAGCTTGCTCGTAGGCTCTCAATGTGGTCGTCCAGGCGTATTGACTCAATGCTCCTTGGAAGAAGCAACCGAATTAGAACTTGGTATGCGCGGCTTCACAGCTTATGCAGAAACCATTTCCGTATATGGTACAGAAGATGTATTTACCGATGGTGATGATACACCTTGGTCTAAAGGCTTCCTCGCATCTGCCTATGCATCTCGAGGCCTTAAAATGCGCTTTACATCTGGTACAGGTTCTGAAGTACAAATGGGCCAAGCAGAAGGTAAATCCATGTTGTACCTTGAAATCCGTTGCTTATACATTACAAAAGGCGCCGGCGTACAAGGTATCCAAAATGGTTCTGTAAGCTGTATCGGTATTCCTGCAGCTGTACCTTCTGGTATCCGTGCTGTATTAGCAGAAAACCTTGTAGCTGCTATGCTCGACCTTGAATGTGCATCGAGTAATGACCAAACATTCAGTCACTCTGACTTGCGTAGAACAGCCCGTACATTGATGCAATTTGCACCTGGTACTGACTTCATCTGCTCCGGTTATAGTTCTACACCAAACTATGACAACATGTTCGCTGGTTCCAACTGGGATGCAGAGGACTATGATGACTGGACAGTTATCCAACGTGACCTCAAGGTAAATGGTGGTCTTATTCCTGCTCGCGAAGAAGAAGTTGTAGCAGTTCGTAATAAAGCGGCTCGTGCATTACAAGCGTTGTTCAAAGCTTTAGGCTTACCTCCAATTACAGATCAAGAGGTAGAGGCTGCTACCTATGCGAATGGCTCTAAAGATATGCCTCCTCGCGATAAGGTTGCAGATATTAAAGCCGCACAAGACTTGTTAAACCGTGGTGTTACAGGCGTTGACTTCGTAAAAGGTTTAGCTAAAGAAGGTCATCAAGATGTAGCACAAAGTATTTTGAATCTATTAAAACAAAAAATCTCCGGCGATTACTTACAAACATCGGCCATCTTTGACCGTGATTTCAACGTTATCTCCGCGATTAACAATAGAAATGACTATCAAGGTGTTGGCACAGGGTATCGTGTGGAAGGTGAAGATTGGGAACGTATTAAAGATATTCCAAACGCCATTGATCCACGGGATATATAAGGAGGTGTCATGATGGCTGAAATTAACAGAGATGTATTACGCTCTATTATCCTAGATGTTTTACAAGAAATGGGTGGTGTTCATGAGGCACCGCAATTTAAGGCTAATGTTGGTGAAAGTACAGCACCTAGACATGAAGACCCAACTGGTGACGATAGCTGGCTACAAACTGGTGGCCCTGCACAACCTGGCACTAGCGCAGATGAAGTAGTGATTGCTGTAGGCCCTGCCTTTGGTCGCAGTCAACGACAAACCATCGTTGGTGTGCCGCATCAAGAGGTAATTCGTCAATTAGTAGCTGGTATCGAAGAAGAAGGCTTAAAAGCTCGTGTGATCCGCGTATACCGTTCCTCTGACGTAGCAGCTGTAGCCGTTGAAGGTGATTCTATTTCTGGATCCGGTGTATGTATCGGTATTCAATCTAAAGGTACAACCTTGATTCACCAACGGGACTTACAACCACTTTCAAACTTGGAATTATTCCCTCAAGCACCGCTATTAACAGCTGAAACATACCGCGCTATTGGTAAAAATGCTGCTAAATACGCTAAGGGCGAATCCCCAACACCAGTACCAACATTGAACGATCAAATGGCTCGTCCAAAATACCAAGCATTGTCTGCGTTACTTCACATCAAGGAAACTAAGCATGTAGTAAAAGGTAAGCCAGCTGATGAAGTTCGTGTCACTGTATAAGGAGGTTTACTATGGCTAACGAATTAGAAGCCTTAATTCGGCAGATCGTATCTGAAATAGAAGGGGCGAAAGGCAGTACAACACAGTACTCTACGCCTCATACACCATCTACAACAAATACAGTAGATAGAGTGGTTACAATCGAAGATTATCCGATTGCTAAAAAACATCCAGAATGGATTGATCTTGGTCAAGGCCGTGACTTGAGCCATATTACGATGGATAACGTAATGGCAGGTCACATCACAATGGATGATTTGAAAATTTCTCCATCCATTTTGAAAGCTCAAGGTCAAATCGCTAAGGCTGGGGGCCGTGATCAAATTGAACTTAACTTCTCCCGCGCCGCAGAAATGACGAAAGTTAGCGATAAACGCTTACTTGAAATGTATAATGCACTTCGTCCATATCGTTCTTCTAAACAAGAACTTTTGGATATTGCTAGCGAACTTGATGGTCTAGGTGCTCCAATTTGTGCAAACTTTGTACGAGAAGCGGCAGAAAACTATGAACGCCGTAAAAAACTGAAAGGTGATAATTAACCTATAGGAGATGTCATTATGAAACGAATTGTTGGCATCGATATCGGAAATTCTACAACAGAGGCGGCCTTGGCCGAAATTCATAGCAATGGAGAGGTAAAGTTCTTATCTTCTGCTATTGCTAACACCACTGGTATTAAGGGAACGCGCGAAAATATCGTGGGTCTCATGGATGCCCTCAAGTCGCTAATCAAGTCTGCTAATCTTACACTACGAGACATTGACTTAATTCGCATTAATGAGGCTACACCAGTTATTGGCGATGTGGCTATGGAAACGATTACTGAAACCATAATTACAGAATCGACCATGATAGGTCACAATCCTAAAACACCAGGTGGTTTAGGACTTGGCGTAGGCTATACAGTTCCTATTGAACAACTCATCGACAAGCCGCAAGATAAGCCATACATCGTGGTAGCTCCTAAAATTATCGATTTTGAATTGGTAGCACAGCTTATCAATGCGTACTGTCAACGCGGTTATGATATTCGCGCTGCTATTCTTCAAGCCGATGATGGTGTACTCGTTAATAATCGATTAGATCATAAAATTCCTATCGTAGACGAGGTTGCGTATATCGATAAAATCCCAATGGGAATGCTTTCCGCTGTAGAGGTTGTAGAGCCGGGGCAAGTGGTATCACAATTATCTAATCCTTATGGTATTGCCACTGTATTTGAGCTTTCACCAGAGGAAACAAAGAATATTGTACCCATTGCTAGAGCCCTCATCGGGAACCGCTCTGCAGTAGTTATTAAAACGCCTGCAGGGGACGTTAAAGAACGGGTAATACCAGCAGGATCCATCATTGTTATGGGAAATGACCGAACTGTATCCGTCGATGTATCTGCAGGGGCAGAGAAAATCATGGAAACTCTTGAATCCGTTCATCCTATTGAGGATATCAGCGGGGAAGCCGGTACGAATGTAGGTGGCATGCTTGAAAAGGTTCGCCTCACAATGGCGCAGTTGACGAATAAATCACCTCAAGATGTATATATTCAAGATTTACTAGCTGTAGATGTGGCTGTTCCTATTAATGTGAAAGGCGGCCTTGCAGGTGAGTTCTCTATGGAACAGGCTGTAGGCATTGCCTCTATGGTTAAGTCAGATCATCTACAAATGGAAATCATTGCAAAGCAGGTAGAAAAAGAGTTAGGAGTTCCTGTTGAAATCGGCGGTGAAGAGGCTGAATCAGCTATCTTAGGCGCTTTGACTACACCAGGGACAGCAAAACCAATGGCCATACTCGATTTAGGAGCAGGCTCTACCGATGCATCTATCATCAATCAAGAAGGAAAAATTAAGGCCATTCATCTTGCAGGCGCAGGAAATATGGTAACAATGCTAATCAACTCCGAACTTGGTTTAGAGGATATGCATATTGCGGAAGCTATTAAACGAGATCCATTGGCTCAAGTACTCAGTGTATATCACATTCGTCACGAAGACGGAACGGTGCAGTTCTTTAATGAACCACTTCCGGCAGCATTGTTTGGCCGCGTTGTTATTGTCACTCCTGATGGGCTCGTTCCTGTAGAGCGAGATATCCCACTAGAAACGATTAAACGTGTTCGTCAAACAGCAAAGAAACGGGTGTTTGTAACAAATTCTCTTCGTGCTTTGGCATCTGTTAGTCCTACTCATAATGTGCGAGATATACCATTCGTAGTTATCGTAGGTGGTTCTGCATTAGACTTTGAAATTCCTCAACTCGTAACCGATGCACTTTCACAATATGCATTAGTAGCCGGTCGAGGCAATATTCGAGGCGTTGAAGGGGCACGTAATGCGGTAGCAACAGGTTTGGTATTATCCTATGCACAGAAGGGAGGTCTGTGATGGATCAAAGTATCATCAGCAAGCCAACCATATTGCTGTATGCTACACAGCATATCAGTGAGGAGGTACTAAAACCCGTTCTACATGGTATTGAAGAGGAAGGTCTACCAGTTGTCATTGAGTCCCACAGTGGTACGCATATGGCATTGGCTGATCTAGCATCTCGTAATTCCGCTTTATCTGTAGGTATAGGCGTTGATGAACAGGCTATTGTATTGACCTATAAAAATATACCAGCTCATCAATTTATCTACCGACTAAGTGGTTACAGTCAATATCCAGATAGCTTACGCACCTTAGGTGTCAATGCAGCTCGCCTTGTAAAAGGAAATCCTTTCGTTTCTGATGAACGATTGGAAGTGGCCTTTTAAATACAACTAACTTGAGAGGTGGTGCATATGGCTATTTATACGAAAACCGGTGATGCAGGTACAACGGCCCTTTTTGATGGCACACGGGTACCTAAAAATTCACTTCGTGTGGACACATATGGAACCTTTGATGAATTAAATGCACAGGTTAGTGTATGTGAGAAATTAGTCGTCTCACCAGACAATAAACATGTGCTTCACACATTACAACATCAGCTCTTCCGTTTATGTGCGGAGGTAGCAACACCTCATGTAGAAAATCTTAGTGAAAGTAGCAATTTGATTTCACAACAAGATATTAGCGATTTGGAACGTTTAATCGATGACTATACAAAGCGATTGCCCCGGCAACATAGCTTTATATTAAGCGGAAATTATCTATCTGCTGCAGAGCTACATGTGGCTCGTACAATCTGTCGTCGCGGTGAACGATTACTCATTAGTTTAGGTGCGGTAGAACCAATTCGCGATGAGGTTCGTAAATTTATTAATCGACTATCTGATGCTCTGTATATCATGGCTCGCATGGAAGACTATATACAATTTGTAGAAACAATTGTAGAACGCGTTGCAGAACGTGTATCAACTAGTCCTGCGGAAATACGAACAGACAAGAATCAAGGCATAGGTAATATAGAGCATACTGCTGAAAATGGAGTTAAAGATATGACAACTGGAACAGAGTTAGAACATATTATGACGAAGCTTTCACAAGCGGCAATGGACTACGCTCAGTCCATAGGCGTACCTATCGTTGTATCTATAGTAGATGCAAACGGTGTATTAATGTATTTCCAACGTATGTCAGATGCATTGCTCATCAGTAACGACATCGCTCAGGCAAAGGCGTACACCGCAGTGGCTCTCAAAGCCGCAACTCATGAAATACATCCAAGCGCACAGCCTGATGGCGATCTATTCAACATAGAATCCATGGTAAACCGTAAAATTTGCACCTTTGGTGGAGGATATCCAATCATCATCAATGGAAAGATTGTGGGAGGACTTGGCATTAGTGGTGGTACCGTGGCACAAGATATGGACATTGCATCTCACGCATTACAATCTTTGTAGATTTATGAGGTGAAAACAATGGACGTAACGCAAATGTATATTAGTGAGTTTGTTGGTACTGCCGTTTTAATTGCATTTGGTAACAGTACAAATGCATCAATTTTATTAAAGAAAACCATCGTTAGTATCTTTGGTACTAATTGGTTACACATTATTTTTGGATGGGCCTTTGCCGTATCCTTTGGTGTGTATGTGGGGATTACACTTGGTGGTCCTGGACATTTGAACCCAGCAGTTACCTTTGCCCTTGCCGTTGCTGGTATATTCCCTTGGGATCAAGTCATTCCAATGTCTATAGCGCAAATTGCAGGTGGTTTTACAGGCGCTGCCATTGCTGCACTTTTCTATTATCCACACTTTAAAGTAACAGGTCCTGACGAAGGGAACTGCGTAGGGATTTTTGCAACAGGTCCAGCAATCGATAATAAACCGTTCAATTTGATGTCCGAAATTATAGCTACGTTTATGTTTATGCTAGCTATTCTCTGCTTAGGTAAAATGGCTGATGGTTTAGCACCTATGGTCATCGGTATCTTGGTAGCATCCATAGGTATGTCCTTTGGTGCAACTACTGGATATGCGTTAAATCCAGCGCGTGACTTTGGTCCACGGTTAGCATATTTCTTATTACCGATTCCTAATAAGGGAACTGCAAACTGGCAATATGCGTGGGTACCATTTATTGGTCCTTTGATTGGGGCGGGCTTGGCCGTATTATTCTTCAAACTAGTGGCACCATAAATTGTGGACCATGAAGGATAAAGTTAATAATACGGAACCTAGTTGTATATGTTGAATTAACAGTTTTGAATTAGGAGGAGATTATATGGCCTTTCAAGAGGTAATTGATGCAAAACAGCGCATCATACAAGAATTTGTACCCGGAAAGCAGGTTACGATAGCCCATGTTATTGCCAATCCTAAGCCAGATCTATTTAGAAAAATGGGACTCGAGGAAAAAGGTAGAAATGCCATTGGGATTCTTACTATAACACCTGGCGAAGGGACCATTATTGCAGCCGATATTGCAAGTAAATCCGGTGATATCGAAATCGGTTTCATCGATAGATTTTCGGGGGCACTTCTCATAACTGGTGATGTATCTGCTGTTGAATCAGCATTGCAAAGTGTTATTGAAGGATTGCAACGCATATTAGGATTCTTCCCAACGGATTTAACAAGATCCTAATGAAAGGGCAATTATGAGTACCGAACAGAAAGAAAAACGCATCCTTCTCGTAGGGCGCAGCGGATGTGGTAAGACCACATTGGCAGATACGATTACCCATGGCTCTGCAACGTATCATAAGACACAGGCTATAACGCGGGTGGGAAACTTCATCGATACCCCTGGGGAATATATGGAAAATCCTAATTACTATCGAGGCATTATCTTGCACGCCTATGATGCGGATTTAGTGATTTTCATGATTCCCGCAGGTGATGAAACAACTATATTTCCACCAAGCTTTGGTAACTCCTTAAACCGCGAGGTCATAGGTGTTGTATCCAAGGTAGATACTGGAAAAGATGTGGAAGCGCCACGACGTAATCTCAAACTAGCGGGAGCCACTAAGATTTTTGAAATATCCGTTCACGACGAAGAGTCGTTAGAACAATTATGTAACTACATATACGGTTAGTTGAAAGAAGGTTTTTCCATGGACAAAGGTTTTGAAGAACAACTTAATCAATTTATTTTAAATAAGGCGATCATTCCAAAAAGCTTGGGTCTATGGGAACGATATTTCAAAAAAATGTGTCTTGCTTGGCAGGATATGAAACCTGAGATTCATGCTCAGCATATTATCTTTTCGGCAGATAATGGTATTTCCGTAGATGGCCTGATTGGTTATAACTATGAGATTACCCGTAAACAGTCTCAAAATATGATTGATGGTAAAAGTGCAGTTGCTAATTACTGTATCTTTAACCATATTCCTTATGAAGTGGTAGATGTAGGCATTGCTTGCCCACAAGGTATTGGGGTCAATCGAAAGGTTGCTCAAGGCACAAAGAATATATTAGATGGTGCTGCTATGAGCGCTGAAGAATTTGACCTGGCGTACCAAGCGGGATATAACCGCGTTGTCTACTATGCAGAATCAGGTGTTAACCTATTTTCTTTCGGTGAAATGGGTGTTGGTAATACGACTACTTCAGCAGCTGTTTTGAGTGGTCTTACAAAACTAGACCCACGGATAACTGTAGGTCCTGGATCTGGTCCTGATGAAGAGGCGTACATGAATCAAAAACGAGAATTTGTACGTACTGCACTATCTCATCATAAGGGACACTTAAACAGTCCAAAAGAGGTAATCAGCCGTGTAGGTGGCTTTGATATAGCCGCTATTACAGGCGCTATGGTAGCTTGTACAGACCTACATATTCCATTTGTAATCGATGGATATATTACAGCAGTTGCAATGGCTTGTGCTACTCAAATGAATGGAGACGCTCCATTATATGGCATTCCATCTCATTATTCTCGTGAGGTAGGGATGGCCGCAGCATTGGCTTATGCAAATATTCGTCTTGATGAAGTTCCAATCCATGGGCAAATGGCATTAGGTGAAGGAACTGGTGCAGTATTAATGGTACAACTACTTAAAACAGCACACTTTGCCTTTATGAATATAGGCACTATGGTGGAACTATTAGAAAAATAAATTTGTAATCTTTGCTCTATGTTTTGTAAAAGGAGAGAAAACAGATGACACAAGAAGCATTAGGTATGGTGGAAACTAAGGGCCTAGTAGGCGCTATTGAAGCAGCAGATGCAATGCTTAAAGCAGCTAATGTAGAACTCGTAGGCAATGAAAAAATTGGCTCTGGTCTCGTTACTGTTATGGTTCGCGGTGATGTAGGTGCTGTAAAAGCTGCTGTAGACGCAGGTGCAGCCGCTGCAGAACGCGTAGGCATTGTTATCTCTACTCATGTAATTCCAAGACCACATAAAGATGTAGAAGGTATTTTACCAACAAAGGGTGAATAATTATGGCCGATACTAAAAGTATGGTAGATGAGATTTTAAAGCGTGTATTGATGCGTATCGATGGTGCTGATTTAAGCAAAACTACAGGCGCAACAGGTAATGCATCATGTGCTTCGTCACCTGTAAGTTCACCTACTACAAATCAACTACAAACTTCAATGCTCACTGAACACGTAGGCAGTACTACAACAGGCGATACAATTGGTCTAGTAATTGCCAATGTAGACAGTCAAGTATTGGAAGCTATGAAGCTCACTAAGTCATATCGATCTATCGGTATCTTAGGTTCACGTACAGGTGCAGGGCCGCAAATCATGGCCGCTGATGAAGCTGTAAAAGCAACAAATACCGAGATTGTTAGCATTGAACTTGCCCGTGATATGAAAGGTGGCGCCGGTTCTGGCTCCCTTATCATATTTGGCGGCGATGATGTATCTGATGTAAGACGCTCTGTAGAGGTAGCATTACGTGAATTAGAACGTACCTTCGGCGAAGTATATATGAACGAAGCTGGTCATGTGGAGGTTCAATATACAGCTCGTGCAGGGGAAGCATTAGTGACTGCCTTCGGGACACCAGAGGGTAAAGCCTTTGGCTTAATCGTTGGAGCCCCAGCAGCTATTGGTGTAGTTATGGCGGATACAGCAGTTAAATCAGCTAATGTAGATGTAGTAGGTTATCGTTCTCCATCGAGTTCAGCTATGAGTAACGAAGTTATTTTACAAATTAGTGGTGATTCTGGCGCTGTTAAACAAGCTGTAAAAGCAGCACGTGATGTAGGTTTAGCTTTACTAGAAACTATGGGAGACAGACCTAAGAATAAAGGTAATGCTTACATTATGTAATGAATGTTAGTTCAAAGAGTCAAATATTCATTACATATCATTAGCACGTCGCAATAGATGATACTTTCACAATGTGAATAGGAGGATTCATAATGGCAGAACTAAATGAACAAATGTTACGGGCTATCATTATGGACATAATGGATGAAGTAGGTATGCTCAAGGATGAGCCTGTTCAGGCGACACCGAAAGAAGAACCTAAAACAGAATCTCAAGAACCAGAGTTAAAAGATTTGATTCTTCAAATGTTAGTAGATATGCAACGTAGCTAACGTTATAGGAATGCATGAATCCTGTGTGCGAATCATCAACAGAAATAGACGTCGGGAGGTGGCATAGTGAAAAATTCACTAGGGTTACTAGAAGTAGCTGGTTTATTGGGGGCTATCACCGCATCAGATGCAATGGTTAAAGCTGCAAATGTACGGTTGATAGGAATAGAAAAGGCGAGAGGCCTTGGTTGGATGACCGTAAAGGTTGCCGGTGATGTAGCAGCTGTGGAAGCGGCTGTTCAGACTGGTGTGGCTCTTACAAGAGGGATGAACCTATATGTAGCTCATAAGGTAATTCCACGGCCTGCAGAAGGCTTAGTAGAATCCTTTAATGATGACTTTACAGATAAACCGGCTAAAGTATCTGATGATACACAGTTAACTAAGGTGAGTACTAGTGTTCAAGAAACTAAGGAAATCGTAGAAACCGAACCAGTCAAAGCTGAAGTTACAACTTCTAAAACAGAGAAACCCAAATTAGATAAAAAGGTTGTTGAGGTGTTAGATGAAATTGTATCTACCATCATAGAACCGAAAAGTTCTAAGTCTACAGGTACAAAGAAAACAACACCAAAGAAAAACTCTAAAAAGAAATAAAGTAGTAAATAATAAAGGAGATTATCATGAATAACGCATTAGGCATGGTAGAAACAAAAGGTTTAGTAGGCGCAATTGAAGCGGCTGACGCAATGGTAAAAGCGGCTAACGTTACATTAGAAGGTACTGAAAAAATTGGTTCCGGTCTTGTAACTGTAATGGTTCGTGGCGATGTAGGCGCTGTAAAAGCAGCTGTTGATGCAGGCTGTGCAGCAGCACAAAAAGTTGGTGAAGTAGTATCTACTCATGTAATTCCTCGTCCTCATAGCGACGTAGAATTAATCCTACCTAAGAAAGGATAATAGCTTATGGATCGGGAACAGATTCGTGCTATCGTACGAGAAGTGATCGAAGCCATGTTCGAATCGTCCATTCCCGTAGGTGTGAGCAATAGACATGTCCATCTATGTCAGGCGGACTGGGATGTATTATTCCCGAATCAGGCTATTACTAAGAAAAGTGACTTAAAACAAACTGGAGAGTTTGCTTCAGAACAAACCGTTACTTTAGTGGGGCCTAAAGGGGTCATTCAAAATGTCCGTGTACTAGGTCCTCTTAGAAAACAGTCACAAGTGGAGGTATCGTTGACCGATGCTCGTACATTAGGCATAAAGCCTCCTATTGTGCTATCTGGTCATTTAGAATCAGCCGCAGAGATTACTCTATGTACTGAAAACGGAGAAATAACAAAACCTATTTGTATTGTTGCAAAGCGACATATTCATATGTCGCCGGATGATGCAAAACGGCTCCATGTAAACGATGGTGATAGCGTTAATGTTGAACTTCAAACGCCAGAACGAACCACTGTATTTGGTGATGTCATCGTTCGAGTCGTACCTGGTTTTGTCCTAGAACTCCATATTGATACAGATGAGGCAAATGCTGCCAATGTACAAGGTACAGTGATGGCGAGAATTGTACAGTAAAGTAGGTGATACGATGAAGGGTTTGAAAAAGGCAAATAATACATTGCAAGAGTTCTCTGAGCTTGTAGAGTCCAAACAAGTGAGTTCTCATAATCAAAAGAATTTGCGTGTAGGTATTGACCTTGGTACATCATCTATTGTCCTATCCGTAGTTAACGACAAAGGTAAACCTATTTATGGTGCCTTTGAATACAATGAGTCCATTCGAGATGGCCTTGTAGTTGACTATGTGGGAGCTGTTACAATTACGCGAGCGTTAAAGGCTAAAGCGGAAGCAGCCTTAGGCACAGAACTTGTATATGCCGCAGCAGCTGTTCCACCTGGAACGATAGGCAAGAATAAAGATGTAGTAGGTCACGTTCTAGAAAGCGCCGGTTTTGAAGTGACTTGTATTCTAGACGAACCTACCGCTGCTGCTAATGTGCTAGGCATTACTGATGGCGCTGTTATCGACGTCGGTGGTGGTACTACGGGCATAAGCATTTTGAAGGATGGCCGCGTTGTATATACCGTAGATGAGCCGACAGGGGGTACCCATATGAACCTTGTTATTAGTGGGGCCTATGGGATCTCCATCCCGGAAGCGGAGGCTTATAAGCGCAATGAAGCTAATAAACGCGATGTATATGCAACCATACGGCCTGTTGTTGAAAAAATGGCAGCTATTTCTAAGCGTGCGTTACAAGAGGGTGGTTATGAAAAAGGGACTCCTATTGTTGTTGTAGGTGGTGCTTCTAATTTTGAGGAGTTTACAAAAACTTTCAGTCAATATATAGGATTACCTGTAGATAAGCCACTATATCCAGAATTTGTAACGCCCTTAGGGATTGCCATGGGAAGTGAGCATTAATATGGATGCATTAGTTAAACTGGTGCTAGAACGCCTAGAAAAGCGCATGACATCCACTGCTACGTTTATGGTCACAGAATGCAATAACTATGATGAACATATATTGTTGCAGAACCAACTCATTTCTTTTGCTGGTATAGATTATGGTCATATACGAGAGTTAATGAGCAATACATTGGTGCCTTGGGTAGCCTGTTTGCACCGTGCATTAGCGTATGACTGTGAGGTGACAATACGCCTCGCAGTTCCTGTAACCTCGTTGATGAATCCATCAGTTATTCTAGATTGGCCTATCAAATTTCTAGATAAATTTGGTCGTCCTATATATGCTAGCCATCAAGGCTGGATAACGGCCTCT
The DNA here is from genome assembly GCA_900538355.1 of uncultured Veillonella sp. Classification (GTDB taxonomy): domain Bacteria; phylum Bacillota; class Negativicutes; order Veillonellales; family Veillonellaceae; genus Veillonella. The sequence continues at coordinate 93,526 of UPXS01000001.1, forward strand.
TTTGTAAGATCTTGTGAAAGTCAGTCTATTATCGTCATATATAGGGGACAACGGTTTACCATGGCTGCTCGAGATGAAATTGAGCGCTTACATATCACAATAATTGAAGGGAACGAGAAGTATGCAAGTCGGTAAAGTAGTGGGTAGTATCGTATCTACTCAAAAGCATGAATCTCTAAAGGGAATGAAACTGATGATGGTAGATATTCTCGATGGAGAACAAGAGTTGACGGGGCGCATAGAAATCGCCGTCGATACAGTATGTGCTGGTGAAGGTGAATATGTGCTTCTAACTCGAGGCTCATCGGCACGGCATATTTTCGAAGATGATAATGGCACTGCAGTAGATTGCGCTATTGTGGGTATTATTGATAGTTTTGAAAAATAATTGTATAGGAAATAGCTGGTGCCAGAGTTAAACCTAGTTATTGTGTCACATCATGAATGTATCCTTGATTGTGTACACCGTTAGTTGACATGGTCATTGCATCAGCAATGCAACCTATATGGAGGTTCATGATGGAAAACAATACACAGTTGAAAGAAATGATCCGCTCCATGGTTATAGATGTATTACAGGGGCAAAAGCATGAAGCAGCCTCATCAAAACCTTTTAAACAAGCGCCTAGAGGTCAAGTTGAACCAGGTGTATTTGATACCGTTGATGAGGCCATTCAAGCAGCAAAAGCAGCGCAAGCGCGCTTTGAAGATTGCACCTTGGCAACCCGTGAAAAGGTAATAGCAGACATCCGTGCTGCTATGCGCCCACGAGTACAAGAGTTGGCTCAAAAAACTGTTGAAGAAACAGGAATGGGTCGTGTTGCAGATAAAGTATTGAAATTAAACCTTACACTCGATAAAACACCGGGTGTAGAAGATCTCGTTACAGAATGTGAAACCGGAGACAACGGCATGACATTATATGAATTGTCTGCCTACGGTGTCATCGGTGCTATTACACCAAGTACAAATCCAGCAGAAACGTTAATATGTAATACAATTGGTATGCTAGCAGCAGGGAATGCCGTATTCTTTAGTGTGCATCCTGGTGCTAAGCATCTTAGTCGATTGTTAGTTAGTGAACTTAACCAAATCATCGCTAAATCGATTGGCATTGAAAACCTAATCGTTACACTTCGTGAGCCATCTATTGAGTCCGCTCAAGAGATGATGTTGCACCCCGATGTGAGCTTACTTGTTGTTACTGGTGGGCCTGGCGTAGTAAAACAAGCGCTTCAAAGTGGCAAAAAGGTTATCGGTGCTGGTGCTGGTAATCCACCAGCCTTTGTAGATGAAACAGCAGATATTAAAAAGGCAGCTCAAGATATCGTCCTCGGTGCTAGCCTCGATAATAATATTCTATGTATCGCTGAAAAGAGCGTCGTTGCTATGCGCCAAATTGAGCCACAGCTAGTTCAAGAAATGGTGAAAGCAGGATGCGTCCTCATTGAAAATCAACAAGATATTCAACGCTTAGTGGATTTAACTGTATTACCGAATGGGACACCAAACAAAAAGTTCGTCGGTAAGAATGCAAGCGTCATTCTTGATGCAGCACATATTCCGTACAACGGTGATCCACGATTGATTATCATGCGTACACCAAAAGACCATCCATTTGCAGTGATTGAAATGTTAATGCCTATTCTACCGGTTGTAACGGTAGATAGCTTTGATGAAGGTCTCGATGTATGCTTGATGTTAGAAGCGGGCTTACATCATACGGCAACCATGCATTCTTTGAATATGGAACGTCTCAATCGGATGGCTCGTAAGATGAAAACATCTATTTTTGTTAAGAATGGTCCATCCTATGCAGGGCTTGGTTTTAGTGGTGAAGGTACGACAACCTTTACAATTGCTACACCTACTGGGGAATCTACTACATCAGCGCGCTGCTTTGCACGCCGTCGTAGATGTTGCTTAACAACAGGATTCAATATTCGATAGGTGGTGAGCATATGAATAAATGGACTTTTCCAACTCAAATTTATGCAGGACCAGATTCGTTGAATCGTCTTACAGAATTTAATAATGAATCCATCCTTATCATATGTGATCCATTTTTAAAAGATTCTCCAAGCCTTACGTATGTGATGGGCTTAATGGATAGTAAAAATAAGGTAACAATCTATACTGATGTAGTACCTGACCCACCCATAACTCATGTAGTAAAAGGCATTGAATTTATGGAAGGTATTAAACCAACCGTCATCATTGCTATAGGTGGTGGATCTTGCATTGATATGAGCAAAGGGATTGCTTATTTTGGTCGTAAATTAAAGCATATGGATATCAAATCCTTTATTGCCGTGCCTACGACTAGCGGCACAGGGTCTGAAGTGACCTCTTTTGCTGTTCTTACCGATAGCGAAACACAAATTAAGTATCCTCTTGTGGATGATGCGGTATTACCTGATGAAGCTTTATTAACGCCATTATTTGTAAAAACATCTCCGCCAAGTGTTACTGCTTTTAGTGGTATGGATGTACTAGTTCATGCGCTAGAAGCCTATGTAGCGACTGCTGCTAATAACTTTACCGATGCATTGGCCCAACAGGCGATTGAGCTTGTCTTTGAATATTTGCCAAAATGTCATAAGCCAACAGCAACAGAGCAAGACCGCATGTCTATGCACGAAGCATCATGCCTTGCAGGGCTTTCCTTTAACAAGGCTGGCGTAGGTATTGTTCATGCTATGGCACATCAATTGGGAGGCCAATTCCATGTGCCTCATGGTTTAGCAAATAGTATGCTCTTACCGTATGTAATCGGCTTTAACTGCTCCCACAATCCGGCGGTAGCGAAGAAGTATGCCCATTTATCTGCTAAACTTGGCTTTGCAGCTCATAATGCATCAGAGACGGATAAATTAGCTGCTCTTATAAAGGCTATCGTTACATTGCAACATACATTAGACTGTCCAATGAACCTTACCGCCTTTGGTGTAGATGAAGCTGTATCGGAAGCTAAGCTCGACCTTATGGCAAATAGAGCACTAGAAGATATGTGCTATAGATTCAATCCGTATCCGGCTAATCATGATGATCTGGTTAGCTTGTATAAAAAGGTGCTGTAAATCTATATAACGCCGATAGTAACATAATGTTTTGAAAAGAGACTTTAATGATTTCATTGAAGCCTCTTTTTTATTTATATATGTATAGGCTTACTCTTTATTGATGGACATAAAATAATGGATTTCTATTGAATGTTACTAAGTTACTAAGTTTACATAGCCTATTAATTTATTACCGACGTTATGTGCTATTAGATACACCTTTTTTCATCTTAGAATGATATAATATTTTTTACATCTTATTCCGATGTAGAGGTGTTATTCAAATTTAGTCATATTCCATATAACTCATTGGAATATAGAATAACGTAGATTTTATCTACATTTGTTGTATAATATGTATAGGATATTTAAAAAATTAGATATTTTTGTGAAAGTATATCCTCGTCTAATTTAATTAGATGCTTAGTATATTTTATGTGAGCTTCATATTAAATGTACTACTTTCACAATATGAGTATGATCTTGTGTGGTCATACGGTTTTTGAAAAGAGAGGTATTTATGCAACACATGCTACGCATGGGTATTGACGTGGGCTCTACAACAGTTAAAGTTGTACTATTAGACGAACACGATAATTATTTGTATAAAAAGTACATACGCCATTATGCGAACATTTTGGACACCGTATATACCTTGCTCCAAGAGGCTCAAGTGGGTCATGAAAATGATCAAGTTCATGTATGTATTACCGGTTCTGGTGGTATGGCGATGGCTGAGAAGGTACGCATTCCGTTCGTACAAGAGGTTATTGCTGAAACACGCGCTGTAAAAGCATTGTATCCAGAAACTGATGTTATCATCGAACTTGGTGGTGAAGATGCGAAGGTAACCTATTTAGGTCAAACGGCAGAACACCGTATGAACGGCTCTTGTGCTGGCGGTACAGGTGCTTTCATCGACCAAATGGCGACTTTGTTGCAAACTGATGCATCTGGCCTTAACCAATTGGCCATGAATGCTGATACGATTTATCCAATTGCAGCACGCTGTGGTGTATTTGCTAAAACAGACGTACAAGCTTTGTTAAACCAAGGCGCATCTCATGAAAATATTGCAAAATCCGTATTCCAAGCGATTGTAAACCAAACAATTGCGGGCCTTGCATGCGGTCATAAAATTGAAGGTAATGTAGCGTTTCTTGGCGGTCCATTGACATTCTTATCTGAATTGCGCCAATGCTTCTGCGATACCTTAGAACTAGATGAAGCGCATCGCATTATCCCTGAGAATGGTGAATTGTTCATCGCTTTAGGGGCGGCTTTGATGAAAGAAGACTGTCGTGAGATTACAGTTGGTCAATTAACAAAAGAAATTGGAGCCCTCATCGGTATTCCTATGGAGGCTACAGATCGTGTAGAACCTCTATTTAAAAATGAACAAGAATTAGAAGAATTCCGCGCTCGTCATGCCAAGGCTGTAACGCCAAAAGCAAATATTGAAGATGCGCAAGGTCCTTGTTACCTTGGTATTGATGCTGGTTCTACTACACTTAAGGTAGTTCTCATCAATAGTAATAAGGAAATTATCTTCTCTCACTATGGTCCAAACCATGGCAAGCCATTAGAAAAATCTCGTGAGATAATCGAGAAGATTTATGAACTATTGCCAAAAGGCGCCTATATTGCGCATTCTGGTGTAACGGGTTATGGCGAAGCGTTCCTTAAACGCGCCCTTGGCATAGATATTGGTGAAGTAGAAACAATGGCTCACTATCGTGCAGCTCGCTACTTCTGCCCTGATGTATCCTTTATCTTGGACATCGGCGGTCAAGATATGAAATGCTGTAAGGTCCGTGATGGCTATATCGAAGATATCGTATTGAACGAAGCCTGCTCCTCTGGTTGTGGTTCCTTCATCGATACATTCGCATCCGGGCTACGCATTCCAATCGACCAATTCGCGAAGGAAGGTTTGTTGGCATCCTTGCCAATCGATTTGGGCTCTCGTTGTACCGTATTTATGAACTCTAAAGTTAAGCAGGCTCAAAAAGAAGGTGCTACGGTACAAGATATCGCGGCAGGCCTTGCTTACTCTGTTATTAAAAATGCCCTTTACAAGGTTCTTAAGGTAAAAGATCCTAAAGAATTGGGCGATCATATCGTTGTACAAGGTGGTACATTCTACAATGAATCCGTATTGCGTGCCTTCGAGAAATTGATGGGCGTAGAAGTAATTCGTCCTGACGTATCTGGCTTGATGGGTGCGTATGGTATGGCCCTTCTTGCAGCTGAAACGGCCGAAGAGTTACAAAAGGAAAAAAGTACATTGCTCGATAGCAATGGCCTTAACTCCTTACAAGTATCTACGACAATGCGTAATTGTGGCCTTTGCTCTAACAATTGTATGCTTACCATCAACGCTTTCTCCGATGGTCGTACCTACGTAACGGGTAACCGTTGTGACCGCGGTGCAGGTGGTATGATTCAAGAGGAACGCAAAGCAGTTCCTAACTTAGTAGACGTTAAATTGCGTCGTTACTTCGACTATTATTTGAAGAAAAATATTCCAGAGTTCGAAGGTAAAATGCGCGTAGGTATCCCACGCGTCCTCAACATGTACGAGGACTTCCCATTCTGGTTTACATTCTTTAATACACTTGGCTATGAAGTAATCCTTTCCGATTACACTACAAAGGACCAATACAACAAGGCTATCGATACAATCCCATCCGATACAGCTTGCTATCCAGCAAAAGCGGTTCATGGTCATATTCGCGATCTTGCGAATGCACAGGTAGATTTTATTTGGTATCCTTGTATTCAACATGGCCCTAAGGAATTTAGCCGCGACAATAATTACCATTGTCCAATGGTTATTTCCTATCCAGAACTTATTAAAAACAACATGCAAGACGTGTTAGGGGATACTCCATTCCATGCACCATTCTTGCCGTTAGCTGATAAAAAATCTCTTGTTCCTGCTCTTGTGAAAGCATTGGATTTCTTGAACCTCAAGAAGAAAGATATTGCTAATGCTGTAGAAAAAGCTTGGGAAGAACAAGAAAACTGTAAGGCTTCTTACCGTGAAACGACAAAGAAAACTGTATCTCGCCTCGTAGCAGAACAAATTCCGACTATCGTATTGGCTGGCCGTCCATATCATTTGGACTCCGGTATTAACCACGGTATTCCAGAGCTTATTACATCTCTTGGCATGGCTGTTCTTACAGAAGATGGCGTTGCGCCACTTGGTCATGAAATTAAGCATCTACGTGTTGTAGACCAATGGTCTTACCATAGCCGTCTATATCGGGCTGCTGAATTCGTAAGTAGAACAGAAGGTTTCCAAATCGTTGAACTTAACTCCTTCGGTTGTGGCCTCGACTCTATCGTAGCGGATCAAGTAAAAGATATACTTTCAGCAAACCATAAAATTCATACCTTACTCAAAATTGACGAAGGTACAAACCTTGGGGCTGTAACGATTCGTTTGCGTTCCTTGCAATCCGTAATGGAACGTAGCTTGCGTCGTCATCATAACCCAGAAGCACCAGAAGTGGTGGAAGAGCAATTACCAACGTACGATTATAATCGCGTTGTGTTCACAGAGGAAATGCGTAAGACTTATAAAATCTTGGTGCCACAAATGTCACCATTGCATTTTAGTCTCTTAGATCCAGTCCTCAAAAACGAAGGCTATAACTTTGAAATGTTACCAGCTCCAACACGTGACGACATTGAAGTGGGCTTGAAATACATCAATAATGATGCATGTTACCCAGCGATTATCGTTGTAGGTCAGCTCATGTCTGCTCTACTATCTGGTAAGTATGATATCAATAAAACGGCTGTTATCATCTCTCAAACAGGTGGTGGTTGTCGTGCTACAAACTACATCGGCTACTTGCGTAAGGCTTTAATCGATGCCGGTATGAAGCAAGTACCAATTCTATCCCTCAATGCGAGTGATATGGAACGTCAACCAGGCTTCAAATTGACAAAAGGTTTCTTACATCGTATGATCCAAGCCGTTGTTTACGGTGATGCCCTCATGCAATGCGTATTGGCTACACGTCCATACGAAACTAACCCAGGCTCTACAGATGCATTATGTGATTACTGGATTAAAAAATTACAGCAAAACATTACATCTGCAAGCCTTCGTCAATACAATAAGTACATCAAAGAAATCATTCATGACTTTGATAACTTGCCAGTTAATAAAGATGTACAAAAACCTCGCGTTGGCGTCGTAGGGGAAATTTATGTTAAATTCCATCCGAGCGCTAACAACCATATCAATGAACTCATTGAAAAAGAAGGTGGCGAAGTCGTTACATCTGGCCTATTAGACTTCTTCTTGTACTGCGCAATGGATAGTACATACCGTGCTAAACACCTTGATGGTACATGGCTATCTGGCTTCTTCGGCACCTTGGCTCGTGAAGCCCTTGAACTCTACCGCTTGCCATATGCTAAAGCTGTAGCGGCGTCTAAACACTTCGACCCTTTACAACGTATGACAGAAGTAGCAAAAGAAGCAGCTCAATACATCGGCCTTGGTAACCAATGCGGTGAAGGCTGGTTCCTCACAGGCGATATGATTGACCTCATCGAAAAAGGGGCCAAACAAATCGTATGCTTGCAACCATTCGGCTGCTTACCAAACCACGTAACAGGTAAAGGCATGGTTAAAACCCTATCTGCAGCCTACCCAGACGTGCGCATTGCGGCTATCGACTACGATCCAGGCTCCAGTGCAGTAAACCAAGCAAACCGCTTGAAACTATTACTATCGACAATGTTCGAGTAAGAGCTCTATTATATTTTCAATGGGGCCCCGTTACAACTGCATATCACTAGTATAGAAAAAATACAGCCCTCTCTTAGCTCAGGTACGTCACTACGCTCCGTAAAATCGCTGCAGAGAGGGCTGTATTCTTTTCTATATACACCCGATATGAAGATATCCCATTATAAAATGTAAGTAATCCAATCTACTATATACCTAATAGCTCCATCGAGTTTGTTATCTCATTATTTACAAAAATTAGCAATACACCTAACGAGAGTGGGAGGAGGAGAGATGTGTTCTTTTCTCCTACAATCAGTTGGACAGGTGATTTCCTTTATTGTGCTTATGGTGTTTGTAGTGAATAAGAAGTAATCTATTTTAGATATAGTTTTAAAGCCTTACAATGGGACATCTTCATAGCAAAAATTAATAAAAATAGCGTTACCTTTTTCGAAGCGATTTTACGGAACGAAGTGACGTACTGAGCAAGAAGAAGGTAACGCTGTTTTTCTTCATAAAAATAGCATAAAAATCTAGTTATCCGCATAAAAACTGGACTTATCACACTTTATCAAGGTCAAAACCACTCAATTTACTACTAATTTACTACTTATGAATGAGCTTTGATACGACGATTTATCCTTGAAAAGTGAAGATATAAAGATACTTCCAATAAAATTTGAATATTTAATAGGTAGACACTTCAAAAAATGAGGTGTCTATTTTTTTACCCGATTTTGAAAGGAAGTGAACTTATGAAAACAAAAAATCAAGAATCAAAAGGTCGTTCCCCACTCTTTAAGACCATCAAACATTCATTCAGCCAATAAAAAAGAAAGGATAGGTAAAAATATGGAACTTAAATTTGTGATTCCCAACATGGAAAAAACATTCGGCAATTTAGAATTTGCTGGCGAGGATAAAGTCGTTCAGCGAAGAATCAACGGACGGCTAACTGTCTTATCAAGAAGCTATAATCTCTATTCTGATGTTCAAAGAGCAGATGATATTGTGGTGGTGCTTCCTGCTGAAGCTGGCGAAAAACATTTCGGCTTTGAGGAACGTGTGAAGTTAGTCAATCCACGTATTACCGCAGAGGGCTACAAAATCGGCACTCGTGGTTTTACAAATTACCTTTTACATGCTGACGACATGATAAAAGAATAAAGAAAGAGAGGAAAAATGATGAGATTAGCAAATGGCATTGTATTAGATAAAGACACGACTTTTGGAGAATTGAAATTCTCTGCTCTACGTCGTGAAGTGAGAATCCAAAATGAAGACGGGTCGGTTTCAGATGAAATCAAGGAACGTACCTATGACTTAAAATCCAAAGGACAAGGACGCATGATTCAAGTAAGTATTCCTGCCAGCGTGCCTTTGAAAGAGTTTGATTATAACGCACGGGTGGAACTTATCAATCCCATTGCGGACACCGTTGCTACTGCCACCTATCAAGGAGCAGATGTTGACTGGTATATCAAGGCAGACGATATTGTGCTGACAAAGGATTCTAGTTCATTCAAAGCTCAACCACAAGCAAAGAAAGAACCGACACAAGACAAATAGTCGCTAGGTAGAAAGGAGACTTTTTCGCATGAAACAGCGTGGTAAAAGGATTCGCCCATCTGGTAAAGATTTAGTCTTTCATTTTACGATAGCGTCACTCCTGCCTGTTTTCCTGCTGGTTGTCGGACTGTTTCATGTGAAGACAATCCAGCAGATCAACTGGCAGGATTTTAACCTATCACAAGCAGATAAGATTGACATTCCCTATTTAATTATCAGTTTCAGTGTCGCAATTCTTATCTGCTTGCTGGTAGCGTTTGTATTCAAACGGGTTCGCTATGATACGGTTAAACAACTTTACCACCGTCAAAAACTGGCAAAGATGATACTTGAAAACAAGTGGTATGAATCTGAACAGGTCAAAACAGAGGGTTTCTTTAAAGATAGTGCTGGTCGTACAAAGGAAAAGATAACCTACTTCCCTAAAATGTATTATCGACTTAAAAATGGCTTGATACAGATACGGGTGGAAATCACGCTGGGAAAATATCAAGACCAACTCTTACACTTGGAAAAGAAATTAGAGAGTGGCTTGTACTGTGAGCTGACGGATAAAGAGTTAAAGGATTCCTATGTGGAATATACTTTGCTCTATGACACCATAGCCAGTCGTATTTCTATTGATGAAGTAGAAGCTAAAGATGGTAAACTTCGCTTAATGAAAAACGTATGGTGGGAATATGATAAGCTCCCTCATATGTTGATTGCTGGTGGTACAGGTGGCGGTAAAACTTACTTTATACTGACACTGATTGAAGCCTTGCTTCATACAGATTCAAAACTGTATATTCTTGACCCGAAAAATGCTGACCTTGCGGACTTAGGTTCTGTGATGGCAAATGTCTACTATAGAAAAGAAGACTTGCTTTCTTGCATTGAAACATTCTATGAAGAAATGATGAAACGTAGTGAGGAAATGAAGCAGATGAAGAACTATAAGACTGGCAAAAATTATGCTTACTTAGGTCTCCCGGCACACTTCTTAATCTTTGATGAATACGTCGCTTTCATGGAAATGCTGGGAACAAAAGAAAACACCGCAGTTATGAATAAGCTGAAACAGATTGTCATGTTAGGTCGTCAAGCTGGCTTCTTTCTAATACTGGCTTGTCAACGTCCAGACGCAAAATATTTAGGCGACGGAATCCGTGATCAGTTTAATTTCAGAGTGGCTTTAGGTCGTATGTCTGAAATGGGCTATGGCATGATGTTTGGCAGTGACGTACAAAAGGATTTCTTCTTAAAGCGAATCAAAGGTCGTGGCTATGTTGATGTAGGAACAAGTGTCATATCAGAGTTTTATACTCCCCTTGTACCAAAAGGATATGATTTCTTGGAGGAAATTAAAAAGTTATCCAACAGCAGACAGTCCACGCAGGCGACGTGCGAAGCGGAAGTCGCAGGTGTGGACTGATCTTGCTGGCTGGTGTGGCAATAGCCACGCCAGCACTTAACCCCCCGTATCTAACAGGGGGGTACAAATCGACAGGAAACAGTCAAAAAAACATTAGAAAATCCTTTGGTTACAAGGGATTTACAAAATTTCAGCGTATGTCAAATGGGCTTTAAAAGTTGACATACGCCTTTTTGATTGGAGGGATTTTTACTGAATGAACAAACTTGGTTACAGCATTTAAAAGAAAAACGCTTGGCTTATGGACTATCTCAAAACCGTTTAGCTGTTGCGACTGGTATTACAAGGCAGTATCTAAGCGATATTGAAACAGGAAAAGTCAAGCCATCAGAGGATTTACAGCAGTCCCTTTGGGAAGCTCTGGAACGCTTCAATCCCGACGCTCCCCTTGAAATGCTGTTTGATTATGTAAGGATTCGCTTTCCGACAACAGACGTACAGCAGGTGGTCGAAAACATCTTACAACTGAAACTGTCCTATTTTCTTCATGAGGACTATGGTTTCTATTCTTATTCAGAGCATTATGCTTTAGGCGACATATTCGTCCTTTGCTCCCATGAACTGGACAAAGGAGTTCTGGTGGAATTGAAAGGTCGTGGGTGCAGACAATTTGAAAGCTATCTTCTGGCACAACAAAGAAGCTGGTATGAGTTCTTTATGGACGTTTTGGTGGCTGGCGGTGTGATGAAACGCCTTGACCTTGCCATTAACGATAAGACAGGGATTTTGAATATCCCTGTACTCACTGAAAAGTGCCAACAGGAAGAATGTATCTCCGTCTTCCGCAGTTTTAAAAGCTATCGCAGTGGCGAACTGGTACGCAAAGAGGAAAAGGAATGTATGGGAAACACCCTCTATATCGGTTCATTACAAAGTGAAGTTTATTTCTGTATCTATGAAAAGGACTACGAGCAGTACAAGAAAAATGATATTCCCATTGAAGACGCAGAAGTAAAAAACCGTTTTGAGATTCGATTGAAAAATGAGCGTGCCTATTATGCAGTCCGTGATTTACTCGTCTATGACAATCCAGAGCATACCGCCTTTAAAATTATCAATCGGTATATCCGTTTTGTAGATAAAGACGATTCCAAACCTCGTTCTGATTGGAAACTGAATGAAGAATGGGCTTGGTTTATTGGGAACAATCGTGAACGATTAAAACTAACCACAAAACCAGAGCCTTACTCCTTCCAAAGGACGCTGAACTGGCTATCTCATCAAGTTGCCCCGACCTTAAAGGTTGCGATTAAACTTGATGAAATCAACCAGACGCAGGTTGTAAAAGACATTCTCGACCATGCGAAACTGACAGACCGACACAAGCAGATTTTGAAGCAACAGTCAGTAAAAGAACAGGACGTGATAACAACAAAAAAATAACTCAAATACAAATTCATTGAATATAGAGAGGAGAACATTTTTATGAATTTTGGACAAAACCTTTATAACTGGTTTCTATCAAACGCTCAATCACTGGTGCTTTTAGCAATCGTTGTGATTGGCTTGTATCTTGGCTTCAAGCGTGAGTTTAGCAAACTGATTGGCTTTTTAATTATTGCGATTATTGCGGTTGGCTTAGTCTTCAACGCTGCTGGAGTAAAAGACATTTTACTAGAGCTATTCAATCGCATTATTGGTGCTTAAATAAAACCGTTCTTTTGTGGAATATAAGTGGTTTTCTTATGTTCCGCAAAGGAATGGTACACCAAACGAAGTGCGGTAGGGATTTTTGAATCTCTACAAAGAAAGGACGTGAATATATGGACGATATGCAAGTCTATATTGCGAATTTAGGCAAATACAATGAGGGCGAATTGGTCGGTGCGTGGTTTACCTTTCCCATTGACTTTGAGGAAGTCAAAGAGAAAATCGGCTTGAATGATGAATATGAGGAATACGCCATTCATGACTACGAGTTACCCTTTACGGTTGACGAATACACTTCCATTGGCGAACTCAATCGACTATGGGAAATGGTATCGGAATTACCCGAAGAATTACAATCGGAGCTATCTGCTCTGCTCACTCATTTTTCAAGCATTGAAGAACTAAGCGAACATCAAGAGGATATTATCATTCATTCCGATTGTGATGATATGTATGACGTGGCACGCTACTACATTGAAGAAACGGGTGCTTTAGGCGAAGTACCAGCTAGTCTTCAAAACTATATTGATTATCAAGCCTATGGTCGGGATTTAGACCTTTCAGGAACGTTTATCTCAACCAATCATGGGATTTTTGAAATCGTCTATTAAATCTGTCGGTACATTACTACTGGCAGATTTTCTATTTTACGGGGTGGCTCAATCAGCTACCCCTATTTTTTATGAAAGGATTGATTACATGAAGAAAATACGAAGCTATACCAGTATCTGGTCTGTGGAAAAGGTACTGTATTCTATCAATGATTTTAGACTTCCGTTTCCCATAACCTTTACGCAAATGACATGGTTTGTCGTGTCACTCTTTGCAGTGATGATACTTGGCAACTTGCCCCCTCTTTCCATGATAGAGGGAGCATTTCTCAAATACTTTGGGATTCCTGTGGCTTTCACATGGTTTATGTCTACAAAAACTTTTGATGGTAAAAAGCCTTATGGATTTTTGAAGTCTGTCATTGCTTATGCACTGCGACCAAAGCTGACCTATGCAGGAAAAAAAGTAACGCTTGGCAGAAACCAGCCACAAGAAGCCATTACAGCAGTTAGGAGTGAATTTTATGGCATATCCAATTAAATACATTGAAAACAATCTCGTCTGGAATAAAGACGGGGAATGTTATGCTTACTATGAGCTTGTTCCTTACAATTACTCATTTCTAAGTCCAGAACAGAAAATACAAGTGCATGATTCTTTCAGACAGCTTATCGCACAAAATCGTGATGGCAAAATTCATGCTTTACAAATCAGTACAGAATCCAGCATACGTTCTGCACAAGAGCGTTCCAAAAATGAAGTCACTGGCAAGCTCAAAGCGGTTGCCTATGACAAAATCGACCAACAGACAGACGCTTTAATATCCATGATTGGCGAAAATCAAGTGAACTACCGTTTCTTTATCGGCTTTAAGTTGCTTCTCAACGATCAGGAGTTTTCTATGAAAAGTCTTACCGTTGAAGCAAAAAATGCTTTGTCTGATTTTGTCTATGATGTGAACCATAAGCTGATGGGCGATTTTGTTAGTATGAGTAATGATGAAATCCTGCGTTTTCAGAAGATGGAAAAGCTCTTAGAAAATAAAATCTCTCGTCGTTTCAAAATCCGCAGGTTAGATAAGGACGACTTCGGCTATCTGATTGAACACCTTTACGGACAGACAGGCACTGCCTATGAAGAGTATGAGTACCATCTATCAAAGAAAAAGCTGGATAATGAAACGCTGATTAAATACTATGACTTGATTAAGCCTACTCGCTGTTTGGTGGAAGAAAAACAGCGATATTTGAAAATCCAGCAGGAAGATGAAACCGTCTATGTAGCTTACTTTACCATTAACAGCATTGTCGGAGAACTGGACTTCCCGTCCTCTGAAATCTTCTACTACCAGCAACAGCAATTTACATTCCCGATTGATACGTCAATGAATGTGGAAATTGTAGCGAATCGTAAAGCCCTATCTACTGTCCGCAATAAAAAGAAAGAACTGAAAGACTTGGATAACCACGCTTGGCAAAGTGATAATGAAACCAGCTCCAATGTGGCGGAAGCTCTGGAAAGTGTGAATGAGCTGGAAACCAATTTAGACCAAAGCAAGGAATCTATGTACAAGCTGTCTTATGTGGTAAGGGTATCAGCAAATGATCTTGACGAACTCAAACGTCGTTGTAATGAAGTGAAAGATTTTTATGACGATTTAAGCGTAAAACTGGTACGACCATTTGGGGATATGCTCGGCTTACATGAAGAATTTTTACCTGCCAGCAAGCGTTATATGAATGATTATATTCAATACGTGACCTCTGATTTCCTCGCTGGTTTAGGTTTTGGTGCTACTCAAATGCTGGGGGAAAATGAGGGGATTTATGTTGGCTACAGCTTAGATACTGGACGCAATGTCTATCTGAAACCTGCTCTTGCCAGTCAAGGGGTTAAGGGTTCAGTAACCAATGCGTTAGCGTCGGCTTTTGTTGGTTCGCTGGGTGGTGGTAAATCCTTTGCGAATAACCTTATCGTCTATTATGCGGTGCTTTATGGGGCACAAGCAGTGATTGTAGACCCAAAAGCAGAACGTGGCAGATGGAAAGAAACCTTGCCAGAGATTTCCCATGAAATCAATATCGTCACTCTGACTTCTGATGAGAAAAACAAAGGCTTACTTGACCCTTATGTGATTATGAAAAATCCCAAAGATTCTGAATCACTGGCTATTGATATTCTGACATTCCTTACGGGGATTTCCTCTCGTGATGGGGAACGCTTCCCAATCCTTAGAAAAGCCATTCGTGCAGTAACCAATAGTGAAGTACGAGGGTTGATGAAAGTGATTGAGGAATTACGGGTTGAGAATACGCCACTAAGTACCAGTATAGCCGACCATATCGAAAGTTTTACAGACTATGACTTTGCACATTTATTATTCAGTAATGGTTATGTGGAGCAGTCTATCAGCTTAGAAAAACAACTGAACATTATACAGGTTGCGGACTTGGTACTTCCCGACAAGGAAACTTCCTTTGAGGAATATACCACTATGGAGCTTTTATCCGTTGCTATGCTGATTGTCATTAGTACCTTTGCTTTAGACTTTATCCATACAGACCGAAGCATTTTCAAGATTGTAGATTTAGACGAAGCATGGAGCTTTTTACAGGTAGCACAAGGAAAAACACTATCTATGAAGCTGGTTCGGGCTGGTCGTGCTATGAACGCTGGGGTATATTTCGTGACCCAAAATACAGACGACCTCTTAGATGAAAAACTGAAAAATAACCTCGGCTTAAAATTTGCATTTCGTTCCACTGACCTTAACGAGATTAAAAAGACCTTAGCCTTTTTTGGTGTAGACCCAGAGGACGAAAACAATCAGAAGCGATTGCGTGATTTGGAAAACGGGCAATGCCTTATCAGTGATTTATATGGTCGTGTCGGTGTGATACAGTTCCACCCTGTATTTGAAGAACTGCTCCATGCCTTTGATACCAGACCACCTGTGCGAAAAGAGGTGTAAATGTGAAACCATCAATAGTAAACAGAATAAAATCAAACTGGACGCTGAAACGTCTAGGTAAAGTGGCAATGACAGTGGCTTTCACACTTGTGATTGCCATTTTTCTTTTAGCCATGCTGGGAACGGTGGTTCAAGCTGCGGGCTTGGTAGATGATACGGTCAATGTGGCAAATGAATACAGCCGATACCCACTTGAAAACTATCAACTGGATTTTTATGTGGATAATAGCTGGGGCTGGCTTCCGTGGAACTGGTCGGACGGGATTGGAAAACAGGTCATGTATGGACTATATGCCATTACCAATTTTATTTGGACAATCAGTTTGTATGTTTCCAATGCGACAGGTTACTTAGTACAGGAAGCCTATTCCTTAGACTTCATTTCCGCTACAGCAGATTCCATTGGTAAGAATATGCAGACCTTAGCTGGTGTGAGTGCAAACGGATTTTCAACAGAGGGTTTCTATGTTGGATTCCTCTTACTCTTGATTTTGGTTCTTGGGGTTTATGTTGCCTATACGGGACTGATAAAGAGAGAAACCACAAAGGCAATTCATGCCATTATGAATTTTGTGCTGGTGTTTATCCTATCGGCTTCCTTTATTGCCTACGCTCCCGACTACATTAAAAAAATCAATGACTTTTCATCAGACATCAGTAATGCCAGTTTATCACTTGGCACGAAGATTGTCATGCCCCATTCCGATAGTCAAGGCAAGGACAGCGTGGACTTAATCAGAGATAGCCTGTTTTCCATACAGGTTCAGCAACCGTGGCTACTGCTTCAATACAACAGTTCAGACATTGAAAGTATCGGTATTGACCGTGTGGAAAGCCTGCTCTCCACCAGCCCAGATTCCAACAATGGCGAAGACAGAGAAAAAATTGTTGCGGAAGAAATTGAAGACAGAAGCAATACCAATCTAACCATTACAAAGACCATTAACCGTTTAGGTACAGTCTTCTTCCTATTTGTCTTCAATATTGGGATTTCCATATTTGTATTCCTATTAACAGGAATCATGATTTTCTCGCAGGTACTTTTTATCATCTATGCTATGTTTCTGCCTGTGAGCTTTATTTTAAGCATGATTCCATCATTTGATGGTATGTCAAAACGAGCCATAACAAAGCTCTTTAATACCATTTTGACACGAGCTGGAATCACATTGATTATTACGACAGCATTTAGTATTTCAACCATGCTCTATACCTTATCGGCTGGTTATCCGTTCTTTTTGATTGCTTTTCTACAGATTGTGACCTTTGCAGGAATCTACTTCAAGCTGGGCGATTTAATGAGTATGTTTTCTCTACAGAGTAACGATTCTCAAAGTGTGGGAAGTCGTGTGATGAGAAAACCTCGTATGCTTATGCACGCTCACATGCACCGTCTACAGCGGAAACTTGGACGTTCCATGACTACTCTAGGGGCTGGGTCTGCCATTGTTACAGGTAAAAAAGGACAGTCGGGTTCGGGGAGTTCTGCAAGGACACAAGCAGATCACTCCCGACCAGACGGAAAGGAAAAATCAACACTTGGAAAACGTATCGGTCAAACCATCGGTACAGTAGCTGATACCAAAGACAGAATGGTAGACACTGCTAGTGGTTTGAAAGAACAGGTTAAAGATTTGCCGACCAATGCAAGATATGCAGTATATCAAGGAAAATCCAAAGTAAAAGAGAATGTCCGTGATTTAACCAGTAGTATTTCTCAAACCAAAGCGGACAGAGCCAGTGGACGCAAGGAACAGCAGGAACAAAGGCGAAAAACCATTGCGAAGCGTCGCTCTGAAATGGAACAGGTCAAACAGAAAAAACAGCCTGCTTCTTCTGTTCATGAAAGACCGACTACAAGACAAGAACAATATCATGATGAACAGACCTCAAAACAGTCTAATATTCAGACTTCATATAAGGAATCTCAACAAGCCAAACAAGAGCGTCCAGCAGTTAAGTCCGATTTTTCAAGTCCAAAAGTGGAACGCCAAGGCAATACCGTTCAAGAAAAAACCGTTCAAAAGCCAGCAACTTCAACCACTACAGCAGATAGAACTTCACAACGTCCAATCACAAAAGAACGTCCGTCTACTGTTCAAAGAGTACCACTACAAAATACAAGAAGTAGACCACCAATCAAAACCGCCACCATTAAGAAAGTCGGTAAGAAACCATGAAGTTGAAAACTTTAGTGATTGGTGGTTCTGGATTATTCTTGATGGTCTTCTCACTGCTTCTGTTTGTTGCCATTTTATTTTCAGATGAACAGGACAGCGGAATTTCCAATATTCATTATGGAGGTGTGAATGTTTCCGCAGAAGTGCTGGCTCATAAGCCTATGGTAGAAAAATATGCCAAAGAATATGGCGTTGAAGAATATGTCAACATACTTCTTGCGATTATACAGGTGGAATCGGGCGGTACTGCGGAAGATGTTATGCAGTCCTCGGAATCCCTCGGTCTTCCACCTAATTCATTGAGTACAGAAGAATCCATTAAGCAAGGTGTGAAGTATTTCAGTGAATTATTAGCCAGTAGCGAAAGGCTCAGTGTAGATTTAGAATCGGTTATCCAGTCCTACAATTATGGTGGTGGTTTCTTAGGGTATGTGGCTAATCGTGGAAATAAATATACCTTTGAACTGGCTCAAAGTTTCTCAAAAGAGTATTCAGGTGGCGAAAAAGTGTCTTACCCCAATCCCATAGCCATACCTATCAATGGGGGCTGGCGATACAACTATGGCAATATGTTTTATGTGCAACTGGTAACGCAGTATCTTGTCACAACAGAGTTTGATGATGATACGGTACAAGCCATCATGGACGAAGCACTGAAATATGAGGGCTGGCGATACGTTTACGGTGGAGCTTCCCCGACTACTTCTTTTGATTGTAGCGGACTGACACAATGGACGTATGGAAAAGCTGGAATTAACTTACCACGAACCGCACAACAGCAATATGATGTGACCCAGCATATCCCACTATCGGAAGCACAAGCTGGCGATTTGGTTTTCTTTCATTCTACCTATAACGCTGGCTCTTATATTACTCATGTTGGGATATACCTTGGCAATAACCGTATGTTTCATGCAGGCGACCCAATCGGTTATGCCGACTTAACAAGCCCCTACTGGCAACAGCATTTAGTGGGAGCAGGACGAATCAAACAATGAGAAAGGAAGATTTAATGATGAAATTTAGAAAAAATCAGAATAAAGAAAAACAGATACCAAAGGAAAAGAAACCTCGTGTCTATAAGGTCAATCCTCATAAAAAGGTTGTGATTGCCTTGTGGGTACTTTTAGGGCTTAGTTTCAGCTTTGCGATATTCAAGCACTTTACAGCTATAGATACTCATACTATTCACGAAACAACTATCATAGAAAAGGAATACGTTGATACTCATCATGTAGAAAATTTTGTAGAGAACTTTGCGAAAGTCTACTATTCATGGGAGCAATCCGATAAGTCCATTGATAATCGAATGGAAAGTCTAAAAGGCTATCTGACAGATGAACTTCAAGCTCTCAATGTTGATACAGTACGCAAAGATATTCCTGTATCGTCTTCTGTAAGAGGATTTCAGATATGGACGGTAGAGCCAACTGGCGACAATGAGTTTAATGTAACCTACAGTGTAGACCAGCTCATTACAGAGGGAGAAAATACAAAGACCGTCCACTCTGCTTATATTGTGAGTGTCTATGTAGATGGTTCTGGAAATATGGTACTGGTTAAGAATCCGACCATTACCAACATACCTAAGAAATCAAGTTATAAACCAAAAGCCATTGAAAGTGAGGGGACGGTTGATTCCATTACAACCAATGAAATCAATGAGTTTTTAACGACGTTCTTCAAGCTCTATCCTACAGCGACAGCCAGTGAACTTTCCTACTATGTGAATGACGGGATATTAAAACCAATCGGAAAAGAGTACATCTTTCAAGAACTGGTAAATCCTATTCACAATCGTAAGGATAATCAAGTCACGGTATCGCTGACAGTGGAGTATATCGACCAGCAGACCAAAGCAACGCAGGTATCTCAATTTGATTTGGTACTTGAAAAGAACGGGAGTAATTGGAAGATTGTAAAATAACAAATATTGGTACATGATTACAGATACTTTGTAATCATGTACTCTTTTTGATAAAAAATTGGAGATTCCTTTACAAATATGCTCTTATGTGCTATTATTTAAGTGACTATTTAAAAGGAGTTAATAAATATGCGGCAAGGTATTCTTAAATAAACTGTCAATTTGATAGCGGGAACAAATAATTAGATGTCCTTTTTTAGGCGGGCTTAGTTTTTTGTACCCAGTTTAAGAATACCTTTATCATGTGATTCTAAAGTATCCAGAGAATATCTGTATGCTTTGTATACCTATGGTTATGCATAAAAATCCCAGTGATAAAAGTATTTATCACTGGGATTTTTATGCCCTTTTGGGTTTTTGAATGGAGGAAAATCACATGAAAATTATTAATATTGGAGTTTTAGCTCATGTTGATGCAGGAAAAACTACCTTAACAGAAAGCTTATTATATAACAGTGGAGCGATTACAGAATTAGGAAGCGTGGACAAAGGTACAACGAGGACGGATAATACGCTTTTAGAACGTCAGAGAGGAATTACAATTCAGACAGGAATAACCTCTTTTCAGTGGGAAAATACGAAGGTGAACATCATAGACACGCCAGGACATATGGATTTCTTAGCAGAAGTATATCGTTCATTATCAGTTTTAGATGGGGCAATTCTACTGATTTCTGCAAAAGATGGCGTACAAGCACAAACTCGTATATTATTTCATGCACTTAGGAAAATGGGGATTCCCACAATCTTTTTTATCAATAAGATTGACCAAAATGGAATTGATTTATCAACGGTTTATCAGGATATTAAAGAGAAACTTTCTGCCGAAATTGTAATCAAACAGAAGGTAGAACTGTATCCTAATATGTGTGTGACGAACTTTACCGAATCTGAACAATGGGATACGGTAATAGAGGGAAACGATGACCTTTTAGAGAAATATATGTCCGGTAAATCATTAGAAGCATTGGAACTCGAACAAGAGGAAAGCATAAGATTTCATAATTGTTCCCTGTTCCCTGTTTATCACGGAAGTGCAAAAAACAATATAGGGATTGATAACCTTATAGAAGTGATTACGAATAAATTTTATTCATCAACACATCGAGGTCCGTCTGAACTTTGCGGAAATGTTTTCAAAATTGAATATACAAAAAAAAGACAACGTCTTGCATATATACGCCTTTATAGTGGAGTACTACATTTACGAGATTCGGTTAGAGTATCAGAAAAAGAAAAAATAAAAGTTACAGAAATGTATACTTCAATAAATGGTGAATTATGTAAGATTGATAGAGCTTATTCTGGAGAAATTGTTATTTTGCAAAATGAGTTTTTGAAGTTAAATAGTGTTCTTGGAGATACAAAACTATTGCCACAGAGAAAAAAGATTGAAAATCCGCACCCTCTACTACAAACAACTGTTGAACCGAGTAAACCTGAACAGAGAGAAATGTTGCTTGATGCCCTTTTGGAAATCTCAGATAGTGATCCGCTTCTACGATATTACGTGGATTCTACGACACATGAAATCATACTTTCTTTCTTAGGGAAAGTACAAATGGAAGTGACTTGTGCTCTGCTGCAAGAAAAGTATCATGTGGAGATAGAAATAAAAGAGCCTACAGTCATTTATATGGAAAGACCGTTAAAAAAAGCAGAGTATACCATTCACATCGAAGTGCCGCCAAATCCTTTCTGGGCTTCCATTGGTTTATCTGTATCACCGCTTCCGTTGGGAAGTGGAATGCAGTATGAGAGCTCGGTTTCTCTTGGATACTTAAATCAATCATTTCAAAATGCAGTTATGGAAGGGATACGCTATGGTTGCGAACAAGGATTATATGGTTGGAATGTGACGGACTGTAAAATCTGTTTTAAGTATGGCTTATACTATAGCCCTGTTAGTACCCCAGCAGATTTTCGGATGCTTGCTCCTATTGTATTGGAACAAGTCTTAAAAAAAGCTGGAACAGAATTGTTAGAGCCATATCTTAGTTTTAAAATTTATGCGCCACAGGAATATCTTTCACGAGCATACACCGATGCTCCTAAATATTGTGCGAACATCGTAGACACTCAATTGAAAAATAATGAGGTCATTCTTAGTGGAGAAATCCCTGCTCGGTGTATTCAAGAATATCGTAGTGATTTAACTTTCTTTACAAATGGACGTAGTGTTTGTTTAACAGAGTTAAAAGGGTACCATGTTACTACCGGTGAACCTGTTTGCCAGCCCCGTCGTCCAAATAGTCGGATAGATAAAGTACGATATATGTTCAATAAAATAACTTAGTGTATTTTATGTTGTTATATAAATATGGTTTCTTGTTAAATAAGATGAAATATTTTTTAATAAAGATTTGAATTAAAGTGTAAAGGAGGAGATAGTTATTATAAACTACAAGTGGATATTGTGTGCTGAGAGCTTTCTTCTATACTAATAGACGAAAGGGTGTGAAAATGATTTTTAAATGATACTGTGGAACGGAACAGTAGCCCTAGTATTGACTACTGTCGTTTCTATTCATATTGGCTATTCTAGGACTGAGATGAAAAAATCTATAAATGCTCAGAATAAAATTGAACCCGCAAATCTCCCCAAAACAATGGTGAGTCATGTACTTGTATTATTCCGAAAAAATACACCTCTGGTGCAGTGAGACAAATTGGTGTATCTTATAGTGGCTTCGTAGATGAAAGCTATACTCTACTATCACTCTTTGATGATGTAGAACAAATTGAAAAAGATAATAGACTTCAGACAGCTATTGATGTTGTCAGAGAACAGTTTGGTTTTTTAGCCATACAAAAAGGAACCGTCCTAACTGAAGGTTCCAGAAATATTGAACGCAGTAAACTTATCGGTGGTCATTCCGCGGGTGGATTGGAGGGATTAAAATGAAACAAGAAAAAAATACAGTACAATTTTCAGAAATCCGTAGCAAAGGATGTAATGATATTGAAATGCTTGAAAGATTTTTACATGGAATCGTTGAAACAGCAACTTCAAAACTTCGTCAGAGAAAACTCAAAACAACTGAAATATCGATACGACTAGTACATGCTAAATCTGAAAACCGATTACCATTGGAATTTACATTTAGCATTAAGCCAACAAGCTCATCTGTGATAATCTATACTGAGGTAATCAATCGCTTTAAAGAATGTTACACAGGTGGGGGAATTCAAGGTTTTACGATTCAATTTGATAAAAATACCCTTGCCTCTGCATAGAAAGGATTTGATATGATTGACCGTTCATATTTACCATTTCAATCAGCAAGAGAGTACCAGGATACAAAGATGCAAAAATGGATGGGCTTTTTCCTATCTGAACATGCATCAGCACTCTCTGATGATACAAACAAAGTAACGTACATGTCTGACTTATCACTAGAGAAGAAATTATTACTCCTCAGTCAAGTATACGCCGGGCAGCTACGCACACGCATTCAAGTGATTGAAAAAAACAAGCGTGTTTCCTACACTGGAACAATACCAAGTCTGACCAAAGATTTCATTTTGATAAAAACTACAACAGGTCACATCAATTTGAAATTAAAAGACATTATTAGTATTGAACTTGTCGAGGAGGTGCTCTATGAATCAGCTTGAGTTTCAGCGTAATCACCTACAAATGGACTATTATAGCGAGAGCTACCAAGATTTTGAACGTGACTTCTACCGCTACTCTAACATGAATATTCCATTGACCTTCCTAACTGATGATATCCTAAAAACAATGGCGACTTCACGTAAGAATTACTTTGTCCTCAATAAGGAAAAGTCCAGAGATAACCGCGATCACTTCTTCATATTTGAAGTAAGTACCGTAGATGAGAATCCGCTAATCTATCATTATACATATAAGAAAACTACAATATATTTAGCAGAAAAATAGGAGCAGTTCAATTGACTGTTCCTATTTTTAATATTCATAAAATCTAAAGTCTTTATACTCTTTAACAATGGAGTCGCCAACCAGAACAGACTATACTGACCAGCGACTACCTTAAATTTAATGTTTCAGATTTATTTTCTTATCTCTAATTTCATAAACTACATCTGCTACATTTTCGAGTAATCGTTTATCGTGGGTGATAAACACGATAGTTCCGGTGTACTCCTTCATTAGTATTTCCAAAGCCTCTAAACTTGGTATGTCAAGGAAGTTACTGGGTTCATCCATTATTAGGATGTTATATCTACCCATGAGCATTTTAGCAAGCAACAATTTTATAATTTCTCCACCGCTTAAAACAGATAAACTTTTTCCAATATCGTTCTGTTTGAACCCCATAGATGCTAGCACTGAACGAATTTCTGATATATTGTAGTCACAATCCTTCTGCATAAACTCCATAACATTCTGATTACTGTTGTACTTGTAACCATTCTGTGCAAAGTAACCTATTTTTGCCTTAGGCGAAATAGAAATTCCTTCTTCATGGTTTAAGATCATTTGGATTAAAGTTGTTTTTCCGATTCCATTACCACCAGTTAACGCCACTTTTGCTCCTAACGGAATTTGAAAAGATGCATTTTCAAACAGAGCCTTATCCCCAAATACTTTATTAATTTCTGCACCGACTATAGGGTATGGATTATGGAGCTCCAATGCTTTACTTTGCCTGAAACGAATTCTGCGAATGCCTTCCGGAGCTTCTACTTTTCCTAAGGCCGCAATCCTGTGCTCTAGGGTTTTAGCAGCATTATACATCTTTTTTTCCTTACTTCCTATTGATTTTTGATGAGCTAAACGCCCTCCGTCTTCAGTACTTTTTTTCTTTGAAGAACCTTTTGCCTTCTGTTCTATTTTACGAGCCTGTTTTCGCTTTTCCTCCGCAGCCCTTTCCAATCGGGCACGTTCCGCAATAAATTGTTCGTATTCTGCAGCTTGCCTCTTACGTTCTTCCTCTTTCTGACGAAGATAATCAGAATAGTTTCCCCAATACTCAGTGATTTTGCCATCTTTCAGTTCCCATATTTTATCTACTATTTCATCAAGAAAATAGCGGTCATGGCTAATAACTAACAGTGCACCTGTAAAATATTTTAGCTGTCCTATTAGAAAATCAATTCCTTCACGGTCTAAATGGCTCGTAGGTTCATCCGCTAAAATACCATGAACCTGTGCCGATAAGGCCTGTGCTATTTTAAGCCTTGTTTCTTCACCACCGCTCATAGTCTGTATATTTAATTGCTCAACACCTAGCTTGCCTACAAGTGCAAAATCTTTTTCCTCCTGCAGAGTTACTTCGTCCAACTGGGGAATATAGGCAAGTTCACCCAGACGATTCATTTTACATCCTGGGGGAGTTAATTCTCCTAAAAGTACCCTGAGTAAAGTGCTTTTTCCAGCACCATTTGCTCCTACTAAACCAATACGGTCATAATCATATACTTCTAATTCATTTATATCTAAAACATCGCGTCCTTTGAATTCCACACGAATGTCTTTTGCTTTTAATATTAATTCCATAACATTTCCTCCTGTCTATAATCGCATGCTTTCATTTGCTTGTATGCAGGGAAAACCCTGCGATTTTAGCAGGAAGAGTTACATGAAAATAAGATACATAAATATTCCTCCAATATTGTTTATTTTAAATCTAATTTTCTAACCTCAGTTATCATTTGGCAAACTATAGCAATGCCAATAATTAAAATACCTGATAGTAAAAACCAATGATTTACACCGATTTTATCAGCAAAGAATCCAGAAAGAATTAACCCAATTGGCATAGCAAGTGACATGATACTTCCGATCAAAGAAAATACACGTCCTAAATATTCAGGCTTAATTTTCTCCTGAAAAAGAGCTGTTTGCACACCGCTATAAAATGGCACCGAAAGCCCCATTATTGCACAGCAAACTACGAATATTACAAATCCATTTGGAGGAAGTATTCCCGAAACGGCTAAACTGGTCCCCATTATAAAAAATGAACTTGTTATTAGTAATACATGCTTTTCGAAGCCCCCTAATCTTCCTAATAATAAGCCTCCTGCTAGCATCCCAAATGCAAAGGAAATTTCCGTAATAGAAATATGCACAGGCGTTCCATTAAAGTGTTCCATGCTTATTAAAGGAAATAGTGCATTGATTGGCATATAAACAAAAGTATATAGTGTTCCTAAGAGTAATAAGGCAAACAATCCTTTGTTTTGTCTCAGAACCACAACTCCTTCTTTCATCTCCCTTATGAAATTTGGTTCTAAACTTTGCACTTGATTACCCAGCTTAGGTATACGTACAATTGCTACCGTAATAGATGCAATCACAGCACCCAATACGTCGATGGCAATAATAGCATTTAAATCCCAAACGGAGTATAAGAGTGCTGCAACTGCCGGACTAACAATATAGCTTATAGACTGCAAAGACTGACTATAGCCTGCGCATTTCGTTAGCTGTTCTTCTGGTACTAAAAGTGGTGTAACCGCATTGAGTGCTGGGGTATGAAAAGCTGTTCCAATGCTACGGATAAACAATACTATCATAATCATCCAGACAGGTAGCTCCATACAGAATGCAACAATAGCAAGCACTGCACCAGCTGCTGCGATAATTAAATCGGCACCAATCATTATCTTCTTCCTATCATGACGATCCACTAGCACACCAATGGCAGGTCCCAAAATCGCATAGGGTAAAAAACCTACTAATGAAGCCATAGACAAGACCATCGCAGATCCTGTTTTTTCTGTAAGGTAAAAAATAATCGCCATTTGCAGGATGGCACTAGTGATTAATGATACTGCTTGCCCTGCCCATATTGCATAAAATTTTCGTTTCCAATTGTTGTATTTTTCCATTTATATTATCTCCTGCATATTATTTTGCTTGAATTTCTATTTTGAATAGCATTCTAGGCAATAAAAAATGCAGGCCAAACCCCACAATGTGGCTTTTGGTCTGCATACATACAATTTGGAAACATTCATATTAAAGACATAGTTAAATAAAGGTATAGTTAAATAACCAATATCCTCACCGTAACTAATGAATGCTCAATATCGTATAAATAAGCACAACAAAAAAGCCTATCATCGGGTATAGATTCTGCTTTTTTTATTGCCAGCTTATCTTAAACGCATTGAGGCTGTCATAGTTTCGGTTCCTCCTACATCTTTGTTTATATCAATTTATAGTATAACACAACAAGATGATATGTTCAATATAAAAGTTATGGAATGAGACTCATACTTCCAATTCGATGCCAGATTTAAAGGATATGACGAAGTTTTCTTCATAGACTGTAACGCTCTGGATTATCTTCCTTAGTAGCAAGCGATTAGCTTTCACAAAATCTTCTGTTTGTAGTTTTAAAAATTCATCAGGATTTTCTAACTCAACCTCAAAATATTTCATTTTACATTCCCTCATTTCATTTATTGATAAATTGAGTTTGCAAAAAAGAGTGGACAATTTTTGTCTACTCTTAACCTTTAAAATAGTTTTTTTTAATCGATTTGAAGTTGCCTAAATTATTACTTATTCGGTAAAATGAAGTATTGCTTTCAACAGATTTCCTTCAACTACACTTCACTTGATTCAAACAAGGTGGGTACATTTCTATTCCCACAAACTCCTTGTCAATGGAAACAAACACGTACCCACAGGGTAAATGGAAATAGAAACTGATAATTTCTAGCTATCACTTCTACTCATTCCAAAAATTTTCTCACTCTGATACTTACCCACCATAAAGCAAAAAGCCTTGCAATCAAGGCTTTCATTATCCCTTTCGTTCAAAGGTTTCTAAGCTTTTACGAGCAGAGCGACACACTCAGCGGTTCGCTATCTCCGTTCTGTCTGCGTGCTAGCACTTGTCAATCACGGACAGCTATCGCATGGGCGGAAGTAAATGCTAATCTTCGTCGTTTTACTCCTTGACTAGCAAACTTACCGCCTCAACATGTCCTGTATGTGGAAATAAAACACGATTAAAGATAAGGGAAGATACTGAATTAAAAAAATTCCCCCTCTATTGTCCGAAATGCAGACAAGAAAATTTAATTGAAATAAAGCAGTTCAAAGTAACTGTGATTACAGAGCCAGACGCAAAGACGCAGAGCCGATAAAATGAGATTAATACAATCTCATTTTATCGGCTCTTTCCGTTATGTATGGATTCTTTTAATTAGTCTTCGATGTTTCTTGCTTCGTTGATACCGCTGGCTAAAGATTCCATTAAGGATAGTTCTTTGTCTGTAAAGCTATCCATGTATTTCTCTATCTGTAATCGTCGGGTGCTTTTTACCAAGTTATTAGCAGGTAAGAAAAATTCATCAACGGAAACATGAAGTAACGATACAAGGTCATAAAGAACTTGTATGCTGGGGTGTTGCCCTTTATTTTCAATATTAGTTAAGTACCGTGGGTCAATTTCAATCAATGCTCCCACTTGTTCACGAGTTAAACCTCGTTTCAATCGAGCTTCTTTAATGGCTAAACCAAAGGCTCTAAAATCATATTTATCTTCTTTTTTACGCATAGTAGACCACCTCTATACATTTTATTGTTCCTACTGAATTAAAAACAGGTATAGAAAAACGTGTTATATGGTTTATAGGTTTATATTTAATAAAAAGCACTACTAAACGCCAATAAAAAAAACCGTTATATGGTAGTGCTATTTACGCTGTTAAAATATTGTATATTACTTCCAAATGGCGGTTTGTTGGAGGTCAACGTCGCCATGAAGTACATCATATACAATAAATTTCCTTACATTGGGTTCTTGTCAAAAAAAGTCGTCTATCTGCAATAGATAAGTACGTCCACCAATGTGGTTTTATAAATCATATAGATAGAATAACAGAAGCATGTAAACAGAGAAATAAATCTGTTTATATGCTTTTTTGGCTATTCAGAACTTTTTTACAAAGTTTATTTATCAGTAATGCAACAAATCCCCCTTTCACATTGGGACTAAGAGTGAAAGGAGATAAACGAGCAAGGCTCACTTCCTTTCCTAGACAGAAAGGGGGTGAGAAACATGAAACCATCTTCTTTTCAGACCACAATAGAAAATCAGTTTGACTATATCTGTAAACGTGCTATGGAAGACGAGCGAAAGAATTATATGCTTTATCTTTCAAGGATTGCAAAGCGTGAGGTGTCCTTTTCGGATGTTGGCGATTATCTTGTTAGCCAGTTTGCGACAACAGATAACTATTCAACTGACTTTCAGATTTTTACACTCAATGGGTTATCAGTAGGCGTTGAAAATGATTTGTTGAGTGAAGCATTACGTGAGTTGCCAGACAAGAAACGTGAAATTCTACTGCTGTTTTACTTTATGGACATGAGCGATTCAGAAATTGCAGACCTGTTGAAATTGAACCGTTCTACTGTCTATCGGCATAGAACCAGTGGACTAGCCTTAATTAAAAAGTTTATGGAGGAATTTGAAGAATGAAAACACAATATCCTATGATTCCCTTTCCTCTCATTGTAAAGGCAACAGATGGCGATACCGAAGCGATTAACCAGATTCTACATCATTACAGAGGGTACATAACGAAGCGTTCCCTACGACTTATGAAAGATGAATATGGCAATCAAAGTATGGTCGTTGATGAAGTCTTACGTGGAAGAATGGAAACCAGACTGATTACAAAGATTTTGTCATTTGAAATTAAGTAATATCCTCTCTCCTTTCGTGGAAGCGTGCTAAACCATTCCACGCTTCCCGAACAGGGAGGTTTGTTATTCCACCAAAGCATATTGAGCTTTCAATGTGTTTTGATAGGCTAACGAGCCATTGTTCTTTGAAAACTGAATAAAAGTAATCGAATACGTTTCGATAAGAAAAGAGCCAACGGAACTAACCGCCATGACCTATCTTATAAAGATAGCGAGCGATTCATGTTAGTGATCCGAGAAGCAATCTTTAGCAGGATTGCCTGCAACGACATTCTTATCGTGATAATGATACTCCCATACAGTCAATAGTCCGAGCGTGATAAAACCGTCGCAGGCAATGAGTATGGCTACATGAGAACCATGCAGGGGTGGAACTCCCGTGAGCTTTGCTAAAGCTGTTCGATTGCTGGTAAAACAACTTTTATGAAATCCAAATAAGTGATTTGGAAAGGAGGATTTTATGAAGCAGACTGACATTCCTATTTGGGAACGTTATACCCTAACCATTGAAGAAGCGTCAAAATATTTTCGTATTGGCGAAAACAAGCTACGACGCTTGGCAGAGGAAAATAAAAATGCAAATTGGCTGATTATGAATGGCAATCGTATTCAGATTAAACGAAAACAATTTGAAAAAATTATAGATACATTGGACGCAATCTAGCGTCGCCAAAGGGTCTTGTATATGATAAAATAGTATTAAGTCGTATCAAGGCTCTTTCCATAAAGGAAAGGAGCAAATGCCATGTCAGAAAAAAGACGTGACAATAAAGGTCGAATCTTAAAGACTGGAGAGAGCCAACGAAAAGACGGAAGATACTTATACAAATATATAGATTCATTTGGAGAACCGCAATTTGTTTACTCGTGGAAACTTGTGGCTACAGACCGAGTACCAGCAGGAAAGCGTGATTGTATCTCACTTAGAGAGAAAATCGCAGAGTTACAGAAAGACATTCATGATGGTATTGATGTTGTAGGAAAGAAAATGACACTCTGCCAGCTTTACGCAAAACAGAACGCTCAAAGACCAAAGGTTAGAAAAAACACTGAAACTGGACGCAAATATCTTATGGATATTTTGAAGAAAGACAAGTTAGGTGTAAGAAGTATTGACAGTATTAAGCCATCAGACGCTAAAGAATGGGCTATTAGAATGAGTGAAAATGGTTATGCTTATCAAACCATCAATAACTACAAACGTTCTTTAAAGGCTTCATTCTATATTGCTATACAAGATGATTGTGTTCGGAAGAATCCATTTGACTTTCAACTGAAAGCAGTTCTTGATGATGATACTGTCCCTAAGACCGTACTAACAGAAGAACAGGAAGAAAAACTGTTAGCCTTTGCAAAAGCTGATAAAACCTACAGCAAAAATTATGATGAAATTCTGATACTCTTAAAAACAGGTCTTCGTATTTCAGAGTTTGGTGGTTTGACACTTCCAGATTTAGATTTTGAGAATCGTCTTGTCAATATAGACCATCAGCTATTGAGAGATACTGAAATTGGGTACTACATTGAAACACCAAAGACCAAAAGTGGCGAACGTCAAGTTCCTATGGTTGAAGAAGCCTATCAAGCATTTAAGCGAGTGTTAGCGAATCGAAAGAATGATAAGCGTGTTGAGATTGATGGATATAGTGATTTCCTCTTTCTTAATAGAAAGAACTATCCAAAAGTGGCAAGTGATTACAACGGCATGATGAAAGGTCTTGTTAAGAAATACAATAAGTATAACGAGGATAAATTGCCACACATCACTCCACATAGTTTGCGACATACATTCTGTACCAACTATGCAAATGCAGGAATGAATCCAAAGGCATTACAGTACATTATGGGACATGCTAATATAGCCATGACGCTGAACTATTACGCACATGCAACATTCGATTCTGCAATGGCAGAAATGAAACGCTTGAATAAAGAGAAGCAACAGGAGCGTCTTGTTGCTTAGTAGTACAAATGAATTTACTACTTATTTACCACTTCTGACAGCTAAGACATGAGGAAATATGCAAAGAAACGTGAAGTATCTTCCTACAGTAAAAATACTCGAAAGCACATAGAATAAGGCTTTACGAGCATTTAAGAAAATATAAAAAGATAATTAGAAATTTATACTTTGTTTATACTAAAATTTATTCTATTGTAGAGGGGCCCCATTGTAAGGCTCACACAAATGTTTAAAAGAGATTATTCTTTCTCAACCAAACCATATAAGCACAATAAGGAAAGTACTGCACATACTAGCATTGTAATCCCCATGGGTACCCCCGTATATTCCCCACCAATACCAACGAGTGGAGATACGATACCTGCAGCGAACATACTTGCAAAGCCAAGTACTGCAGAGGCACTACCGGCCATTTTTCCATATTTGGTCATTGCCATGGAGAAGGAGGCGGATCCGAATAGGGATACGGTACATACGGTGAAGAATAGTATGATTGTAACAGGAATGAGAGGCCATTCTAATAACATAGCTATTAAGAATAATAAAGACCCGATTGTAAGTTGCCATAGGCTAAAGGTTAGTAGCTGACGATCTGTGATAACGTTACTTAAACGAGAGCTAATAGCACTAGCTAAAATAATGCCACAGCTATTGATACCGAAGAGGTAACTAAATTCTTGAGCAGATAGTTGGAATATATTTTGGTATACAAAGGATGAACCTGAGATATACGCAAAGAATGCACCAAAAGCGAAAAGTTGGATTAGGGATTGTCCTAAGAATGGTTTATCTTTGATGAGTGTAATATAGTTTTGAGTTGCTGTTCTAATACCGCCAGTTACACGCTGTTCTTTTGGTAAGCTTTCACGGAAAAGAAGAGAGCCCACTAATAGAATGGCAGAGAATACAGCTAGAATAACAAAGATTACACGCCATGTAGTGAATAAGAGTAATTGGCCACCTATTAATGGTGCAAGTACTGGTGCTAGACCGTTAACCATCATAAGTAAAGCAAATAACTTAGTTAATTCTTGGCCAGATGCAAAGTCTCGGGCGATGGCTTTAGCAATGACCACACCTACAGAACCGGTTAAGCCTTGTAGGAATCTGCCGAGTAAAAGTATTTCGATGCTTGGTGCATAGGCACATATAATACTGGAAATAACACAAAGTAAATTACCTATAACGAGTGGCATTTTACGGCCCATTGTGTCACTGATTGGACCACCAAATAATTGGCCTAAGGCAACGCCAAAGGTCATAACACCAATGGTCATTTGAATATTTGAAGCTGTAGTGTTTAGTTCTCCAGGCATAATTGGTAATGCTGGTAAATAAAGATCTGTTGCTAGTGGTGTAATAGCCGTTAACAGACCAAGGAATACTACTAAGATAAAGGAAACCTTAGCAGAATTTTCTTGATTCATAAAATCCTCCTATCTTAAAATGGGAAAAATAAAAGCCTGCGAATCGCATTTCGCAGACTGCATTTAATTTTATCTATTTGATAGAATGTATTGTAACATGATTAGTATATAATTTCTATAGATTTTTGTTATTAAGAATTCTGATTTGATATCTTTTCTCTCATCGATTACAATAAGTTATATTATTTATATCTAAAAATATCAATTTAATTTATGTGTATAGGAGAGAACTATATGAAAAAAATGGTAAAATCTTTGCTTTTGACTGTAGTCGCAGTCCTGAGTACTACGGTAGTATCTTCGGTAGAAGCTATTAGTTCTGATGAGGCAGTACAAAGTGCATTGGCACGCGTACCAGGTGCAACGGTAGCAAATGTAACTGAGTTTAATCGCGATTATGATCATGGCCGTTTAGAGTATGAAGGTGAAATTCATTACAATGGTTATGAATATGACTTTGAAATTGATGCAGATACTGGGACCTTTACAAAATGGGAAGTGGAGCAAGAGGTCTACTAAGAGACTGAGATTATATTATGTGTACCAATATGGATAAACTCATTAAGGTGCATTATTTAAAGTGTTCTAATATATAACAACAAAAAAGAACAGCTCATTAAGAGCTGTTCTTTTTATGTTACCAAATCTTAGAAGAAGATGTGGTGAATTTCATGGATGAAATGTTGACCGAAGAAGGAGATACAACCATGCATAACGATGAAGATCAAGAAGTATTTGAATGCGCTGTTCATGATAACGCTTGCTTCGATTTCATGTTCTAAGTTGTGAGCTTCTTCAGAATTAATTTCTTTGTGGTTTTCTAGATATGCTTTCAAAGCAGGACCTACGGCACCAATAGAAATCGCGATGGATTGTGGAGACAACATTTTGCCGATACCAGCTGCACCGGAGTTAACTGCTGCCAACCAGAAGCCAAGGTCTTCGAAGTTTGTAGGATCTAAACCTTGAGCTGCAGCGATTTGAAGTGGGCCAAACAATACGTTGGAGTTTGTACCGGAACCAGTCAAGAAGGCACCCAACGCACCTACGATAGGAGCGAATAGAGGGTACAAGGAACCTGTACCAGCAACCATTGCTTTCGCAATATCTGCAGTCATACCAGAGTAAGTCATCAATTTAGCTGTCATAACAACTGTGATGATTGTAAGGTATGTGAATTTCAAGTTTTTAACTGTGGAACCCAATGTACCGAAGATTTCGCCAGCTTTTGCTTTTTGGATGAAACCACCAACAATACCAGCGATGAAGATCATGATACCAGGTGTTGCAATCCATACGAATGTGTAAGGTTTTGCACCAGCACCTTGGTAAATAGGTACAGATGTTTTAATGGACGCAAGAGGACCATTAATTGCAGGGAACAATTTGGAAGTTAATAACAATAATACGAAGATCAAGATGAATGGCATTGCAGCTACAAGGCCTTCGCCACCGGAAACTTTAGGAACTTCGCCAGTTTGTTTAACTGCATATTCAGGGTCATTAGGAGGCATAATTTTTGCACAACCAATGATAACTGCCATAATTACGATGGATGCAGAAATTACGGATAATTCTGGACCCATTACAGCGTTGATTACAGTTTCAGGAACAGCTAATGCTAAACCGGAAAGTAATGTAACAAGGAATACGCCTTTTAACGCTTTAACACCGCCACCGATAATCATAACAACGAAGAACGGAGCGATAAGGTTAAGTAAGAATAATTGTACGGAAATGAATGTACCTAAATGGCTTGGATCAAGGTTTGTTAAGGATGCCAATGTAGTTGTTGGAATACCGATAGAACCGAATGTTGTTGGTACGGAGTTAGCAACGAGACATGCGATGATAGATTTTAGTGGATCAAAACCTACGGCAACCATCATTGCAGCTGGAATCGCAACGGCAGTACCAAAGCCAGCCATACCTTCCATGAAGGCACCAAAGCCCCATGCAAGTAACAATGCAAGTACACGAGTATCAGATGTTACAGAAGAAAGCATTGTTTTAATAGTTTCCATTGCTTTCGTATGTACTACCAAGTTATAAACGAAGATAGCAGCTGTAATAACTAATAGGATTGGCCAGATTGCCAAAGCGGCACCTTCAAGGGCACCAGTGACCATAATGAATGGGTCAGATTGGAATGCTGTAATAGCGATGATGAAAGAACCGATTGCAGCAACACTTGTTGCTTGCCATGCAGGTAATTTCAAGATGGATAACGCTACGATCAACCAAATGATTGGCGCTAGCGCTAATAGAACGGTGATAGCACTCATTTCTAAATATCATCCTTTCAAGAAAAATAAAAATATATGCTTAACAGGACGATGTAGTTTAATCAATTTAATTGATGAGTAAATCGCTATTGTATTAAGTTGTAAAAGTTCAGTTAAAATAAAAGCTTACAATAAAATAACAGATAAACTTATCATAAAAATTAATATATCTCTTAAAATTTTTTAACCTCATGGTTTTTGAGGTTAATGAGATTAAAAAAATATAAGAGAGGGGACATAAACAGTGTTTATGTCCCCTTCTTTACTGACTACATGTCCACGTTAGGGCCTTTGTAAGGTCTTAGGTATTAGTAGTTACCTTTGAACATTGTAGCAGGAGCTTCTGGTACATAATCGCCGAAGTAGGATTTGAAGTCTAAACCTAATTCATTGCAAAGGTCTTGAACTTCAAGCATTGTACCGTTAAGTACAGGGATGCCTTCAGCTTTAACTTTAGCAACAGATTCATGTTCTTTTTCGCCATGAGTGTAGATACGGTCTTGACCTTGAGCTTTAGGAGCTTCACGTAATTCTTGTAAGAATTGGGAGAAGTGTTTTTTGATTTCAGCTGGGTCACCGAAGAATTCAGGGTTGATAGCCATGAAACCGTGGCAGATGTTGGATTTACCGCCAACCATACATTTGTTGGAAGTACCGCCTTGAGACAAGATGGAGGAGAATAATTCAGCAATCATGCCGTTACCATAACCTTTGTGGCCGCCAAGAACTTCTGTAGCACCACCTAAAGGAAGGATACCGCCGCCTTCATGACGGGAGATGTTGCCCAATACTTCAGCTGCATCAGTGGAAGGAACGCCGTCTTTATTAACAGCCCAGCCATCTGGAGTAGCTTTGCCCATTTTGTTGTACATTTCAAGTTTACCACGAGTTACTACTGTAGTAGAGCAATCGAAGAAGAAGTCAACAGGATCAGCAGGTACAGTCCAAGCGATAGGGTTGGAACCAAGCATAGCTTTACGAGCATATACAGGAACCATGATTGCTTCGGAGTTTGTACAAGAGAAACCGATTAAGCCTTGGTCGGAAGCCATTTTAGCATAGTAACCAGCGATACCATAGTGGTTGGAGTTACGTACGGATACGATACCAACACCGGATTTTTTAGCTTTTTCGATAGCCATTTCCATAGCCATGTGGCCCAACAATTGACCCATGCCGTCATGACCGTCGATAACTGCGGAAATTGGAGTTTCTTTTACGATTTCAGGTTTTGCGTCGATTTTGATCAAGCCATTAGTGATACCTTTGTGGTAACGAACCATACGTTGCATACCATGGCTTTGAATACCGAACAAGTCGGAAGTCAAAAGTACGTCTTGGATGATGTCAGCTTCTTTTTCGGAGAAACCGAATTTTTGGAAAGCGTCCATGCTTAATTTTTTCAATGTTTCATAAGGGAATAACACAGTGTTTTTTGCGTCTGCCATCGTTAAAACCTCTTTTCAGAAAATATGTACCTGATATAGTAACTCCAAATTTAGATATCATGAAATTAAGATGATTTCTTATGAGCTCTATATCCTCTCAAATGACAATGTCAGTATAGCACAGAAAGATGTGAGATTGAATAGTCTTACAGTCTGAAACACATTACTAAATACGCATACGTACCGGTGATGTTTGTCACATATTCCTAGGGTAGTTACTGAAACAACTGATTATACCTAAAACTATATGGCTATGACTTTTAGTTATGATTGCATAATTTTTTTATAGATTTGCAGTATTTTTATAGAGCTTATTAGTATATCTGTTTAGGCTTTGAGTAAGAATGAGAATGGATAAATATCGATAAAACTTGAAATGTTCACTATTATATATAAAAAATATTGATGAGTATATTAACGTATTGTGATAACTGAATGTATTGTTATGCAATATATGCAATATTTTTAATCTTTACAAAGTTAGAAAATGTATTAAAAGTTACACTTATACAAAGGATGCTGTAATATAATATAAATATACATCCTATAGTTTATATAATTTATAAGCGAGGTACTTATTTTGAAAGAATACAAATCAGTATGTCCATATGACTGTCCAGATGCATGTGGTCTAATCGTATCGGTAGATAACAATAGAGTGGTATCTGTTCGTGGTAACAAAGATCATGCTTTTACAAGAGGCACATTATGCCCTAAGATGGCGCATTATGAACGAGTGGTTCATAATGCGTTGCGTTTACAGTACCCAATGAAACGAATTGGTAAAAAGGGTGTTGGAGAAGATCAATATGTGCGTATCAGCTGGGATGAAGCATTAGATACTATCGTTAATAATTTTAAAGACACCATTAGTACTTATGGTAGTGAAAGTATTTTACGTTACTCCTATGCAGGCACTATGGGTGTTATTCAAAGTTCAGCAGCAGATTACTTTTTCCGCCGTATTGGGGCGACAGATCAAGACCGTGGTATTTGCTCTCCCGCTAAGAAGGCCGGTTTCCGCGCTGTTTATGGAGATACATTAGCCATTAAACCGCAAGAGGCACAACATAGTGATTTAATTGTTTTGTGGGGCATTAATGCGACTGCTACTGATGTTCATATCTTACATGATGTAAACGTGGCCAAAAAGAATGGTGCTCGTGTTTGGATTATTGATACTCATAAAACCTATACCTTTAACCAAGCTCATGAACATATTTACGTAAAACCTGGCAGTGATGGTGCTTTAGCATTAGGCATGCTTCATATTATCCATCGAGATGGATTAGCAGATATAGATTTTATTAAGAAACATGTTCAAGGTTATGATGAGCTTGTAAATGATGTTTTGCTTGATTTTACACCTGAAAAAGCATCTGAACTTTGTGGCGTTTCCGTAGAGCGTATGACTGAGTTTGCTCATGCATATGCTAACGCTAAGGCTCCATTCATTCGTCTTGGCAGTGGATTGTCTCGCTATGGGAATGGTGCCATGAGTTGTCGTGCCATTAACGCATTACCTGCTGTAGTTGGTGCTTGGCAACACCTTGGAGGTGGTTTGCTATCAAGTGCCAGCGGCAGTAAGTTTGTTGGCAAAGATGTGATGCAACAGGCGCATGTTGCTGCACCAGCCAAGAGATTGATGCCTATGATTAAACTAGGTGAAATGCTTACCAATCCATCAGGTACGGCAGTTCATAGCCTTTATGTGTTCTCTAGTAATCCTGCCATAACAGCGCCTGATCAAAATGTGGTGCGAAGAGGGCTGATGAGAGATGACTTGTTTACCGTAGTTCATGAACGGTTCTTTACAGATACATGTAAATATGCGGATATAGTTTTACCGGCCACTACATCAGTAGAACATGATGATATATATAACTCCTATGGGCACTATACAATCGGAACTGGTTATAAATTAATCGATCCTGTTGGTGAATCTCGATCTAATTGGCAAGTGATTTCTGAGCTAGCTAAACGAATGGGGCTTCAAGATGAATTCTTTAACCTTAGTGAACGGGAGCTAATAGAACAAATTGTTCGTACATCTAGTCGTATATCTGAGGTCGATCAAGATGTAATCTTACAAGGTGAACCTGTAGAGATGACATTGCCTGAAAATTACAAATTAGATTTTAAAACGCCATCTGGAAAAATAGAGCTATATAATCCAAATGATGTGGAACCATTAATTCGTTATTTGCCACCATATGGAGATGATTCACCGTTCTGGCTTATCATAGGTAACGATATTCGTATTTTAGATTCTAGCTTCTGTGAACTTGAGTTTGATGATCCTGAGCTTATGAAACTACGTATCAACCCTGAAGATGCAAAGGTATATAACATTAGTGATGGGGATGAAGTAGAAATCTATAATAATCGTGGTAGTGTAAAAATTAAAGCTTACTATGATGAAGAGGTACAAAGAGGTACATTAGTAACACTTGGTGTGTGGTGGCAATCACAATCTAGTGATCCGAATGTGGGTATCAATGTTCTTACTGCTGATCGTCCAACCGATGAAGGTTGGGGTAGTACATTCTACGATGTACAAGTTCACATCAAAAAGGCGGATGTTTAATCCCTTTTACTTACGGGAATAGTGTCATGCTGATATATCATAATAAGAATATTTTTATTGCATACATATACCCGTTAGGATTATAATAGTAATATTATTTCTATATATAACCTAAAGGGGGTTACTTTTATGAATGGTAATGATAAATTATCTGCCCGTGCCTATTGGGCCATAGGCATGATGTTATTCGCCCTATTCTTTGGGGCAGGGAACTTAATCTTCCCAGCGGCCTTAGGTCAACATGCAGGTGATAATGTAGGTTGGGCTTTGCTTGGCTTTGTATTAACTGGTGTAGGCCTTCCGTTATTAGGTGTTGTAGCTATGGGCTACTCCTCTTGTAAGGATGTTGAAGAGTTAGCGAGCCGTGTGCATCCTATTTATGGCTTGTTATATACAATCTCTCTTTACTTGAGCATTGGACCTATGTTTGCTACACCACGTACTGGTACAGTAGCGTATGAAATCGCCATCAAGCCGTTTGCTGATGGATTACACATGAATATGGAACCAATTTTCTTGGCATTATTCTTCGGTGTTTCTTTATGGTTGTCCATTAGTCCACAAAAGCTTGTTAATCGTATTGGTAATATTTTGACTCCAGCTTTGTTGCTAGTTATCTTGTTACTTATTGTTAAATCCTTTATTACGCCAATTGGTGGTTATGCGTTGCCACAACCAGCGTATGGTGATGCACCTACTGCTGTGTTACAAGGCTTCTTAGATGGCTATAATACAATGGATGCGCTAGCTTCTGTAGTATTTGCTATCCTTGTTATCGACTTTGTTCGACTTAGTGGCGCTACAAATCATGATGTAGTTACTAAAACAGTGATGGAAGTAGGTGCTATTGCAGTAGGCCTTCTCGGTATTGTGTACGTATTTATTGCTAACATCGGTGCTACTAGTGTAGAACGCTTTGGTTTATTCGATACAGGTGCACCTGTACTGTCTACTAGTGCTAGCTTCTTATTTGGCGATTTTGGCCAAATTATTCTAGCTATCATCGTACTCTTAGCTTGCTTGTCTACAAGTATTGGTTTGATTACATCTTGCGGTACATACTTCCATAAGTTGACACCAAAGATTAGCTACAAGTTATATGTAGTTATCTTCTCTGTTGCTGCATTTGGTCTTAGTATGTTTGGCTTGAAGACAATCATCAGTGCTGCCATTCCTGTATTGATGCTCTTGTATCCATTGACTATCGTAATCATTTTGTTAGCCCTTACGAACAATGTGTTTGGTGGTCGTCGTTGCGTATATGCATGGACAATGGCGTTTACAATGATCTCTGCTCTTATGAGTGGTCTTGAAACTGCTGGTATTGCGCCAGACTTTTTAGAAGGTCTATTTGTTGAGTACATTCCATTCCAAGGCGTAGGCATGGGCTGGGTGAGCTTTGCAATATTAGGCTTCATCGTAGGTCTTATTCATAAAGGTCTAGTTTCTAAAAAATAAATAATAAAACGTAAAGGTTCTATGCTTTCATTTTGGTGAAAGTATAGAACCTTTTTTGTTTTGTATATTGTGAGCTAATATTTTTTTATGTAGCATATGAAATTGCTTTTACAGGTGAGAGTTTTTTATAATACATATATAGATTATAAAGGAGATTTTTATGCGTAGCACACATTGTTTACCTAGTTATAGCTTTGGCGGTCATGATGTATTCGACGCCATTCCAAAATTTACAAAATTATACGGCCGTACTGTAGCCATTATTGGTGGTGAAACGGCACTTTCTAAGGCGTTACCACATCTTCGTCCCATACTTGATCGAGCGGGAATTGAGGTACTAGACATCATTCACTTCGGTGGGGAATGTACCTTCGCTCGCGGCAAGGAAATCAGTCAAATGGACTCTGTAAAAGCGGCAGATTTTCTATTTGCTGTCGGTGGTGGTAAGGCTATTGATACGGTGAAAGTAGTAGCGTTAGAGCTCGATGATAAACCGTTCTTTACTATTCCAACCATTGCTTCTACCTGTGCCGCTACATCGGAAGCGGCTGCGGTGTATACAGCAGATCATAATTTTGATGGTATTGCCTTTGTAAATCATCCACCTGTTCATTGCTTTATTGATGCAGATATCCTTGTAGAAGCACCGAGCCGTTATTTGTGGGCTGGTATGGGCGATACCATTGCAAAGCATTATGAAACATTGATGTCTGCTCGTAATCGAGAGCAAGTGTACAATACACAATTAGGTTTAGTACTATCCTCAATGTGTAGCGAGCCTATTTTTGAACATGGGTTACAAGCTTATAAGGATAACCAAGCGCAACGTCGTAGTGAAGCATTTGACCTAATGGTTATGACTGTAATCTTTACAACAGGTATTGTTTCTGGCTGCATGCCTGGTGATTACAATAGCATCATTGCTCATGCTATATGCTATGGCTGTGCTACCAATGAGGAAACAGAAAAACATCACTTGCATGGAGAAATGGTGGCATACGGCTTATTAATTCTCTTTATCGCAGATAAACAATTTGATGAGCTAGAACGTTGGTTACCTGTATATCGTGATATAGGGTGGCCTACGAAACTTTCACAAATGGGACTCGATGCATCTCATATACCTCAAATCGTGGAAAAGGCTGTATCTGTTCGAGATGTAGTGGTATCCCCATATGAGATTACAACCGAAATGTTGACAGATGCGATTCAATATATGGAAAATATAGAATGTTAATTCACTTAATTAGTGTGAATTTAATGGCTAATCGTAATATAATAATTAGTAAGACAAGTAGATATCGAGACTAGTAGAAAAAATATCTACGGATGGTATGTAGTGTTGTAATAACATTCTGTACACGCACGCCATATCTAATATGATGATTATAGATTTGTACGTTGTTTGATGTTATATGAGGTTATAAATGAGCGATATTGTAAAAGGCGGTTTATATCGCCATTTTAAAGGTATGTATTATTACGTACTCGATGTAGCGACTCACTCAGAGACGGGTGAAAAGTTTGTAGTGTATCAAAAGCTGTATGATGACCGTGATATGTATATCCGACCTTTAGAGATGTTTGTAAGCGATGTGGATCGTGAAAAATATCCTGATGTAGAACAAAAAGAACGGTTTAAGCTAATGAGTGGACGTGATTAGGAGGGCCTGTGGAACAGAAGTTTTTCTTTTTCGATATCGATAATACATTAGCTGTATGGCCAGAAGGTAAAATCCCTGACAGTGCTCAATATAGCTTAGATGAATTAAAGCGCCGTGGTCATCGAGTAGCGCTTGCGACTGGTCGTATCCAAGTAGACGCAAAGCGTTTTGCGGAACAAGCGGGGCTTACAGATTTTGTAGCAGATGGCGGTCATAGTGTGACTGTTAATAATGAATTAGTATCCATGATTGGTATGGATCGTGATGCATGTATTAAGTATTTGGAGTATTTAGAATCCCACAATATTCCTTGGGCTGTAACAGATCGGAATAAATTAGGACGTATTACACCATATAAAGAAATTTTAGATTGGCATCCGAATTGGGATGTATTTAAAACGACAGTAGACCCTAATTTTGACTTTCATACTGTAGAAGAATTTTACAAGATTTATGTGTTCTTTAAAGAAGGGGAAGAAGAGGAGAAAGAAATTGAACATATGACACACAAGCTCATCCGTTATGGTGATGGCTGTGTTTTATATGAACCAATGGAAAAAGCCTTAGGCATTCGTAATATGCTGGATTATTTTGGCATGAAGCCTAATCAAGCTGTTGTCTTTGGGGATGGGTATAATGATTTATCCATGTTTAGACCGGAATGGCTTAACATTGCCATGGGAAATGCACGCCCTGAATTAAAAGAAAAAGCCGATTATATCACTACTGATTGTGATAAGGACGGCATCTATAATGCGTGCAAACATTTTAAGTGGATTGATTAGTTTGATTTAATTCCTGTAAGTTTTGTGAATTATAATATCGTGTAGCTGTGGCTACAGATTTGGGGTAAATTAATTAGTATAATGCGTTTAGTTTCATGCTCGTGTTTTTTTTAGGAGAAGAGAAGATATGAACAACAAACGCAGATTTATTTCCACTTTACTATGTGTAGCAACCCTGACGACAG
Source organism: uncultured Veillonella sp. (assembly GCA_900538355.1). GTDB lineage: Bacteria > Bacillota > Negativicutes > Veillonellales > Veillonellaceae > Veillonella. Next base: position 137,067 of record UPXS01000001.1, read on the forward strand.
GTTTGTTGATTTCTGGTTGTAGTGTTAATAAGGTGAGCAATCTTGGCTCTGCCGTATCCTCTGTAGTCGGTGATAACGATGATAAAGCGGCTGCAAAGCTTAATACTCTCATCGATGCAACAAACCAATTCAACAGTAATAATGCTGCATTTGCTCAATTCCAAGCAGAAGGTTTGGCTCAATTAAAAGGTGGCTTCCAAGAAGGTGCTATTACTAACCAACCTCACTATGACCGTCTACAAGAGGCTTTGGAAAAATCTAAAAAAGAAGGTTCTACCTTCAAGGATCTTGATGCAGAACGCGATAATCTATTGAATGTTCTTAATGAATTAGTGCCAGTATATAAAGAATTGACTTCTTACAATGACTCTAAAGCCTTCATGAACGATGGCGGCGCTAAAGGTAAAGAATTAGCTGCTAAATATGTAGCCGGTGTAGAAAAATTCGATGCAGCGTACGCTAAATTTAGCGATGTTCTTACAAAAACTAACAACGAACAAACTCAAAAACAAGTTGAAAAGTTGAAAAAAGACGGTAAGAAAGGTTATGCGGCAGCAATGGAATCTACGCTTCGTTTAACTAACCTTGTAGAAAAATTGGAAAAAGCGCCTCAAAGTGCTGATAAAGCAGCTGTAGAAAAAGAGCTTTCCGAAATCGAAGCATTGCTTAAGAGCGTGAATAGCGATCGTGGCCACGTGCTTGCTGATCGTTACAACTCTGTGATCGGTTCTGTACGTCAAGTACTAGCTGATCCAAGCGATAATAACCTTGATGGCATGATTCAATCCTTCAATGGTTATATTGATACCTATAATAGTACAAACCCAGAACAATTTGATGGTAAATAATGACTGATATATAACTGAAAGTATAAGGTTATATAAATTGGTAAATTTAATAATTATTTAAACCAAATTTTCTCTAAAACATGATATACTAAAAAAGAGCCGCTCACGGGTTGAGCGGCTTTTCTATGTGAATTTTACATACATGTTAGTATAAACAATATATTGGGGGAACTATGAACTGGAAACGCTTGGCTTTATGCGCAATGTTGGGGATTACAATGCTTGGTACAGCAGCTTGTGGCACAAAAAGTGGGGAGCAACCACAAGGTAATACTGTAAAGGCAGAATCTGTAACCATGCCTAATTTCTCTAATGCGCCAATTGCTGATGAGTATGCTATTTTTGATACAAATTATGGTCAATTCAAAGTTCGTTTGCTAGGATCTAAAGCGCCTATTACGGTAAAAAACTTTGATTATTTAGTGAAAAAAGGTTTCTATAATGGTGTTACATTCCACCGCGTTATTGAAGGCTTTATGATTCAAGGTGGGGATCCAGATGGTACAGGTGCTGGTGGCCCTGGTTATACCATTCCTGATGAGTTCTCCAACGATTTACACTTCAATAAAATGGGTGTCCTAGCTATGGCGAACCGTGGTCCTAATACAGGTGGTTCTCAATTCTTCATTACATTGGGCCCTACAGACTGGTTAGACAATAAACACACTATCTTTGGTACTGTAGTACAAGGTATGGATGTAGTTGAAAAAATCGGTAAAGTTAAAACTGGTCGTAATGATAAACCAGTAGAACCAGTCATCATCAATACTATTACATTAGAACCGATTACTGACGATGCAAAAAATGGCAAATAAAGATGCTAAGTCTGAAGAGCGACACTATGTGTATTTAGTGCGTTGTGCAGATGATTCTTTGTATTGTGGGTGGACTACCGATCTTAAGCGCCGTATGGAGGCTCATAATGGACATGTTCCAGGTGGTGCGAAATATACTCGCGGGCGACGTCCTGTTACGTTGGTATATTCTGAAAGCTTTCACAATAAACAGGACGCACAACGTAGAGAATATGCTATAAAACAGATGACAAAGACTAAGAAATTGCAACTCATTGAGGGTGCAAAATAGTCCTTGATTATGGTATAATATGATGATTAATTACTGCCATGGAGGTTACGAAATGAAGCGGGTTCTAGTGTCCGTAAAAAGTGTACAACGAGATATGGACGGCAAGGATACCGTAGTGGAGCTAATTTCCCCTGGTACGTCACATAAAAAGGGTAATACACAGTATGTGCGTTACGAAGAATCTAGTGTGACGGGCATGGATGGGGTTAAGACGACCATTAAAATCCATGATGATTCAATTGTGCTGCTTCGTACAGGGGCGGTCAATATGCGTCATCAATACGTCCGTGGTGAAGAGCGCGAGTCCGTGTATGAAACGCCGTATGGCGATTTACACATGGCCGTGAACACTCATGAATTAACAGTAGACTTTCACGAAGGCGTAGGTCATGTTCATTTAGGATATGACATTTCAGTCGAAGGTGAATGGCAATTTTATAATCAGTTAGATATAGACGTGCGGGAGGATACAGAGCATGGACATGAAGGAAATCCTGAAATCGGGGATTGAACAGGCATTACAAGATACGATTAACAGTGGTGGCTTACCAGCTGGTGAATATCCAGAAATCGTTCTCGAAGTGCCACCTCAAAAAGAATTCGGTGATTTTTCTACAAACATTGCGATGCAATCCGCTCGTGTAGCTCGTCAAAATCCTCGTGCTATTGCAGAGGCTTTGATTAGCCATATGAATTTTGACTGGCTTGAACGCGCTGAGGTTGCTGGTGCAGGTTTCATCAATTTCTTCTTGAAATCTGACATGGTGTACGATACATTGAAAGCCATTTTGAATGCTGGCGATCAATATGGTGTACAACCATTGCGTGCGCGCGACACGATTCAAGTTGAATATGTAAGTGCGAACCCAACAGGTCCTTTGCATGTAGGTCATGGCCGTGGTGCTGCATACGGTAGTGCTCTTGTAAACTTGTTGCGTGCAGCAGGTTACAACGTACAATCCGAGTACTACATCAATGATGCGGGTAACCAAATCGATAACATGGCTATTTCCATTGAGTACCGTTTCCAAGAGTTGCAAGGTGCTACATTAGTATTCCCACCTAAACGCAATGAAGACGGTTCCATGCCTGAATTTGATATCCCAGAAGGGGCTCTTGTATTCCCTGAAAATGGCTACCGTGGTCCTGATATCATCGAAACCGCAAAAGCAATTGCTGAACGCGAAGGCTTCGATAAATTGAATGCTATGAACGAAGCTGATCGTGTAGCATTATTTAAAGAAGAGGGCTTGAAAGAAAAATTAGCTCGCTTAGAAGAAACATTAAGCAACTTCCGTGTTACATTCGATAATTGGTTCTCTGAACGTACAGTTCATGAAACTGATGAAATTCATCACTCCGTAGAGGCGTTAAAGGCTCTTGGTAAAGTGTATGAAAAAAACGGTGCTTTGTGGTTGAAATCAACTGACTATGGCGACGATAAAGACCGCGTAGTTATCCGTGATAATGGAGTTCCTACATATTTGGCGGCGGATATAGCGTACCACCGCAATAAATATGACCGTGGCTTCAAAGAAATGATCGATATTTGGGGAGCTGACCACCATGGCTATGTATGTCGTGTTAAAGCGGCTATGGCTGCCTTTGGTTATGACCCAGATAAATTAACAGTATTGTTATTACAAATGGTAGCATTGTTCCGTGATGGACAACTCGTTAAATTATCTAAACGTAGCGGCGACAGCGTTACATTAGATGAATTGATTGAAGAGGTTGGTGTAGATGCATCTCGTTACTTCTTCTTGATGCGTTCTCTAGATAGCCAACTTGATTTCGATATTAACTTGGCTAAATCTCGCAGCAATGATAACCCAGTGTATTATATCCAATATGCTCATGCTCGTATTCACAGCATTTACAACCAAGTGCGTGAAGCTGGCATCGCATTTGGTGATTATAGTGAAACTGATTTCACAACGCTTACAAGCGAAATGGAATTAGAATTAATTAAGAAATTAGCTGAATATCCTGAAGAGGTAGTTCAATCTGCCGAACATCGTGCACCACATCGTATTGCTCGTTACTTGTACGATTTAGCTAGCATGTTCCACTCCTTCTACCGTCAAGGTCGTATCATTGGCGTAGATCCAGCGTTGCAACAAGCTCGTCTAGGATTAATCACAGCGATTGCCCTCGTACTTCGTCAAGGCTTGGGTATTTTAGGTATTTCCGCTCCGGAAAAAATGTAATAGGTGGGAGGCATCATGGCAACTAAGTATATTTTCGTAACTGGCGGCGTTGTTTCTTCTCTTGGTAAAGGGATTACAGCAGCATCCTTGGGTCGCTTGCTTAAAAACCGCGGTTTCAATGTAACGATTCAAAAATTTGACCCATACATTAATATCGACCCTGGTACGATGAGCCCTTACCAACATGGTGAAGTATTCGTAACAGATGACGGCGCTGAAACTGACCTTGATTTGGGCCACTATGAACGCTTCATCGATATTAACCTTAGCAAACGTTCCAACATTACAGCTGGTAAAGTGTACTGGTCTGTAATCAATAAAGAACGTAAAGGTGATTATTTGGGTAGCACTGTACAAGTAATTCCACACATTACAAATGAAATTAAACAAAACGTATATCGCGTAGGTAAAGAAGATAACGCTGATGTAGTTATTACTGAAATCGGTGGTACAGTAGGTGATATTGAAAGCTTGCCATTTATGGAAGCTATCCGCCAAGTGAAAAAAGAAGTAGGCCGTAACGACGTACTTTATATTCACGTAACATTGGTGCCTTACATCAATGCTGCAGGCGAATTGAAAACTAAACCTACACAACATAGTGTAAAAGAGTTACGCAGCATCGGTATTCAACCAGATATCTTGGTATGCCGTAGCGAAAAACACATTTCTGATGAAATGAAAGAAAAACTTGCTTTGTTCTGTGACGTAGAACCAGAAGCAGTTATTGAAAACCAAACTTGCAGCTCTATCTATGAAGTGCCATTGATGATGCAAGACCAAGGTCTTGATGACATTGTTATCAAAAAATTAGGTCTTGAAGAACGCCCTTGCGATATGACTGAATGGAAAGAAATGGTTCATAAAATCTTGAACCCAAGCAAAGACATTACAGTTGCCATCGTTGGTAAATATGTAGCATTGCATGATGCGTATTTATCCGTAGTGGAAGCATTAGATCATGCAGGTATCGCTACAGGTACTAAAGTTAACCTTCGCTGGATTGACTCTGAAGAACTTGATGATACATCTGTAGACCCTAAAGAAGTATATGAAGGTGTTGATGGTATCGTTGTACCAGGCGGTTTCGGTTCTCGTGGTGTAGAAGGTAAAATCCGCACAATCCAATACGCTCGTGAAAACAATGTTCCATTCCTTGGTTTATGCCTTGGCATGCAATCTGCTGTAATGGAATTTGCTCGTAATGTATGTGGTATGGAAGGTGCTACATCTAGCGAATTCGATGAAAACGCTAAATATAAAGTAATCGACTTGATGAGTGATCAAGTTGACGTAGATAAAAAAGGCGGTACAATGCGTCTTGGTATCTATCCATGTAAAGTGGAAGCAGGTACAAAAACTCATGAAGCTTATGGTGAAGATTTAATCTATGAACGTCACCGTCATCGTTATGAGTTCAACAATGAATACCGTCAACAATTGACTGATGCTGGTCTTGTTATCTCCGGTACATCTCCAGATGGTCGTTTAGTGGAAAGTATCGAAGTGAAGAACCATCCATTCTTTATTGGTACACAAGCTCATCCAGAACTTAAATCCCGTCCAAATAATGCGCATCCATTATTCCGTGGCTTCGTAGATGCGATTTTGGAACTTAAAAAATAGAGAACAGAAATGGGATCTATTTTATCTATTATAGGTATCTTTATATTAGCTGCTCTTAAGCTAGAACAGTTTGTATATGGTAAATCTGGTAAAGAACAGTCTACAACAGGACATATGGCGCGACGTGGGCTCGCTAATATAGCAGGCTTAATCGCCTTTGATCATTCTACGGTGAATAGTAGATCTGTTGTGGTACGTAAAAAGAAGAAAGATGCTCAGAAATGAGCGTCTTTCTTCTTTTTTATTTATATCGAAAAAAGCTGGAAAAATATATCGATAAATTTAAAAATAACACTTGCAATATTGAATGATATTTGTTATTATATAGACAAAGATAGATATAGATTTGGTGATAAGTACACCGATAATAATATAACTGTTACATTTGAACTCAATTAAGGAGGACATAACATGTCTATTATTGGTAAAAAACTTCCTGAATTTACTCTAGATGCTTTCAAAAAACCTGAATTAGTAAAAGTTAGTACTGCAGATGTATTGGGCAAATGGTCCATCTTCGTATTCTATCCAGCAGACTTCACATTTGTTTGTCCTACAGAATTAGAAGACGTACAAAACTCCTATGCAGAGTTGAAAGAACTAGGTTGCGAAGTTTACTCCGTATCTTGTGACTCTGAATTCGTTCACAAAGCATGGTCCGATGCTTCTCCAAGCATTAATAAAATCGAGTACTACATGTTAGCTGATAAAAAACATGAATTAGCTGACTTCTTCGATGTATTCCAAGAAGAATCCGCTATGGCTTACCGTGGTACATTCGTAGTAGATCCTGAAGGTTTCGTTCGTACAGCTGAAATCCATGATATGGGTATTGGCCGTTCTGCTGAAGAATTGGTCCGTAAAGTACAAGCGGCTCAATTCGTAGCAAAACATGGTGACCAAGTGTGCCCTGCACGTTGGAAACCAGGTAAAGACACATTGAAACCAGGTCTTGATCTCGTAGGTAAAATCTAATTTAGAAACTAACCTAAATACTAGAATAATCTAGACAACTCCTCAAATGACAACTCGGGCGCGCATCGTTTTCCTGACGATACGGTAAGTCCCAATACCAGATGAACCCTCTCCAATTCATCATGGTAAACCTCATATAACAAACTACAAACTATACGCAAAAGGACTGGCCTTCGGGCTGGTCCTTTTGTGTTATATGTCTATTTTATATACTTAATAGTATGTACTAATTGAAATCTCTTTAGAGGTAATAGAATAGAAAAAGACTAGCTAGAAATAAAATAAAATATCGTATAAAGCTTGTATTTTAAAGGTTTTTTAATATCCCTTTATAAAAGTAGGAAATAAGTTCTTGCATTTTTGAATTTAGTGGTCTATAATGAAATTAATTCCTAGTGATACACAAGGTTTTATAAATAGAGTAGTATAAGTGCTTTATAACATGGGGTGTGTTAGCACTAACTTTTACAAAGAGAGGCAAGATATATGAGGATTTCCACAAAAGGTCGCTATGCATTGATGGTTCTCATTGATTTAGCAGAGCAAGGTCAAGAGAAACCGGTTTCATTGCGATCCGTTGCAGAACGACAAGGTATATCTGAAAAATACCTTGAGGGCATTGTGGCTCGTTTGGGTGCCGCTAACCTAGTGGATAGTATTCGTGGCAAATACGGAGGCTATCGCTTATCTAAAAGCCCTAAAGAGTATACTATTATTGAAATTTTGCTCGCCACGGAAGAGTCCATGGCTATCATTTCTACCCTTGATGAAGGGGTGAGTACTGATACAGTAATCAACGAACGTACTGTTGGTTTCTGGGCAGGATTGCAAAACTATATTCATGATTATTTAGAAAACGTAACCCTTCAAGATGTAATTGATGGAACTTACGCTAAGCTTGATACAAAATATGACAATTGGGATGGTTCTATTTAATAAGGAGTAACTATTATGTCTAATATTGCAAAATCTTTCGTTGAATTAATTGGTAAAACACCTTTATTGGCAGCTACACGTTTTGGTAAAAAATACGGTGCAGACGCTAATATCTTGGCTAAATTGGAATACTTCAACCCAGGTGGCTCTGTAAAAGACCGTATCGCTGCTGCTATCATTCAAGCAGCTGTTGAATCTGGTGAACTACAACCAGGTGGTACAATCGTTGAAGCAACATCTGGCAACACTGGTATCGGTTTGTCCGCTGTTGGTGCGGCTCTTGGCTATAAAGTAGTTATCGTAATGCCAGAAACAATGTCCATCGAACGTCGTAAATTGATGCTCGGCTATGGTGCTCAACTTGTATTAACTGATGGCTCACTTGGTATGAAAGGTGCCATTGCAAAAGCTAAAGAAATCGTAACAGCAACTGCTGGTGCGATCGAAGCAGGCCAATTCGTAAACCAAGCAAACCCAGCAATTCATTACAAAACAACTGGTCCTGAAATCTGGCAAGATACTGATGGTACAGTAGACATCTATGTAGCTGGTGTTGGTACAGGTGGTACTTTGACTGGTGCAGGTCGTTATTTAAAAGAACAAAATCCTGGCGTAAAAGTTGTAGCTGTTGAACCAACTGATTCCCCAGTATTGTCCAATGGTAAACCAGGCCCTCATAAAATCCAAGGCTTAGGCGCTGGCTTTATTCCAGATACTTTAGATACTTCCATCTATGATGAAGTAATTCAAGTAACTAATGATGATGCATTTGCTACATCTCAAGCATTTGGTCATACAGAAGGTATCCTAGTTGGTATCTCCTCTGGTGCTGCTCTTTGGGCTGCTCAAGAATTGGCTAAACGCCCTGAAAATAAAGGTAAAAACATTGTAGTAATTCTTCCTGATACAGGCGAACGCTACTTGTCTACAGCTTTATTCCCTGAAGTGTAATAGCATATGATTGGTGAAAGTAGATAATTTGCTTTCCTCATATAACGAAGCCCCTCGTTAGAGGGGCTTTTTCTTGTTTACTAATCATTTTTTATAAGAAAAAGGAGCTACTAGGTAGCTCCTTTCTTGTTATGGTATGTATTTAATTTTAATTATCTACCGTTTTTAACGATATTGTCCATCCAGTTGAATAATTCGTCTAAATCGTAATCACCAGAATGGTCTACACCAAATGGTGTTGCCATATCTACGTTGTACCCAAGGTTTTGAGCACGTGCACCTACGATCAATGGAATAGCAACGGATGTATTACTGTCAGCTGTACCATAGCGGATACGATAGTAGCGCGCATTTGTTGCTGCTGGAGAACCGAGATAGTTCATTGGGTTCATCATAGTAACGATTTTAGCATTTTCTACGTATACATCTTGGTTAGGTGTTGTATCGTGTAATGCAGCAGTAATTGTAAAGTGATTATTATCTGTAGTACTTGTACCAAATAGATTATTTTCGCCAGAGTCATTAGAACGGGAGTCGAATGCACCTGGTGCTTTAGAACGGCTCACAAATTGGTTGTAAGCTTCCCAGTTAATGTCTTTGATTGCACCTGTTTTGCCATCTCGTACAAGGTATGTATGTTTAGATAAATCAGTACCTTTAGCTTGTGCTTTGTTAGCTGCATCAATGATGAAAGCTTTCACATAATTTTTGAAAGTACCATTGCCATTCTTATCTAGTTTCAATACACGACCCATAGCATCACGCAATTGTAAATTATTTACATATTCAGGGAAGTGTTCACTAAGTAAGTTGGAGTATGCTACGTCATTAGCATTTAAGTTTACACGTTGCATTGTGCGTTGTGGAGGTGCTGTGTTACCACCTACATTGGCTTGAGGCAATTCACCTTGGCCCATTGTTACTTTATTGAAAGATGTAATACCTTTATAGCTCCATTCATATGCCATATCAGCCGCATCAAGGTTTGTAATAGGTGCATAGGCAGAAACTGCATATACATTGGTAGCTGCCGTAGCAGCACCTAATGCTTGTAAATATGGTTGGAAGTCGGAGTTATTACCAGCAGCACCTTGTAACAAGGATACGGCACCGCCAGCACTTGTACCATTTGTGATAATGCGGTTTGCATTACCTGGCATTGTGGAGTCGTTAGCATGTAAGTATGCTGTGGCAGCTTGTAAGTCAACGATTACAGCTGGAGCTTTACCGATGAAATTGCCATCGGATGCTTTATTTGTACGACCACGTGTAGCTGGGGAAGCTACTACATAACCACGGGATAATGCGTAGAGAACACTGTTAGGTTTGCCATTCTCAACTTTTGGTGTCATAGCTTGGCTTGGCATGTAACCACCTACTGCATTTGGCATGAAGATAGGGGCTGTTTGTGTATTGTAACCATTTACAGTGCCATTATTAAAGTATTCTTCTGGTACATAGATATTCATGTACTGTTGATCAATATCGATTGGATTAGCCACGTAAGGGATATATTCGAAGGCACGATATTTGATTTCCTTATTATCTACTGTAGTAGACATGGATTCATAATTTTTTGCATCGAAGGCAAGGCTAATTTTTGCAGAAGAATCAGCTTGCAATGGTGGTTCCATTGGTTGAGATAAAATATTTTTCTCTTCTGTTACCGCAGAACTTTTTGTGGAAGCTTCATTTCGAGCATCTACATAGGATTGAGGTAATTTGCTTTCTTGAGCCTTAGCAGCAGCCTCTGCTTCGGCTTTAGCTTTTGCCTCAGCTTCGGCTTTAGCTTTTGCCTCTGCTTCAGCTTGAGCTTTAGCAGCGGCTTCAGCTTCGGCTTTAGCTTTTGCTTCCGCCTCAGCTTGTGCTTTAGCCGCAGCTTGTGCTTTAGCCTTAGCTTCTGCCTCGGCTTTAGCTTTTGCCTCAGCCTCAGCTTTAGCTTTTGCCTCAGCTTCAGCTTGAGCTTGAGCCTTAGCAGCAGCTTCAGCTTCTTCTTTTGCTAATTGTTCGGCAGCTAAACGTTCTTGCTCCTCTTTGATAGCAGCTTGTCTTGCTAGTTCAGCTTGTTGAGCCGCAATACGATCTTGTTCAGCTTTGATAGCCGCTTGGCGCTCAGCTTCAGCTTTAGCAGCAGCTTCTGCACGTTGACGAGCAGCTTGTTCAGCAGCGATACGCTCTTGTTCAGCTTTTAAAGCAGCTTGACGTTGAGCTTCGGCTTGTTGAGCAGCAATACGTTCTTGTTCCGCTTTTAAAGCAGCTTGACGTTGAGCTTCGGCTTGTTGAGCAGCTAAACGTTCTTGCTCAGCTTTTAAAGCCGCTTGGCGTTGAGCTTCGGCTTGTTGAGCAGCTAAACGTTCTTGTTCCGCTTTTAAAGCAGCTTGACGTTGGGCTTCAGCTTGTTCTGCAGCGATACGTTCTTGTTCAGCTTTTAAAGCAGCTTGACGTTGGGCTTCAGCTTGCTCCGCAGCGATACGTTCTTGCTCAGCTTGTAAAGCCGCTTGTCGTTGAGCTTTAGCTTGCTCCGCAGCGATACGTTCTTGTTCAGCTTTTAAAGCTGCTTGGCGTTGAGCTTCAGCTTGCTCCGCAGCGATACGATCTTGTTCAGCTTTTAAAGCCGCTTGACGTTGAGCTTCAGCTTGCTCAGCACCGATACGATCTTGTTCAGCTTTTAAAGCTGCTTGACGTTGAGCCTCAGCTTGTTGAGCAGCGATACGATCTTGTTCAGCTTGTAAAGCAGCTTGACGTTGAGCCTCAGCTTGTTGAGTAGCTAACCGTTGTTGTTCCGCTTGTAAAGCCGCTTGGCGTTGAGCTTCAGCCTGTTGAGCTGCTAACCGTTGTTGTTCCGCTTGCATAGCCGCTTGGCGTTGAGCTTCAGCTTGCTCAGCTGCTAAACGTTGTTGTTCGGCTTGTTGTTGCGCTGCAATACGGTGTTGTTCTTCTTGGATACGAAGACGTTCTTGTTCTGCCGCTTGACGTTGAGCTTCTGCGATACGAGCTTGTTCAGCTTGCTCCGCAGCAATACGTTCTTGCTCAGCTCTTAGAGCCGCTTGGCGTTGAGCTTCAGCTTGTTGAGCAGCCAAACGTTGTTGTTCAGCTTGCATAGCCGCTTGGCGTTGCGCTTCGGCTTGTTGTTGAGCTAAGCGTTGCTGCTCTGCCTGCATAGCCATTTGACGTTGTTGTTCTGCTAGAATTGCAGCTTGACGTTGTGCTTCAGCCTGCTTTTGCGCAACCATTTGTTGATCAACTTGATTTGCACCTGATTGTTGTGCCGCCTCTTCGGCTGCTAGTTGAGCTAATCTTTCACGTTCTGCACGTTGAATATCGCGAATAGTTAATCTTTGTTTGGCTACAACGGCTTTAGTTTGAGTTGTATTAGCAATCACTAAAGGTGTTGTAGATTCTTGTTGGACCATTACAGGCGTACGTACCACTTGCGTCGTTTGTACTTGCTGTTTGCCATCAACTTGTTTTTGTACTGTAACAGGTTCTGTTTTACGTTGTACATTCATCAAGCTGTGCATAGCCAATGTTGGTTCCATTACAGCATTAGTTTGTTTATTAACAACATATTGTGGCTGTGAAACGGCTCTTTGTTGATCAGATAAAGCTTTTGCTATATCGTTTACCGGTACTGGACGTACACGGGGAATTAAAGGTGTTACCTTTGGAGGCGTTTGTGGAGTAGCACTTGGTTGCATAACTTGTTGTGTTTGCATTACAGGTTGTGATTGTGTAGGAACCATTTGAGGTGTTGCGATGCGAACTGGAGCCATTGGTTGTACTTGTACAGGTCTTACGACTGCCTGTTGTGGTGCAACAACTATTGGTTGAGCAGTTGCAGGGATAGGCTGAGTTGCCATAGGTCGCACGACTGGGGTTGCTACATTTGTAGTACCTTGTGTCGTTGATTCAGTGGTAGTGTTCGAACCTACCAAATCATTCATGTTGAGGGTAGGGGCTGCGTGGGCAACACCACCCAACGCTGCAGCTGCAAAAAATGCAGCGGTAACCTTACGTTTCCTAGATGATTTCATGAATTACTCTCCGAACTAGATTTCAAATAATAATTTATAATTTTAAAATTTATTTATATTTATATAGTTTAACATAAATCGATATATTTGTACAATTTATGAAAATATAGATGAATACTGGGTGAATGTAAAGAAGATGAGTTTAGGAAAATATAAATAAATTTAAAGTACATAGAATGTTACTTATAGCCTTTAATGATTTGAAGTAGTTTTTATTATATGTACATGTAACCTTCTTAACACCTACAGACTTTGATTTTGAAAGCTATCATGTTGCAAATCGTGTTTTCAAGAAAGTATTTGGCGTATTTTATGATGATGTAATCCGATAGTGTTACATAAGAAAAGGACTAGAACTCTAGGAGTTCTAGTCCTTTTACTATATGTATTTATTTAGCATATGTGCGTTTTTGCTATATGTACCAGTATTCTACTAGCTTTCACTATCTATTTCTTCAAGCTTGGTTTTAATAGTGCCAAGATGATGCAAGCGATAACGGAGCCGATTGCAATGGATGCAAGGTAAAGAAGTGGGTTACCGATTGTTGGTACTACAAAGATACCGCCATGTGGAGCGCGTAGTGTACATTCGAAGAACATGGACAACGCACCAGCTGTACCAGCACCGATGATGCAAGCTGGCAATACACGCACTGGATCAGCTGCTGCAAATGGGATAGCCCCTTCTGTGATGAAGGAAAGACCCATGATGTAGTTTGTGATACCAGATTTGCGTTCAGCCTCTGTGAAGCGGCTAGGGAAGAATGTAGTACAAAGAGCGATTGCCAATGGTGGAACCATACCACCCGCCATTACCGCAGCCATGATACCGTATTCGCCAGTCGCAAGTGCACCTGTACCGATAACGTAAGCAGCCTTGTTTACAGGACCGCCCATATCAACGGACATCATAGCGCCAAAGATGAGGCCTAACAATACGCGGCTAGTAGTGCCCATGGATTGTAAGGAGTCCATTAACCAGTGGTTAAGTGCGGATACAGGAGGGTTAATTACGAAGGTAATAGCAAGACCGATGAATAATACACCGAGTACAGGATAGAAGAGAACTGGTTTTGTACCTTCTAATGCTTGAGGCAAACCAGATACTAATTTCTTAACTAATAATACTAAATAACCTGCAGCAAAGCCGGCAATCAATGCGCCAAGGAAACCAGAGCCACCTTGGTTAGCTAATAAGCCACCAACGAAACCAGCTACAAGACCTGGGCGGTCAGCAATACTCATAGCGATGTAACCAGCTAATACTGGTAACATGAAGCCGAAGGATGCACCACCAATTTGCATTAAGAAGCCAGATAAAGGTGTGCCGGAACCGAAGTTTTTAGGGTTTGCAGGATCAAATGTATCGAATAAGAATGCAAGGGCAATCAAGATACCGCCACCGATAACGAATGGCAACATGTGAGATACACCGTTCATCAAGTGTTTGTAGATTTGACGGCCTACACTGTCAGAGGCGCTAGCAGCGATTTCAGCGGATTCGCGGTCAGCAGTAGATGCATGATATACAGGTGCTGTTCCAGCTGTAGCTTCACGCAATAATTCTTCTGCTTTATTGATGCCATTAGCTACCTTTGTTTGGATCATAGGCTTGCCATCGAAGCGAGCCATTTCTACTTGGCGGTCAGAAGCGACGATAATGCATTTTGCATGTTGGATTTCTTCTGCTGTAAGAGCATCTTTTACGCCAGACGCACCATTCTTTTCTACTTTTAAGGAAATGCCCATTTCTTTAGCTTTCCGCTCTAAGGATTCCGCAGCCATGTAAGTATGTGCGATACCTGTAGGGCAACCAGTTACGGCTAATACGTCGTAATGTGGGTTATCTACAGTGATCTTTTCAACTGCTGCAGCCGTTCCAGCCGGTACAGTTGCTGTGTTAGTGTCAGCTGTTTCAGTTTCCTCTGCTTGGGGTTCTGCGGTTTTAATGAAACCTTCAACGGATGGATCAAAGTTGCCTTGTTCTTTCGCTGTTACCAGTTCCAAAAAACGTTCAACAGTTGGAGCAGCGATGAGGGCCTCTTTGAAATCTGGATCGATAACCATCATAGCTAATTGGCTCAATACCTCTACATGAGTGTCAGCGGCGCCTTCTGGAGCTGCAATCATGAAGAATAAACGAGATGGTTGACCGTCGAGTGCTTCGAAGTCTACGCCGTGAGGCACAACCATAGCTGCTAGGCCTGCTTCTTTTACGCCTGCGGATTTAGCATGTGGTGTAGCAATGCCGTCGCCAAGGCCTGTGGAGCCAGATTCTTCACGAGCGAAAACGGCTGCTAAGTACTCACCTTTATCGATGAGGTTGCCACCTTTTTCCATTAACTCGCCTAAGGTATAAATAGCGTCAGCCTTTGTGACAGGATCTGCATTTAGCAGGACGGATTGAGGTTTTAATAAATCAGTGATTTGCATATATGTACTCCTTGATGCACATAAAATAGAAAACTAGTTAACTCGTACTTGTGAAAGTAGTGCTTCTACTTCTGCTAGCGTAGCGAGATTTTCAGAGTAAGCGGAGGCAGAGCCACTGGAGATGCCCCAGTAGAGCGCCTCTTGTAGGTCGCCTGTTTTTTCAAAGCCTGTAATAAAGCCAGCCACCATGGAATCGCCAGCGCCTACGGAGTTTACGAGTGTACCCTTAGGGGCTGGGCTCGTATATACAGTACCGTCAGCAGCGACCAAGATAGCTCCATCACCAGCCATGGAGATGAGCACATGTTGTGCGCCTTTCTCTTGTAATGCCTTAGCTGCCTCTACGAGGTCATCCTTTGTGGAAAGGGTACGACCAAATATTTCGCTAAGCTCGTGATTATTTGGTTTAATTAAGAACGGTTTATATGGCAAGACCCGTGTGAGCAAGTCTTTCGTAGCATCTACGACAATGCGAATATTTTTATGTTGTAAGCGCTCCATAATGAGTTCGTACATATCGCTTGGTAAGCTGGAAGGAATGCTGCCTGCAAGGATCAATGTATCCTGTTCTGTCAATGCATCGAGTTGTTTGTAGAGTGCTTCTAGTTCGTCGTCTGCGATGATAGGGCCACGGCCGTTAATTTCTGTTTCTTCGTTAGAGGCTTTCACCTTAACATTGATACGGGTTAAACCTTCGCGAAGACGGATGAAATCTTCTTTCACACCGAATTGGTTCAGTTGTGTTACGATTTCTTCCCCTGTGAAACCGGCGATGAATCCGAGTGCCGTTGTATTCATACCGAGATTGTTGAGCACGATGGATACGTTGATACCCTTGCCGCCACCGAGAATGTACTCTTGGGTGGTGCGATTAATGGTGCCTGTCTTGAGTTGATCAAGACGTACAATATAATCGAGGGCTGGGTTAAAGGTAATGGTGTAAATCATACAAATTCCCCTTTAAGATAAATAAATTAGCCTATGATTGGTTGATCTTGCTTCCGTAGTCGTAACCAGTATAGGAGCGGTACGAGGTATAGGAAGAAGGCGAATGGTACATAGCCAGCTGTACTAGTACCCATCATAACTACAGGTACATAAGCGGCGATGTTCCATGGTAGTAAGGGGGCAATGACGATGCCGCTGTTTTCAAAGTCGAGCATCACATCTTCGTCTTGGATGCCTCGTTGTGCGTACGTAATACGCATAATAGAATGGGTCATCACAACCGCAATAGCTTGACTACAACCTACAGCACCTGTTAAAAAGGCGAGACCTACATTAGCAGCAAATACATCGCTACGCGTTTTAGCTCGTTCTAATAGTTGTCTTACATCATTCCAGAAACCAACCCCTTCGAGCATGCCAGAAATGGCAGTGGCCATAAAAATGGAAAGGGTAGGGATGAACATTGTTTGTAAGCCACCGCCGTGAATGATATCTGCTAGTGGATTATAATGTGGTAGTTCAAAGCCTGTTAAGGTATACCAGCCTAAATCAGAAAGTGTAGCTCCCTGATTGGTATAAGCCAAAATTGCCGCTGCTAATGCACTAAGGCCGATAGGCCAACGGATAGATACTTTCAAAGGCAATAGACCAATGACGATGATCACTGGAATCCATAAGGTCCAATCGATGTTGAACACAAAGTGAATCGTATCAGACAGTAAGCTATTTGTATAGTTGAGAGGGAACCACTGCGATAGTATTAGGTAGAGCACTGTAGAAATAACAAGTGCTGGTAGACCATCCTTAAACATAATAGGGATATTGGTCGATACCTTTGTATGCGTTAAGGCCGCTACGAGAGAGGCGCTAGATGATAAAGGACCGTTCCGATCACCAAAGTAAGCACCAGCAATGATGGCGCCTGCTACAATATTTTCAGGAATGTTACCGGCTTTTGCCATCGTAATGAGTACAATACCTATGGTACCCACAGTGCCAAGGGCAGTTCCTAACAGCATGCTCACTAGTGCGGTTAATAAAAAGGCACAAGCGATAAAGATAGAAGGATCAATCAAGTCGATGCCTGTGGCGATAATCATAGGTATAATACCTGCCGCTTGCCACATGGCGATGAGCCAACCGATGAGCAGGAATATTTGCATCACCACAATAGATGTTTTAGCACCTGTCCATGATAGGTTTAGTAGTTCCTTTGGTTGGTACCCTTTGCGGTAGAACACATAAGCCATAATGCACCATACTACAATCAAGGCGTAACCGATGGCAATGCTATTGGCTACGGCGATGATGATGACGAGTATGGATAGGAGTAAGCCTAAGAGGGGCTCTGTATTTTTCGGCATCAGTGAACGGCCTTGTTGATACTTTAGAAACGCATTTAATATGAGTTGTAACCACTTCATCTTAATCGATAGGAAGTTCTGTTTCGAAGACTTCCTCAGCAGGGCCTGTCATGAGCACCGTGCCATCCTCCAAGTATGAAATATGCAATGTTCCTAAGTAAAGTTCTACGTCTACTTCGCGACCTGTTAAGCCTTTTTCGAAGGACATAACGGCAGAGGCACAAGAGCCTGTACCACATGCTAATGTAGCACCAGCACCGCGTTCCCATGTGCGAACCTTAATGTGTTTGTCGTTCACTACCTCAATATAGTTAACATTTGTATTGGATGGGAATGCATCGTGTTTTTCAAGGATTGGGCCTTGTGTCGTAACAGGGGCATTTGTAATGTCTTCTACGTAAACCTCTGTGTGCGGTACACCGAGCAATACGGAGCTCACTGTTACAGTTTCGCCATTTACATCGATGTCTACGTCGATGACCTTATCCATGTCTACATTCATAGGCACATCTTTACTGTTAAAGAATGGTTTACCCATATCTACTGTGACGAGTGTAACCACACCATTTTCGATGGTTAAGGTTGGCTTCATAACACCTGCTAATGTTTCGATGGTGAAAGTTTCTTTTGTAATTTCTCCGTGTTCGTAAGCGTATTTGGCAAAGCATCGAATACCATTGCCACACATTTCAGCTTCACTACCATCGGAGTTGATGATGCGCATGCGCACATCACATGTGTCAGATGGTACAACAATGACTAAACCATCAGCACCAATACCGGTACGGCGATCACAAAGGCGAATGGCTAAATCAGTATAGTCTTTGTTGGCACCTTGAGGGTCGGCAAAGAGGATAAAATCATTGCCAAGACCATGCATTTTAGTTAATTTCATAAAGTCTCCTATCAATAAGTAAGACTTTCACCATGAAGCCCGTGAAAGTCTCATATGTATAATATTATATATTCTATATTATTATATCATAAATAGCTTTCAATTATGGGGTGTAACTTTATAAAATTAAAGTAAAAACAAGCAAAAAATGACCTCCTTTTAAAGTACTTGTTATAGTACGTATTAAGACGGTTGAGAAATATGAACATGAGTTAAAAATTAACCCACGTGGGACAACCTGAAAGGCGGATATATAGGGCTCTATTACTTTATTGTTTACCGTAGAAATGATAAAATAAAGAGTAATGTAGTTTATCGTAATAGAAAGAGGAACACATATGCGAATTCAAGGGATTTCTGGATCTCGTGGCGTTGCAGTAGGCAATGTATATAGATATATTCAAGAGGAAATTGTCATTCCTGATTACACTGTAGCAGAGGATCAGGTAGAAGCGGAAATTGGTAAGTTTGCTGCTGCTATGGCATCTACCTTAAAACAATTGGATACAATCCGTCAAAAGGCTTTGAAAGAAATGGGCCCTGAAGAGGCGGCTATTTTTGAAGCACATATGCAAATTGCTCAAGACCCATCTTTATCTGATGGTATTAAATCCCTCGTTGAGTCTAGCCATACTAATGTTGTAGCGGCTACAGCTCAAACCATTGAAACCTTTGCCAATATCTTCCTCGGTATGGAAGATCCATACATGCGCGAACGCGGCGCAGATATCAAAGATATCGGTGATCGTTTGATGCGCAACATGTTAGGTATGAACCCTCGTGGCTTATCCCATATTTCTGGGGAGGTTATCTTAGTAGCTCATGATTTAGCACCATCCGATACGGCTTCTCTAGATAAAAATGTGGTAAAAGGCATTGTAACAGCTGCTGGTGGCCCTACATCTCATGCGGCTATCATGGCACGTACCTTAGAAATCCCTGCCGTTATGGGCGTTGGTGATATTGAAGGCTTCGTAGATGGCGAGAAAGCTGTTGTACTTGGTACAGATGGTGTTGTCGAAACAAATCCATCTGATGCGGATTGGGCTGAATATACAAATCAAGCTACTGCATACCAAGAGGAATTAAAACGCTTGCGCGAATCTGCCAATCTTGAAGCTAAGACTACAGATGGTCATCATGTAGAATTATTTGGCAATATCGGTAAGTCTAAAGATGCTAAACATGCTCTTACAATGGGCGCACAAGGTATCGGCTTATATCGTACAGAATTCTTGTACATGGAAAACGACGAATTGCCAGCAGAAGATGTGCAGTTTGAAGAATACAAAAAGGTTGCAGAAGATATGCAGGGACAACCTGTTATCATTCGTACCATGGATATTGGTGGTGACAAGGAGTTGAAGTGCCTTGATTTGCCAACTGAAATGAATCCATTCCTTGGTTACCGTGCAATTCGTATTTCCTTGAACCGCCCAGATATCTTCAAAGTACAATTGCGTGCGTTATTGCGTGCTAGTGCCTTTGGCGATATTCACATCATGTACCCTATGATTGCTTCCGTAGAAGAAGTGAAACAAGCGAATGCTATGCTTGAAGAATGTAAGGCAGAACTTACAGCTGAAGGCAAAGAATTCAACAAGGATATCAAGGTTGGTATTATGATTGAAGTACCAGCAGCTGCTGTTATTTCTCCAATTTTAGCTAAATACGTAGACTTCTTCAGTATTGGTACCAACGATTTATGTCAATACACATTGGCAGTAGATCGTATGAACGAATCTATTGGCGCTCTATATCAACCATTGCATCCAGGCGTATTACGTCTTATTAAGCATGTTATCGATGCGAGCCATGAACAAGGTAAATTTACAGGCATGTGTGGTGAACTCGCTAGTGACCCTGTGGCTACCATGATCTTATTAGGCTTGGGTCTTGATGAATTCTCCATGACAGCATCTTCTATACCACTTATTAAGAAAATCTTGCGCTCTGTTTCTAAAGCAGAATGTGAAGAGGTGGCTAATAAAGCACTTTCCATGGATACAGCTGAAGAAATTACAGAATATGCTAAATCTGTATTAGCTGAAAAAGGCTTACTATAATTCTGTTGTATAGCAAATAACTTTCAATATACTTGAATTGAAATGCTTGAAATTGATACAATATATCTATTAGAACGTATGGGATAGGCACAGCCTATCGAGATAGAAAGAGGTTATCATGAAAGAATTAACAGTAGAAATTACTAACGAATCTGGTTTACATGCTCGTCCTGCTACAGCTTTCACACAATTGGCTGCTAAATATGCTTCCAAATTGACAATCGCTGCTAACGGCAAAACAGCTGATGCTAAATCCATCTTAACTGTATTGACTTTGGGCGCTACAAAAGGTACATCCGTTACATTGACAGCTGACGGTGCTGACGAAGACGATGCACTTGCTGCATTAAGCGAATTCTTAACAACTAACCACGACTAATACAATGTGGTAATACAAAGGACTCTACGAATGTAGAGTCCTTTTTTGTTGATCTATATGTTTTATGTATATGATTTTTGTATATGTTTTATGTTTTGGTTGATTTGATTAAATGTTACCTTTAATTTAATATGGCGAATTTACAAAACTATTAGCGTGTAGTTTCAAGTAAAAAAAGAAGAGGCGGTTTAGCCTCTTCTTTATTTTCCCATGTTTGCAAAGCGCTCTACAGCCTTTGTAAAGTCGCTAATGGTTTTTTCTACGTCACCGTGTTCGATACCATCTCGTACGCAGTGGTTGATATGCCCTTCAAGGACTACTTGACCTACTTTATGTAGTGCAGACTTAGCTGCATTAATTTGGCTCAACACATCTTCGCATGGAATGTCTTCTTCAATCATTCGATCAATAGCTTGCACTTGACCAAGGATTTTACGCAATCGACGATGTAGATTTTCTGAATCCATACATTGTTTCATAATACTCCTCCAATGGGCATGTTTTTTATCATCCTTATTATTATACTCCATGTAAAGTTTGTAATACAACTTAATAAGTATACCTAATATGCATTAAATCTACATATATAGATTTATATTGTATATGGATGTATGTGAATATCTGTATTCAAAGGTACATTTAAATATATACTTTTAAAATAGCATGGCATGTATTTTATATTATACACATCTATTTAGACCTTGTAATATATATCTTCTTCTTAATTGATGTGATACAATACATTTAATACACAATGTGTTTGTATATGTATATAAGGTACTGTAATGCATATAGAATTTAAATTTGTCTATAGGTATATACTACGGGCCTTTATGAAATAGGTGAAAGCAATGAAAGTGTTTCGCTACCTTCGGAACCTAGTGGTATTTGTGTTAGTTATGATACTGGCCGTGTTTATATATGATGGATACCATAGGGTTCAAGGTACAGATCGTGAAAGTAACGCGCATACAACTGTTGAAAAACGCATAGAACAAGGTGAAGATACCCTTAGTCGCACAGATCGTATTATACGATTATTTACCTTTAAAGAAAAGGTAGAGACGGCACTGAACCAACGTGTTTCTAAAGAACATTGGGTAAAGGGAGATGTCATTCCAGAATATACAAAGAATGCACTCATCGCCATAGAGGATAAGCGATATTATAAGCATGGTGCTATAGATGTACTTGGTATCATTCGCGCCTTTTATACGAATACCATCGCTGGTGAAACTGTAGAGGGCGGCAGCACCATAACACAACAAGTCGTAAAAAATCTCTTCCTTTCATCAAAACGCATTATGAGCCGTAAGATAGAAGAAGCAATCTTGGCGAGTGAAATGGAACATTACTACACGAAGGAAGAAATTCTCACCATGTATTTAAATACCGTATATTATGGTCATAATTACTACGGTATCTACGAAGCAGCACATGGCTACTTTGGGACAAGCCCGAGCCGATTGACATTAGGTCAAAGCGCTATGCTCGCAGCCTTGCCTAACGCACCATCTTACTTAGATCCTTATACGAATTATAAAGGAGCTAAGGCACGACAAAAACTGGTGCTCGAACAAATGGTAGACCAAGGTATGATTACACAAGCCGAAGCTGATTATGCATACAAACAAGACTTGGGCCTTGTGGACGAATAATTAAATAAGTATAGTAACATCTCTGTTAGTTGATTGGTAATTGGCTAACAGAGATTTTTTTATGATAAATAGTTACGTTCCGAAATATATTATTAAATTGAATAAAAATAATACTTGCATTTATAATTATACAGGTGTATACTATTTTTTGTCAGAAAGAGGGAATGACCATTGAGCTAGATGCCACGGTGCTTTCACAATTATCTGATATAATATTGATTATATGAGTTAAAATACATAGTAAGTTTTTTATGAGGTGTTATCATGGGTAAAGCAAATAAAGTAGTACTCGCATATTCTGGTGGTTTAGACACATCCGTTATCATTCCTTGGTTAAAAGAAAATTATGGCGCTGAAGTTATCGCCGTATGCGTAGACTTGGGTCAACCTGAGGATTATGATGCAGTTGAGAAAAAAGCAATCAAATCTGGTGCTTCTAAAGCGTATATTGTTGACGCTAAAGAAGAGTTCGTAAAAGATTATGTGTGGCCAACAGTAAAAGCTGGTGCAGTTTATGAAGGCAAATATTTATTAGGTACATCCTTCGCTAGACCTTTAATCGGTAAAATCCTTGTAGATATTGCTAAAAAAGAAGGCGCTGATGCTATCGCTCACGGTGCAACTGGTAAAGGTAATGACCAAGTTCGTTTCGAACTTGCTATCAAAGCATTGGCTCCTAATATGAAAATCATCGCTCCTTGGAGAGAGTGGGATTTGAAATCTAGAACTGACTGCATGGAGTATGCTGCTAAGCACGACATTCCAGTAGTAGCTACAAAATCTCATCCATATTCCATGGACCAAAACGTATGGCATTTGTCCCATGAAGGCGGCGATCTTGAAAATCCAGCAAATGCTCCTAAAGATGATGTGTACTTGGTAACACATACTCCTGAACAAGCTCCAGATGAAGCTGGTTATGTAACTGTATCCTTCAAAGATGGCGTACCTGTAGCAGTAGATGGCCAAGAAGGTACTCCATTACAATTATTAGAAAAACTCAACGAAATCGGTGCACACTATGGCGTAGGCGTTGTAGATATCGTTGAAAATAGATTAGTAGGCATGAAATCCCGTGGCGTTTATGAAAATCCAGGTGGATCCATCATCATGTATGCTCACAGAGAACTTGAATACCTTTGCCTCGACAGAGCTACATACCACTACAAAGAACTTATTGCTAACAAATACGCTGAACTTGTATACGATGGCATGTGGTTCGCACCATTGATGAACGCTTTGCAAGCATTCGTTGATGAAACTCAAAAAACTGTAACTGGTGAAGTAAAACTTAAATTGTACAAAGGCAACATTATCTCTGCTGGTGCAACTTCTCCATACTCCTTGTACAGCGAAGATTTCGTAACATTCGAAGAAGATGATGTATACAACCAAGCTGATGCGGCTGGTTTCATCAACTTGTTCGGTTTACCTCTTAAAATTAATGCATTAATGAAAGAAAAGGCAGGTAAATAATGGCTAAATTGTGGGGCGGGCGTTTCACAAAAGGCACTGATAAAGCGGTAGAGGATTTTACATCCTCTATCGCTTTTGATGCGCGGATGTACGCCGAAGATATTGCAGGCAGTAAAGCACATGCGACTATGCTAGCAAAACAAAATATTATCTCCGACGCAGATCGGGACGCTATTGTTGAGGGCTTAACAAAGATAAAAGGCCAAATCGATAAAGGGGAGTTCCCATTCTCCGTGGCTCTTGAAGATATTCATATGAATATTGAAAAGCGCCTAACAGATGATATTGGTGAAGCCGGTGGCCGCTTACATACCGGCCGTAGCCGTAATGACCAATGCGCAGTAGATTTGCACATGTACGTGCGTAAAGCCGTAGTAGAAATGGGCGAGCTTATCGTAGATATGCAAAAAGCTCTCATAGAAACGGCTGAAAAATACAGCGATGTTATCATGCCTGGCTATACGCATTTACAACGGGCTCAACCTGTATTGTTTGGTCATCATATGATGGCATACTTCTCTATGCTAGAGCGCGACTTTGACCGTTTGTTGATGGTCTTCAAACACGCAGACATCATGCCACTTGGTGCAGGGGCCTTAGCTGGTTCTACGTACGGTATTGATCAAACCTATACGCAAAAGCTACTCGGCTTCTCTCGTATTTACGAAAATAGTATGGATGCCGTATCTGACCGTGACTATGTAGTTGAATTCTTGTCCTTTGCATCTCTTGTGATGATGCATTTGAGCCGTCTTAGCGAAGAATTGATTTTGTGGTCTACCAATGAGTTTAACTTCATTGAACTTGATGATGCTCATTGCACAGGCTCTAGCATTATGCCACAAAAGAAAAATCCTGACGTATGTGAACTCGTTCGTGGTAAAACAGGTCGTACCTATGGCCACTTGTTAGGTTTATTAACTACATTAAAAGGCTTGCCACTTACATATAATAAAGATATGCAAGAGGATAAAGAGGGCATTTTTGATGCTATCGATACAGTACACTTTGCATTGTCCATTAATGCGGCTATGGTCCGTGGTATGAAGGTCAATGGGGCGCATATGAAAGCTGTCCTCGATGATGACTTCTCTAATGCTACAGATATGGCCGATTACCTTGCGAAAAAAGGCGTTCCATTCCGTGAAGCTCATGAAATCGTAGGTAATGCTGTACATCATTGCATTGAAAAAGGTTGTGTATTGCTTGATTTATCCGTTGAGGACTTCAAAGCTATCTCACATCATTTTGATGTAGATATCCTTGATGCCATTTCCATCGAAGCTTGCGTAGCTGGTCGTAATAACTATTCTGGTACTGCTCCAGAATGTGTGGAAAGACAACGTAGCAATGGTAAAGCTGTTATCGCTGGAGAAGAAAAACAAATTGCTCAGTGGAAAGCAATTGTAGAATCTGTGCAAGCATAATTGCTTTAGTAAGCCTAATGTTTTGATTTAGGGCTACATCCTGTACAAGAGTAACATTCAAAGTAATAGTTACTCTTGTGACATTGAAAATTTAAGATCGATATACATATAAGTCTTATGTTAAAGTGCTTTATATTAACCTTTAAGCTTATGTGTATATCGATTTTTTATTTGAATGATAGATAATTTCTAGAAAAGAGTTATTCTAATTGATAAATTACTATTAAAATGGTGTAAATTTATGTACGCATACAGTGGACTGCGCAAAAACAATAGTCTTGTACTAGGACACTATAACCATGATAGATAGTAAAAATCACATATATACACAGAATAAAATGGGGTAAAAATACACCCTGTCATTGTTAAAATGAGTTCTGTTCGTTTTAGATGATAAATTAACTATAATTTATTCAATTCGTGTAATAATGCTTGTCCGCCAATAAAGTACTTTCATTTTGGGTTCATAGGTGTTATTATTTAATTCGTAATAAGAATAACAACGGTAAATTCACATTCAAGCCCATCACAGCACGAACTGAATTTACTTAGCGGTATATTATATTTAAGTGAATTATGGACGAGAAAAAATTCACCTTTTGAAAGGGGATTGATACATGAAAACCACCGCTAAAAAAATGTCTGTATTCCAGCTAACCACAATGGTAGCAGCCAATATGCTAGGAGCTGGGATCATTATGTTACCAACTAATTTGGCTCAAGTTGGTACTATTTCAGTTTTATCTTGGCTCGTAACAGCTGTGGGTGCGCTTCTGTTAGCGTATATTTTTGCTCAAGCGGGTATGTTCTCTCAGATTAGAGGGGGCATGGGCGGTTATGCAGAACACCGCTTCGGTAAAACTGGACATTTTATGGCGAGCTATGCTTACAGCATATCTCTCATCATTGCTAATATCGCCATCGCGGTATCTGCCGTAGGTTATGGCGCAGCTTTCTTTGGTGTTGACCTTAATGCAACACAAACAAGCCAAGTAACAATTGTGCTTTTGTGGTTTGCAGCGATTTTGAACTTCCGTGGTAATCGCTTCACAGGTCGACTCAGCAACATGACTATTTGGGGCTCTATTGTGCCGGTTTTATTAATTGGTACAATCGGCTGGTATTGGTTTGATCCGTCTATTTATTGGGCGGCTTGGAACCCAAATGATCTTCCGTTTTACGATGCAGTAAAACAATCCATTTCCCTCACTTTGTGGGGCTTCCTAGGATTTGAGTCCGCAGCGGCTAATGCAGATGCTGTTGAGAATCCAAAGAAAAACGTACCTATCGCTACTGTGGCAGGTACATTAGCAGTGGCAGTGGTTTACATCTTGTCCACGAATGTTATGGCAGGTATCGTGCCTAACATTGACTTGTTAAATTCTAATGCACCATTTGGTTTGACATTTGTATACATGTTTAATGATACAATTGCAGACATCGTTATGGCTGCAATGGTTATTTCTTGCTTTGGCGCTTTGCTTTGCTGGCAATTCACATTGTCTCGCGTATTCAAAAGCGCAGCGGAAAATGGTTACTTCCCTAAAGTATTTGCTCGTGTAAATAGCAAAGATGCTCCTGTTCGTGGCGTATTCATTTTACTCGCTGTTGAAACATTACTTACTTTGTTCACTGCTAGCGACTCCTTACGTGAGCAATTTGAAATCTTAGTAAACTTAGCGGTTGTAACTAACGTAGTACCGTATGTATTGTGCATCTTGGCAGTACCTACAATGATGCGTATGGCTGGTGTAGCTGAAAGCCGTATTAAACGTTCCAACTACGTGTTCGGCGCAGGCGTTATCTACTGTTTATATGCAATTTACGCATGTGGCTTTGATGCTATGGTAGGTAGTGCAGTAGCGGTAAGCATCGGTTTCGTGATCTATGTTTTGCGTAAAGCGTGGACTACACGCAAAGCGCACCGCTTACAACAAAGTATCGATTAACTGAATATCTCTCGTCTTATTAGAGGCTGTTACTAGGTAATAGCCTCTTTTTTGTATGTAATTTAAATCGTTACATGTATTTTAAACCGTTGTATGTATTTTAACCGTATATGGGGTTCAGCTTTTTGGGTAGACTTATCCTTTGATCGTTGAGTTACTGGATACGTATTAGGAGGAGATTAATAAATGCTTATTTTATATAAAGAAATATTATATGGCCCTTTATTATCACATTTTTTAATATATATACATCTATATACAGTCTATGCTTGAAAAATTATATATATAAAGGTATTTTTAGGGGTTTATACATAAAATTGACAATTATCACTAATCGATATTTTTTATTAGTATAAAAATTATATTGATTTTATTGAATATAATGATACCCCTAAGGGGTATGCGTATTGTAAACATAATATTAATATAGTATATTTATAATCGATAAAAATGAATAAACTAATGAGTGTCGGTATTACCGAGCGTAAAAGAGGAAAATGGGTGGAAATCCCATACTATGCAAATAGCTGTAATGAGGAGCAAGGTTTCATTATAGGGTCACTAGGAGACTGGGAAGGCCGAAATGTTGCGATGAATCATGAGTCAGAAAGCCTGCTCTAGATGGCATGGCATGTATATGCCGTGTTTAATTTAGGTTAGTCAGGTGGACTAACCTTTTTTGTTGTTTTCCTATATGCACCTCTGCTATATCGGGTGAAATAAGCATATTAGTTGTTCATTTAGATTATTGTAGTATTTAGAGAGTATAGGAGGAGGCGCCTATGGGCAAACGCTTTGCTAAACAGCTAGGTCAATTCATTGTTACACTGTTTGGCATTACTTTTTTAACATTTTGTCTCACTTATTTAGCACCAGGCGATCCAGTAACGATGTTACTAGAAACGGCAGATACAATTGTATCTCAGGAGCTTATCGATGAAACTCGAGCTCAGCTTGGGTTAGATAAACCGTTTATAGTGCAATATGCAAACTGGGTTGTGAATGCTGCACAAGGTGACTTAGGGATGAGTTACTCTGCTAAAAAGCCTGTTGTAGATCGTATGTTGGAGGCTTTGCCAGGGACAGTTATGTTGGCAGGTACATCATTAGTATTTACATTGCTCTATGCATTGCCGGCAGGGATTATAAGCGCCTTAAATCGAAACAAATGGATCGACTATCTGTTGCGCGTTGCTTCCTTTGTAGGCGTGTCTATGCCATCATTCTGGTTAGGCCTTGTACTGATTTATATCTTTGGCCTTAAATTAGGACTTGTTCCTATTGCATCTTCTCGTGTAACTCCTATCGGTGTAATTCTACCAGCCGTTACATTAGCTGTTGTAGTCGGGTCCAAGTACATGCGCCAAGTTCGTCTCGTTATTCTTGAAGAAATGCAAAAGGATTATGTTATCGGCGCACGTGCTCGTGGTGTGAGTGAGATGAAAATTTTATTCGGTCATATTTTGCCTAATGCAGTATTACCACTCATCACTATACTAGGCGTTGTTATCGGTTGGTTATTAGGCGGTGTTGCAGTTATTGAAATGGTATTCTCCTGGCCTGGCCTTGGGAATATGGCAGTATATGCCATTACTATGCGCGACTATCCATTGATCGAAGGTTTTGTGTTGTGGGTTGCCTTAGCATATATGTGTATTAACGCATTAGTTGATGCGTCATATATCCTATTAGACCCTAGATTGAAAAGGGAGAGAGCATAATGGCAGAATTTATTCAAAAACATAAATTGTTCTCTTTCTATAGCGCCTTGATGATTGCGGTAGTTCTCATAGCTATATTTGCACCATGGCTTGCTCCGGGTGATGCTTTTAGCTCAAATCTGAGTCAAGCATTACAAGCGCCAAGTAGTCAACATTGGTTTGGTACAGATAAGCTTGGTCGTGATGTATTGTCTCGCATCATTTATGGTACACAGTTATCCTTGTTTATGGGTGTCAGTATCGTTGTTATCATGGTAAGCATTGGTACTATTATCGGTGCCGTAGCTGGTTATTTCGGTGGTAAAATCGAAATGGTCCTCATGCGTTTTGCAGATATTATGTTATCCTTCCCAGGCGTTGTGTTAGCCATTGCTATTGCTGGTATTTTGGGTGGTAGCATTGTGAATACGATTATAGCGCTATCTGTAGTTGGTTGGGCAAAATATGCTCGTCTTGTACGGTCTATGACGTTGAAAGTTCGCGGTGAAGAGTATGTAACGGCGGCTGTCATGATGGGGGCCTCTACAACGACTATTCTAAGACGTCATATCATTCCCAATATCCTTCCTCTTGTTGTTACAACAGGGGCACTTGATATTGGGGCTATCATGATTGAAGTAGCAGGTCTTTCCTTCCTTGGCTTTGGTGCTCAACCACCAACACCAGAATGGGGTCTTATGCTTAATGAAGGACGCCAATATTTGCAAACGAGCCCTTGGCTCATGGCATTCCCTGGTATGTCCATCCTTATCGTAGTTGCTATCTTTAACCTTTGGTCTGATTCCTTACGGGACGTAGTGGATCCTAAGAACCAAGGTTAGTTACGTGTGATGCTTATTTATAGCTTGTGTTGTGAAAGTTGTTATATAAATAGGCGGTAATAAGGTTTTTCCATTATGACTATTGTAGATTGTAGTGGTCATGATGTGTATGTTTTATGTTTATATGTAATGGTACAAGGAGATTTTACATGAAAAAATCTTGGAAAAAAGCCCTCTTAGCAGGTCTTAGCATTGTAATGATGGGTTCCTTCATTGCTGGTTGCGGCTCTGATAATAATGGTGCTGCTAATAAGGATGTTTTAAAAGTTGGTGTAACTAACTTCGCATCCACATTAGAACCTACAGAAAACTTCTTCGCATGGGTTGTCATGCGCTATGGTGTAGGCGAAACATTGGCTAAGTTTGACGAACAAATGAAACCTCAACCATGGATTGCATCTAAATGGGAAGTATCCCCAGACCATAAAACGTGGACTTTCACAATCAATGATAAGGTGAAATTCTCTAATGGTAAAAAAGTTGATGCTGCAGCAGTTAAAGCATCTATCGAACGGGCTTTTGAAAAATCCAATCGTGCAAAAACATTCTTCGAATATGACTCTATGGAAGCTAATGGTCAACAATTAGTTATTCATACAACAAAAGAATATCCTAATATGCCTGGCCTTTTAGCGGATCCGTTATTCCTAATCGTTGATGTACAATCTGAAAAAGATGGCCGTAACTTTGCGAAGGAAGGTCCTATTGGTACAGGTCCATACGTAGTTAAATCTTTCACAAAAGAACGTGCTGAGATGGCTGCTAACGAAAACTATTGGGATGGTACAGTACCATTTAAAACTGTAGAAATTCCTTCCATCGACGATCCTAATACGCGTGCTATGAGCTTGCAATCTGGTGATGTTGATATGGCGGTTAACATCGGTGCTGGTGAAATGGGCTTATTCCAAAATAACGATAAGTTCAAGGTTGATGAAATCGCATCTCTTCGCGTAGTATTGGCTCGTATCAACCAAAAAGGTGTTCTTGGTGATGACAAAGTTCGTGCAGCTGTAATTTCCGCAACAGATCGCAAAAACTATGCCGATGTATTGCTAAAAGGCACATTCATTCCTGGTTCCGCACCAATTCCACCATCCATGGACTATGGCTTCAAAGATTTGAAAGATCCTAATGCGTATAATCCTGAACGTTCTAAACAATTATTAGCAGAAGATGGCTGGAAAGATACTGATGGGGACGGCATCCTTGATAAAGATGGCAAACCATTAACATTCAACTTCGTAGTATATAACTCTCGTGCAGAATTACCACTTTATGCAGAAGCTGTTCAAGCAGACCTTAAAAAAGTGGGTATCGACATGAAAATCAAAACAGTTGACTATAACTTGATTGATAAAATGGGTCAAGATGGCGACTATGATATGCTTATCTCCAACATCGTAACTGCTAATACAGGCGATCCAATCTGGTTCTTAGCTAACTACTGGCATACTAATGTGGATGGTTCCAACCCTCAAAACGGTTCTGGTTACTCCAATCCACAAGTTGACCAATTATTAGATGCTGCTGAAACTGAATTTGATCCTGCAAAACGTCGTGACTATGCAATTCAAATTCAACAATTATTGATGAATGATGGTGCTGCATTATTCTTAGGTTACCCTAAAACTAATATCGTTACTGGTTCTTACTTGAAAGGTGCTGTTATGTACCCAAGTGACTACTACTGGATTACTAATAAAATTACAAAATAATAAGGAGCTATAATGGCAGAAAACATACTAACTGTAGAGAACCTTAACATCGCGTACCAAGGTGTGCCTGCTGTTATGGATGTAAACTTTACCTTGGAACGCGGTAAGGTATTGACCATTGTAGGGGAATCTGGATCCGGTAAAACTACCGTGATCCGGGCCCTCATGGGTTTATTGCCTATAGGTGGTGAGGTCACAGATGGTACAATGCTCTTTAATGGTCAAGACCTTCGCACCCTATCTAAGTCAGAGTGGAGAGCTATACGTGGTAAAGACATGGCCATGATTTTCCAAGATAGTGGTAGTGCTTTAGACCCAATAGTTCGCATAGGTAAACAGTTTAGAGAATTATTCAAATCTCATATAGAAATTACCAATGATGAATGTGATCGACGAGCAATTGAGTTATTAGAATCTGTGTCTCTTCCTAATGGAGCAGATATATTGCGCCGTTATCCTCATGAGTTATCCGGTGGTCAACGCCAACGTGTGGGTATTGCTATGGCATTAGCAATGGATCCTGCGTTATTAATTGGTGATGAACCTACATCTGCTTTAGATGTAACAACACAATCACAAGTTGTTATGCAAATGCTAGAACTTGCTAAAGAGCATAATTCTGCTATCGTAATGGTTACGCATAACCTTGGTGTAGCGGCCTATATGTCCGACTATATTATTGTTATGAAAAAGGGTCGTGTTGTTGATGCTGGCACACCGCAAGATATTTTGGAAAACCCATCTAACGAATATACGAAGCAATTAAAAGATGCTGTACCAACATTGGAAGGAGGTCGTTACATTGACTAACTACGCTGTAGAATTAAAAAATGTATGTAAACGATTCCCACTTCCTACTGGTGGTGAGCTCGAAGCATGTAAGAGTATTAATATCACCTTAGAAAAAGGCGAGTCCCTTGGGATTGTAGGGGAATCTGGCTCTGGTAAAACGACTTTGGTTCGTATGATTATGAAGATGCTGCCTATTACGGAAGGCGAGATTTATGTAGATGGTGTAGAGATTCAACATATGAACTCTGAGCAAACGAAAGAATACCGCAAGAAAATTCAAATGGTATTCCAAGATCCATCTGCGGCCTTCAATCCTCGTATGAAGGTAAAGGATATTATCCTTGAACCGTTATACAATTTTGGGCTTCTAGAAAAAGGAAAAGAAGAACAAATCGCAGGTGACTATCTTGAAATGGTAGACCTACCTCGCGAGTTCATGCATCGTTATCCTCATGAAATGTCTGGCGGCCAACGTCAACGTGTGGCCATTGCTCGTGCCATTGTACTTGAACCAGAAATTCTTGTTCTAGATGAGGCAACAAGTGCTCTAGACGTGTCTGTACAAGACTCCATCGCCTATTTACTAGCGCGTTTACAAAAGAAGAAAAATTTAACATATCTATTTATCGCTCATGATATTGCGTTCATTCGTACTATGTGTCATAAGGTAGTGGTTATGTATAAAGGTGCTATCGTTGAAGAGCTAGATGCATTCCATTTAGCAGATGCAAAACATCCTTATACAAAGGTTCTATTGAGCTCTATCTTTGAAATTGGCAAAGATCATAAGCCACTTACCTTAGAAGAAGCTGGGAAAGCGTAAATTTTGATTATATAAAATAGCAGTTAGCCATTTGGTTAACTGCTATTTTTATATTATCTATTATTTATTATGCGGATAATTTTTTCCTCTACATAAATATATCGAAAATTATCTCAAAAATGATTGTGTTAACACTAGATATATAGTATAGTTGACTAAGTATTATACCCCTATGGGTATAATTAAATATGCTCATATGAAGTGGTATACATATAGATATATAGGGAAAGGATAGGTATGTGAATGAAAGGATTACGTAAGGCATTACTGATTGGTATGACCCTTGGTGTGACAGTACTTGGCACTGTAGGCTGTATGAATCAATTATCCAATTCATCTAATGATATATTAAAAGTAGGGGCCATTAGCTTTGCTGGTACCTTAGAACCAACAGAAAACTATTTTAGTTGGGCTGTTGTACGATATGGTGTTGGTGAAACACTCATAAAATTTGATGACCATATGAATGCTACACCATGGTTGGCAACATCATGGAAACAAAGTGATGATAAGCTGACTTGGACTTTCACCATCAACGATAAGGTTAAGTTCTCTAACGGTAATGCTCTTACTGCTGAGGCCGTAAAGGCATCTTTGGAACGAACCTTTGCGAAGAGTAAACGGGCAAAATCATTCTTTAATTACACTGAAATGACGGCTAATGGTCAAGAGCTCACAATTAAGACCGATAAGCCTTATTATAATTTGCCAAACTTGTTGGGAGATCCATTATTCCTTGTTATGGATGTAACTGCTGAGGCAAATGGTCGTGATATTGCGAAGGAAGGTCCTATTGGTACTGGTCCTTATGTAGTGACATCATTTACAAAAGAGCGTGCTGAGCTCGCAAGGAATGATAACTATTGGGATGGCAAGCCAGGCTTTGCTAAGGTTGAAATTCCATCTATTAACGATGCCAATACACGAGCTATGGCATTGCAAGCGGGTGATGTAGATATGGCCGTTAGCATTGGACCTGGCGAATATGGTATCTTCCAAAACGATAAGAAATTTACTATTTATGAAGAATCATCCTTACGTGATGTATTCGTTCGGATGAGCCAAAAAGGCAAGCTTAAGAATGCTAATCTTCGAGCGGCCCTCATTGCCGGAGCGGATCGTGAGTCTTATGCAAAGAACCTTATGAAGGATACCTTTATTGCCGGTAAGGCTCCATTGCCACCGTCCATTGATTATGGATTCAATCAATTGCGGGATCCTAATAAATATAATGTAGAGCGCGCTAAAGAATTACTTAAACGTGAAGGTTATATTGATACAAATGGTGATGGGATTGTAGATAAAGATGGTGAAAACCTAGTGCTTGATTTCTATGCCTATACATCTCGTCCTGAATTGCCATTATATGCAGAGGCATTACAAGCGGACTACAAAAAAATCGGTGTAGATTTACAAATTAAAATCATAGACTACGCTGTGATTGATACATTGGCGCAATCTGGGGATTACGATATGCTCATCTCTAGTGTAGTTACTGCTAATACGGGCCAACCTGTATGGTTCTTGAAACAATACTGGGGGACCGGTGCTGAGGCAAATGGTTCTGGATTCTCCAATCCACGTTTCGATGAATTGTTAGCTCTTGGTGAAAGCGCTAACGATCCTGTGGTACGCAGAAATGCAGTTATCAATGCACAACAGTTGATGCTTGATGATTCAGTAGCATTATTCCTTGGATACCCTAAGATTAATATTGTAGGAAATAAACAGATTGATGGTATTAAAATATCTCCATCAGAATACTACATCATTACGAAAGATTTGAAGCGTAAATAATGTAAGTTATTTCTCGGTATTCAGTGATTTAAATATAATGCCTAATCAAATAACAGAATTAGACGGATAAAAAAGAGGACCTACTGTATAAGTAGGTCCTCTTTGTATTGTTCTTATTTTTTCTTTTGCTCTGTTGCATCAAGTTCTGCCATATTTACGACATTTGCTTTGCCAACCATTTTGTTATATTTAATAAATAGTTGTGTATAAGCTTCGCCGTAGGAAGAGTTGATGATGATATAGTTACGAGCCTCTGCAACAAACTCTTTCACAGAATCTTGGTACTCGCGTACTGCATTTTGTGTTTCTGATGTTGTACCAGGTTGTAATTTATTAATGCGTTGTGTAATTTGTTGTAAGTTTGCTTCAACCTTTTGGGTATCCGTATTTCCATCTGGATCGATAAGGTCGATTGTTTGGGCAGTCATGAGATTTAACTCAATGAAGTTAACTGCATTTTCACGTTTTTCACCTTGATACTCGTTCATGCGCTCTGTATAGAGCTCATTATTACGATTATCTAAGGCTAAATCTAACGCGTTGTACGTAGCATAGAATTGCTCAGCTAAAGGCACATATTGTGCAGCTAGCTCATCGCTACCTTTGAAATTATCTTTTTCAAAGCGACGTTCAACATAATAGGCTTGCAATTGATCTGCTACAGGAATTAGTTGATCTAGTATTGCTAATACATCATTAGTTGATTGGTTTACATCTTCATATGGAGTTGGACTATCTTGTTTTGCAGCCTCTAAAGCTGTTTTAAGGTCCTTATATTTTGGCAATGTTATGGTCGTGTTATGGGACCCATTACGTAACTCTTCAAGAGTTGGTTGTAATTGGTTAGCATAAGCTACACTATACGAATTATATGTGTCTAATGCGACAATGTAAGGACGGATAGCGTTGATTTTGTCGTCAACGGTTGATCGATATAAAATTGTCGTTGTATTGGATGACAAGAGTGTATACACCCCGTAGATCCCACCACCGATAATAGCAATGCCAAGCACAACAGCTGCTATTAACTTGATGTATCCCTTTTTCAACTGCGCACGCTCCTTGAAAACACACTAACTCTTATTGGATCCGTTTGGGCGCACCACGCCCCTAGAGTAATTAGTTACATTATATCATAAACTTACGTCCCAAAAAAGACGTATAGAGCAGAGAATCATAAGGAATAGATGAAATTATTTGATGTGAACATATATTAATATTTATAATTCGCGATATATAGATGAATATGGCTGTGAAAGTAAAATTGGTATATTTCTTAATACCTTTGATATAATTTATGTATATATGATGGGAGGGGTTCTAATGAGTACGGATAAGGTATATAACTCCATTGAAGAAGTATTAGGTGTAGCTCAATCTGCAGAAGGTAGAACGATAGGCGAATTTGATATAAATAATCGGTTGGATAGTCGGGGGAATAAGGGCGGTATAGGTCAGGTTTTAGAAGAAGGCTTATTTAAAATGGCCGTTAATAGTAGGGCAGAGGCCGATTTTGTTGATTTAGGATTAGAACTAAAGGTTACTGCTATAAAAGAAAATAAAAAGAACGATTTCTCTGCAAAAGAGCGATTAGTTTTAAATATAATTAACTATGAAGAAGACTATAAAGACTCCTTTTATGAGTCAACATTTTGGCAAAAAAATAAGAATTTATTGATTATATTTTACTTATATAACGATGGATTAGATAAAAAGGATTTCCCTATCATAAAGTCTGTTTTACATAATTTTGATTCTGTGGATTTAGAAATTATAAAACAAGATTGGCAGACTATTATAGATAAGATCAAAGCTGGTGAGGCCCATAATATTTCAGAAGGTGATACAATGTATTTGGCTGCGTGTACTAAAGGGGTTAATGCTAAGTCCGTAAGAAAACAACCATTTTCTAATATACCAGCTAAACAACGTGCCTTTTCTCTTAAAAGTTCTTACATGTCTGCATTTGCTCGGCGTGTTATTGATAGACAATTAATACCATCACTCTTTAATGCTGATGAACTTAAAAGTAAGACAACATTACAATTGTTACAAGAACGATTCGCGCCGTATATTGGTAAACGAGTATCTGAAATTGCAAAACTCGTAGATATTCCTGTAACTAAAAATAAGGCTTTTAATGCAAACCTTATTAGCGCTGTGTTAGGCGTAAAAGGAACTAAATTAGAATCTCTTAGAGAGTTTAGTAAAGCAAATATTAAGTTTAAAACTATACGACTTGAGCCTACTGGAAGCCCAAGGGAACACATGTCCTTTGAACAAATAGATTTTCATCGTTGGGTTAATGATGAATGGGAAGACTCTCAACTTTATGAAAATTTTGAGTATACAAAATATCTATTTGTAGTATTTCAATATGATGAAACTGAGAAGGAAAATAAAAATAGAGAACCTTATTTAAAAGGAATTATGCTGTGGAATATGCCAGAAATTGTTATAGAACATGAGCTCAAAGATCTTTGGGCAACAACAAAATCCATATTGGAAGAAGGGGTTCAGCTTACTCCTGTACGTAATGGCGTATCTAATAATTTACCAGGTGCTAGCTTTAATGGCATTTGTCATATTCGACCTAAGGCCAGAGATGGCAAAGATCAAGTAGAGCTTCCAGATGGACAATATATAACAAAACAATGCTATTGGTTAAATAAAGAGTATATAGCAGAAATAGTAAAAGAGTTAAATTGAGGGGATTATGGTAGAGAGAAAATCAACCTTTAAAGGTGATTTGAAAAGTGAGAGAGCTGTAAATGAATTTTTACAAAAGTATTTATATAGTTATTTAGTTGATGAAGGTATAATTGATTCATTTAATTCTAATACAACCTTGGATCAACAACATAAAGGTATCGATACTATTATATATATAATTGAAGATGGTAATGATGAACAGGTAAGATGCATTAATATTGATGAAAAGGCTGCCGTACATTATGCCAGGAACAATTTGAGTGATGAACCTTTAACAACATTTGCATTTGAAGTTTCCTATATGAAAGGTGGAGAGTTAAAACGGGGCTGGCTTACAAACGAAAAATATAAAGAGACTCATGCTTACTTCCTTTGTTGGCTTTGGATTAAATCTGATGCCAACAAATATAACTTATCATGTGAGGATATTTTAAAAATGGAAGTAATATCGATTCCTAAAGTTAAGACCAGAGAAAAGCTCATAATGCGTGCTATGGGAAGTAAAGATATTAAAACTTTTGAGAAAAAATCTGATATATTGCGTAAAAAGATGCAAAAACGAGGTGTGAATCGTTTAGAATTAGAACACCAATTGGATCCATTGATTAACGCGTTAGATGATATTCCTGATTTTAATAAGATGCATTTAAAGTTTAACGAAAACCTTTTAATTGCAAAGAACTATCCTCAATGGGTTTTGACCTTACCTGAGACGCTTTATGAACAACCTTTAAATATTGTTGTTAAGCGTAAAGATTTAATTAACTTAGCTAATAGTTATTGGGTAGTTACCCCTGAAGGCGTAGAGGTAAGAAAATCCATATCAAAATAATATCTAAATTTGATCTTGATCTTTTTTCAGATTTCTGCTATAATAAGGATCTGTAAAACTGATGTATTAAGGGGTAAGGTAATGAAAATATTCTCCATGTTTGATGGTGTTGGAGGTTTTATAGTAGGCTTAGAGAATTCTTCTAAAGAAGTCTTTCAAACACTATATTCAAACCAATATGAGCCATCTCGCAAGACACAAGATGCCTATGAAGTAGGTTTATATAGATTTCCTGATATGGAACATATCCCAACTGATGTGGCTTTAATTCCTAACGAAAAGTTTGAGGAAATGAAAGCCAATGGTGTAGATATGATTGTTGGCGGATTTCCATGTCAAGATTATTCTGTTGCAAGAAGCAAAAAGAATGAGTTAGGTATTGAAGGTAAAAAAGGGGTTCTTTTCTGGGAAATTATCCGTGCTACAGAGGTCATTAAACCTAAGTATTTAGTCTTAGAAAATGTTGATCGATTGTTGAAAGCTCCGTCTAACCAACGTGGTCGTGATTTTGCGATTATGCTAGCGGCTTTTAACCAATTGGGCTATTCTGTTGAGTGGCGTGTTATTAATGCTGCTGACTATGGTCGTGCTCAACGTAGACGGCGTGTATTCTTCTTTGTATTTAGAAATGATACAAAGTGGGGAAAACGATTACATACTAAATATGAAGCTACATTATCTGTTGATGCTGATATAAAAGCTCGCTTAGATTGTTATGCACCTTATATCTTCAAAGATGGTCTTTTTGGACGTCAGTTCCCCGTTAAAAATGAAGCTGTTAAAAAACGTATTAATGCTAATAAGCTTGATGAAGATATTGCAGAGGTATCTGCAAACTTCTCTGATGGTAAAATGTGGAACTCTGGTCTTATGACTAATGGGTACTATTATACGATTGAAACTGAACCAAAAGGGGATGAAGAACCAATCCCAATGAAAAAGATTGTGGTTAAAGAAAATCAAGTACCAGAAGATTATTATGTTGATGGCGAAAAATTAGAGAGGTTTAAATATCTTCGTGGGCCTAAGAAAATTACACGGACTGCAGCAAATGGACATACTTATACCTTCTCTGAAGGTGGTATGAGTGAATATGACTCTCTTGAACTACCGGGGCGTACAATGCTTACCTCTGAAGGAAGTGTTAACCGATCTACACATCTTTTAAAAATTGATGGTAAATATCGACTTATTACACCAATCGAAGCTGAGCGTTTACAAGATTTCCCTGATGACTGGACTCGTTATAAACGTAACGCAAAAGGTGAAGTAGTAGAAGTATCTGATCGTATGCGTATGTTCTTCATGGGCAATGCACTAGTGACTGGTATTGTAAAACGTATAGGTGATGAGCTTCAAAAGATTGATGCTATCTAAAAAAGGAGCTCTAATATAGAGCTCTTTTCTTTTAGTATTTTAGAAAGGTTAAGTTATGTTGTTACGTCTTATTAGACTATTTACTTTAACAGTTGCTTTTGTTTGTATTTCCAGTGCAACATTTGCCATTTCTTTAGGTGAATTACAGAACTCATCACAGTTTTGGCGTGAACGTCATGATAGTAGCAGTGATATTTATCTAGACTTGAATTCTGTACAGAATGTTATTTATGAACCGCCAAAATATACATTAAAATTCAAGGTGTATACAGTTGATAAGAAAGAAAACTTTATCGCTGAAGGCGAGGCTATAGCTGATTACGATTATAATAAGTCC
Organism: uncultured Veillonella sp.; assembly: GCA_900538355.1. Lineage (GTDB taxonomy): Bacteria > Bacillota > Negativicutes > Veillonellales > Veillonellaceae > Veillonella. The sequence goes on from UPXS01000001.1 coordinate 177,258, forward strand.
ATAGAAGGTATAATAAAAAGGAATAATTTATCAAAAGTACCGTATACTTCAGAAAAGGTTAAGTCTACCGTAAAAAAAGCAAAGTTAAAAGATTCAGGCGTTGTAAATAGCCTTAAATTTAGTGCTATTTATGACTTTAATGGAAATGTAATATATTCCGGAGATTCAATTGAGGCATTTAAAAAAGAAAAAGTTGATGCAACTTCAAGTGGATATGTTATTTCAGTAAAAGCATTTAAAAAATATTATAATGTGAAATTTTAATTGTGAAAGTCTCTATCTACGATAGAGGCTTTTTTAGCATTAAAAATAATGTGACTCTCATTACTTTCTCATTAACAGTAAGTAGGATATAAACGATTATAATAATTTGAGATACAATAGGAGAGAAAATTATGAGTGAGAATGCATACGTATGTCCATACTGCCAATCAGAAAATATTCAAAGTTACAATATTGCTTATGCTGGTGGTTTTTCTAATGTAAATGGTGTAACTACAGGTGTAGGTATTGGTGCCGGCGGTCGAGTTGGTGTTGGTATTGGTAATACAGTAGGTACGCAACAAACAGCACTTTCTATGATGGCAAAACCACCAATGAAAAAATCAATTGCTACATATATTTTAAAGTGGTGGATTGCAATTCAATTCGGTCTCGTATTGTTGCTTTGGATCTCAGGTCTAAGCAAGCATGAGGCTTCTCTAATTATTTATTTTGGTGCATATGCGTTGTTAATATATAAAACATATCAACGATATGTTTGGAATAGAGATACTTATCCAGTATTACGTCGTGACTGGGAGCATACATATGTATGTTTACGTTGTGGAAATTCTTTTCTTTTATAATTGAATTACATTAACATATATAAGGGTACGCCTATAGTTATATAGACGTACCCTTTATTTTTGATTAGGATACTTTGAATATTAAAGTCGTATTTGTACATATATAAGTATTGTTCAAATTATATTTTGATATTCATTGTCCATAGTTACATATCGTTATATAATAATATTATCAGATTTGTATTTTTCGATATAATTATATGAAAGGAGTACATATGTCAAATTTTATCACTCCTAAAGAATTATTAGCTTGTCTCGACGAGGTCATTATTTTAGATGTTCGTGGTTATCAAGATTATCAAAAAGGTCATATTAAAGGCTCTTATGCGGTGGATTTAAATAAGGATTTAACAGGTCCTTTGGGCGAGCATGGCGGTCGTCATCCATTGCCGGATATGGAGCGTTTGGCTCATACTTTTGAGTCTTACGGGATTACTCGTGATTCCAAGGTTGTTGTATATGACTCTTGGCTTTTCTTGGCGGGCCGCTTGTGGTGGACGTTGCGCTACATGGGTGTAACGGATGTACGCGTATTGTCTGGCGGTGTTGAACGCTGGATTAAGGAAGGTCATGTTCTAACTAAAGAACCAACTCCGTTACCTGCAGAACCGTCTGTTTTCAACTATGAATTACAAACGCATATGGTTATGAGTCGTGATGAGGTTCTCAAGGCTAGTGAAAGCGGAGATCATGTTATCATCGATGCTCGTGCGCCGTTCCGTTACGATGGGTCTCAAGTAGATACGATGGATGGCATGACTGGTCACATTCCTGGTGCTGTTAATCATTTTTATGAAAGTGGTTATACCGTAGATGGTCCTAAGTCTGTAAAAGATTTAGAAGCTCAGTATTATAATGAAATCTACCAAAATAGACCTGTTGTGACCTACTGCGGTTCCGGTGTAACTGCTTGTAATGCGCTTTTAACAATGAGTGAGGTAGGTCTTGAATCTGCCTTATATGTTGGTAGCTCTAGTGACTGGGTAACCTATGATGGCTTCCCACTTAAGACTGGTGTAGAAACATTAAGATAATACAGGAGGCCAAATGAATACTTTGAAACATTTACTAACCATAGTTGCTTTTGGCTATTTGTGTTATCACATCTATACCTTCGGTCCAGGCATGTTTAATGTGACTGTATTGGTGATTCTCGTTTTGTCTACAGCGGCAAATTATTTCCGTGAAAAACGTGAAAGTGACTTGAAAGCAAATGAGAATGCTCGAAAAGCTCGTGCAGAAGCAAGACATGCAAAGAAACACAAAAAGTAGTAACTCATAGCTTAGTTAAGTTGTAGTATAGTTAAGTTTAGTTTAGTTTAGTTTAGCTAAGCTGTATTACACTATATAAACTATTATGATTGCTAGTATACATAAGGAAATTTTTGTAATATAAGAAAATGGTTAAAATAGAGGCTTTCACAAAGTATATCAGCTTGTAAAAGCCCTATTAGAATAAGGAGTAAGAATTGAAATTAATTTCTTGGAATGTAAACGGCCTACGCGCCGCTGTAACAAAAGGGTTTATGGAGTCCTTTAACGAATTGGATGCAGATATTTTCTGCTTACAAGAAACAAAATTACAACCTGATCAGATTTCTTTGGAATTACCAGGTTATGAGCAATACTGGAATAGTGCTGTAAAAAAAGGCTACAGTGGTACCGCTGTATTTACGCGTATTAAACCATTGTCCGTAACTAACGGTATTGGCATTGAAGAGCACGATCAAGAAGGTCGTGTTATCACTGCTGAATATGAAAACTTCTATTTAGTATGTTGCTATACGCCAAATAGCCAACGTGAATTAGCTCGTCTTGAGTATCGTATGACTTGGGAAGATGCATTCCGTAACTATTTGCTAGAATTAGATAAGAAAAAACCAGTAATCCTCTGTGGTGACCTTAACGTAGCTCACCAAGAAATCGACCTTAAGAACCCTAAGACGAACCGTAAAAATGCAGGCTTCTCTGATGAAGAACGTGCAAAAATGACAGAGCTTTTAGAATCTGGCTTCACAGATACATTCCGCTATCTATACCCAGATGCTATTGAAGAATATAGCTGGTGGTCCTACATGGGGAAAGCTCGTGAGCGGAATACAGGATGGAGAATTGACTATTTCATCACATCCAAGCGCCTTGACGATAAGATTCAAGAAGCAAAGATTCATCAACAAATCTTTGGCTCTGATCACTGCCCAGTAGAATTGGTAATTGATCTATAAAATTTCAGTGAATATAAAAACACAGCCTCATCTACGGATGGGGCTGTTGTAATAGTTGAAAGGAGATAATATGGCTCAAAAACAGAAGGCTGTCGTATTATTTAGCGGCGGTGTTGATAGTACTACATGCTTAGCGCTCGCTATTGAAAGATTTGGTAAAGACAATGTCGTACCACTATCGATTCAATATGGTCAAAAACATAGTAAAGAATTGGAAGCCGCTGTATCAATCCTCGGTTATTATGGAATTGAAGGTAAAACGATAGATGTTACGAAATTATTTGCCTTCAGTAATTGCTCTTTATTAGCTCAATCCACTGAAGAAATCCCTCAAGGCTCATACAAAGAACAACAAGAAGCCGAAGGAGAGGGGACTGTTAGTACCTATGTACCCTTTAGAAATGGCCTATTCCTATCTGCGGCAGCATCCTTGGCACTCTCTTTAGACTGTGGCTACATCTACTACGGTGCCCATAGCGATGATGCGGCTGGCAATGCATACCCAGACTGTACAGAACACTTCTACAAATCTATGGGTGATGCTATCTTTGAAGGATCCGGTAAAGAATGCTCCTTAGAAGCACCATTCATCAACCACAACAAAGCAGACGTGGTAAAAGAAGGACTACGCCTAGGCGTACCATACCACCTAACCTGGTCCTGCTACGAAGGCGGCGACAAACCATGCGGACACTGCGGCACCTGCATCGACAGACAAGCAGCCTTTGAAGCAAACGGTGTTAAAGACCCGGCACTATAACAATCGGCTCTATATACCTATAAACTGGCTTAGATAAGTAGTCGCCTTTTAGGCGGCTACTTTACATATATTCTAATAGAGTAGCAGGTATATGTGCTTCAAGGCGGACTTATACGTCACTAACTCACCTCAACTGGCTTAGGCTAGTTGCGGCGCTTTGATGCGTAATATATTTTATATTATTTATCATGTGGAGGGGGCTGAGTTAAAGCGGCCTTTTGATTCACTAGTATCCGTAATATTGATTTGCTAAATTTGGAGTGGAAGAAAATACCTTTTCAAAGAGCGACTTTGGCAGGTCGAGGCCCTAGACCGATGACCGGTTCGCCAGTGGAGCGATGAGGAAAGGTATTTTCTGACACCCCGTCCTTGCCAATATTATATGGATAATAGTTGCTGTAATAGGCCGCTTTAAATACCCCTCGACTTGTAAATATCGAAAATATATGATATTATAAGGGCACAACTAAATAAGACAGTTTGAAACCATCCTGTCTCTAAACAAAACTACGGAAATTCATAAGCATTTATAGCATGGTAGTTTTGCCATGTTTTTTTTATTTGAGGAGGTGAGTGTTATGATTACTACACGTAAATTGACTATTTCTGCCATGGTTGTGGCATTGTACATCGTTGTACTCTATTTAACGCAAAGCGTTTCCTTCGGGGCGTATCAAATTCGTATAGCAACATCATTATATGCACTTGCTTATGCCTTTCCGTTCTTGGTGATTCCCATGGGGATTGGCAACCTCATTTCTAACTTCCTATTCGGGGGCCTCGGTATCCTCGATATGGTAGGTGGCTTTGGCGTTGGTATTTTAACAACGGGTATCATCGTTTGCATGCGCAAGATGGGCCTCAGTGCTTGGTGGGCAATTTTGCCTATTATCTTTGTTCCAGCGCTCTGTGTGCCATTATGGCTCAGCCCATTACTTGGCCTACCATACTGGCCATTGGTATTGAACCTTATTGTAGGTCAAACAATTCCAGCCGTTCTTGGTTCTGTTTTAGTGAAAGCTTTGATCAGCCGTCCTAGCATGGCAGCTATTTTAGGTGCTTTCAAGTAAAACTAAACAAAGTTAACAAACAAAAAGGCGTAAGCTCAAATGAGCTTACGCCTTTTTTATGGCTAAATGTTATGGAGGTTGAAAGAATTAGCAGTTATAACCGCGCCATTTAGTTTCTACTACGAGGCGTTCAAGGGCAACCATGTACGCTGCTTGACGAGGTGGTACATTGTATTTATGTTGCATTTCCCAAACTGCTTCAAAGCTATTTTGCATATTCTTAGTTAACCGTTCGTTAACTTCTTCTTCAGTCCAGTAGAAGCTTGCTTTGTTTTGTACCCATTCATAGTAAGATACAACTACGCCACCGCCGTTTGCAAGAACGTCAGGGATGATGTCGATACCTTTTTCATAGAAGTATTTATCTGCATCATTAGTAGTAGGGCCGTTAGCACCTTCCAAGATAATTTTAGCTTGGATGTTTTCCATGTTGTCTTTGTTCAATTGGTTTTCAAGAGCTGCCATGTACAATACATCAACTGGTTGAGCCAATAATTCTTGGGCACCAATTGTAGTCATGCCTGGTTCGCTGTAACCTTCAAGGGAACGACCATGGGAGTTAGCGTATTCATAAGCTTTTTCTACATCAAGACCATTAGGGTTGTAGATATTAACGCTTACATCGCCAATAGCAACAACTTTAGCGCCTGCTTGAGCGATGAGACGAGCACCTACGGAACCTACGTTACCGAAGCCTTGTACTGCTACAGTAAGGTTTTTAATGTCTAAGTTTTTCTTAGCGAGATAGCTTTGCAATGCGATGAGACAGCCGCGGCCAGTCGCTTCATTACGACCTAAGGAACCGCCTACTTCGATAGGTTTACCCGTAACGATACCAGGGCTCCATTCACCTTTTAATGTGCTGTATTCGTCAGCGATCCAGCTCATGATTTGAGAGTTTGTATTTACGTCTGGAGCTGGAACGTCAGTATTAACACCAATGATTGGCGCAATACGACGTACAAAGTTACGAGTTAAGCGTTCTAATTCGCGAGGATTCAAAGTTTTAGGATCAACTTTGATACCGCCTTTACCACCGCCATAAGGGATGTTAGCGATAGCATTTTTAATAGTCATCCAAGCAGCCAATGCACGAACTTCGTTTTCATCGGAATCTGGATGGAAACGAAGACCACCTTTAGCACTGCCACGCAATGTGGAGTGTTGGCAACGGTAGCCTTCGTATACGCGAACTTCACCATTATCTAGTTGAAGTGGTACAGCTACTTTTAGTTCCCGTTCAGGATGGCGTAATACTTCGTATTCACTACGAGTATAGCCCAGCTTTTCGGCTGCTACATCTAACGTATTTAGCATGTTTTCATAAGGATTATAACCGCTCATAATAATGACCTCCTGTATATAAGATTAAATGAAGTCTTGCTAATTTTACACATACTGAAGTATTCGACATTGTATACAGAATACCCTTTCTAATTTTATAAATATATTCTATAGTTTTTAATGCTCAAAAAGTGTATAGAATATAGATGTTTACTGTGATAATAGTCACTCGAAGAGTTAGACATAAATCGTAGTTTTTACAGTATAAATGGATACTTTTACAAAAAATAAAAAGAGACCGGTGAAAGATACTTTCATGAACTGCACCCCAAAAATTGGACACAATTTTTGGAGGTGCAGTTTTTTTATGTC
>UPXS01000002.1 GCA_900538355.1 uncultured Veillonella sp.
AAACGCCGAAAGTACTTGGCTGGAGACGGCCTGGGAGGATAGGAAGCCGCTGATTGAAGCATAAAATAGAGGGTCAACCCTAAAGGGTTGGCCCTCTATTTTTGTGCTCTAACGAGCACATTCTAATTCCTTCTAGAGCCGTTTCCAGCCAAGGTTGTACAAGTAATATCTATGTGTATTCAACAATACAGACGGCGTGGGAAGCCTAGGGCAATAGGGCGTAAAGGAGCGCAGCGACGCATACGTCCATTGCATCAGGTTCGACGAAGCCCTTAAGGTATATATGTTAATTTAGATCATAGTTTTAACTACTGCCATGGGCGAGTGTGATAGGAAGTCGCGGCTAGTGGTAGTATCCAACTCTATCCATACGGTAACGAGGCACAACGTGCCAATGTTACCGAACCGTAAACCAGTTGAGTAGCTCCTAATACATGTAAATACATATAAACCTCATCCCAATTTATGTAACATATACATTATTCATTCATATCTATCTTTAAATATTTATCCCTAAATAACCACTACATTATTCAATGGACATTTACTTATCTATGATCGAATATCCACCATATAGCCCTAATTTTACTCTTTTTACTGTTATATCTATACATAGTGGTTTAGGTTTAACTGTTTTAATAGATCATTTAACAAGTTATTCTTTAATCAAATTTCCTAATTAATCATCTTTATGTAATTAATATTACTTTAATTTTAAATTCTAATAATCACTATCTACTACATATTCTATTCATGCATAGGTTTATCTGGAATTCACATATAAGCCTATAAATATAGATAAATACTGGGTTTATACCTGTATTAGCATTGTCTAAATATGTACCAAAATTTACTCGTTTCATTTATATCTCATATAACTTTCACTATGTTTTCACATATAATCTTTATACTAGCAATAGTTGATTGAGATCAACTAAGGAAATGGAGGTCTACTGCAAATAACTTTTACCTGTCCCTTTTACAAATAATACAAACAACACAACACAAAACAATACAACACATAAAACAACACTTAAATACACAACAATACTCTCCCTGTGTATAAACAAAACAATACATATACAAAACTCTCTAATTATATATACCATCTCCCGTATATATAAAGGTAAAAGTTAGGTAGACATAAGAGCCCTTGAGAAAGGGCTCTTTTTCCTTTTAAATTCACTATTATTTCATTATTTTAAAGGGCTTTGTTTCTTGACATGGGACCTAATTTTTGTTAAACTAATCAAGTATCAAGCACAGCTTGATGAACATAGGGGTATAGCTCAATTGGTAGAGTAGCGGTCTCCAAAACCGTTGGTTGTGGGTTCAAGTCCTACTGCCCCTGCCAAATTTGGATTGCGGTCTTCGGACCGCATGTCCATAAAATTACTCAAAAAATATTAAAAAAATGCTTGCATAGATCTAAGCGTTATGTTAATATAAGTGAGTACCTAGTACATGACTCAGTAGCTCAGCTGGATAGAGCGTTTGACTACGAATCAAAAGGCCAGGGGTTCGAATCCCTTCTGGGTCACCAAATGAAAGCATCACAGCAATGTGGTGCTTTTTTATTTTTGTAAAACCATTTATCTATTAAAAAGACTCTACACATAATTGTGTAGAGTCTTTTAGTTTTAGCACTTTAAATCTAATTAGATTGTGGCTTAAGTGTTTTACCTTATTTTAGCTGTCCTGCAGCTACAGCAAGATCTCTCCAGTAGATAGCTTGCATATAACCATACGTATCTGGTTTTAAGGTAATTAATTTAGCTTTAGGTCGTTTTTCCTCACGTAATACTCTGCCTGTACGGGCATCGATGATATTACGTTGTTCTTGAACCCATTGAATCGTATCGGCATCTTGATCAAAGTAATAATGGTTTATATACTCTGTCATATAATATTGGGCACCTTGATGACTATATGTACGGGCTACAATTTCAAATTTATTACCTTCTCCTGCGATGACCTTAACGCGTTGTTCTGCGTAATAATTTTGGCCATTCATACGATATAAGTAGGCATAACCTCTGGCATTCTCTAAATCAGCAATATTAACTGCTTGAGAGGGGAGGATACCTAAGATTGTGAAAGCCGCTGCAATTAATAAACTACGCTTCATGTATTCTCCTTATTACTTCGCATGTGGTTGATCGGATTCAGCAACCACATGTACAACTAATTCTTGATCAGAAGGAATCTGAGCCATGACTACAGGCATTGGTACATTCATAGCTGCTGCAATACCTTTGATCTGGCGCATTGCAACAGGCACTACAGTACCATCTTCTTGTACATTTTTTTCTAATGTTTCAACTTCAGTAACTGTTAAGTTTGCTTTGCTTGCGAAGTCTTCGATAGATACACCATTAGCTTCGCGATATTCTTTAATGAAATCTCCGATATACATAGATTCCTCCTATTTTTAGATACCTTTATATTGTAATTAAAAATATCATATATGGCAATAGATGAATAAAAGATGAATTAATAAAATTACAAAAATAAATTGACTTAATACGATAGTGGTGTTAATATTAACTCATAGAAAACATCATATTTGGGAATAGGTGCTGAAAAGCATAATAGAGAAGCTGGTTAAATGCCAGCACGGTCCCGCCACTGTATGGTCGAGCGAGTCTAAATTAAGTCACTGGGAAACTGGGAAGGCTAGATGAGCGATGACGCCGAGTCAGGAGAACTGCCTATTCAACATTCACCATTTGACCTACGAGAGATAGGGAGGAGAAGTTAGTAGCTCCTTTTTACGTACCCGTAAAAAGGATTTTTTAGTTCTATACGATTTTATCAAAGATGATTTAAATTGTATTCGAAAGACCTTAATGTCGATGGCATGGTCATGGTGAATAATACCTTCTTGGTATTACCAGCATGACATGTGTTATGACTGTTAATATATTTTATGGTAAATGTAGGGCATGCATTTATTCATCATCATCCTAAAAAAGAGGCTGACCCAGGATTCTAGTAGTTCGGATTCTGGGTCAGTCTCTTTTTATTTTTAGGGGATACATGAAATTTAAGTTAATTCTAAAAAAATGATTGACGATGAATTCTATACATGATATTATTATTTCAGTTGAGACGCGGGAGTGGCGGAATTGGCAGACGCACCAGACTTAGGATCTGGCGCCTTACGGCGTGGGGGTTCAAGTCCCTTCTCCCGCACCAACTTTATTGCACCTTTAGAGGTGCTATTTTTTTTGCCTAAAATTAGGTTTATTAATGGGCATACATAAGACTAGGCGCTTTTAATTAGGTACAAACAAGCGTGATTAGTAAGGTATAACATAGATAGAAAATTAACTATGCCGTTATGTGTTATAATAGATTATTAGAACTATTTAATTAATATAATCATAGTAATACTATATGGTGCAGTATGGATAATACATTAACACAGCTGCTTTCACAGAACCCATCCTTTGTGGATGGGCTAAACGCATTTCAGCGGAAAGGAAAGTCAGTCATATATGGTCTTAGTGGATCTCAAAAGAGTTTCCTCTTAAACCAAGCTTTTTCTACGGGCCTTACAAAGCCTGTAGTTATCGTAGTCCATGATAAGGACCATAAAGAGATGTGGGAACGGGATTTAGCCTTTTTCTGGCCTAATATTCCAGTCCTATCATTTCCTATAACAGATCATGTGGACTTTACAACGATTGCTCGTAGCCTTGAGGACCAAGGGGCTCAAATGCGTGCCTTAGCATTGCTTGCATGGCAAGAACCTGCCGTAGTCATAGCGAATGCTGAAGAGGTTACACAGTATGTGGTATCTCCACAATATTTAAAAGGACAGTCGTTACATTTCTCTTTAAATGATACGATTGAACGCGATACAGCTCTTGAACAGCTCGTTACAATTGGATATGAACGTGTAGACCAGGTGGAACAACGTGGTCATTTTGCCGTGCGCGGGGATATTTTAGACATATATCCTGTTAATAGTGAACATCCCATACGTATTGAGTTCTTTGGTGATGAAATTGATACCTTGCGATTCTTCTCTGTAGAAAACCAACGTTCTATTGAACAAATCGATTCTTATACGGTAACACCTTTCTTCCTTGGTAAAAGTGATGCAGATTGTACCTTATTATCCTATGTGAAAGATGGCACTCTTATTTACGATGAGCCAGGTCGCATTCAGGAAGCATTAAAAAAATTCCTTAAGGAAGACCCAGCACATCGTAAAAATCATTGTGATTGGAGTGAATTGCAACGTACTGTAGAAGCCACAAATCAAGTAGCTTTCACATTTATGCAACAACGCTCTATCGGTTTAGCCGGATTTACCCCTATTGGTATTCAAGGCAAGACGATGACGAGCTTTGAACGTCAAATTCCTCTATTAACAGATGAGATTAAGCAATGGCATCGTTTAAATCATCAAGTTGTATTGGTACTAAATAACCAACAACGAAGAGAAGGTATTGAACGGGCCCTTGAAGGGGAAGGTATTGCCTTTGTTCATAGTGCGGAGTGGATTGCAAAGCCTAATACGGTTGTTATCTTACAAGGCTTATTGACCGATGGATTTGAATTGCCAAATAGCCATTTAGTAGTTGTTGTTGAAGGTAATATTTACGGACAGCAAAAGCGTAAGCTGCGCAATAAACCTAAAAAAGGCCAAGAAATCAATTATTTCACTGATTTAACACCTGGTGACTATGTTGTACATAGTATGCACGGTATTGGTAAGTATATTGGCCTTAAAACAATCGAAACAGAAGGGATTCATCGGGATTATATTGAAATTGACTATGCAGGATCAGATAAATTATTCTTATCTGCCAACAACTTAGATCAATTACAAAAGTATATTGGTAATGAAGGTGATGTGCCGCGCATCAATAAAATGGGTGGCCGTGACTGGGCTAAGGTTGTTACAAAGGCAAAGAAATCTATTGATGATTTAGCAGATAAGTTAGTTGACCTCTATGCACAGCGTGAAATAACGCAAGGCTTTGCATTTTTGCCTGACCAACCATGGCAGCAGGAATTTGAAGATGCATTCCCTTATGAGGAAACGGAAGACCAAATACAAGCTACAGCAGAAATTAAGGAATCCATGGAAAAACCAGTTCCTATGGACCGTTTGCTTGCTGGCGATGTAGGCTTTGGTAAAACAGAAGTGGCCATGCGAGCCATCTTTAAGGCTGTTATGAGCGGCAAACAAGTAGCGGTACTTGTTCCAACCACCGTTTTAGCACAGCAACATTTCCAAACCTTCTGGAACCGTTTTGCTCCATTTGGTGTCAAGGTAGATGTACTCAATCGCTTCCGCAGTACAGCGGAGAAAAAACAAGTTCTAAAAGGCGTTGAAGATGGATCCATTGATGTTCTTATCGGCACACATTCGTTGCTCAACAAAAAGGTTGTCTTCAAAGATTTAGGTATGCTCGTTGTGGATGAAGAGCAACGTTTCGGGGTAGCTCAAAAGGAAAAATGGAAAGAGTGGGCCAACAATATTGATGTACTCACCTTGAGTGCGACCCCAATTCCTCGGACATTACATATGTCCCTCGTTGGTGTTCGTGAGATGTCCGTTATCAATACGCCACCAGAAGAACGTTTACCTGTTCAAACCTATGTAGTGGAATATGATATGAACCTCGTAGCCGATGCGATTAAGCGCGAATTGGCGCGTGGTGGTCAGGTTTATTTTGTATATAACCGCGTAGCATCCATTAATCACATGGGTGAGTTATTAGAAGAGGCCTTGCCTGGGTTACGTTACGCTATTGCTCATGGTCAAATGACAGGTCGTCAAATTGAGGAAATCATGACTGATTTCTATGAAGGCCATTATGATGTATTATTGTCTACTAGTATCATCGAAACTGGTCTAGATATACCAAATGCGAATACAATCATTATTTATGATGCGGACCGCTTAGGCTTATCTCAGCTATATCAAATGCGTGGCCGCGTAGGTCGTTCTCGTAGACGGGCGTATGCATACTTTATGTATCGACCTGATAAAATGCTTTCAGAGGCTGCCGAAAAGCGCTTAAAAGCTATTGAAGAGTTCACAGAACTCGGTGCTGGTTTTAAATTGGCTATGCGCGATTTAGAAATTCGCGGTGCTGGTAACCTCTTAGGTTCACAGCAACATGGCAATATCGCATCCGTCGGCTTTGGTATGTACGTGAGTATGTTAGAAGAAGCTATTGCGAAGGCTCAAAATAAAGAGGTTGAACGGGAAGTATCCATTGACCCAGCAATCGATTTAGAGGTAGATGCCTTTATTGATGATGCATATATCAAGGATAGTGCTCGTAAGATTTCTGTATATCAACGGTTGTTACATATTAAATCTAAAGAACAACTTGATGACATGACGGATGAACTCATCGATCGCTTCGGTACTCCGACAGATCCGGTAGACCGTTTGTTGCGCATTGCTCAAATTAAAGAACAAGCGCGTTTACTAGGCATTAAAAGTATCGTCCGTAGAGATCAACAGCTTACCATTCATTGGCATGACGATTCCAAGATGGCCGACTGGGATATGGGGGCTGTACGGGAAGATCTCTGGAAGAAGATGAAATTTGCAGATACTAAGCCGGCTACATTATATGTGAGCCTCAATGGTATGAAAGGTTCTATTTTGACCATTACGGAAGCGGTGATGAAGGCTTTGAGCCAAAAATCATCGTCTAAGGAGGGCCTATGAATCGATTTTTAAAGGGCGCTATGATTTTAACCTTAGCTGGGATTATCGTTAAGGTTATTGGTGCTTTCAGCAAAGTCCTTATTGCACGCGTTCTCGGTGGTGAAGGGATTGGCCTATATATGATGGCCTATCCGATTTATCAAATTATCGTTAGTGTTTCCGCTGCAGGCATTCCTGTTGCTATATCTATTATGATTGCGGAAAAGCTGGCTAATGATGATATGCGGGGCGTACAACAGGTGTTTTCCGTATCGTTAAAGGTGTTAACACTATTAGGTCTTGTATTTAGTGTAGCTTTATACGGTAGTGCACAGTGGCTCATAGATACCCATATTATTACAGATCCTCGTGCACTCTTAGCGATTCAGCTATTGTCGCCAGCGATCTTCATCGTTACGATTTTGAGCTGTTTCAGAGGTTACTTCCAAGGCTTCCAATACATGGTGCCTACGGGAACTAGCCAAGTCTTTGAACAAATCTTCCGCGTATCCTCTATGGTGGGCTTAGCCTATTATTTCATTGATAGAGGTCTACACTTGGCGGCAGGTGGTGCAACGTTCGCTACATTCCCCGGTGTATTAGCTGGGTTGATCGTATTGATTTACTTTTACTATCGTCAGCGTCGTGTACGAGCGCAAATGTTGGCACAGCAGAATCCCAATGCTATTGGTGAAAGCAATGGCTCTGTAGTCAAACGACTATTTAGCTTGGCTATACCAGTTTCAATGGCCAATATTATGTTGCCCATGGTATCTCTTATCGATACATTTATCGTACCAAAGCGATTGATGGATATTGGGTATTACCTCAATGAAGCGACAACACAATTTGGCTATCTCACAGGGATGGCTACATCGTTGATTGGTTTGCCTATCATTTTGACTACATCCTTAGCGGCTAGCCTTGTACCAGCTGTATCTGAGGCACATGCCCAAGGTGATGTGCACCGCATTGTACAGCGCGCCGGTACAGCCATTAAAATTGCTAATATGTTCACTATACCGGCCTGTATTGGGCTCTGTGTATTAGCGACACCTATATCTAAATTGATATATGCAACGCCTCATGCTGGTCCTGTTATTGCTGTTATTAGCTTGAGTATTATATTCTTAGGGTGGCAACAGATTACAGCAGGCATTTTGCAGGGGTTAGGTAGAACTGTTATTCCTATGGTAGCCATTTTTATCGGTCTATTGGCTAAGACATTCTTGGACTATCAATTGACAGGGACTATTGAACTTGGCATTAATGGTGCTGCATGGGCAACGAATTTAAACTTTGCTATTGCGGCACTCATAAACTATATATTTGTTAAAAAATATGTAGGTTCCATACTCAATAAATTAGAGCTATTAAAAATTGTAGTGTCTGCCATGGCTATGGGCGGTGCCACACAGGTGGTGTATGTGACGACTGTAGAACTGTTCGGTAACGGTGGTGCAGTGGCAGCAGCTATTATTGTAGCGGTATTTGTGTATGGTTTATCCCTATGGTTAACAAAGGCCGTTGTAAAAGCTGATATGTATCATTTCCCAGTTATAGGCAAGCGCTTACAAGCTCGTCGTGATAAGGAGGAGGCTAAGCTATATGAAGAACAATACTGATAAGCCAGTATCGGTACAACCATTAGTAGATGTGGTAAAAGCTTTGCGTGCTCCGAATGGTTGTCCTTGGGATCAAAAGCAAACACATGAGTCGTTGCGTCGATATTTCATCGAAGAAACTTATGAAGTAGTAGATGCTATCGATAATAAAGATATGCCAAATCTTCGTGAAGAACTAGGTGATGTATTATTACAAGTTGTCTTTCATAGTCAATTGGCTGAAGAAGCCGGTCAATTTACATTGGAAGATGTAATTCACGATGTGACGGAAAAGATGATTCGTCGTCATCCCCATGTTTTTGATCCAGAAAATAATGAAAAATCATACAGTTGGGATGAATTAAAGGCACAAGAAAAGAAAAAAATACAAAAATCTGTATTAGATGGTGTATCCAAAAGTTTACCTGCTTTAGTGGCTGCTTATAAACTTCAAGAAAAGGCTGCAAAGCTAGGTTTTGACTGGGATGAGCTCGATCCGGTTTGGGCGAAAGTTTCCGAAGAAATGGGTGAATTTAAGGAGGCTATTGCCCAAGAAGATAGAGAAAATATGGAAAAAGAAGCGGGAGATGTGCTTTTTTCCTTGATTAATCTATTAAGATGGTATAAAATAAGCGGTGAAAATGCACTAAATCGCACAAACACAAAGTTCCGACAGCGTTTTTTACATGTAGAAGCTTGTGTTAACCAAAGCGATCGCTCATGGGAAGACTTTTCATTAGCTGAGCTGGATGCTTTTTGGGAGGAGGCTAAAGTGCAGGAAAAGTAGCCTAGAGGTTTGCATGCTTCTTAGGTATAGTATTTTTAAGGAGGTTCTGTCATGAACAAAACAGAATTAATCGCAAGTGTTGCACAAAAAACTGAATTAACTAAAAAAGACGCTGAAAAAGCGGTAAAAGCTGTATTTGACACAGTTGCTGAAGAATTAGCTGCTGGCGGTAAAGTACAAGTTATCGGCTTCGGTACATTCGAAGTTCGTGAACGCGCAGCTCGTGAAGGCCGTAACCCACAAAACGGTAAAACTATCACAATTGCAGCTTCCAAATCCCCTGCATTCAAAGCTGGTAAAGGTTTGAAAGAACAAGTTAACACTACAAAAGCTAAAAAACGCAAAAAATAATCCCTAATGGATTAGAAAGAGACCTTTCGAGGTCTCTTTTTTTCGTTTATTTATGGTATAATGCACAGAGAAAGGGTGTACTATGAATAACGAAAGATCACGGAAGGTTCTCATCGTGTCCGCTTCTATTGGGACGGGACATATGCAGGCCGCCAGAGCCATAGAAGAATATTGGAAAGAGAAAGAACCACAAGCGACGATAACTCATGTGGACTTTCTTGATACAGAAACCATGTCTGTAGAGCATTTGATCAAGGGCACATACATCAAAATGATTGACGTATTTCCAATGCTATATGATATGATTTACCGCGTATCAAAAGGGGAAAAACGAGGTACGATTATGCAAACTGCATTATCATACCTATTGAAAAGCCGCATGCTCAAATTGGTACAACAAGAAGAGCCAGATGTAATGGTATTTACGCATCCATTCCCATGTGGTGCAGCGTCTATCTTAAAACGCCAAGGACATATCGACGTACCATTAGTGGCTATCATGACGGACTTTAGTAGTCATCAATTTTGGCTATACCCACAAATTGATACATACTATGTAGCTACTGAATCGATGGTAGATGAAATGGTAGCAGCGGGTATTGATGAATCACGTATCCATGTATCAGGCATTCCTGTGCGTCGCTCCTTCTTCCGTGATGCTATTGAAGAATATAGCTTAGAGAAACCGGTAAAAGTGCTCGTTATGGGTGGCGGTCTAGGTTTAGGTTCTTTAGAAACGGCATTAAAACATTTAGATGAAGTAAACGGTATTGATGAAATTACTGTCGTAGCCGGTCAAAATACATCTCTTTATGAATCCTTAGTTACCCTTAGTGAATCTATGCGAACTAAGACCATTGTATACGGATATACTACGAATATTTCGGAACTTATGAAGTCATCTTCCTTGCTAGTTACAAAGCCAGGTGCGTTAACATGTATGGAAGCGGTTACTATTGGTTTGCCTATGGTATTCTTTAATGCCATTCCAGGGCAAGAAGAGGCCAATGCAGAGCTGTTAGAACAACGAGGTTGTGCGCGTTGGGCTCGTGATATTCATAACTTAGAAGACGTTGTGACCGCACTTCTTATTAATTCTCCGAGACTTCAACAAATGTCTGAGCGCGCTCGTGAATGGCATGTGGATGGTGCGGCTAATATCGTAAATAGTCTTATAGCCATATTAGATGCTGAGACGCCGGTAGAATTAGTGAAAGCAGAGCAATCTATCAGTTAGTAGTCTAGTATTTACATAATCATAGTGGTTGTAAAAGTTATATAATCCTATAAGTTTAATTAACGATGTTAGTTCGATAAACGTTATATGCTATATCAACGTTATATGTTCCATCATAAAATTATAAAAGCGATGACCTTATACAGGTCATCGCTTTTGTTTTATTGGTATTGTTCAATATGTTCTTGTCGAATTTTTTGAAGTGTTTCCAAGAATGCATCTGTGCTTTCAGCACTGTCCAACAAGTCTTTTAGTTGGTAAGAATCATCGAGGGTCACACTCCATTGGAAGGAGTCATTGTCGTCGTATACATTGAATACGATGGGCGTTTCTAAATCCTCTGGCAAATGACCGTCATCATCGGACACAGTTGCATAGGTGCCATCTTCCAAGAGCTCTGTAAATAATGTGTCATACCCATCGATATCGATAAGTTCAAAGTTGATAGTTTCATAAAAGTCTAAAACGATATCTGCTGCCATGTGGACCTCCTCATGAATATATACGTTACGTTTATTCTACTGAGGGGGCCTGTTACTGTCAATGGTAATGTGTAGTATAATAAATATCAGAATGACATAATAGGAGCATACGATGAACGTTATTAGTTTACAAAACATAGAAAAATCATATGGCACACGACTGCTGTTTAAGGAGGTAAATATTACTTTCACCACCGAAAAACGGCTAGGTCTCGTGGGTATTAATGGAACAGGTAAGTCTACCTTCTTAAAAATCTTGGCAGGACAAATGGAGCCTGATAAGGGAACCATTGAGCGAAATGGTAAGGCTAGTATACACTATTTAGCACAAACACCTGAGTTTGACCCAGATTCAACATTATTAGAAGCCGTTCTTGATGGTGATCATCCTCGTTTACGAATGGTACAATCCTTTGAGCGCATTAGTCGTGAATATCGTGAAATGCAAGAGACTGGTGGCGAGGATGCTAAAGTATCGCGAAACTATATGAAAGCCTTGGAGCAGATGGACCAACAAGATGGATGGCAAGTAGAGCAAGAGGCTCGTATTATTTTATCTAAGTTAGGTTTTCCTGATGTGAATCAAAAGGTGGCGATGTTATCTGGTGGTCAAAAGCGTCGCCTTGCATTAGGGCAAGCATTATTATATCCTTGTGATCTATTATTGTTAGACGAACCGACAAACCATTTAGATGAAGATAGCATCGATTGGTTAGAGTCTTATTTAAGTGCTCGTCAAGGAGGCTTATTAATCAGTACCCATGATAGATATTTCCTTGACTCAGTATGTAATGGTATTTTGGAATTATCTAATCGACGTATGTACCAATACGATGGCAACTACGAAGAATTTATTGCCTTAAAGGCTGATCGAGAGGCTCGTGAAGCTGCTACAGAAGAGAAGCGTCGTCAGTTCTTAAAACGAGAAATCGAATGGGTACGCCGTGGTGCGTTGGCGAGAACGACAAAACAAAAGGCTCGTTTAGACCGTTATGAAAAACTTAAGAATATGGAGAAAACTAGACGTCCTGATCAAATGGATCCTATTGCTTTAAAAACGCGTTTAGGGAAAACCATCTTTGATATTGAACATTTGGCATTCTACTTTGGCGAGCGTCCTATGATTAAGGATTTTACCTACCACGTAGTGCGTCATGATCGTATCGGTATCGTTGGCCCTAATGGGGTTGGCAAGTCCACCTTTATGAACATTCTTGATGGAACCTATGAGCCTACAAGCGGTACGATTGGTAAAGGCGAGACAGTTCGCATTGCACATTTCAAACAAGAACTGCCTGAGTTTGATGAAGATATGCGCGTTCTCGATTATATTCGAGAGGACCATTCCTATATGGTTCTAGGGGATGGCTCTACGTTGAGTGCTGGTCAGATTCTTGAACGATTCCTATTTACACCTGAGCTACATGGTGTGCCAATCCGTAAACTTTCAGGTGGTGAACGACGTCGGTTGTATCTATTGAAATTGCTTATGAGCGCTCCTAATGTTTTGTTGCTAGATGAACCGACCAATGATCTTGATATTCCTACATTAGAGGTACTAGAGGACTTCCTTGACTCCTTTAGTGGTGTCATTATCACCGTATGTCACGATCGTTACTTCTTAGACCGCGTTGTGGACAAACTTTTTGTGTTCAGTGGTGATGGTCATATTGAGATTGTTCATGGCTCCTATTCTGATTACAAGGATTCTTTAGATGAAAGTAGCGGTGGAAAGCGCCCATTCTATATGGCTAATACAGGTACATCTGTTACTTCTAAAGATGAAAAAGTGGAAGGCGTTGCACCTAGTACTGCCAGTGATGATTCATCGTTAGGCACTTCAGTAGATGGGGATGATAGTAGCATCACAACTTCTGAGGGAGATACTTTCAAAGAAGCACCAAAGAAGGGCTTAAATAAAGCAGAAGAGGCAGAGTATGCCAACATCATGGAGGAATTGCCTAAATTAGAGCATTTAGTAAAGGGCCTCGATGTCATGATTAGTCAAGTTGCTACTGATTATGAGAAGATGCAATCCTTGATGGCTGAGCGAGAAGAGACACAGTCCCAAATCGATGCGCTCACAGAACGGTGGATGGAATTGGAAGAACGCCTATAATTCCTTATAGCATGCGATTTTTTAATATCTGTTATGCAAAGGAATTACGTGTAAATTTATTGATAAAAATCACAATTTATAGTATAATTTCATCGATTAACGATAGCAACGTTACCTAAGTAGGAGGAACTCATGAGTAAGTACCAATTTTTAGACCGTCGCGTACCAATCGAAGACGGCAATATTGCTTTAGTTCAAGATTTATCCAAATGTAAAAACTGCTCCTTATGTCGTAAAGCTTGTGCTGTAGACATGGGTGTATTTGATTATTATGATTTAACAACAAATGGGGATCATCCAATTTGTATTCATTGCGGTCAATGTGCATCTATTTGTCCATTTGATTCTATCAATGAACGCTCTGAAATTGATGAAGTAAAAGCAGCTATTGCTGACCCTAATAAAATCGTTGTATTCCAAACTGCACCTGCTGTGCGTGTTGGCTTAGGTGAAGAATTTGGCCTTGATGCAGGTACATTCGTAGAAGGTAAAATGGTAGCTGCTCTTCGTAAATTAGGTGGCGATTATGTTCTTGATACAAACTTTGGTGCGGACATGACTATCATGGAGGAAGCATCTGAATTGTTGGAACGCGTTATCAATAGTGATGCAGTATTGCCTCAGTTCACATCTTGCTGTCCTGCTTGGGTTAAGTTTGCAGAAACATTCTATCCAGAATTCTTGCCAAACTTGTCTACTGCTAAGAGTCCAATTGCAATGCAAGCGCCTACACAAAAAACATATTTTGCTGAAAAAATGGGCCTTGATGCAAAACAAATCGTTGCTGTTGCAGTAACACCTTGTACAGCTAAGAAATTCGAAATTCGTCGTGACGAAATGAATTCCTCTGCTGAATACTGGGATGTACCAGAAATGCGCGATACAGATTATTGTATTACTACACGTGAACTCGCAAAATGGTTACGTGCAGAAGAAATCAACTTTGATGAATTAGAAGATTCCGCATTTGATCCGTTGATGGGTGAAGCATCTGGTGGTGGTATTATCTTCGGTAATACTGGTGGCGTTATGGAAGCAGCTATGCGTGCAGCTTACAAATTAGCAACTGGTGAAGATGCACCTCAAACATTGATCCCATTCGAAGCAATTCGTGGTATGGATGGTGCTCGTGAAGCAGACGTAGTAATTGGTGATAAAACATTACACGTAGCAGCTGTTCATGGTACAGGTAACTTGCGTAAATTCATCGAACGCATGCGTGCGGAAAATATCCATTATGACTTCATCGAAGTAATGGCTTGCCGCGGTGGCTGTATCGGTGGTGGTGGTCAACCACGCGTTAAATTACCAATGGCTGATAAAGCTCGTGAAGCTCGTATTGCGTCCTTGTACACTCGTGATGCTGAGGTAACAGTAAAAGCTTCTTGTGATAATCCAGATATCCAAAAATTATATGCTGAGTTCTTCGATGGCAAACCTTTGAGCCATAAAGCACATCACATGTTGCATACAACATTTGTGAACCGTTCTGAAGACTTGGGCCCTAATGGCGCTTGTACACCTGCTACATGCCCAACATCTGTGCCTAACTTGAAAAAGGCCGCAGAAGCAGCTAAAGCAGCAGCTGAAGCTAATAACTAATAGCTAAACAATAGTTAATAGTAACCGTAACAGTTAACTATAGTTAGTTGATACATACTATAAAAGCATGTATATGGCTTAACATAAAAGGCAGATAGTTGATATTTCAATCAACTATCTGCTTTTTTGTGTTATATTGAGGGTATTTAGCTATTTATTAAGGCAATTTTACCTAATTGTAGCGGCTTTCACATGATGGAATAGTATATATGCCATATACGCATAGGGGTTAGAATATAGAGATTGGTAAATTGTTTAGGAATTATGGTTAGTGTGCTATAATTAAATTATATTTATAGAAGCAATCAATACTGTTTCAGGAGGATCTTCATGGCTTTTAAATTAAAAGGAAAAGAAGAAAAATTTTTCAGTATTTTAGAAAATCATGCTGCTCTTACATATGAAAGTGCAGAGATGATGGAGCGTGTGTTTAAAGGCGAAATCTCTAAAGAAGAGGCTTTTCTTGAAATTGATACAAAGGAAAAAGCTGCCGATGAATTAGTAACCGAAACTGTAGAACGTTTGCGTAAAACATTCATTACTCCAATGGATCGCGAAGATATTCAGCTTCTAATCGACCAATTGGATACTACATTGGATAATATTAAAGAAATCATGGATAAAATGGTTATGTACCATGTTGGTAATCCAAGTGATGGTGCTATCCGTATGAGTGAAATCGTTGTAAAATGCGTTAAGCATATTAACAAATCTATTGGTTATATGGGCAGCCTTAAAAAGGACCATGTAAAGGTAGAAGGCCGTGTACACCAAGTATTGAAACTTGAGTCTGAAGCGGATAATATTTACCACGAAGAAATGGCTAAGCTCTTCACTGAGTGTACAGATCCTATTGAAATTATCAAATGGAAGGAAATCCTTAGCGCCATGGAGGATGTAATCGATGGATGCGAAGATTTGGTTGGTACATTCCGCCGGGTAGTATTGAAATATGCTTGATGCTCACTATTTAGTATGGCTAGTAGTATTTTTAGCATTAGCCTTCGACTATATCAATGGCTTCCACGATACGGCGAATGCCATTGCCACATCTGTATCAACCCGTGCTATTGAGCCTAAAAAAGCTATTATGATGACAGCAGCACTCAATTTCTTGGGGGCCATGGTTAGTACAGGGGTTGCAAAGACAATCGGTGGCGACATCGTAATGTCTGCATCTCTTATCAATAGTGGAATCATTTCAGCAGCTCTTATCGGTGCCATCACATGGAACTTGCTTACATGGTATTGGGGGATTCCGAGCTCCTCATCTCATGCGCTTATCGGTGGTATCATTGGTGCTGTAGGCTGGTCTGTAGGCTTTGATGCGTTAAATGAGGCAGGTATTTTAAAAATTTTCTTATCCCTTATTTTATCTCCAATTGTAGCCATGATTGGTGGCTATATTGTGATGAAAGTATTGTTGCTTATCTTTGGTAGATTTTCTCCAATTACGTTGAATGATAGATTTAGATCCATGCAAGTTGTATCTGCCATCATGATGGCCTTCTCACATGGCTCTAATGATGCGCAAAAGGCGATGGGGATTATTACCTTAACCTTGCTTAGCGGTGGCTTTATTGATACATTGGATGTGCCATTATGGGTTAAACTTTGTTGTGCTACGGCTATGGCCATGGGTACAGCAGTGGGGGGTTGGAAAATCATCTCTACCATGGGGACTAAGATTTTCAAACTAGAAACAATTAATGGTTTTGCTGCTGACTTAAACTCTGCTATCACTATTTTTACAGCTACATTCTTACATTTACCTGTAAGTACGACACACGTTGTAAGTGGTTCCTTGCTTGGCGTAGGTTCCTCTAAACGTCTTAAAGCTGTTAACTGGGGCGTAGCAAGATCGATGGTGTTGGCTTGGTTTGTAACAATTCCATTATCTGGTATTGTAGCGGCTATTGCTTATGAAATCGGTCATTTACTATTTGGTTAATATAATAGCTATATAAAACAAAAAAAAGACTGCGAAAGCAGTCTTTTTTTGTTCTGTAGTTTTAAGTTCTGTAGTTTTCGGTTTGGATTGATTAAGATATTCGGTTTATTAGTTGTGGTTAAGCTTTTTTGAAGCGTTTTCTTATAAAATTGTCACCAAAGAATATAGGTATACACTAGGTTTTAAATACTATATTCTATAAAAGCGATTTATCTATATTTGGCAACGTTAATGTCACTAATCAAGTTGAATATAGGGGAATACTTATAAATATGTGCTTTTCTTGACTATGCATTTTATTAATAAATGTAGTTTATTACTTGTTTAATAGTTGTTTTAGGATTGTTTATATTGAATAACTATTGCATACTTATGTAACGGAGGTTATACTATCGGTAGAAGGAGTTTTTCAAGTGAAAAGTGAGGTATGTATATGGCATGGGGTGGAACTAGACGCGGTGCCGGGCGCCCACGTAATCCGATTAAACGTATTGGTAGAACCATTCGACTTAGTGATGAAGAGTTTCTTTCACTCAAACCATTGATTATGGCCATCAAGGCAAATAATGATAAACGCTATAGGCAACAATGTACTAGAAATGCATAAATAAGGCATTGTCACAGCATATACAACATAATAAACTTTTAATCTATTTTACAATAACCCATTATTTAAATCTTTCAACTACAACACATCTCTACTCTCTAACAATATGCTGTGTGCAATACAAAGCAGTACGAAGAAGGTCCCAATTCAATGAATTGGGACCTTTTCCGTTATGTATAGTATAATAATTCCTATTTTGTTATATGAAAAAACTCATAGAATGGATATAATAAAAGTATGTACGTAAGTAAATAAATTCAGGAGGTGTTAGCTTGTTACAAGATTTACTATCTGAGGATAATGTATCCTTTCATTATCCTGCAGAAACGTGGGAAGAGGTAATTCGTCACGGTGGTCAACTCATGGTTGATGCGGGTTTTACTGATCCATCTTATACGGAGGCTATGGTTGAGGTAGTACGTGAAATGGGGCCATATATTGTGTTGGCACCAGGTCTTGCTATGCCACATGCTCGTCCGGAAAATGGGGCAAAACGTGTAGGTACCGCATTGGTAACCTTAGAAAAACCATTGAATTTTGGTAGCCCTGACAATGATCCCGTTTCTGTAGCGCTATTCTTATGTGCACCGAATAAGGATGAACATATTCAGTTGTTG
Organism: uncultured Veillonella sp.; assembly: GCA_900538355.1. GTDB lineage: Bacteria > Bacillota > Negativicutes > Veillonellales > Veillonellaceae > Veillonella. The sequence continues at coordinate 18,043 of UPXS01000002.1, forward strand.
ACGGATATTGCTACATTATTTGAGGATGATGAGTTTTTAGATGCGGCCGCTGATTTTGAAAGTATTGAAGATGTACAAGAGTTCTTGGCAACGCATTTAGAAGATCAAGAATACGTTTAGTAGGAGGAAAGTATGATTTCTGTATTAACTGTATGCGGTAATGGCATTGGTTCTAGCTTGATGCTAAAAATGAAAATTGAAGAAATCTGTGCTGAAAATGGTATTGATGCACAAGTTGAATCTATTGATTTTAATGCCGCACAAGGCCGTAAAGCGGACCTTATTGTAACTGTAAAAGAATTGGCTGAACAATTTGAAGATAAGAATGTTGCTATTGTTCGTAGCTATATTAATAAAAAGAAAATCACAGAAGATATTCTTGATGCATTGAAACAAGCGGCTCAATAATGTAACAACTATATATAGGAGGTAGTGCCATGGAAATGGTATTAGAGTTCTTACGTGATGTGCTGTCTCAACCAGCACTTTTGATTGGTATTATGTCATGTATTGGCTTGATTGCCTTGAAACGCCCGTTTCATAAGGTAATGACTGGTACATTGAAACCTATTCTTGGATACTTAATGCTCGCAGCTGGTGCAGGTGTTATCGTTAACAACCTTGATCCACTAGGTAAGATGATTGAGCATGGCTTCCATATTACTGGTGTAGTTCCAAACAACGAAGCTATCGTGGCTGTAGCACAAAAGGTACTTGGTGTTGAAACGATGTCTATTCTCGTAGTAGGCTTATTGATGAACTTATGTATTGCTCGTTTCACCAAGTTCAAATATGTGTTCTTAACAGGTCACCACAGCTTATTTATGGCTTGTCTTATGTCTGCCGTACTCGGTACAGCTGGCTTGTCCGGTATGGAACTCATCCTTGTAGGTGGTTTCTTGATGGGCGCTTGGTCTGCTATTTCTCCAGCAATTGGTCAAAGCTATACATCTAAGGTTACAGAAGGCGATGAAATTGCCATCGGTCACTTTGGTAGCTTAGGTTACTATTTATCCGCTTGGGTAGCTAAATATGTTGGTAAAGCAGACGATAGTACAGAAGACATTGAAATTCCAGAAAAATGGGGCTTCTTACGTGATTCTACATTATCTACAGCATTAACTATGATTGTATTCTACTTGATTGCAGCCTTTGCGGCTGGTTCTGAGTTTGTAGCTACTTTATCTGGTGATATGAGTCCTTACTTATATGCTGTTATGAGCGCTATGAACTTTGCTGTAGGTGTAACAATCGTATACTCCGGTGTACGTATGATCTTAGGTGATTTAATCCCTGCATTCCAAGGTATTGCAACAAAAATTATCCCTAATGCAATCCCAGCAGTAGACTGTGCCGTATTCTTTACATATGCTCCAACAGCAGTAGTATTGGGCTTCATTAGCTCCTTTATCGGCGGTATCATCGGTATGCTCATCCTTGGTGCTGTAGGTGGCGTATTAATCATTCCTGGCCTTGTACCTCATTTCTTCTGCGGTGCAACAGCAGGTATCTATGGTAATGCTACAGGCGGACGTCGTGGTGCTGCAGTAGGCGCATTCCTTAATGGTTTGGCTATTACCTTCTTGCCAGCATTGGCATTGCCAGTTCTTGGTCAATTAGGTTTCCAAAATACAACATTTGGTGATGCAGACTTTGCCGTAATGGGTCTTGTACTTGGTCATGCATTCGAATGGATTGGTATGGCTGGTATCTATGGTATCGTAGCGATTGCAGCTCTTGTACTTATTATTCCAAACTTTATTAAAACAAAAGGTAAAGTTATTAACTACGTAGAAGAGGAGTAATGAAAACAACTGAGCAACATAGCAATGTTGTAATACGATATATATTCCTTACTATAGGTGCTATTAGCTTTGCTCTTGGTACAGCGGGTATCGTATTACCACTATTGCCAACAGTACCTTTTTATATGCTTACCTTGTTTTGTTTAGCTCGAGGATCTGGACGTTTTCATAACATGTTCTTAGAATCTAGTTTATATCAAAAGACTGTTGGTGCTTATGAACGTGATAAAGCGTTAACGTTGTGGACAAAGTTGTCCATTCTCTTATCTGTGAGTACAATAATGGCAATTGGTGCGTATTTCAGTCAAGATATGCCCATCGTACTTGGTGTTATGGCCTTTGTATGGATTGGTCATGTTATAGCATTAGTCTTTATTGTAAAAACAAAAAAATAATTCTAAATATAGCCTCGTAAACTACATTGGTTTAGTTTACGAGGCTATTTTTTGTGTAAACTTATATTTTTAAAGAAAAAATGAATTATTACAAAAATTGAGTTGACAATGAATATCAATAAGTATACTATGATAATTGTGTAAGTGATAATTTATATAGTATTTGTGTATATGGTGATAGTATGAATCCACATAATCATGCAATTTCACATGCAGGACTTACTATGTCGAGACATACGGTGTTTGACGGTATCGATCTATTATTTCTGGATGTGAAAGAAGAGTCGGTTCAATTTTATGCTAAATCACATACCAAGACATTTGCCATAAATCATTGTGAAGAGGGGCGCATCGAGTGTAAGTTTACATCTGGGGAATATTTATATATGGGGCCAGGAGATATGTCATTAGGATGGCATACTCATGCTGACTACCAACATAAAAATTATTTCCCTACAAAACTTTTTAAGGGAATTGTATTACTCGTAGATGTTGAAAAAGCGCAACCAGTATTGGATTCTCTTGTTACTGAGTCACGTATTAATTTAACAAGCCTAGCTGAACGATTTTGTGAGCATTCCGAGTACGGTATGATGATGGAAGAAACTGAATCGGTTAGACAGATTTTTTCTAGCTTATATAAAGTGCCTGACCAAATCAAAGGGCACTATTTTAAATTAAAGGTTATTGAGATCTTTTTGTTATTATCTGTAATTTCTACGAGCAATAATGAAAAGAGAGCAACCTATCGGAAACAGCAGGTTGATATTGTGAAAGCTGTTAATGAATATGTATCTACTCAGTTTATGAAGCGCATTACAATTGAGACATTATCTGAACAATTTGATGTACCTACGTCTACATTAAAACGATGTTTTAAGGGCGTATATGGTACGACTATACATCAATATTTAAAAGAATGTCGTATTAATGCGGCTAAGAGGTTACTCCATGAAACCGATCAATCGATTCTAGAAATTGCTAATGCCGTAGGCTATGAGAATGGCAGTAAGTTTACTAGCGCCTTTAAAGAGGCTACTGGTGTAACTCCAAGTGCTTATCGTAAGGTATAACAATTTAATATTGTCCGAAACGTATATTTTTGGTCTTTTCGGAGTAGATATGCAAGATACACTTTGCTAACATTAAAATGTAAATGATATTTATTGTCAGTTATATGTTAGTAGAGTGTATCTTTTTTTTGAGAGTGAAAGATACAAAACGTATAATTAGTTAAAATTTGAGGAGGGCACAATGGACCGGTGGGGACATACAAAGCGCGCCATAATTCTTTCTAGTGCAGTTGCCTTATGGCTTAGCGCACCTCTTGTAGTATGGGCTGAGAATGCAACCGTTACTACAGATGTTGTTCATGTTAAAGGAACATGGGCAGAAGAAGAAGCAAAATTGAACTCACAGCAAGTGCAAATTATTACCAAGAAAGATATTGAGAAGAAGCAGGCGAAGTCCGTCGAAGACATTATTTTTACACAAACAGGCGTATCTAGAACTGTAGACGCTATGGGACGTGTAGGCGTATCTATTCGTGGTGCAGAAGCGCGCCACACACTTATTTTAGTAGATGGTCAACCAGTACTAGGCGATTTTGATAAGTACTCCGGTGCAGCAGATGAGGTTCAACGGTTAGGTACAGAAAATGTTGAACGCATTGAGGTTATCCAAGGGGCCGCCAGTGCAAAATACGGTTCCGATGCTATTGGTGGTGTTGTTAACATCATCACAAAAAAAGCACAAAAGAAACCGACCTTACAATTGAACGCAGAAGGCATGCGTCGAAAGAGTGATGGTGATACATTCCCATTCCAAAACTTCTTTATTCGTGCTGACTCTGGTCAAATGGGTAAGTTAAAGGTTGGTTTGTCAGGCAGTAAACGTGATCTTATGCCTGTTTTAGCATCCGTTAAACGTCGAGATTCTGGCATGGCCTTTGATTATGCAAAACATAATTTCAAGCCAAATGTGCTTCGTTATTATGGTGATGCGGCTGATATCGGTCTTGTAGCAACCTACGAAGCTAATGATAAGAATAAATTTGAAATGCGGCTTAATCGCTACACAGAAGACCTTGTACGCGATGTTAAGCACTCCGACTCTGACTTAGAACCTCAACAACATTTCAAACGTACTGCGGACCGTAATACGGCAAACTTACAATGGTCCTCTCGCGCCGGTAAAAGCGACTGGACAGTTGAAACTAACTACTCCCGCATCAAAGAAAATGACGTAGCCCTCATTAGTTATACAGGGCGCTCCGCCTATGAAGGATCCAATGAGTTGCGTTATATCGATAACATCGATCATCGTCAATTGGATATTCGAGCTAATGCGAATACACAGCTCAATAAAAATCATTTGCTTAGCTACGGCGTAAGCTATGCTCGTGAAGAAGGATCTGGTAGCCGATTGAAGAGCTCCCCTCATACAAGCACCATGTACATTGATCCATGGGAGTACGATAAGAGCTTACTAGTTGATAAACTTGACCGTCTTGTACGTCGTAAAGGCGATAATAGCATCAAGGTTTACTCTCATATCCACGACTATAAATTCATTAATTCCGGTGGCGGTATGCCGCAATGGGATATGGATTATGAATATTACGGTGCAGAAACAGATGCTCAAAAACCAGGTATAACTTACGATGACTATATAAACTATGGTTTGTCTGAAAGTAGATTAAGTGATTGGTCTAGTACATCTCCTAATAATCAACCTGTAACAGATGAGTTTAAAGCTCGTTATAAGGCTTTAGAAGACCGTTTAAAAGCTGAAAATCCTGTATTATCTGCAACACGTGCCAATATTGTAGGGGATTACTTTAAATACGGCGAGTCCAATGATCCGGAAATGCGTAAAAAAGCACCTAAATTAAATGGTAAAGCCTTCTTAGAAGAATATCGTAGCCGTGATCAACGCTTAACAACTGGTAGCGGTACGATTCGTAAGTTAAATGCTTATGTTTCTGATACATGGCAGGTAAATAAGAACTTAACATTATCCCCAATTCTTCGCTTTGATAACAGCAGCTTATTTGGTTCTAATTTATCTGCGTCCTTAGGCATGACCTATAACGTTAAAGGTAATACTCACCGTAGATTTAAAGCCAATGTAGGGACGGGCTATACAGAACCTGGGATGGGCGAATTGTGGTATAATTGGGAAATGTATGCTTCTAACCCGGTTGGTATTGGGGTTGCAAAACTTGGTTGGTATTGGGCTGGCAATCCTAATTTGAAACCTGAGAAATCGGTTAACTTTGACATGAGCTTAGAAGGTGAAAATAAAAATACCTATGCTCGCGTAGGCGTATTCCATAACCGCATCAAGAACTATATGTCCGTATACTTCACTGGGGACTTTATGGACTTTGCGCCATACCTCAAAGGCGATGCGAAGTACCAACGAGCACCAGATATGATTTACAGCTTTAAAAATATTGGTAAAGCGGAAATCACCGGTGTACAAGCTGAAGTACAACAAAAATTTGGCAAATATTGGTCTGGTAAGTTAGGTTATACATACTTACATGCTATCAATAAGAGCGATCCAAGTATGCCTCGACAATTGCTTGATAAACCAATGCATAAAGTTGATATCGGTATTACCTATGACAATCCTAAATCCGGTTGGAATGGTTCTATTTGGGGTGATTACTATATCAATATGCTTGATAGCAATACCCTTAACAATGGTGGTAACTACTGGCCAGATATCTTGTCTGGTGATGCAGGCGTTTATAATAAGCAAACCTACGAAAAGAAAACATTCGGCATTTGGAACGTAATGGTTCAAAAACGATTCAATAAAAATGCCATGATGTACTTTGGCATCAATAATATCTTTAACCATCGCGATGACGACCGTGCTACGCAAGAACGCGTGTATCGTGTAGGGGTTAATCTTAAATTTGGTGGTGGAGACAGCAGTAAAACGACAGCTATCGGTAAGACTAAGGATGGTGCAAAAGGTAGCGTAACAGGTGCAAATGTAGCGAGCACTACTGGGGAAGTTGCAAATGGTGAATCCGGTGTACAAAATGTATCTGATGTGGTTCGCCTAACTGACTTTATTCGTTCTGATTTCGACGCCACAAAAGAACGTGGTGTTACATTAGTTGGCGACTACAGAGCACGTTGGATGGCACATGATGGCTCTAATAGACCGCAATCTCCGTTCAGATCTAACTCTGCGATTGGTTCTGCAAAAGCTAATATGTACGATGCGAATCGTCATAGCTTTGAACAACGCTTGCGCCTAGGATTCGATGCTCGCCTCAATGAGTTCACCAATCTTAAAGTTATCGGTAGTGCAACTGGTATGAGCGGTGTTGATACAAGCTGGACACAATCCGATTCTAAAGGCTTTAACCATCAACGAATCGACACAGTTAATCTCACAAGACGCGTTAAAAAATGGGATGTATCTGTGGGTCGCTTAACAGAACCTATGGGTGCTAGTGGCTACTGGTTTGGTCAATCTTATGATGGCGTTCGCGCTGTATGGAATGGTCATGACTCACAAGTTCGTATCGGTGTTGGTACGTTCAAACATAGTACTGGTATTACAGATTCTGCTTATACACATGCAGTCCATGAAGTTATTTACAGACCTCCAACAGCGGCTGAATTGATTGGTATTAACCGTGATGAGTTCCCATACGATATTAATAGTGCTACAAAAACTGGCTCTGATGGTGAGAAAAAATCAACTGAAGATGCAGCAGCACCAGATAGTCCTAATGGTATCTATGATTCTACTTACAAAGGTAAGACAGATAGCATCTACTTCTATCAACAGCTTAAAGGCTTACAAGATGAATATGAAGCTTATAAGGAGTCATTAGATCTTAGCTGGAGCAATCCAAACCGGGATCAAGAAATGGCAAAAGCTGATGCTAAATTAAAAGAGACTCAACAAAAACAAGCTCAAATCATGGGCCATTTACAAGATATTCTTACAAAAGCATATCCTATAGATATGGCTGGGAAGAAATTCTCTCTCGATATTCCATCTGGTGGTTATGCAATGTATGAAATCACTAATAAGCATACAGGAGAAAAACTCTATAAGACAGGGGACATTATGTATAATGTGAACTCCTCCTTATACCCTGAATACTTAAAAGAAAAGGCTAAAGGTCTTATCGTATCTACGGATAATAAAGATGCGTTAGTAAATCCTAAGGCCTATATTGAAAAACATGGTGATGAGATCAATCAATCCGTAGCAGAAATAGCTAAATATAATGCTACAGATAACTGGAGTAATTATAACAATAGTGAGCTCGATGTTGTTTGGGTTAAACAGCCAGATGGTACTTACAAACAATCCTATGATTACTATGGACAACCATCTAGTGATTATGAGTTCACTGGTTATTTAGGTGCTAAAACGTATAAATACGATAGTGGTAGCTATGTATTTAGCGATTATGATGCTAAAGATGCAATTTATAAAAAGAACTTTACAATGGTCTCTAACGACTGGGGTGAAGGTAGTTCTGATTATGGTTGGGGCATGACACCAGCAATGTACAACTATTTATACAATCTTGAAAAAGTTGTACATGATGCAGAGTCTGAAAATAAATTACCTCGTGAAGCAATAGGCAAGATCATCGGTAATTTGATTCGTACAGAAGGTGTAGTTCTTGAAAAAGATACTGTACCAGCCATTGATAAAGCGGCCTTTGTTCAATACAAGAAACAAATAGGCTCTCGTCTTGGGTTACAAGCATGGTATTTACGCTCCTTTGGCGGTAAAACACATACATACTTAAATGCGAACGGTAACGGCAATGATGAATATAACTTCTCAAATGTAGCTCAAGTATTCGGTATTGGCGCTAAATACCAATTAGGTGCTAATGCTTCTGTTACCGTTGATTACGGTCAAAACCGTTCTAACCTAGGGCGTTACTTAAATGGTAATACAATATATCAACATGAACGGGGTACTGCGGACTTTGCTCTTAAAGGTCATCAAATGGGTGGTACACCTCACTTCTGGATGGCCCGCTTAGACATTGGTCGTGCTGATCTAGATGTTCCAAAATCTTGGAATGCATTTATCGACTATAAATACTTTGAACATGGTTCATTCTTTGGCGGTAATGGTACTGGTGCTGTACCAGATCGTTATCTCGATGGTATTCGTAGCTTCACATTTGGTGCGGGCTATGTACCACGCAAGGATTTACTCCTTGAAGCATTCTATACATTTGATGCGAAGGGCACTAATAAACGAGATACTTTATATGGTAGTGAAAGCTTTAAGTTAGGCGATTATACAAGAATTCAAGGGACCTACAGGTTCTAATGTTCAGTCTGTAAACAGGCAGAAAGGTTATTAAAATGGAAAATTTAAATTATGTCATTCACTTGTTTCATAGTGGCGGGTATGTAATGTATCCATTGTTACTCTTGTCTTTCATGGTTATCGCTATCGCTGTAGAACGGGCTTTCTTTTATCATAAGTATGCAGGTAAGACATTCGTTGTTACTCATGCTGTAAATGAGCTAGCAAAATTACAAAAGTGGGACGAAATTGATAAGGTCCTTAAAGAAAATCCATCTATCGCAAGCCGTATTGCGGAAGCTGGTCTCCATAATGCATCTAGCGAAGAAGCTATGAAGACTGCTTTTTCAGATCAAATGGGGGTTGATGCGGTTGGTTTCCGTAAATATATGGATTACCTAAGCGCTACTGTTACAATCTCTCCACTATTAGGCTTGCTTGGTACTGTTACAGGTATGATTGGTTCCTTTAGTATTCTCGATGCTGGTGCTGGTGCATCCGCTATTACTGGTGGCGTTGGTGAAGCCCTTATTGCCACAGCGTCTGGTTTGTGTGTAGCCATCATGGCATTTATTGTGTACACATTCTTTAGCCATCGTTTAGATTCTATTATTAATCAAATCGAAGGTATGTGTGTGAACATCGTTAGTGCTAAGCGAGAAGGGTGGAATTAATTATGAACCTACAAAGCTTTCGTATGAAAACAAAGCCTGAATTCATGATTATCCCAATGATTGATATTATCTTCTTCTTGTTGGTATTCTTCATGATGAACAGCTTGCAAACAGTTGCTCAAAAGGCGTTATCTGTGCAATTACCACAAGCTACAAGTGCCTCTGCACCGGCTCAATTACCTGTAGTACTTACATTAGATGCAGAAGGACATATTACAATTGATAATAAGCCAATGAGCATTGATGATGCTGAAGCCATGGTTAAACAACGCATTCAGGAAAATCCGAATGCCAGTGTTATCTTGCAAGCGGATAAACGAGCTGCCCATGGTCAAGTTGTAGCGATTATGGATATGTTAAAACAATCTGGCGTTAAACGCTTGGCGATTGCAGCCGAACAGAAAGGATAACTATGGGACTAGGCATATCATGGAAAAAAGCAGCCATTATATCCGCCGTAGTTCATCTTATAGCTCTCTTTATTGCGGTCATCTTTTTCGTAGTGGTTCCAGCCATTCAAAATATGGAAACCTATGAAGTCGATCTTACACAAAGTGTTCTCGATGATGGCGGTAGTGGTCATGCTGGCGGTGGTGGCGGCAATAGGGCAGACCTATTCCCAAAACCGTTGTCTGCTGATGAAGTAGCGGCAAGAACAAAGGCTGTTGTAGCAAATATAGATCCATCTACTGCAACAGATATTCCTGATGCAGTAGATGTACCCCAAAAAGGCGGCGAACATAAAGGTCATAACTCTGGTGATAATTCTGCAGGTGGTTCCGGCCCTGGTACTGGTGGCGGCTCTGGCGGTGGTAATGGTACAGGTGTTGGCACTGGCAATGGCGATGGTCAAGGTCAGGGAAATGGCAATGGTAATGGCAATGGTAATGGTGATAGTCATGGTACAGTGAAAGCTGCCTTTGATACGGAGGGATTCCGTGCGAGAGTGCAAAATAATGCACAAATGCCTTCCATGGCTTTAAAAAGAAAGTTACAAGGTGATGTAACTGTACAAGTTACATTAGATACAAATGGTAACCTTATTGGTCAAAGCATTGTATCGTCTACAAATGAAATCTTTAATGATGCGGCTATGTCTGCAGTAGTTGCAGCAACACCATATCAAAATCTAACTGGAGCAGATATTGATATCAATGTACCAGTCGAGTTTAGAGGTCACGAATCATCTGATGATGAAGATGAATAGAAGTATCTATGTAATAGACCTATCTATGAATTAAAGGAGATAATTATGAAATCCATCATTTTATATTCATCCCTCACGGGAAATACTAAAAGTGTAGCGGAAGCAATGGCTTCCGTCATGCCTGAAGGTACGCTTTGCGTTCCTGTAAAAGAGGCGCCTGAGAATTTAGGAGATTATGATACAGTATTTGTAGGTTTCTGGGTAGACCGAGGCACAGCCAATAAAGAGGCTGCCAAGTTAATTGAAACCTTAACAAATCCTAATGTCGTGTTTTTTGCTACCTTAGGTATGTATGCAGATTCCGATCATGCTCGTGAAAGTATCGAAAAAGCATCTGAGTTATTACAAAATAAGGAATCCCTTGTAGATGGCTTCGTATGCCAAGGTAAAATCGATCCTAAAGTCATCGAAATGATGTATAAAATGTTCCCACCTGGATCGGCTCATGGTCAAAGTCCTGAACGCGATGCGTTACATAAGGCGGCTGAGACACATCCTGATGAACAAGACTTTGCAAATGCAAAAGAATTTACAAAATCTGTACTTGCAAAGTTGCAAGCCTAAACTGAAAGGGGATTGGAGTATGAGTTTAGCAAGTTTCTTTGAATCCATTCCGGAGAAACAACGCAATCTACAACTAGGTTTAGAATGCGATAATCCGATGAGTGGTGCATTCCCTCATAAACGGGTTGTTCATGCAGGTCTCAATGGTGTTTTGGTTTCTCCAAAGGAAACACAAGCTGTTTGGGATACCTTAATGAATGGCACGCCTAAAAAAGGTGAAATGCAATGCGCCTATATTCACATTCCGTTTTGTAAGACAAAATGCACATACTGTGGGTTCTTCCAAAACGGTACGAGTCAAAACGTGGAAGATCAATACATTGATGGTCTTATTAGCGAATTAAAGCTGGCTAGTGAACGTCCTAGATTAAAAGATGGTTTAATCCACGCCTTGTTTATCGGTGGTGGCACGCCAACATCATTATCTCCAGCAAACTCTGAAAGATTGTTGAAAGCCATTAAAGAGTATTTGCCACTAGCTAATGATTATGAGTTGACCTTAGAAGGTCGTATTCACGATTTGATTCCTGAAAATCTCGATGTATGGATGGCAAATGGCGTTAACCGTATGTCCATTGGGGTACAATCTTTCAACACAGAGGTACGCCAAATGGTGGGACGTTTAGATACAAAAGAAACCGTATTAGAACGTCTAGCAGCTTTAAAAGCCTATGGTCAATGCTCTGTTGTTATCGACTTAATTTATGGTTTGCCAGGACAAACGATGGAGGTTTGGGAACAAGACTTAGCCGATTTAGTTAGTTCTGGTGTAGATGGTGCAGACCTCTATCAATTGAATGTATTTGATGGTAGCGATCTTAATAAAGATATTGCAAAAGGCAAGGTGCCCGCAGCAGCTACAACAGCTATGCAAGGGGATATGTTCGAGTTTGGTCGCAAATACTTAGACGAGCGTTCCTATCGTCGATTGAGCGCGGCTCACTGGAGTGCGAACAACCGTGAACGTAGCTTTTATAACATCCTAGCTAAAGCTGGCGTTCCGATGTTCCCATTCGGCAGTGGTGCCGGTGGTAATGTCGATGGGTACGGCATGATGTTACATCGTGCATTAAAACCGTACGAAGATATGGTCAGCCGCGGTGAAAAACCATTTATGGCACTCATGAAGCAAAGTGATTTACAACCTATCGTAAATCAAGTGGTAAGCCAGCTTGAACAAGGTTTTCTCAATATTAAGAGCTTAACTGAATTAGATGCAAAACTAGATGAATTAAACTGGCTTTATAAATTATGGGAAAAACGTGGTCTCGTAGCTTACAATGGTTTGCTTTATAAGTTGACTGCAGCCGGTGAATTCTGGACGGTAAATCTTACACAAAGTACATTAGAAGCCGTTGAGTATATCATGACTGGTAAAAACTCCTTTGCTATGGAGGCAGTAGCAGCTCAAGATACTAAAACAACGTCTAAAGATAATCCTAATCAAGAGGTACGTGGCATTGGCCAAGGTAAAGCTAATATTTCGGTACCAACTGATGAGGATTCAGAAGCGCAACGCAAGGAAGCTCTCATTGCAAAAGCAAAGGCAGAAATCGCTAAAAGCGGTGCTTCTGGTGAGTCAGCAAATCGAATGGTACAAGCTATGTACAATTTGAGTGCTGACGAAATTGAATATATGATGGAACGTATGATGTCTTAAATTTATAGTACACCTTGAATCTAACAACCCTTTCCAATAACGACATATACTAAACGAGACATAGTACGTGACATATAGTACTCTTTGTAGTACAGAGAAACCCCAGACATTAGTCTGGGGTTTACTTTTTATAGAACGAAAGGTATTCTGTAATTATATGAATCACTAATAAGAAAATTGGCTATCTTATGGAGATGCCTTTGGGAGGGTAGTATAAGTATGTTTCCTCAAAAAAATATAGATATCGTAGGCATTGGGGCTAGTACGCTAGATCGATTTATCGTAGTGGATCATTACCCAACAGGCCGCGAGGTACAGCAAGTTGTTTCATCCACTACTGATGGTGGTGGCCCTGTGGCAACAGCGTTAGCAGTAGCCGGTAAATATGGTGCTCGTACTGTCATGATTGATAGTATTGGTGATGATATGGTGGGGCGTCATATTTTAGATGATTTTGCAAAATACAATGTAAATACGGATGCGATCCAAGTTGAACGAGGTGCTAACAGTGGCGTTGCTACCATTCTCGTAAAACATAGCACCGGAGAGCGGGCCGTATTTTTTGAACGCTCTACAGCTGTGGAACCAGAATTCCTAGATGCTCATAAACAGTTAATTGATAATTCCTTTATATTGCATATTAATGGACGTCATAGAATACTCATGTGCGCTGCTATGGATGTAGCAAAGGATGTGGGTACCATTATTTCCCTTGACGGTGGTGCACAGCGCTACGATGAAGGGATGAAGCCAATCACGGAAGATAGTCATATTGTTATCGTTGCTCGTGATTATGCTGAAAAATATACGGGTACTACCAATCTAGAAGAGGCGTGTCGTATCATTCACAACCGAGGCGCTCTCATTGCTGGCGTTACAGATGGAGCAAATGGTAGTTATTTTGTGTGGCCTGATGGCACTGCTTATCGTTGTGAGCCGTTTCCTCAAGACTCTGTAGTTGATACAACAGGGGCAGGGGATAGTTTCCATGGTGCCTTTTTAGCTAAACTTTCTAATATTTTACATAGTGAGAGTGCTAAAGTAAGTTCGACGAATGCGGTTCAAGGTGATACCTCTTTATGTGCTATTGAGTTACTTAAAGGCTGTGCCCATAGTGACTTGGAAAAAGCGGCTACCTTTGCATCAGCTGTAGCGTCTTTAAATACACAAGGTATTGGCGGGCGAAGTCCTTTGCCGAGCCTAGATCAAGTTCATAAATTAATGGGATTGGAGTAAGGTCGTATGTGGCATGATATTTCACATTCTCATTCTCATGTACAACGATACATGCAACAAAATCCCTATCGATTATTAGCGCTTAGCTTTTTAGGGGTTATGTTTATAGGCACGATGTTGCTTATGTTGCCTATTTCAAGTGCTCATGGGCAAACAACAGCACTTGTAGATGCAGCTTTTACAGCGGTATCCTGTGTTTCCGTAACTGGACTTGCTACAGTAGATACGTATTATCATTGGTCTCTATTTGGCAAAATTGTTATGGTCATACTGATTCAGCTCGGTGGACTTGGGATTGTCTCTTTTACAACTATCATTGCCTTGCTTTTAGGTAAACGGGTAGGCCTAAAAAATCGGTTGCTCTTGTCAGAAGATGTGGGACAAGAGGGAATGACAGGGCTATTACATATTACGAAAAAATTAACCTTGTATACCTTTGCCATTGAGATTATTGGCGGCATAATTTATACGATTCAGCTATATCCCTATATTGGGCACGCTGCATTGTATACAGGAATTATGCAAGCCATCTCTACCTTCTGCAATGCAGGCTTTGTATTTTTTGACAATGATCTACCATATGCCATGGTAGGGGATGTATTATTTAATATTAATACAATGGCTCTTATTGTTATCGGTGGTTTTGGGTACCTAGCAGCCTTTGATATATGGTCACACCGAAAGGTACGACGATTTGTGGATTTAAAATTACATACCAAAATCATGCTTGTTGGTACCATATTCTTAATTTTTTTAGGTGCCATCATTTTCTTAGGTGTTGAATGGTCTAATCCTAAAACCTTTGGACCGTTACCTATATGGAATAAAATCATGGCTTCTTTGTTCCAATCAATTACGCCGCGCACAGCAGGTATTGCGACGGTTGATTATAATGCATTACATCCTATTACTCTGTTTGTTACGATCATTCTTATGTTTATCGGGGCAGGGCCAAACTCTACCGGTGGGGGCGTGAAAATAAGTACGGTAGCAGTGGCAATTCTGTCATCACGTACATTGTTTAACAACCGACCAGATACAGAGATTTTTGAACGGCGCATTTCGTTAGTAACTGTGCTAAAAGCAAATGGAATCATCTTTTTATCCATTCTTCTCGTATTACTAGCCACATGTTACCTTGCTTGGGATGAATCTTACGATTTTATTCGTCTACTATTCGAGGTTACATCTGCCTTTGGCACCGTAGGACTTACAACGGGGATTACGCCTAATCTATCTGAAAGTAGTAAATGGGTTTTGATGCTCGTCATGTTTACAGGTCGTGTAGGTGTTATGACTGTTATCGGTACATGGGCGCTCAGAACTGCACCGACTAAGCCAATTGGTTATGCAGAAGAGAATGTATTGTTATAATTACATAATAATTAATATATCAGGAGATATAGTATGAAATATAAAACAATTGCTGTCATTGGTCTTGGTCAATTTGGGACGACCATCGCCAAGATGTTAGCATCTATGAATCATGAAGTATTAGGTGTAGATATTAATCCAGAAATCGTGCAAAAGGTTTCACCTTATGTAACACATGCTATTGTGGCTGATACGACTGATGAAGAGGCGATCAAAGCATTGGCTTTAAGTCAATTTGATATAGTCATCGTTGCCATTGGTGACAATATACAGGCCAATCTCATGACATCTATGTTGTTGAAAGAAATGAACATGCCATATGTAGTTTCTAAAGCGGAGAATAGCCTTCAAGGTAAGATGCTAAAGAAGATGGGCGTCGATATGGTGATTTATCCAGAATATGATGTGGCAGAACGGTTGGCGCAATCATTAACTAGAGAGCATGTGATGGATTATTTACAGCTTTCTAAAAATATTAGTCTCATTGAGGTGGTTATGCCTCAATTTATGGTTGGATCTTGCTTAAAGGACTCTAATTTGCGTGAGAAATACAATCTTAATGCAGTAGGAATTAGACGAGGTGAGGAATTAGAAGTTCCGCCAAATCCGACTACAATTCTTTCAGCATCGGATAAATTATTAGTAATTGGGAATAATTCTGATTTAGATGCGTTAACGGTGTAGTAAGTATACGAAAGAAATATAATTATATCGAAAAAATGTGATACAATAAAAATAGAATTCAGTATAGGTCATACGTGTTCGTATGGCCTTTTTAAATAGAAATGAAGGTTAGTATGACAGAAGAACAATACATAACGGCGCTGACCAATAATCCACATGGAATTAGGAATATTCCTAATCCTACGGAAGCAATGCAACTTACCTGTGTAGCCCAAAATGGCATGTTGTTGCAATATATTAAAGAACCTACTAGAAAGGTTATTGAAACGGCGCTTTCACAATCACCACGAGCCATACAATTCGTGGAAAATCCTACAGAAGATTTATTACAGACACTGGTAGAAAAGGACTGGGCTGTTTTAGAATATATCGATAATCCATCTGATACGATTGTTAAGCAAGCACTCGCTCAATCTGGATGGGCTATACGCTATATCTCAAATCCATCAGAAGAACTACAGCTGGAAGCTGTAAAGGCCAACTATGATGCGTTGCAATACATTAAGGAGCCCAGCGAATCCGTGCAATTGCAAGCCGTTAAAGAAAATTACTTGGCTTTGCGTTATATTGACGAGCCTAGCGTAGCGGTTCTAGAAGCGGCGGTAAAACAAGATCCGCAGGCAATGCGACAAATCACAAAGCTTACTAAAGATTTGGCGTTGCATCTATTCAGTGTAAGTGCTGCTACATTGGGATATATACCCAATAATTTAGGAGTCACTGTGGACGAGGTCAAATCTATCATCGTTAGGGCTATCTCTAGTGAAACAGTTGATGAGGACTATATTTGTGAATTGATCAACAATAAAGCTATCGGTGGACGTCAATCTAAATGGCCTATTGATCTATTGTCACTTATAGATGCTTATGGAACTAGGGCTGTTAAGAAAATTGCAGTTAGTGAATATTTGAAATATTAGAACGGAGATACAATGAACTTTATAGATACAATGGCAAGCGTAGAGTTAGTGCTTGCTGCGAATCAAGTACCTTTGCTCGTTGGTGAAACGGGGATTGGTAAAACATCTCTTGCGGCGCGTGTAGCCGCTGAGCACGACTGGGAATTGGTAACCATCGATGGTAACCTCTTAAAAGAAGGTGAAATTGGTGGTTTGCCAACTGTAGAGTCTGTAACACATACAGATGGTCATGGTAATACGCATTCCGTAAAGACTACAGTGTATGCAGTGCATCATACATTGGAACATGTGGCACAAGCAGTAGATAAAGGGCGCCAAGTATTGCTGTTTATCGACGAAATTAATCGTGCAGAACATGCGGTTCAACAAGAGTTAATGAACCTTATTTTGAATCGTGAAATTAATGGCTTCTCTTTAAGCGACCAAGTGCGCATTATCGCCGCTATGAACCCTGAAGATTCTTTTGACTACCAAACAATTGATATGGATCCGGCACAACAAAACCGTTTTGTATGGCTTTATATGAATGCTGATTACATGCAATGGATTGATTGGGCTATCGGCGCGGACATTGAGGAAAAGGTTATCGAATTTATTTCTTCCTATCCAGAATACTTAAATCAACGCCATGAAGATGATATTGATGCTACACCACGTTCCTTTGAACGCGTATCTGGGTTATATACAATTTATAAAAATCAAGAAGGCTCAGCATATAGTCGCGAAGTATTCATGAATGTTATCCGCGGTAACGTGGGGAAACTCATTGCGGAGGCTTTCGTAAACTTTGTTGAGTCCGATCAAGAACCACTTATTACCTTTGATGATGTATTGGCGGCGGTTCAAAAACCAGGTGCTATTATGTCTATGGCTGAACAGGTTAAAGGTGAAAGCCCAACTCGTTTATATGTAGCAGCTAAAAATATGTTGCATCGTTTAAATCGAAATAGTAATGCCGAAGAAGTTCATCATTTTATTGAATTCCTCGCATTGTATCCTGGTGATTTGCGCGTAGCAGTAATGAAAGACTTACGCAATACCTATGAACGTGTTTACTCCTATGCCATTGAAGATGATCTATTCATAGATACTTTCTTTGAAGCACAAAAATAGATTTGTAACATAGTCAACAAAACGTCTTTGAAGCAGCTATATAGTTCTGTTACATAGTCAACAAAATGAAGTTGTCTATATGGATACAGTAATTTAGTGCATTATTGGTTATAAAATAATCGATACATAGTACATAATATAAATACAATCAGATGTTTAACGAAAAGGAGGTGGAATGATGCAACGAAATTTAGATAAGGATGATATTCGCGATGCCTCTGACTTACTTACTCATATAGACGGGTGGGAGAAAACAGGGTCCTATGATGAAAAGGCTATCGAAGCTCTTGATCGATGGCATGCAAAGCGAGAGCGTATTCATCGTGAAGCAGAGGCCTTATATACGCAAATCTATGCTGCTTACGAAGCCTATGTAGATAGTTATGAAGCACAACATCATAGCATGGAACCACAACGCATAGCAGCAGATATGATGAATCACAATATGTCAGATAGTCATATAGGAACTATAGGCCGTGCTTTAGATGAGATGCAGATAGAAGGTACAGACCTTGCTGTTATGCAACAAGCTGTTATGACACCTGCTTATGAGCAACGGTTGTGGAATATTCTACATGATGTGAATAGCTTGTTACTTGAAGAGGACCAATTCTTTGGCTATTTCTATTTACAAATGGCCCATCGCATTCGCTTTGACATGACGAGCGCCTTTGGTATTAACTTAAAACAAGGTGGCTATGTATTATATGTCAATCCGTTCATCTTATTACGCCAACCGCCAGATGTAATGAAGGATGGTATTAAGCGTGAAATTCTTCATATCATTTCTGCACACTTGATGCGGGTAAAAGCATTGAGTCAAAGTTTCAATAAAACTGCGGTACATATGGCGATGGACATGGTTGTAAACGACTACTTAGAACATGTGGATCGTGATGCGGTTACTGTAGCCAATGTAAATGAACGTTTTGGATTGATGCTTAAACGATTCCGCACCATTGAGTACTATGCGAAAGCCATCGATAAGGCGATGAAGGAAAAACCAGAACTCTTTGTGCCTGTAGACAATTCTGATACGGCTGTGGCTATGGAGTTTGATCCTCAAACGAGCCATGATATTTGGGATGAATCCGACTCGATCGATACAGATACGATGGACCAAATTACAGAACGCTATATCAACGAGGCCTCAAAAGGTGATATGGAAGGGTATGTTAAAAGTCTTATCGATACATTCCAGAAGACGCGACGTGCTTTGCCATGGTATTTCTACCTTAAAAAGCTGATGGGCAAGGTCGCGAGTGGGTACAAAAAAACGACGATGCGTCGCAATCGTCGTCAGCCTGAACGCTTAGAGTTATCTGGTACCTTGCGCCAACATAAGGCCAATGTATGGGTAGCTCTTGATATGAGTGGTAGTATTACAGATGCAGAGTTTACGAATGCATTAGAGCAAGTACTACAAATTGTACATGCTTATAATCATCGTATTACTGTTGTAGAATGTGATAATGAGGTGCGCCGTACGTATACGATGGAATCTGTAAAAGATGTAAAGCCTCGCCTTGATGTGCGCGGTGCTACCGCTTTCTCTCCAGTATTTTCGTTAGCTAATCAGAATCGTGTAGATTTACTAGTATACTTCACGGATGGCAAAGGAGAGGAACGTCTGCGTGAAGCTCCTAGGGGCTATAAGGTTTTGTGGGTCCTTACCGGTGAAAGCCCTCAATTATCCTTGCATAATCCATACGGTATGGTTCGCGAGCTGGGCTATGTAGGTGTAGATGAAACACAGGATATAGACGAATTCGTACGCATGTCCAATCGTGGGGGCTTCTCCATGGCAAATCAAGAGGTATAGACCTTATTTTCTATAAGAATATATCTTGAATTTGTAATAGGGCTTATCTTTAAAAGAATATAAAAAATGACGCAATTCATTGGAATTGCGTCATTTCTATGTAATCAAATTTCTATTACATTAGCTATTAAGTTCGATAGAGGAACCTGGATCGATGATAAGAGCTGTTTGGTTGTATTTACCTTCTACTAGGCTTGTGAATACGCCTGGTTCACGGTCGATAACAGGCCATGTTTTATAGTGGATTGGAATGGAGATACGAGCTTTTACATAAGAAGCGGCAAGCGCTGCATCTTCAACGCCCATTGTGAAGTTATCGCCAATAGGGAGTAAAGCGTAGTCGATATCGCCAAAGCGATTTAATAATTTCATATCGCTAAAGAGTGCTGTATCACCAGCGAAGTATACAATATCTCCGTAGAAGTCTACGATGCAACCAGCCGCATGACCACCAGGAACGCCAGCACCATGGAAGGCTGGAACTATGCGAACAGAACCGAATTCAAAGTCAAATTTACCGCCTAAATGCATAGCATGAGCTCGACAACCAGCAGCGGCTGCTTTACCGGCTACCTCAGCTGTAGAGATAACAAGTGCATCATTGGCTTTAGCGATGAATTCTGTATCGCCATAATGGTCATCATGACCGTGGCTGACAAAGATATATTGGCATTTAATATCTTCTTTTTTAGCCTTGTCCCATGTGTTACCTGTTAAGAATGGGTCGAAAATGATGGATACATCACCGCGTGTGAGCATAAAGCAAGCGTGACCAAAATAAGTTAGTTTTGTTTTCATAGGAACACTTCCTTCCTTATACATATAAATCTTAATTCTATTGTATAATATAATAAATGAAAATAAAACTATTGATGATAATTTATGCAGAATTAGTAAGGATATATTATGGATTTAACACATTTTGACAAAGATGGTAACGCTTGGATGGTAGACGTATCCGATAAGGATATTACCTCTCGTACAGCCGTCGCAGAAGGGTTCATAGCTATCAATGATGCCATTTATGAGCGCATTGCTGCCGGCACTATGAAAAAGGGCGATGTCCTTAGCGTAGCGCAACTAGCCGCTATCATGGGGGCTAAGCAAACGAGTAATCTCATACCGCTTTGTCATCCATTGGCATTGACTAAGGTTGAGGTACATTGCACCTTAGTAGATGGTGAAAGTCCTGCTTGCACCGATGAAGATCATAACAAGGCTGTTAAGGTACGGGCCACCGTTAAAACGACGGGGAAAACTGGCGTTGAAATGGAAGCTCTTACGGCAGTCCAAGTAGGGTTACTCACTGTATACGATATGTGTAAGGCCATCGATAAAGGCATGATTATGGGCCCTACTTATCTCGTAGAAAAAGAAGGCGGTAAAAGTGGACATTTTGTGCGTTCCTTTGTAGAATAATATAGATATAAAGAATAGGGGAACGAAAATGGAAATAGTACTTTATGAGCCAGAAATCCCTGGCAATACAGGAAATATAGCGCGTTTATGCGCAGCTAATCACATGACCCTACATCTTATCAAACCACTGGGCTTTTCTATCGACGATAAGCACGTAAAACGCGCTGGTCTCGACTATTGGCATTTGGTAGATGTACAGGTACATGAAAATATTCAAGAGTTGTATGCGAAATATCCTGATCGCAGATATTTCTACGCTACTACAAAGGCAAAGCATACCCACTCAGAGGTAAACTATGAAATCGGAGATATGCTAGTCTTTGGCCCTGAATCAAGAGGCTTGCCTGAAAGCTTATTAGAAGGTAATGAAGAAACATGCATTCGCATACCAATGGTTGATGAAGCGCGTTCTTTAAACCTATCTAATGCAGTAGCTATCATAGCTTATGAAGCGATGCGGCAACTTGATTATCCAGATCTCAAAGCCGAAGGCAACTGGATTCAACCTAAATAAATATACTTTCACCATTGAGAGATATACAATAAATATATGTTAGAAATCCTACCCAATCTACATGACAGGTAGCATTTCGACAGGTGTTGTTAGAGGAGGATATTATGAACTACGATAAAGCTCATGATTTAGCTCACGCTATGCGTGAATCCGAAGAGTACAAAGAGTTGATGGCTGCCCAAGAAGCGTTGAAAGCTGATGCAGTAGCAGCGGCTTTGGTGCGCACATTTATGGCACAACAAATGCAATGGGAATACGCAAAGTTGTCTGGTGCACCAGAAGCTGATGAATTGCAAAAGAAACAAGAGGAAATGATGCCTCAAATTCAAGAAAATGCTGCAGCGGCTGCTTATTTACAAGCACAAATGCGTTGGAGCCAAATCTCTAATGATATTTATAAAATCATTAGCGAACCAATCACTGAGGGGATGAAAGTGTTAGATCATGGCAAACAACAACCACAACATTGAGGCATTAAAAACTGCCTTATTAAAAGAATTACCAAGTACACGTGTACGAGAGCAGGAGTTGCTTTGTAATCATACAACCTTTAAAATCGGTGGTCCTGCTGACTTATTTATTGAACCTACCACAATGGCTGAGTTGAGCTTCACGCTTCGCACTATTCATGAATTGGGTGTGCCTGTAACTGTTATCGGTTGCGGCTCCAATATTTTGGTGAAAGACGGTGGCATTCGCGGTGCCGTTGTATCGGTTCGTCATATGACTCAAATCATGGATTGCAATGATAATGTGTTGTGCATTGGTTCTGGGTATATGTTAAAAGATGCGTCTGAATTTGCCTGGGAAAATGGTCTCTCTGGTCTTGAGTTTGCCATTGGTATTCCAGGAACATTGGGCGGTGCTGTATTTATGAATGCAGGAGCTTATGACGGGGAAATGAGCCATGTAGTTACATCAGTACTAGCTGTAGATTTTGAAGGCAATATCAAGGAATATGATGCATCTCATTTAGATTTTGCATATCGTCATAGCGTGTTCCACGATAATCATGAGGTTATTGGCGAAGTCGTTATGACCCTTAAACCAGGCGACAAGGATGCTATCAAGGCGCGTATGGATGAGCTTACAGAAAAACGCGAATCCAAGCAACCTTTAGAATTTGCCAGTGCAGGTTCTACCTTTAAACGTCCACCAGGGTACTTTGCAGGTACATTGATTGAACAAACAGGCCTAAAGGGATTGTCTGTAGGTGATGCACAAGTATCCCATAAACATGCAGGCTTTGTCATCAATACTGGCAGTGCTAGTGCGAAGGATGTACTGGACTTGATTAGTGAAGTACAACGTCGTGTGTATGATCAACACGGTGTACATCTTGAACCAGAAGTACGCATGATTGGTGAAGACTAATACTAACTAAATACTAATATAAGATTTCTTATGTAACGTAACTCTTTTTAGGGGCTGACGGAATCATAAGAAATCTTTTTTTAACAGTATTTTTGACTTTTTTCTATAGACTGCGTTATAATTAACTGTTGCCAATTTTGGGAATATACCTACATAGTGACTTTAACCAGTCTTATGTGATATAGAATATACTAAAAGAATTAAAGGGAGGATCTTATGATTCGCGAAAATCTTCGTAATGTAGCGATTATCGCCCACGTTGACCATGGTAAAACAACTTTGGTGGACGCGTTATTAAAACAAAGCCATGTGTTCCGTGAAAATGAAAAAGTAGCAGAACGCGTAATGGACTCCAATGACTTGGAACGTGAACGCGGTATTACTATTTTGTCTAAAAACACTGCTGTAATGCATGATGGCATCAAAATCAACATCGTTGATACTCCAGGCCATGCTGACTTCGGCGGCGAAGTAGAACGTGTACTTAACATGGTTGACGGCGTATTGCTTCTCGTAGATGCTTACGAAGGTCCAATGCCTCAAACTAAATACGTTTTGCGTAAAGCATTAGAACAAAAATTAAAACCAATCGTAGTTATCAACAAAATCGACCGTCCTGACCAACGTGTTAAAGAGGTTGAAGATGAAGTTCTTGAATTGTTCATGGAACTTGAAGCTGATGACGATCAACTTGACTTCCCTGTAGTATATGCATCCGCTCGTGCTGGTGTATCTAAAACTAACTGGGATGACGAAGCAGTAAACATGGAACCATTGTTCAAAACATTGATTGAAGAAATTCCTGCTCCACAAGGCGACATGGAAGGTCCTCTTCAATTCATGGTTACTACACTTGATTACGATAACTTCATCGGTAAAATCGCCGTAGGTCGTATCGTTCGCGGTAAAATGAGACCTAACCAACAAGTGGCTATCATGAATGGTGAAAGCACTCGTAAAGCAAAAATCGGCCGCGTATACACATACAATGGCTTGAACCGTGTTGAAACTGACGAAGCTGAAATGGGTGATATCATTGCATTCGCTGGTATCGACGATATCAACATCGGCGAAACTGTAGCAGATGCTGAAAATCCTGAAGCATTACCATCTATCTCCATCGACGAACCAACATTGTCCATGGTATTCTCTGTAAACAACTCTCCATTCGCAGGCCGCGAAGGTGAATTCGTTACATCCCGTCACTTACGTGATCGTTTGTTCCGCGAAGTAGAAACTAACGTTTCTATGAAGGTTGAAGAAACTGATTCTGCAGATGCATTCAAAGTATCTGGCCGTGGCGAGTTGCACTTGGCTGTATTGATTGAAACTATGCGTCGTGAAGGCTATGAATTACAAGTAGGTAAACCTCGCGTAATCTTCAAAACTATTAACGACCAATTGTGCGAACCACTAGAAGCATTGACTATCGACGTACCTCAAGAATTCATGGGTACAGTAATGGAAAATCTTGGTCAACGTAAAGCTGAATTGACTAACATGGTTGAGTTAGCTGGTTACCTTCGTATGGAATTCGTAATTCCTGCTCGTGGTTTGATCGGTTTCCGTGCACAATTCTTAACAGCTACAAAAGGTAATGGTATCATGAACCATGTATTCCATGGTTATGCACCATACAAAGGTGAAATTCCTTCCCGTACACGCGGTGCCTTGGTAGCATTCGAAAATGGCGAAACTACTCCATATGGTTTGAACTCTGTTCAAGACCGTGGTACATTGTTCGTTGGTCCTAACCAAGACGTGTACGCAGGTCAAGTTATCGGTGAAAACACTCGTGAACTTGATATGGATGTTAACCCATGTAAGAAAAAACACGTTACTAACATGCGTTCTAGCTCCTCTGACGAAGCAGTACGCTTGACTCCACCTCGTATCTTCTCCTTAGAGCAAGCTCTTGAGTGGATCAACGATGACGAACTCGTTGAAGTAACACCTGAAAGCATTCGTATGCGTAAAACAATCCTTGATCGTAACGCACGTGCGAAAGCAGCTAAAAACAAAAAATAATATCCATAGTGATATGAGACGACGCTCCCTTGGGGCGTCGTTTTTATATTGTAAAAATATAAAAACAATTCTATGCATAGTATATATCGGTGTTTAGTAGGCTATAAGTAAACTTTTTTACAAGAATGATACTTTAAGATATTCCTATTTATTATATTCATATGAAAAGTAGATGATAACCTTATCATTTATGATTAATTGCTATATAGAGCCTTGTATATATTGAGTTTGCATAATACCTTGCTAATAGGGGTATCGGTATATACGAAATATCCATGTGGATGTATAATAATAACAAGTTTGTTGAAATCAATTATTGATTATGGAGGTTCTTATGAATAAGAGACTTTTAGCTTCTTTATTTGCTGTAGGTTTAGCTGCAGGTTGTGTGTGCTCTTCCGTTGATGCGCATGGCGTATTCTTCGCAAATCGTTTAGACGAAAAAGCATTAGTACTTGGCGAAGGCCCTGTTGATGATGCGTATAGCCCAGAAATGGTAAAAAGCATCATTGGTTTAGATAACAATGGTATGGTAATTCCTGTACAAGTTATTAAACATGAAAAAAATGTAGCAGTTGTACCAAATGATAAATTGGGTATTACAGTAACTGATTTTGACTATGGTTACTGGACAAAAGATAAAGATGGCAAAACTGTACATAAACCAATTACAGAAGTACCTGGTGCTCAAAAAAGTACACATGCCATTAAATATGATGTTCACTACTGGAATGCAGAAGCAAAACCTTTCAACAATAAAGATGCTTTCATCCAAATCATTCCATCCGTTAACCCATTAACACTTAGAAAAGGTGATACATATGAAATCCAAGTCTTGAAAGACGGCAAACCATATGCAAATGCACCTTTAATCAAAGACGTAATTAACGATCTTACTAATGAAAGCAAAGCTGATGAAAACGGTAAAGCAACTGTTACAGTAAGCGCTAACGGCCTTAACGTAGTAGGTGTTGAAGTAGGCTTCCCAACTCAAATTAAAGGGGAACAAAACAAATACTTCAGCGCATTGTCCTTTATCATCAATCCTGAATAATAGTGTGTACTATTAAATGAGTGTGTAGTTATAAAAGACCTCCTAAGTTGGACTTAGGGGGTCTTTTTACCATTTTAGGCAATATGAGTTCTGTGAGAGTGTCTAGGTTTAGCTAGATAAAAGGAGAGATTATTATGAAATTACATCGTCATCTATCGGCTGTGATGGCTGCATTAGTTTTGACAGGTATATCGTATACTGCTATGGCTACAGAAATTACTGCCACCAGTGATAAAGCAGAAGAATTACTCGGTTTAACAATGGGGTCACCAGTGCAAACGCAACCTGAGGTTAAGCACATAGAGGACACCTTAACAGTTAATGTGCATGGTAAAAGTTTAACAGAGGCTGGTAAAAGCAAGAATGTAACCGGTATCTATAATGGATTTGGGTCCCAATTAACAGTAGATAAAGATCTTATTGTACGATTAAAGAATGATGCACCAGCATCTAAAAGAGACCTTGGTCATTACTATATGAGCGCTGTTTATGCTGGGTACGGTGGCAAAGTGCCAAGACTTAGCAAGGATAATCCTGATAGAGACTATGGAGATACGAATATACATGTGAAAGGTAATGTAGATATTGATGCTATCGGTGTAGGTTTACAAGCTAATCAGCGTGGTCATATTATTGTTGATGGTGGCGGTCGTATCATTACCCATCCTTTAGAAACATCTGATACGTACTCCGTAGTAGCTGAAGAGGGTGATGTCTATGTAAATGCAGGTTATGATGGTAAGCATCCAGGTACCAAAGACTTGGTTGCTGTTGGTAATGTAGGCTTAATCGATAAGGACTATGGTCGCGATCCAAACCATAATGAAGAACCAACGAATATAGGCTTAGCTTTCACAACACCAAACTCTAGCCTCACAGGTGCTGTGTTAAATGAATATGCTGAAAGCAATAAAAACCCTCATAATTCTGGTGCCGATATTTACTTACAAAATGGTGCTACTTGGAATAATGAATGGATTGGTATGGAGCGCCCTACACCTAAGAAAGAACGTCCATCGGGAGATAATGCGGCGTATCTATATAAGGGCAGTAAGGTTCGCAATCTTGTAGGTGGTACGAGTCCAATGGCTGCAGGGAATATTCATCCCATCGATGCACGTCCTATTACAATTCAAAATTACAGCGGTTATGTGAACGCCATTTACAAATCAGGAGTACCAGCTAGTGAAGCAGGAAAAGGGCAAATTATAGTTGAACACGCAGCGGATAATAGCCATATTACCGTTCAAGGCGACCACTCCGGTAATACCATTAATGATGCAAGTTATAAAAAGGAAATTCAAGCATTAGCTAATAAATTACAATATACTGGCAATGATAAGAAGCTTAGCACAACCGTTCAAATTAATGAAGGGATTACTAGCCCTAGTGCTGTTGCAGAGCTAGGCGCAGATCACTTTGATGCACAGGGGCATCTCGTTGTAGACGATACAACAAAGATTGCTCTAGGCAGTGAATCCTCATTGGTGAGCGGTACAAAATCTGCCCTTACATCGACCGTTATGGCATGGAAGAATAACACTAATGATTTACAACGCCGTTTAGGAGATCTTCGTCTAGCTAATACAGACCAAGGTGTATGGGCAAAATACATCGGCGGTAAATCCAAAATTACAGACGGTGCAGATGTGCATATGACCTATAATGGGGTACAAGTCGGTTACGACCATAAATCATCTAATGGTTGGATTTTCGGTGGCGCCCTTGATTACAGTACATCTAGTAATTCTTATGCTAACGGCAGTGGTGATGGCAAACTTGGTGGCATCGCCGTATATGGGACAAAACAACATGATGATGGACGTTATTTAGATATTATTGCTCGTGGTAACAGATTATCTAATGACTATAACCTATACTCCGTTAGTGGCCAACGATTGAATGGTAATTATCATACATACGGTACATCCTTGAGTGCTGAATATGGCAAACGGATTAAAAAGCAAAATGGCTTCTACATCGACCCTAGTGTAGAATTTATTGTAGGCCGTTTACAAGGTGTATCCTATGATGCAGCTATTGCAGGTGGTGGCTCTATGCATGTAAAATCTGACGCTGTTAACTCTGCTGTAGGTAGACTCGGTATTGGCATTGGGAAAGAAACAGAAAAATCCAATATCTTTGCTAAATTAGCGTTAGCTCATGAATTTTCTGGTAAGGTAAATACTACATACTCTGCACCAGGAAATCCAACAGTACAAACGTCGGTAGACTTGAAGGATACTTGGCTTGATGCTGAAATTGGCGGATCCTGGAGTGTTCGTCCTAGCACATATCTATATGGTACATTCACTAAAAACTTTGGTGCTACTATAGATAATACATGGCGTATTGATGCTGGGGTTAGACATAACTTCTAATTAAATATTGCACTAATAGTCCTTATAGCGTATGCTGTAAGGACTATTAGTATTTAAGGAGTGTATTATGACTAAAATTTTATTCATCTGCCACGGTAATATTTGTCGTTCAACGATGGCAGAGTTTTATATGAAGCATATCGTTGCAAAAGCTGGACTCAGCGATTCTATTTATGTTGAATCTGCAGCTACTTCTCGTGAGGAGATAGGGAACGACACCCATTATGGGACTAAACAAAAATTAGATGAAATGGGTATTCCTTATACGCGTCGTAAGGCTCGTCAAGTAACCCTTGATGACTATCACAACTTTGATTACCTCGTTATTATGGATGAAAATAACGGACGTAATTTAAAACGTATCATTGGGGATGATGTTGACAATAAGGTGCATAAGGCGATGTCCTTTGTTGGTGAAAGCCGTGACGTAAAGGACCCTTGGTATACGGGAAACTTTGATGAAACCTATGATGATGTAAGTCGCAGCTGTGATGCTCTATTAGAGTTGATTAAAGAACAAATGTAATAGAAACAGCCCCTACAGTTAGCTAAGAAAATGCTTAACTATAGGGGCCTTTCCATATGTGATTTGTGTTTGATTACTTTATACTCTGTCGATAAGCCGGAGCGTTTCGCTGTCGGTAAAAGTATTTCATTGTGATACAATAATACATAATAAAATAGTATGGCAAATTGCTGAATATATTATTTGTGAGAAAGTTAAGGGGAGGCGTTTATTATGACAACAATGTATCAAGATACGGTAAAATGCTATGTGTGCGGAAAAGAGTCAAAGCAAACTGTTCTTGGTTCTACAAATAGTTTTGGCTCTCAAGACTTAGATTTACGACCACCTGAAATGATGCGTGGAACAATGGAGTATTGGGCTCACGAGTGCCCCTATTGTGGTTATATTGCTAAAAAAATAGACCTTGGCACTGTAGTTACAGAGGCATGGTTAGCTAGAGTGGAGTTTATAAATGCTAATAATATTGAGTTTAAATCAGAATTAGCCAAAAGATGTTATAAAGAGTATTTGATAAATCTTGAAGATGAAAATATATATAAAGCATTTGCTGTAATATTGAATGCTGCTTGGGCTTGTGACGATGCTCAAGATATTGGAAATGCTATTCTGTGCCGTAATTTGGCACTTGATTTGATTGATGAGCTTATTGAAAAAGAAGATGATCCCTCGACATTAATGTTGCAAAAAATTGATTTATTACGGAGAAGTAATCAATTTAATAAAGTATTAGAAGAGTTTAGTGGTATTTTTATGGATCAAGATTTACTACAAGATATTCTTGATTTTCAATTAGAAAAGGCAAAAAAACATGATAATGCTTGTTATACAGTTGAAGATGTAAAAAAATCTATCGTATAATACCCCGAAAGCCTTAGTAGTCAGCCCTTGCGTTTTACTACCAATTCTACTACTAAGCGGGTGTAATTAAAATACCCCCTAATATTAGTTGATATGCAACTTAATATTAGGGGATTTTCTATATGAACCTAGTGTTTGTATATACTTTATACTATCGAACCATAGCGTAATATGGTATAATTTTTAGGTATTCATGCGCCTATAGCTCAGGGGATAGAGCGCCGGTCTCCGGAACCGGGTGCGCAGGTTCGAATCCTGCTAGGCGCACCAATTAAAAGGCTTCTCGAATTTCGAGAAGCCTTTTTGTTTACTATCTATATTTATTACACTGAATTCCCCTAGATTTAAATTCATTCATAAGTATGTCTATTGATTTATCAATGATTTCTTCATTTGTTGTATATACCATCTTTTGGTAGTAGACCGTACCATCAAATTCTATCCAACGACTTGTCGTACCATTTAGTTTGCAAATCTTCATTCTGCCAGCCCAGCTTCCCATGCTGCGAAATTTTTTGCTCTTAGAGAAGCGTACTTCTCGAATATCTTTTAATTTATAGGTTCTTTTCATTAATCCAAGGCCTATAGAGACTTGATCATCTGTAAAATAAAGAAGTTTATAACGTTCTTCTGGAGGCATGGATTTAATTATAGATAGGTTATAAGTAGCAAAAACTACAGCAATAGCTATCAATATAAACATTAGTATTATCATATAGCTTCCCATACTTTCAAGGCCTCCTTTTCTCTATTATAATAAATATAAGTAATGTATGAAATACTATGTATCTCGCCAAGTAGAGAAAAAAGAAGATAAATAATTGTATATGACTGCTATATCTGCACGTATAGGAACTTAATATGTAACATGATATAGAAAAACCTCCACTCCAATGAGTGGAGGTTTTTCTATTCAGAGCTATATAGGAGCTGTGTTGTAGATAGGGATTCAACATAGAATGTTATGTTTAATAGTATGGAAATAATAAGTGAATGTGATTTGGGTAACACATTTTATTTTGAGAATGATGTACAATAAGATTGTCCTTATGAAAATCTGAACATCCTAGCAGGAACACTAGGCATATAGGACGTGATGAATCACATATACATTATCTAATTAAGATTAATATAGTACTAAATTGTATCAATGCATAGTTTTGCTGTAGTGATACAGAGGAGATAGTATGACAAATACAATACAAGAGCTCACTGTCAATGAAGCGTGGCGCGATGAGCAAGATGCGTGGAATAACCGATCCAATTACTTTGTAGAAATGCACAATCGAGATGATCGCAAGGCGCAAGTTACAGAGTTTTTATCTTTCTTGAAGGACGGAAATCTTTTGCCCTCTAAAGGCGGTCGTACGCTAGATGTAGGCTGCGGTGTGTGTGACTATGCACTTGGCTTAGCACGTGAAGGCTATAAGGCGACAGGCATAGACTTGTCTGATGGTATGATTCGTGGGGCTAAACAATTGGCAGAGGCAGAAGGTTTAGATCTCAGTTTGTATATTGCACCTTGGTCCGATGAAACTCGTCGTGAACTAAAATGGGATAAAACCTTTGATTTAGCATATAGCATCTTCTGTCCTATCATGTTTGATGTAGAAAATATTCGCGCCATGCATGAAGCAAGTAAAGATAAATGCTTGTGGATTGCTTTCAGTGAACGTAGCGATGAGACGGTAGATATGCTGTCTGAACATTTCTTTGGTCGTGATTCCTTCCCATGGGATGGCAAGATGAAAGAGTGTTTAGATGCTATTCATGAAATAGGGCATAATGTAAAAGTGACGTATAAGACGGTTCCTGAAACAGAGGTTATGAGCCTTGATAAAGCTGTGAATTACTTTACAATGCGACTACACAACAATACATGGGGCGATATGGAAGATATGAAAGAGGAAATCAGAAATCTCATTGAACCTTTAGCTATTAATGGAAAGATTCATAATAAGACGGTTGATAAAGTGGCCTGGGTGTCCTGGTCTGTAAAATAGGAGAGTACTATGACAGTTGATGAAAAACGTAAGTTAGAATTAAAAACTATGTACCAAATTATTGGCATCTATTGTCATAATAAGCACCATACGCCTAAGGGGCAACTTTGCAAAGAGTGTGAACAGGTTTGGGAATATGCAGAGCATCGCATTGATGCGTGCCCACACATGGAAACTAAAACCTTCTGTAGTGTGTGTAAAACTCATTGCTATGCACCTACATATCGTGAAAAGATTCGTGAAATCATGCGCTATGGAGGCCCTAGAATGTTATTGGTATCACCAATCCAAGTCATTAGACATATGTATCTTGAGTGGAAAGATAAAAAAAGAGGCTAGCATTGCTAGCCTCTTTCTTAATAGTGTTATCACATTTTTGTGTAATAATTTTATGCAAGAGCTTTGTCCAATACAGCTTTGATTAAAGCTTTTGTTTGGTCATAGCTTTCGCCAGGTTGAGCCTCGTATTGTTTGTCGAGGTCGAACCACAAGTTTGGATAGTATTCATAAGGGTGAGTTTTGAAGAGCTCATGAGCGTCTTGATCTTCAACCCAGTTGATATGAATATCTGCATATGCAGGGTTTTCTGCAACGAGTTCATCGATAGCACGGAATGCGTTTGCACAATAAGGGCAACCGTTTAAGTGGAAACCTAAGATTTCTTTCATGGTTTTACAGTCCTTTCCAGACATAATTAACATATATTTCTATAAATTTGAGATTTAATACATACTCATGTACCACAACATGTGGTACACTACTGAGTATAACACATCTATATAAGATATTCAATTTTTTAGATATACAAAATGAGAATATTGAGAACGCAATATGCATGTTTTACATAGATAAGGAGGCACCTATGATTTCAGGCGCAGCATATGTGGTAAAAGCCCTTCAAGAGGAGCAGGTAGATATCCTATTCAACTATCCTGGGGCGGCCACTATCGATATCATGGATGAATTATATAAGCAGGACAAGGTAAAAGTAATTTTGCCACGTCATGAGCAAGCATTGGCTCATGCAGCAGACGGTTATGCTCGTAGTACAGGTAAAGTAGGGGTATGTATGGTAACCTCTGGACCGGGTGCTACCAATCTTGTAACAGGTATTGCTACAGCTTATTCTGACAGTGTTCCTCTCGTATGTATTACGGGCCAAGTTGACCTAGGGCTTATGGGTAACGATGCATTCCAAGAGGTGGATACTGTTGGTATCGTCCGCAATGTTTGTAAATATGCTGTTACTGTTCGTGACCGTAAAGAGCTGGGCCGCATTTTGAAAGAAGCCTTTTATATTGCACGTACTGGTCGTCCTGGTCCTGTAGTAGTGGATATTCCTAAAAATATTCAAAAGGCTATGGGCTCTGATGAGTATCCAACAGAGGTTAATATTCGTGGCTATAAACCAAATACAACGGTTCACGTAGGCCAAGTTAAAAAGGCGTGCTCCATTATCAGCAAGGCTAAACGACCTCTATTTCTATTAGGTGGTGGTGTTAGCATTAGTGGTGCTAACGATCTTATGATGCAGTTAGTAGAGAAAACAGGGATACCTGTTGTAACTACGTTGATGGGTAAAGGGGCTATTGATAGTCGTCATCCATTGTATCTTGGTAATGTAGGTATTCATGGTGGCTATGCTCCGAATGTGGCCCTTACGGATTGCGATGTTATGATTTCTATTGGTACCCGCTTTAACGACCGTATTACAGGCAAGTTAAGTACCTTTGCACAAAATTGTAAGATTATCCATATCGATGTAGATGCAGCATCTATTTCTAAGAATATTAAGGTAGATATTCCAATCGTAGCAGATGCTAAATTGGCCATTGAAAAACTATTGGAATATGTTGAACCTCATGATCTTGGAGACTGGCCTGAGCAATTACAACAGCTTAAGGCGGAACGTCCTGTTACACAAGCGGATGAGGTAGGCTTAACACCTCAAACAGTTATTGATTACATCAATAACCACTATGCACGTCCTATTGTTGCTACTGATGTAGGACAAAATCAATTATGGACCACACAATTCCTCGAACTTAAAGGACAACATCAAATGTTAACCTCTGGTGGACTTGGCACGATGGGTTATGGTTTCCCAGCTGCTTTAGGTGCTCAAATCGGCAACCCTGATCAACGTGTATTTGCTATCTGTGGTGACGGTGGCGTACAAATGAATATCCAAGAATTTGCTACGGCTATGCACTATCGCTTACCTGTAACACTTATTATTTTGAATAATGGCTTCCTTGGTAACGTACGCCAATGGCAACAATTGTTCTACGATAAACGATATGCGTGTACAAATTTATTGATGGATGAAAGCTCCATTGTGACACGTGAGATGATTGATAATGATGAGTTTGAATATGTACCGGACTTTGTAAAATTGGCAGAAGCTTATGGTGCAAAGGCTATGCGCATTACTAAGGTAGAGGATATCGAAAAAGGATTCCAATTGGCGGATACTTTCAAAAATGGACCAACCTTACTTGAATTCATCATTCCTACAGAGCTTAATGTATTGCCAATGGTACCAGCTGGTAAGTCCTTAAGCGATATGTTATTAAAGGATAAAAAATAGGAGGGGCTATGGAATTACATATGGAAAAACGCTGTATTTCAGCGTATGTAGAAAACCAAATCGGCGTATTGGCTAAAATTTCAGGCCTCTTCGCAGGTAAAAACTATAATCTTGATACATTGACTGTAGGGGAAACGGAAGATCCTACTATGTCTCGTATGACCATTGAACTCACATGCGATGATTTGACGTACGAACAAATTATAAAACAGTTAAATCGTAGTGTAGAGGTTATTAAGGTTATCGACTTTACAGATATGCCGATTACAAAAAAAGAATTGCTATTCATCAAGGTCAATAGCTGTAAAGAAGCGGATAAGCAAGAAATCTTCCGTATTGCCCAAACCTTTGATTTATTAGTTGTGGATTACAACCGTAAGTCTGTTCTCGTACAATGTGTTAAAACAGTATCTAAAAATAATGATATGATTGCACTATTTAAAGATATGTTCGTCAACCGCATTGAAGTTGTGCGTGGTGGTAGCGTTGCTATTGAAGCACTATCTACACCAGATAGATAAGTCGTAGCTGCAGCTATTATAAATCTATTTTAGAGAATAATAGCGTTAAGATATCTAGTGATTTAGAACGTGTACAACTCGATATGATATAATATTTATATCGACCATTATTAATATAGAGACCTTGGTTGTATGCCAAGGTCTTTTTTTATATAGGAGGTACTATGAGTTTATTAGAAGATATTTTAGCCCATAATCGTGAATATGTAGAAGATCAAAATACAGGTTATGTAGACACTGATACAAAATGCAGTAAGATGCCAAGCCGTGAAATGGCCATTGTGACATGTATGGATACGCGCCTTGTAAACTTCTTAGAAGATTCTATGGATATTGGCCGTGGTGAAGCGAAAATTGTAAAGACTGCTGGTAACTGTATTACAGGTCCTTTTGATGGCATTGTACGTAGTTTACTCGTTTGTATCTATGAACTAGGCGTTAACGAAATCTTCATCATTGGTCACCATGAATGTGGTATGGCTAAAACTACAGCGAAAGATTTAACAGAAAAAATGTTAGCTCGTGGCATTGCGCCAGAGGCAATCCATATGGTACGAAAAGAAATGGAACGCTGGGCAGATGGCTTTACACATCCTGCAGAAAATGTAGAAGAAACAGTAGACGAATTGCGCATGAACCCGTTAATTCCTAAAGATGTGCCTGTTCATGGACTTATTTTCCACCCTAGAACCGGTGAAATCGAAGTCATCGTTAATGGCTATACACAAATGAAACAATACTACGAAAAATAATTTTAGAACTATATGAATAAAAGTAAACTATTAAAAACATTTGTAGCTATTGTATCTGTGGTTGCTATTTCTGTAGGTGGATATACATATCGAGATGCCATACAGAGCCGTATAGCTAGAACAGCTGCTATTGTAAGTGGCCAAGAGATTAAACCTCTCCTTGATTCTGAAGGTCGTTACATTCGTCAGATTGTAGCTCAAGATAATAGCACGAGCCGTACTATTATGTGGCAATCAGATAGCAGCGAAGCTGATGCGGTCATAGAGTATCGTCTAGAGGGGGCAGAAAATATTCAAACTATAGGCGCTACAGATAAAGCTTTTACCGATGATGGCAGTACGACCTATATTCATGAGGGCACTTTGACAGGCCTAACACCTAGTACTAAATACGAATATCGCGTTGGTTATGGTACAGATCGTCGCAGTGATTGGTACTCATTAGAAACTGCTGGCAGTAGTGTATATGATGTTCTTATCTATCCAGATTCGCAGTCAGGTGATTATTCTGGATGGGAGCAGCTTGTTAAAGATTCCGCACATCGCAATCCAAGGACGGCCCTGTATATTAGCATGGGGGACCTTGTAGATAACGGGGAACAAGATTATCAATGGCGTACTTGGTTAAACTCCATCAGACCATTGAGTGCTAATGTGCCGTTAGCACCGACCTTAGGTAATCATGAGATGTATACATTAGATTGGAAAATGCGTGAGCCTCGTGCGTATCTCAATTATTTTGATGTACCACCTAATGGGAATAAAACCTTTAATCGCCGTTATTACTCCTATGATTTTGGCGATGTCCATTACGTTGTATTAGACACGCTGTTATATGAAAGTAATCACGAGGACAATCATGATACGCATCATCCTGATCTATACGATGTAGAGGTTCAATGGCTACGCCAAGATTTGGCCGCTAATACGAAAAAGTGGACTGTCGTTCTTATGCATCGCGATCCATTCCAATATGCTTTTGACCGCCCTGGCGCAAGTCGTGCAGCAGGCTTTGATGAAGAGGGTGTATTATTTATGCCTATCTTTGATGAGTTTAATGTAGATTTAGTGCTATCTGCTCATTTACACTCCTATCGCAATAGAGGTCATGTGCGAAACTTTGAGCGTGATGCATCGGGGCCACTATATATCCTTACTGGTATAGCCGGAGATGCTGGCCGCCCTAAATGGAAAGAGCATCCTTTAGATGTATACGTGGCACCAGATCGTGAAAAGAATAACTATATGACGATGACTGTTACACCAAATAAATTGATTGTAAAAGCTTTTTTACCTGATGGTACACAGCTGGATGAGTCGGTTATAGAGAAATAAAAGCACAAGAGTAAAAAAGCATAAGAATATAAAAGTAAAAGACACCTTCCTTGGGAGGTGTCTTTTTTGTGTGTTTATACAAATTATTTTTTGAAATGTATCGATTAAATAGGTCAATATATAAAAGATAATTATATATTTATTAGGTATTTTATATGCTAGATTAAGTTCATGTAAATTATAGTTTTAAGGACTATGATAAAAATTAATCCATAGCATGATAAATAAAAATACAATAATTATGTATAAAACTTGAATAATACGAGCAATAGTATTATAATACGTACATGAGTTATAAAAATACACAAAATATGTATAAAATATGCATACGGTGTATAAAGGAGATAGAGTAATGAACACATTACAAGATTTGATTAAGAAATATGCCGAACAATATAAAGAACAAGTTGTGGAATGGCGTCGTCATATTCATAGTCATCCAGAATTATCTGGTGAAGAAAAAAATACATCTTTATTTATTCAAAAGGTTCTTAGTGAATTAGGTATCCCCTTTGTAAATGATGTTTCTGATTATGCCGTTATCGGTAAAATCGAAGGAGCTCAACCGGGACCAGTCATCGCATTGCGTGCTGATATAGATGCATTGCCAATTCATGAAACTACAGGCTTGCCATTCGCATCACAAAACGATGGTGTTATGCATGCATGTGGTCATGATAGCCACATTGCGATTTTGCTTGGTGCCGCAGCTATATTGCAGTCTATTAAAGACCAATTACATGGCACTGTAAAGCTTGTATTCCAACCTTCTGAAGAGGAAGCGTTATTCCCAGGTGCACAAGGCATTGTAGATAGCGGTATCCTCGATGATGTAGATGAAATATATGGTCTCCATGTATGGCCTCAACTTCCGGTTGGCACCGTAGGTCTCAAAAAAGGCAATTTGATGGCTGCATCGGATCACTTCCTTGTTCACATTAAGGGGAAATCGACACATGGTGCGGAGCCTCATAATGGGGTGGATGCCATCGTAGCCGCTGCTAACTGGATTGTAAATGTTGAATCCATGGTAGCTCGTGAAACGAACCCAATGGAAAATCTCGTGTGCACCATCGGTGTGATTAATGGTGGTGACCGATACAATGTAGGCTGTGGCGATGTATATCTTGAAGGTACATGCCGTACCTATGCACCTGAAAAACGGGACTATATTGAACGACGTTTAGGTGAAAGTTTACAAGCTCTCGACATGTTATTAAAAACAAAGAGTACCTTAGATTATAAACGTGGTCATGGTGCTACCATCAACAATCCAGACGCTATCGATTATGCTACGTCTATTGTAGAGAAATATCTCGGTAAAGAAGCAGTGGTACATCCTGAATTTCCGTCTATGGCTGCAGAAGATTTTTCTGCGTATCTTCATAAAATCAAGGGTGCTTTCCTTTGGTTAGGTACAGGATTTGATGGCAACCCAGCGTTACATAATGAGGCTTTTACCATTGATGAAAGTATCTTAGAACCTGGTATAACAATGATGGCAGCTATTGCCGCTGAATTTTTACAAGAAAAAAAGTAGTTTGAAATAAGAGGTTATCATGAAAAGTTTACAACATACATCATTTAAAACAATGCTTCAATATACACCAGAAGAAATTAAATACTTCTTGGAGCTAGCAGCAAAATTAAAAGCCGATAAAAAAGCAGGTAAAGAAATTAAAACATTGGTAGGTAAAAACTTTGCATTAATTTTTGAAAAGGATTCTACACGGACACGTTGTGCCTTTGAAGTAGGCGCTGCGGACCAAGGTGCTCATACAACATATCTTGGCCCTACAGGCTCCCAAATGAATAAAAAAGAATCCTTAAAAGATACAGCTCGTGTTTTAGGCTCTATGTACGATGCTATCGAGTTCAGAGGTTTTGATCAAGCCGATGTAGATACACTAGCTGATTATTCTGGAGTACCTGTTTGGAATGGTCTTACCGATATGGATCATCCTACTCAAACATTAGCGAATTTCTTGACACTTCAAGAAAATATCGACAAACCATTAAATGAAATTTCCTTCGCTTATGTGGGTCATGGTCAATCTAATATGTGTAATGCCTTAATGAGTGGCGCTGTTAAAATGGGCATGGATTTCAGACTCATCGGTCCTAAACAATATTGGCCAGCAGGTCCATTCTATGAAGAATGTTTGAAAGTAGCGAAAGAAACTGGTGCTACTATTACATGTACAGATAATGTAGCTGAAGGTGTTAAAGGCTTAGATGTTATCTACACCGGTGTATGGGTAACCATGGGTGATACCTATGATATGTGGGAAGAACGTATCAATACGTTTAAACCATTCCAAGTAAATGCGGAAATGATGGCATTGACTGGCAATCCAAATACAAAGTTCTGTCACTGCTTACCAGCGTTCCACAATACTGAAACTCAAGTAGGTAAGGATATCTTTGAACGGTTCGGCATGAATGGTATTGAAGTAACGGAAGAGGTATTTGAAGGACCAAATTCCTTAGCTTTCCAAGAGGCAGAAAATCGTCTTCATACTATCAAAGCTGTTATGGTTGCTACATTTAGTGACTATCCATTGAAATAATTTCATCTCCCTAGAAGGTGATGAATCGTATAGTTTGTTTCCTATTTATAATAGCTGAGGGGCTGTATAAATAGGTGTGAGTCACCAATAGGTGAGAATTGAGGTTTACTATGGCACCCTATAAAGTATTTATTGTCGGTCATGAAGGTACGACAGGTTTGAGAATTCATGAACGGTTATCTGATAGAAAAGATATAGAGTTACTCGCTACTGCTGATGAGGATCGTAAAAATGTAGAGGCTATTAAAGCAGTAGCTAAAGAGGCAGATATTGTATTTCTCTGCTTGCCTGATGCGGCATCTAAAGAAATCATTGAGGCTATCGGTGAGCTACCTTGTAAGGTGATTGATACATCTACTGCGTTTAGAACTGCTGATGATTGGGCTTATGGTTTCCCAGAACTCGGTGATGATTACAAAACGGCTATTGCTACAGAAAAGCATATTGCCAATCCAGGCTGTCATGCGAGTGGCATGATTGCTTGTATCGCACCTCTTGTAAAAGCCGGTCTCGTGCCAACAGATTATCCTTTCACTATTACATCCTTAACAGGCTATAGTGGGGGCGGTAAAAAGATGATTGGCCAATATGAAAGTAATCCAAAGGATTATTTTCTCTATGCACCGCGTCAATATGGTCTAAGTCAACAGCATAAGCATTTGCCAGAGGTTCAACATGTTTGTGGACTTAGTGAAGCACCTATTTTTATCCCTATCGTTGACGATTATTACTCCGGCATGGAAGTAACTGTGGGCATCCATAGCCGTTTATGTCAAAAGCCAGTTAGTATCGATAAAGTGCAACAGGCATTGGAAGACTTTTACAAAGATAGCACAGTCGTTACTGTCGTACCATTTACTGAGGACAGCAATACTGGTATGTTAAATGCTAATCAAATGAGCAATACAGATAGCATGAAAATCTATGTAACTGGTAATGATGAACGCATCATGGTTAATGCCATTTTCGATAATTTAGGTAAAGGTGCATCTGGTGCTGCCGTTCAATGTATGAACATCGCGTTAGGTTTACTAGAGGATACAGGCCTAGTATTAGGTTAGAGAGGGAACTATGAAGGACGTAACAAATGCAATGCGGGCGCATATTTTAACTGCGGCCGTTCCATATATTAAACAATATACCGATCAATACGTTGTCGTTAAATATGGCGGCAATGCCATGATTGATGAAGAATTAAAAAAATCTGTTATGAAGGATTTACTATTACTCCAATTGGTAGGGGTGAAAGTTGTCCTCGTTCATGGTGGCGGTCCAGCCATTAATAGTACACTAGATGCTATGCAAATTGAATCACATTTTGCAAATGGCTTGAGAGTTACTGATGAAGCGACAATGGATGTGGTACAAATGGTACTAGCCGGTAAGGTCAATAAAGGTCTCGTAGCAGACTTAACAGATCTTGGCGGTAAAGCTGTGGGCCTCTGCGGTGTAGATGGCAA
This sequence comes from uncultured Veillonella sp., assembly GCA_900538355.1. Taxonomy (GTDB): domain Bacteria; phylum Bacillota; class Negativicutes; order Veillonellales; family Veillonellaceae; genus Veillonella. The sequence continues at coordinate 59,203 of UPXS01000002.1, forward strand.
TATGATTCAAGTTCATAAACAAAATGATGAGCTTGGCTATGTAGGTTCTATCGATACGATTGATACCAGCATTATCGATGATGTTATCAGTCGAGGCTATATTCCTGTCATTTCCTCCATTGGTATGGGGGCTGATGGCAAGACATATAATATCAATGCCGATACGGTGGCAGCGAAAATTGCAGGTGCATTAAAGGCAGAAACAATGGTGGCCATGACCAATATTGATGGTGTATTACGAGATGTACATGATCCTGAATCTCTCATCTCTAAAATCACCATGGCAGAGGCCGATCAATTAAAAGCGGAAGGTATTATTGCAGGTGGTATGATTCCTAAAGTGGATTGCTGCTTAGAGGCCATCAAATCAGGTGCCCAAAAGGTATTTATCATCAATGGTGAAATTCCACATGCCATTCTTATCGAGCTATTGACTGATGAAGGCCTTGGCACAATGTTTGTAAAGTAATATAGTAGGTATGGCGATGGTAATCGTTTATTACCATCGTTACCTTTCATATAGATAGACGACGGCACGGCCGTACGTTTGGAGGATGTAATGAGTAATACAATCGATTTTGAACAACAAGATAAAGAATATATAGCCAATACGTATGGCCGGTTTAACGTATGTTTAGAAAAAGGTAAAGGCTCTCTTTTATGGGACGTAGATGGTAAAGAATACATCGATCTTGGCTCTGGTATTGGTGTAACAGCATTTGGTGTAGATGACGATGAGTGGACAGAGGCGGTAACAAAGCAATGTCATGCGTTGAATCATATCTCTAATTTGTACTATTCCTTGCCACAAATTGAATTGGCAAAACAATTATGTGCTAAAACGGGCATGAAGAAGGTATTCTTCTCCAATTCTGGTGCAGAGTCTAATGAATGTGCCATCAAAGCAGCTCGTAAATATAGTCATGATAAATACGGTGAAGGTCGTCATGTCATTGTTACCTTGGTTAATAGCTTCCACGGCCGTACTATTACTACCTTATCTGCTACAGGACAAGATGTATTCCATCAACATTTCTTCCCATTTACAGAAGGCTTTATTCATACACCAGCTAATGATATTGATGCGGCTTTAAAAGCGCTTAATAATCCTGCTGTATGCGCCATCATGATGGAACCTATTCAAGGTGAAGGTGGTGTTATGCCGCTAGATAAAGAGTTCGTACAAGCGGTAACAAAATATGCTCATGAACACGATCAACTCGTGTTAATCGATGAAGTACAAACTGGCAATGGCCGTACTGGTAGCTTGTATGCATACCAACAATTTGGCATTGAGCCCGATGTAGTATCTACTGCAAAAGGTTTAGCCGGTGGTCTCCCTATGGGCGCTACCTTATTTAATGAAAAGATGCAATATGTGTTAAATGCAGGTGCTCATGCTACAACTTTTGGTGGCAATCCAATCTGTGCGGCAGCAGGTAATACCATCATTAGCCGTTTAACACCAGAATTCTTAGATTCTGTGAAAGCAAAAGGGGACTATGTAAAAGCTGCTTTAGCTGGTAAACCTGGTATCCTTGGTGTAAGCGGTATGGGTCTCATGCTCGGCATTGAAACTACAGTAGATGCAAAAGCAGTTATCGCTAAATGTCTTGAAAAGGGTGTTGTATGCTTATCTGCAAAAAATAAAGTACGTTTGTTACCGGCACTTAATATTCCGCAAGAACAATTGGAAAAAGCGATTACTATTGTAGCTGAAGCGATTGAAGAATTAGTGGCGAAATAGGAAGTCCTTTGATCTTCACAATCATTGAGTATTATAGTCTAGTAATATAAGGCTATAGAAATAAATCAATGAATATATAGACTTTAGTTCTCATTCGTGTTACCCTAGAAGAAACAGTCTATATTGGAGGAGTAAATATGAATACAGAATCCTTACGTAATGAAGTGTTGGTACCTGCTGTAGCAAAAACATTGGATATTGCTGCTAAAGCAAAACCTACAAAAGAAGAACTTTTCACAACAGCAAAAATCACTGCTGCTGTGGCAGTTGCAACAGCTGTTGTATCCTTAGCGGTACAAGCGGTATTGCGCAACCGATAAGAAATTAAGAAAACGACATGGTCCTGCCTGTCGTTTTCTTTTACTTTTACCCCGTTATTCCCCTTGATTAAGGGATTTTGCAAGGAGGCGATACCATGCATAGTCGCGATTTAATAGAACAATATAAAGGCTACGTTCAAGATTGGCGTAGATATTTCCATAAACATCCAGAGCTCAGTAATGAAGAGTTCGAAACAACAAAGACCTTGGCTAAAGAGCTAGAGTCTATGGGCGTAGAGGTTCATGTGGATACAGAGCGTGGCATCGGCTTAGTTGGTATCATCCATGGTGATAAACCTGGTAAGGCTATAGCGTTGCGCGCTGATATCGATGCCTTACCTGTACATGAACATAATACAGTAGACTACAAATCTGAAACTGAAGGCAAAATGCATGCTTGTGGTCATGATGGTCATATGGCTATCTTGCTAGGCGCTGCCAAGATGTTAATATCTATGAAAGACCGCATCGAAGGCGACGTATATTTAGCCTTTCAACCAGCTGAGGAAACAGGGGCAGGGGCACCAGATTTCATCAAATTTGGCGACTGGTATGACAAGGTGGATGCCATCTTTGGCGGTCATGTGTGGATCGATTTGCCAGCAGGTCTCGTATCTGTTGAAGAAGGTCCTCGGATGGCTGCAAGTAGCCAAATTACTATCAATGTAAAAGGTAAGCAAGGCCATGGTGCACAGCCACATCAAGCAGTGGATGCTATCGTAGTGGCTAGTGCCATTGTTATGAACTTGCAAACTGTAGTGTCTCGTAATGTGAGTGCCTTAGATTCTCTTGTACTCACTATTGGTAATATTCACTCTGGATCTGAGTGGAATGTTATCCCTGGTGAAGCTACAATGGGGGGCACCATTCGATTCTTTGATCCAGACCAAGAAGAGTATTATGTAGAATCCATACGCCGCGTAGTAGAACATACTGCTGAAGCCTATGGAGCGACTGCAACATTGGAATATGTAAAAAAAGTGCCACCTACTATTAATGATCCTGCATCTAGTGAACTGGCAGAACGCGTCGTTATTGATACATTAGGTAAAGATAAACTTTCTAAAATGCGTAAAGTAATGCCAGGCGAAGATTTTGCATGGTATTTACAAGATAAACCAGGATGCTTTGCTTTTATTGGTATTCAAAATCCTGAAGTAGAGGCTACCTACGATCATCATAATAATAGATTCAATATGGATGATACCGTACTATCTGCTGCATCAGCAGTATATGCTGAATATGCTATTGCATGGTTGAAAGAACATAAATAAAAGAATATAAATAATAAACAGCACCGTTATTTTGAAAGTAACGGTGCTGTTTCATTGTATTTTTATTTATATTTTATGCATGATATAGGTATAATATAGATACAATACAAGTGTAACGTAAGTGTAATATAAGTCTGATATATATTCTCTAGTTGAGGGGTGCTTATTTATGAATATAGTTATATGTCTCATCATTATTGCTATAACCGGCATATTATTAATAAAGCGCTATCAACCACAGCCTATTTTGATTGGCATGGGAATTCTTATGATGTTCGTGGCTTATGAAGCTAACTGGATTGATGCTATATTAGTTGACGACCAATCCACAGGTGTTCTCATATTTGATGCCATGGATATTGTAAGAATAACGACATCAAATAATATCGTAAATTTGGGTCTCATGATTATGACCTGTGCAGGCTATGCTAAGTATATGGAATATATCGGGGCAGGGACGCGACTAGCACATACAATTATTCAGCCTTTATATCGTCTCAATCGACCATATATTGTGTTAGCCCTTATGTTTCTACTCAATATGGGCCTATCCATATGTGTGCCAAATCCATTGAGTCTTGCCCTCCTCATGATGGTTACCATGTATCCTGTTTTACTCCGTCTTGGTGTGAGCCCAGTAGGGGCTGCTGCTGTTATTGCTACGGGACATCTTATGGATGTGGGGCCTGGGGCTGTATCTACCTTATTGATTGCCAAGACATTAAATATGCCTGTACCAAACTATTTTGTGGGGTACCAACTACGAATTTATTTCTTGGTTGCCATTGTAACTGCAATAGCTCATTTTTGGTGGCAGAGATACCGGGATCGAATTGATGGACCTATGGATGCAAATGAACTTGAAAGTATTCCTGAAGCACCTATTGGGCCCAAGCTATATATGATATTCCCCTTATTACCATTGTGTTTTATCTTAGGCTTTAGTCAATATGGTTTTCCCGGTGTGAAGATGAATGTTACATTGGCTATGATGCTTGCCTTTGGCATTGCTCTATTAGCTGAATTAATTCGTCGTCGCAATTTGAGAGTTGTACTTAAGAGCACCACAGTTTTCTTTGAAGGTATGGGGAACCAGTTTTCCTATGCAGTGACCCTAATTATAGGCGGGCAAATTTTTGCACAAGGATTAGTCAGTCTAGGACTTATTGATTCCTTAGTAAGTGCATTGCAAACACTATCCCTTAACTCTATTGGACTTACCTCTGTCCTTGGTGGCGGTATGTTAGGCCTTAGCATGGTAACAGGCAGTAATGTAGCACCATTATTTACATTAGTTCCACTAGTACCTGATATTGTGTCTAATCTTAGCCTTGATCCGATAACCACTATGCTTGGCATGCAAAATGGAGCAAGCTTAGGCTTATTCCTTAGTCCAATTAGCCCCGTTATGGTCGGCGTAGCAGGCGTGGCGCATATTAAATCCGTAGATTTGCTCAAGCGAACCGCCGTGCCGGTTCTTGTGGCGTTACTTACAAGCTGTGTGGGCATATGGGTGCTTTATTAAATTTAGATATTTACTAAGTCTTGTTTAATATGGTATGGTACGAGTTAGTACTGTTGTTAATACTTTGTTTAGATATATGAAATACGGAGCATTAATGATTAACTTTAATTTTTTTGATGAATGGCTATTGTTAAAGTCTAATGTTAAGAATCTTTTTCTTAATCAAAGGCTAACTAGATTTCCATACTTTATAGGGGTATTGTTTCTTCTCTTAGAAGTCTATATTGGCAATTTAATAAATCTTTTAGGTATTGTAGACTCTTTAAAGTTAACTCCAAATGATACTTTTTCTAATTATTTTGGACGAATTGTTCTCACCTCTGATTATTATATTGATGAGCCGATATTTTTTATCATGACAATTGTCATCAATCTTCTAGGTGCTTTTACATTATCAGAATTAGGTAAACGACGCTTAAATGATTATAGTGGTAGTGCTCTTGGACGGTGTTTACAGTATATTATTTTAATTTTTAATATACTACTACTAGGCTATTGGGGATATAATCAAAGCCTTACAGATATAGATATTAGAGTGACTGCAGACTTTTACATTTATCTTTTCTATGAGTATATAGTACTCTTATTGCTAATCTTTGTGCCTTCTAGTAAAGTTGCTAATCAATATGGTTTGCCAAATGGAAAGCAGCGGAGTGGAGAATATATTATCACCTATAAACCGATATATAGCTCTAGCGATGATAAAAAGAGGAAAGATTATTGGGATATAATTGGTTTATCTCATTCCATAGATTCCTTTAGAAGCATGTTTATCAATAAGCTGTTTGATTATCGAACTAGAGCCAAAAGACAAGAGTTATACTGGGGTGTATTTATGTTCCAGATTATAACAAGTGCGCTCAACTCTGTTTTGTTTTACTTCTATGAAAACATATTTAATGTAGAAACTGCTATTGTTGCTAGTCTAGTTATCTATTGGATCTTTTGGATATGGTATATGTTAGCTAATATTAGTTGTACTGTTAGACGATTACATGATACGGGTCTTAGCGCTTATTGGTTAATAGCCATATTTATTCCATTTATTAATATCTATACTTTATATATGACTGTATTTAAACCATCTATAAATAGCGTTGAATTAAATTCTATTAACGAATAAAGTTGTTATTGAATTTTACTAAATAACCCTCTTTACATTTTCTGTAAAGAGGGTTATTATATTCCAATAATAAATCGTATGTAATTAAAATGGTTTCCTGCAATGATGCAAGTTTTGGCGCAATGCGGATAAAAAGGGCCTTTCTTCGCCGGACGGTTCTAGAAGCCAGAAAGGATGTAATGAGCGATCAAGTTTCTATTTCAACAGCTAATATTCGTGGTGCCTTTGGGGGCTTCTTTATCCCAGGTATGTATACAGCCTTATGGGCTGGCTTTGTACCATATTTAAAAGCAAAGCTTAGCATCGGTGAAGATGTACTAGGCTCCATGATTTTAGTGCTCGGTGTAGGTTCTTGTTTGTCCATGGCCATAGCTGGTAAGCTAGTAGAGAACTTTGGATGCAAGAAAGTCGTTTTATTAGCTAGCTTTATTGGTATGTTATCTCTTGCTATTGTTACGATGTGCTCTACAATTGCTACGACCACAGCTGCTTTATTCTTCTTTGGTATAGGTGTAGGTCTTAGTGGCGCATCTGCCAATTTACAAGCTATCTTGACAGAAAAGGTGAGTAAAAAGCATTTAATGGGTGCCTATCACGGTGGATGGAGTTTAGGCGGTTTTGCCGGTGCTGGTGTTTTGCTCGTTCTTTTAAAAATATTATCTTTACCTGTTAATGCTAGTATTTGGGGGCTTCTCATCGTATTATTCATTGCCATGGTTGTGGTTAGCCAATTTATGTTAACCTTTGGTAGTGATCCAAATGCAAAGGTTACTAAAAAATCTAAAAGCCCATTATCCTTCCATCCCATTGCTATTATCTTTGGTCTCTTGTCCTTTGTATCTTACTTGGTTGAAGGCGCAGTAGGGGATTGGAGTGCATTATATCTGTTTGAAGATAAAGGTATCGTTATCGAAGAAGCCGTTATGGGCGTTATGCTCTTTAATGGTACTATGTGTATCGGCCGTTTGCTTGGTAATACAATTGGTAAACATTTAACCTCTAAACAAGTTGTGATTGGTGGTTATTTGTTGGGCGCTATTGCAATGGGGCTTATTGTATTCTTACCAGGTTATGGCTCCATGTATACATACTTATTACTCGGTATTTCTTTAGCCATGGTAGTACCAAACTTATTCTCTGCTATGGGTGAACAAAATGTTATTCCTATGACACAAGCTGTGGCGACATCTACGATGCTTGGTTATATGGGAATTTTGATGGGACCAGCATTGATTGGTTTCATTGCTCATGGCACAAGTCTTACAGTAGCGTTTATCGTATTGACTGCATTACTTGTTGTTAGTGCTGGTATTGGTAAATACGCTTATATGTTAATGGACAAATCAAAGGAAGCAGAAGCTTAAATAATAGCCCCAAAGACGATATGTCTTTGGGGCTAATTTTTTGAAATATAGCAATAGTATTACCAATATGTTAATCCATTATATACATAACATTGATGAGATACAAAAAAGCCACAGGATAGAACCTGTGGCTTTTACATGTAGTATTTGTATTAACGGTCGCCGTTGAAGATGGAGTTTTTAACAAGAACATAGTCTACTTTGCGAATTGCTTGTAGAGTCGTACCGCCAGCATAAGAGATAGCGGATTGTAAATCTTGTTCCATTTCAATTAATGTATCAAAGATAGAACCTTTGGAATCGATGAAGATCTTTTTGCCTTCTACATTTTTGCGTTCGCCTTTTTGGAACTCAGACGCAGAACCAAAGTATTCTTTTACTGCTTTACCGTCAACGATTTTTTCTTCCCCTGGGGATTCTTCATGACCAGCGAATAGGGAACCAATCATAACCATAGTAGCGCCAAAGCGGATAGATTTAGCGATGTCGCCATGATCGCGGATACCACCGTCGGCAATGATAGGTTTTGTAGCTGCTTTTGCGCACCAGCGAACTGCAGCCAATTGCCAACCACCTGTACCAAAGCCAGTTTTTAATTTAGTGATACAAACTTTACCAGGACCGATACCAACTTTAGTTGCATCTGCACCGGCATTTTCAAGTTCACGAACTGCTTCTGGTGTACCTACGTTACCAGCGATAACAAAGGTTTCAGGTAAGTTCTTTTTGATGTATTGGATCATATCGATTACTGCATTGGAGTGACCGTGTGCAATATCGATTGTAATGTATTCAGGTGTTAAGTTTGCTTTTTTGAATTCATCAACTAAAGCAAATTCCTCTGGTTTTACACCGATGGAAATAGAAGAATATAAGTTAAGGTCGTGCATGCGTTTTACAAAGTCCATACGACGTTCTGGTTGGAAACGATGCATGATATAGAAATAACCTTCACGAGCTAATTTTTCTGCCAATTCTTCGTCGATAATAGTTTGCATGTTAGCAGGAACTACTGGCAAGCGGAATGTGCGATTACCTAATTTTACATGTGTATCACATTCGCTACGGCTAGTTACGATACATTTATTAGGAATCAATTGCACGTCTTCATAATCAAAGATGTTCGTTGTGTTAATCATAGTTTCTATATCTCCTTCGAGTATTACAAATTGAACCTGTACCATTATACAAGAGACTCGTAAAATTTTCAATACGTTCCGAATATTTTGTTTGGACTCAGAAACGAACTGTAGTACAATACAAGTAGATTGTATAAATAATATATTCATTAATATATATGGTAAAAGGAGGTTGATTGACATGGATCAGTCTAAAACCCGTATGCTTGCCGAAGCTGGTGTAGCTATTGCTATTGCTCAAGTACTATCGTTTATTACGATTTTTCATATGCCTCAAGGAGGTTCAATTAAGGCTGCATCTCTAGTGCCGCTTATGATTTATGCTTATCGATGGGGTGGGGCTCGCGGTATTTTTGCTGGCGTCGTATATGGTATTTTGCATTTTATTTTAGGTTTCAAATCATCGGTACACTATTTAAGTATTATATTAGATTACCTTGTAGCTTATGGTGTTATTGGCGTTTGCGGTTATTTCAAAGATTCTATTTCTGGCCTTATCACAGGTTCTATTGTAGGTATCGCATTGCGTTGGGCTGCATCTGTTGTGAGCGGTGCTGTTGTGTTTGCTAGCTATGCCCCACAAGGTCAAAATCCATGGATCTACTCCATGATCTATAATGCGTCCTATATGGTACCTGATGGCATTTTAAATATTGTAGTGTTACTATTCATCTACCAAGGTGTTAAACGAGGGTTAGGACGTCGTGAATAAATTAGGATTAATCATTTTAGCGGGTGGTTTGAGTTCTCGAATGGGGCAACCTAAGGCATTATTATCTTGGGTTAATGGTGAAAGCCTCATATCTCATGCACTTCGTAAAGGGTTAGATGCAGATGTAGCTGATATTCTCATCTCTATCGGTGATGATGAACAGTTAGGGCATGCCATTCAGACTCATATTATCGACACATTATCGAACGTTGAAAAAGAAAAAGTTTCTATTGTTCGGGATTCTGTTGAGCGTTGTGGTCCGCTAGGAGGACTTTATAGTGCACTAGCCGTTGGAACGAGTCCTGCTTATGCAGTGATGGCCGTAGATATGCCATTTATGGCTATGGACCTATATTATGAGTGGTTATATCAAGTGAACCATAATAATTGGTCTGCCATTGTTCCTACGGGGGCTACTGGTAAGCCAGAACCAATGGCAGGGATTTATAGACCACACATTGTATCATTACTCCCAACGATTTTAGCTGGTGAGGATGTATCCTTGCATCATGCGCTAGATACAATTGGTCATGTTGAAACAATCGATGCTAGTGATTATGGCTGGGAGTTAAGCAATGTAAATCATTTTGATGATTATCAATGGGCTCGTGCTTTAGCAGAAAATGAGTTTCGCCGAGTTCCACTTATCAGTGTGGTAGCATCAAAACGTAAAACTGGTAAGACTACGGTAGTAACTCGTCTTGTATCTGAATTACAACAAGCAGGATTTTCTGTTGGCGTCGTAAAGAGTGACAAACATGGCTTTCAAATGGATCATGAAGGAACTGATACAGACCTTTCCTATAAAGCTGGAGCCGATGCAGTAGCTATTGCAGGACCTAATGAAACAGCAATTCGTATACGGACTAAAGAACAATCTAATCTGTATGAAATATCACAGTTTATGCCTGTCGATATAGTTATACTAGAAACAAGGTCCCAAGGTATTGCCCCTATTATAGAGGTTACCCAAGAGGGTCATACGGAAGAGCTTATCTCGGATGCAACGGACCGAGTGGCGACAATCGAAATTAGCAAGTTAGACCGAGACGTACCTGAATTGGTACGACATATACAGGAAATGATGAGGAGTTTACATGGCCGTCGTTACTGTTGAGGAGGCCCTTCAATTATGGGATGAGGCCTTACAAGCACAAGTTCATAAAGTAGAAACGATTGATGTTAAGGCTGCTAAAGGATATGTGTTGGCAGAGGATATTATTGCCCCTACAGATGTACCAGCCTTTCCTAAATCTGCTATGGATGGGTATGCCATTACCTACAAAGCAGATTGTAATGAGTATATTGTTGACGGTATTATAGGTGCCGGTGTTGTATGGGAACATCCGGTTGAACATGGTCATGCAGTACGTATAATGACTGGTGCTCCCGTACCAGCTACATGTGATACCGTTATTATGCAAGAACAGGTGGTTGGTTCCGGAGAACCTGGCACAACAATTACTATTCAAGGTAAATATACATGTGGTGATCATATCATCCCTCAAGGTGAGGAATGTAGTGCTGGAACTACTGTGATTCCACGTGGTACAGAGGTAACCTCTACAGTACAAACTATTTTGACTGGTCTAGGGTTTACTGAAATAACTGTAAATGCGATGCCTCGCGTGTTAGTTCTTACATCAGGACATGAGGTGATTGAACCTGGTGAAAGTTTAACACCTGGCAAGATTTACAACTCTAATCGAGCTATGATATGCGGCTTGTTGGAGGATTTAGGCTTTCATAAGATTACACACTATCACGTCAGTGATGCTCCAGAGGAACTAGAGTCTGAAATTAATCATGTGTTACAGCTCAGTGAAGATGCTGATATTATCATTAGCTCTGGCGGTGTATCCGTAGGGCTGTTTGATACAATGCCTTTTATTTATGAAAAATTAGGGGCCAAATCTATTTATGCGCGCATTCAAATGCGGCCTGGTGCAGCATCTTATGGTGCTGTAACTCCTAAAGGTCAAATCATCTTTGGCCTATCTGGTAATCCAGGGGCTGCATTCAATGGTTGGCATCTAATCGTAGCACCGACCTTAAAACGCTATAAAGGATTGGCAAACTGGACTACACCAGTCGTGGCCTGTGTGATGGATTCAGAAATCTTTAAGCGTAATGCCTTTGATCGGTACGTACAAGGTAAAGTCATCTTCGGTGGAGGTGCTCCACGCTTTGTGGCTAATCGCCATTTTAATAGTAGTAGCATGTTAGGCCTCTATACGGTAAATGCATTGGCATGTATTCCTCGTGGTATACATGAGGTGCGCCCTGGTGATACCTTTAATGTATATCTGCTAGGATTGCTACCTGCTATCTGAGATAAGCTATAGCTTAAACCTTATAGCAAACCTTAAGGTCCTGTTGACCGCAGATAAATAAATATATCATAATGAATGCATCCCTTGTATTTGTAAGGGGTGCATTTTTATATGCTTTGAGAGGGCTACAAGATGAATATGATTGAGCAATATAGTTTGACGTTACAAATAGAAGTTGTAAAAGAGCAAAGTGCAGAAACACTAGCTCATCTTTGTAAGTTGGTACAGAAAAACGGTACTAGTGATTGTGTAGATGCATTAAAAGAATTTTCTCATATTGTAAATACAGAATTATATATGGTTACATCTATAGTTGATTTAGAATCCTTAAAAATAGATATGAGAGAGCTTGAAACCCAAATTAAGGAATCAGTAGTTCGAGATTTTCATGGCATTAGTGATGGTCAAGATTTTAAAGAGATTCGTGAGCTTCAAGGTATTGAGTCCTATAGCGCTGAAGACTTTGATAAGGCTTTAGAACGCACTATTGAGTTATTAACTTTTAACAAAAATATATCTAATACGCCTCATGCGGTCGTTTTAGGGGGCCAAAGTGGGGCAGGGAAAACAACTATTCATCGTGTCAAAATGATGGAGTCGAAGGGCGACTATATTGTTATAGACGGCGATACTTATCGCGCGCAGCACCCACATTTTAGAGCACTTCAAGAAAAATATGGGGTTGATAGTGTAGAGTACACAAAATTGTTTGCTGGTAAGATGGTAGAGGCTGTGATTGATAAATTAAGCGCCTTGAAATACAATTTAATTATTGAAGGGACATTGCGTTCAGCAACTGTGCCAATTAAAACAGCTACATTATTAAAATCTAAAGGATATACTGTCGATTTTTGTTTAATTGCTACTAAGCCGGAACTATCTTATTTGACAACACAATTACGATATTTAGAAATGCTAGTAGTGGACCCTTTACAAGCCAGAGCTACACCTAAAGAGCATCACGATGGAATTGTGAAATCTTTGGTATCTAATATTAATGAATTAGAACAAAGTGGATTATTTGAAAGTATTCAAGTATATAAACGGAATTTAGTACAAGTGTATAATTCCAGACAATGTACCGAACCAGTTGGTACTATTGTAGAGAATGTGTTATTTGGTACTTGGACACCGGATGAAACTGATTTGTTAAATGTAGGTAAAGCACAAGAACTGGAGTTAAGAGCGAAATTAACTTAGGGAGCAAAAGTGTAATGGACTATTTTGACTATTCATATAAACATAACTACATAGAGTTTGGCAGTAACATATATAGGGTTAGTACGTATCATTACAATTGGCATGCAGAAACAGAGATTTTTATCTTGTTAAAAGGTAGCGTTGAGATGAGTTGCAATGGTGAGGTTTTTACGCTGAAACCTCTTGATGTTGTGGTTATTTCTCCTCAAGTAGGACATGCAACATTAGCCCTTGAAGAGGATACGATAGCCTTTGTTATTCATGTAGGTAACGAATTTTACCAACAGTATGATCCAGATTTTGGGTCGTACCAATTTGTTTTGCGTTCAGATGATACTACGCGTCATAATGAATTCTTTACAACCTTACGCCATCATGCTGCTATGACAATGTTATTGATGATTAAAGGTGAAAGCCCAGTACATCGAATGTGGATAGAACACCATTACTTAGCTTTGGCCGGTGATGTATTTAGAGAGTTTGATCCGATAAAAAAGGTTCACGAAAATGCTAGACCTGGCGATATAAAACCGGCATCTTTTGATAATATGATTGCCTATATTGATGAGTATTATGAGCAGAAAATAGAGTTAGAAGATATTGCAAAAATTGGAGGCTATAATGTTGCCTATACATCGCAGTTTTTTAAACGACAAATGAGGATTTCATTTGTTGAGTATGTATTGCGGTTGAGAATCCGTGATGCTACTGTTCGTTTAGCTAGTACGGATGAGGCTGTCGCAAGAATTGCAAGTGATTGTGGCTTTGCCGATGTGAAAGCCTTTAATGTGGCTTTTAAAAAGCATTTTAATATGACTCCCACAGAATATCGTAAGCAAGTAAAAGGTATTGGCCGTAAAACTGTTTTACAAGATTGGAAAGAAATTATTTCTGTAGACAACCAAGATGTACTTGATGTATTGCATTCATTCTTGTCCTATGAAGATGATTCCCGAGCTAAGAGCGAATTGGAATTTATGAGCAAAAAATTAGAAGCTTTGAAAGAAAAGTTAGCCGATGTAGTAAAGGATTTATAAAGGTATTTTGTTATATCTCCATGGTAACTAGATTATTATAGTAACTAATTCTTATAGTAACTCTATTCGTATGATAAACGTTTTGCGGCAAATTGTTTTTGATGAATTTATGACATATATAGAAAGATTAGAATTTGGTAAATTTCTATATTAAGAAAACCTATAAAGTTATAAATAAAGCACTACTGGTGATAAGTAGTGCTTTTTTATATGTGTTTTATGGGTGAATTTATATATCAATAGACTCTAAAAATGCAATAAATCGAGAGAAATCTATATTTTTCTGTGGATTTTACTATAAAAACTACCTTTTAATTTGGATAGTTATATTCTCCAAACTGAGTAGAATATACTTCATCAGGATTAAAAAATTAGTAAGTTATAATTTTGGAGGATATATGAATCAAGTTAAATTTATGGAAAACGTAGGTAAAGTTGCAACTGTTACTGCTGTAGCTATGTATGTATCTTACTTCCCACAAATCATGCATAACCTAGCTTACCCAGGAACTGGTGATTGGATTCAACCACTTGTAGCCGCGATCAACTGTACATTATGGGTAGCCTATGGTTTGTTCAAAGAACATAGAGATATTCCAGTAGCATTAGCTAATGCACCTGGTATCTTCTTTGGCTTGGCAGCAGCTATTACAGCGGTTATGTAATTTAAAGAGTAGAAACATAAAACTATAACGTTAATGATATATAAAACTATAACTTTAATGACATATAAAATTACTGTTGACCGTTGTTAAATATATATATCATAATGAATGCATCTCTTAGATTTATAAGAGGTGCATTTTATTTTTGCTTTTACAGGAATGGTTAGCTGTTATGGATTACTTTCACTACACCTATAAACACAATCATATAGATTTCAATAGTGATATATATAAGGTTAGTACATATCATTACAACTGGCATAGTGGCGTTGAAGTCCTGATTTTATTAAAGGGTAGAATCGACATGAGTTGTAATAGTGAGGTTTTTACAATGGAACCTCTTGATACGATTATTATTTCTCCTCAAGTTGGTCATGCTACGTTGGCATTAGAAGAGGATACAACGGCTCTTGTTATTCATGTAGGCAAGGAGTTTTTCCAATACTTTGATCCGAACTTTGGTATGTACCAATTTGTATTGCGATCAGATAAAACTAATCGGTATAATGAATTCTTTACATCACTACGTCATCGTGCTGCACAAATGATGTTGTTAATGGTAAATAGTGAAAGTACTGATCGTCAATTATGCTTGGAGAGTCACTTTTTAGCCATGACGAGTGATATATATTGTGAACTTGATGGGGTTAAGACTATCCCTGTACATACAAAGCCTGCTGATATGACTGTGGCTACCTTTGATAAAATGATTGCCTATATTGATGAAAATTATAAGCAGAAGATAGAGCTAGAAGATATTGCCAAAATTGGCGGTTATAATGTGAACTATACATCTCAGTTCTTTAAACGCCAATTAGGGGTTTCCTTTTTAGAGTATTTGTTGCGGTTGAGATTACGAGAGGCTACCGTTCGTTTAGCTAACTCTGAGGATGGGGTGGCTCATATTGCGAGTAGCTGTGGCTTCGCAGATATTAAAGCTTTTAATGTAGCTTTTAAGAAACATTTCCATACAACACCATCTGAATATAGAAAGCAAGCAAAAGAGATGGGGCGTAAGACAAAGCTGCATGATTGGAAGGAAATTATCTCTACTCAGGAAAAGGATATTATAGATCTATTGCAAACCTATGTACCATATCAAGCTGACTCTATTAATAAGGATAGATTAGAGGCGGCTAATCAAAAGTTACAGGATGTTAGAGAACAACTTGAGATAGTTGTAAAAAAATTACAATCGTAATTTTCATGGTTATAATACCTTGTAATTAGATATAATTTCATAATTTTGAACGTTAAAATTAGGTGGATATACAATTATTAGGTATAGGTAATTTTGTATATTTGATAAGCCTATAAAAATAAATGATGAAAGAGCACTGCCTTCTGATAGGTAGTGCTCTTTTTGATGTTTCTGAATGGGTGTAATTGTATATTTTAGATGGGTGAAAATATAATTATATGGGTGATTTTGTATGAAATTAGTGTGCTTTCACAAGCAAAAATTAACTTATAAATTGGATAGTTATATCCTGAAAAAAGAGTACAATGAAATCATCGAAAGGAGCTAAGGTTCCGAAACATAAATAATCACGTCTTAAATAATGAAGTCCATTTGGAGGTTTACGATGAGTACGAAGGAACAACAAGTACAAGAAATGACTAATAAGATAGCTAATTTCATTTCTTATATGGCAAAGGTATTGCCTGATGATGTACAAGAAAAAATTCATGAATTGGCACAGGATGAAAAAAATCCTATGGCCAAATCTATTTATGAAACAATGCAACATAATATGGATTTAGCAGCTCAGCTTAATCGTCCTTCTTGTCAAGATACAGGGGTCTTACAATTTTGGGTAAAGGTTGGATCTAATTATCCCTTAATAGGCGAATTAGAAGATATTCTAAGGGAAGCAACCTATAAGGCTACACAAGAGGCACCATTACGATTGAACTGTGTAGAAACCTTTGATGAATTTAATACGGGTAAAAATATTGGCCTCACTGCACCTTATATTCACTGGGATATCATTCCTGGTCGTGACGATGTAGAAATCTTCCCTTACATGGCTGGTGGCGGGTGCTCCTTGCCGGGGTCCGGTAAAACATTGATGCCAGGCGAAGGTTATGAAGGTGTTGCTAAGTTTGTTCTTGATTTGATGACAAGCTATGGATTGAATGCATGTCCTCCACTATTGGTAGGTGTAGGTATTGCTACGACTATTGATACAGCTGCTGATTTATCTAAAAAGGCACTAATGCGTCCTGTATCTTCAAAAGCACCTAATGAAAAAGCGGCTTATATGGAACAATTGTTAGAAGATGGAATTAATAAGATTGGTATTGGACCTCAAGGTATGGGTGGGGATAAAACTGTACTAGGTGTGAACATTGAACATGGTACACGTCATCCATCTGTTATTTCTTGTGCTGTTAGTGTAGGTTGTTGGAATCATCGTCGCGGTGATCTTGTATTTGACAAGGATGGTAATTGCACAGTTAAATCTCATAAAGGAGTGACATTATAATGGCTAAGAAAATATTAACTACACCTATTCAAAAATCTGATTTAGAAGGCATTAAGCCAGGCGATGTAATTTATTTGACTGGGCATATTACAACTTGTCGTGATATGGGGCATCGTCGTGTGGTAGAAGAAGGTAAAACTTTACCGGTTGATGTTAAAGATGGGGCTATACTTCATGCAGGTCCAATTATTCGAACTATAAGCGATAATGAATTTGAAGTAGTATCTGTAGGTCCTACAACATCTATGCGAATGGAAAAATTCGAATATGACTTTGTTAAAAAGACTGGTGTACGTCTCATTGTAGGTAAAGGTGGCATGGGTCCTGAAACAGCACGTGCATGTAAAGACTTTGGCGCACTACACTGTGTATTCCCTGCAGGCAATGCAGTTCTTGCTGCTACAGAAGTCGAAAAAGTAGAATCTGCTAATTGGCGTGAATTAGGTATGTGTGAGACTTTGTGGACTTTTAAGGTTAAAGAATTTGGTCCGCTTATCGTATCCATTGATGCAGACGGTAATAACTATTTTGAAGAAAAGAAAATTGAATATAATAAGAAAAAAGATGAAGTATTAGAAGAGATATATAAACATGTTAATTTCATTAAATAATCTATTCTAATTGGTGAAAGGCCCTGAAGTATATTTACTTTAGGGCTTTTTTGCTAGACTGTGTATATAATATGCAAATCTTATTATATATTAGATAGATTACTAAATTTGTTAGACATAAGTATTAGACATTAGAGGAACTTTCACATATAATAGAGTAATGTAAATGCACAAATATACATTCACAGTAGACATATATTACAAAACATATACGTCTATCTAATAGTTGTTATATAGGTTTATGTGGCCATAGCGCCGAGGAGGCTTTATGTTAAGCGATATTGAGATTGCCCAACAGAATAAAATGGAAAAAATTCAGGTTATTGCCGATAAATGCGGATTAACACCTGATGATATTGAACAATATGGTCATTATAAAGCGAAGATTTCTTTTGATGCCATTCGTCGCTTAGAAGCTAAGCCAGATGGTAAATTGGTGCTTGTTACGGCTATTACACCGACACCAGCGGGGGAAGGTAAGTCCACAACGAGCATTGGTCTCGTACAAGGTCTACAAAAAATAGGTAAAAATGCCATTGCTACCTTGCGTGAACCATCCTTGGGTCCTGTATTTGGTATAAAAGGTGGTGCTGCAGGGGGTGGTTATGCTCAAGTAGTACCAATGGATGATATCAATCTTCACTTCACAGGTGATATGCATGCTATTACAGCAGCTAATAACTTGTTATCCGCTATGATCGATAACCATATCCATCAAGGTAATGAATTGCAAATCGATTTGCGTCAATTATCTTGGACACGCGTTCTAGATATGAATGACCGTGCACTTCGCAATGTAACAGTTGCTCTTGGTGGCAAAGTATGTGGTTTCCCGCGTGAAGATCACTTCATGATTACTGTTGCTTCTGAAATTATGGCTATTCTTTGCTTAGCTAAAGATTTAGAAGATTTAAAAGAACGTTTTGGTCGCATTGTAATTGGTTGTAATTTAGCAGGTGAGCCTGTGTATGTACATCAACTTGGTTGCCAAGGTGCGATGGCACTCCTTATGAAAGATGCTATCAAACCTAATCTCGTACAAACATTAGAGCATACGCCAGCCATCGTTCACGGTGGTCCATTTGCGAATATCGCTCATGGTTGTAACTCCATCGTAGCTACAAAATTAGGTCTTAAATTAGGTGATATCGTAGTTACAGAAGCTGGCTTCGGTGCTGATTTAGGGGCTGAAAAGTTCCTCGACATTAAATGTCGTTACGGCGATATTTTCCCTGATACAATCGTTATCGTAGCTACATTACGGGCTCTTAAAATGCATGGTGGTGTACCAAAACAAGAGCTTAATACAGAAAATGTTGAAGCTGTTACTAAAGGTTTCAGTAACTTACAAAAAGCAATCGAAAACATGCGTTACTTTAACGTACCTGTACTAGTAGCGATCAATAAATTTGCTACCGATACAGATGCGGAAATCGCTGAGTTAACTCGCTTGTGTAATGAATTTGGTGTGCCTGTTGAACTTAATGAATGTTGGGAAAAGGGCGGCGAAGGCGGCATTGATATGGCTAAAAAGGTTGTTGAATTGCTTGAGGGCCCCAAACCAACACCTAAATTCGTATATGATGTAGAAGATAGCTTAGAAGAAAAGGTAAATAAGATCGTTACTACGATTTATGGTGGTGATGGTGTTATCTTTACGGATAAAGCTAAAAAGCAAATTAAACAATTAGCAGATTGGGGTCTCGATCGATTGCCTGTATGTATGGCGAAAACACAATATTCCTTGTCTGATAATCCTGCGTTGCTCGGTGCACCAAAGGGCTTTACTATCACTGTATCCGATATTCGCGTTGCCAATGGGGCTGGCTTTATCGTATGCCGTACAGGTGATGTAATGGTTATGCCAGGCCTTCCTAAACGTCCAGCAGCTCTCAATATGGATATAGAAGCAGATGGTACGATTAAAGGCTTATTCTAATATTAAATACTTATAGTTAGCCTTTCTAAAAAGGATTAATCTGTAGGACTAATTTTAATTAGAGTTATAGCGTTTATTGTTTTAACTGTTACAGTTTTATAGTAATTATAAGGAGATAACAAGGTTCCTCTTGTTATCTCCTTTACATGAGGTATAGATATGAAATTAGTAGAACAAAAAGTGAGTGACTTTGTAGCCGCTACTGCATCTAAAGAACCAACACCTGGTGGTGGTGCCATTGCGGCTTTAACAGCTGCAACGGGCGCTGCATTAGCTGAAATGGTGGCAAACTTAACCTTTGGTAAAAAAGGGTATGAAGAGGTTCAATCTGAAATGAAAGACCTTCAAAGTAAAGCAGAAGCCATTCGAAATCGCATGCTTGAATTGTCCCAAGCTGATGCGGATGTATTTAACATCTTTATGAATGCATTAGGCTTGCCTAAGAATAGTGATGAAGAAAAGGCTACGCGCAGTGCAGCAATTCAGCAAGCTTATAAAGACGCGGCTATGGTGCCCTTTGAAATCGGTGAATTAGCGTATCAAATCTTTGATTTAGCAGATTTGGCATCTCGCAAGGGCAATCAAAATCTCATTACCGATGGTATTATCGCTGCTATTAATGCTCGTGCTGCCGTAAAGGCGGCATTCTTAAATGTACGTATCAATTTATCTGGGATTAAAGACGAAGCCTTTGTAACTGATATAACTACAAAAATGAATGCTATTGAAAAAGATCTCGATGAGAAAGAGGCGGCCATTATAGGTTTATATGCATAACTAGCTCAAAATAGCAATTTAAAATGATAGCTTGAAATAACTTGATAGATATCTGGATATATTAATTAATAAAATTTGAACAATTTCGAACAATTCACAATCTTTAAAGTATAATGTTCGGAAAAATTAAAAAAGAGAACTTATTATTGCTTTTGTAAATAATAGGTTCTCTTTTTTCTATTGTTAAAATCCGAACGATAGTGTAAAATAAATGGGTGTTATTTCGAGGTTTGATGTAGGAGACATTATGACAGATCAAAAACAAATGAATACGGTCGATAGTATGTTGCCAATACCACAGCTTTTTGCCTTTGGTTTACAGCACGTATTGGCCATGTATGCAGGCGCCGTTGCCGTACCTATTATCGTGGCACAGGCCATGCACTTGCCTGTGGAAGATTTGATTCGCTTAATTACAGCGGACTTATTTACTTGCGGTGTTGCTACATTAATCCAGACATTAGGTGTTGGTAACATTGGTGGACGTATTCCAATGATCCAAGGGGTTACCTTTGCTTCTGTAGGCCCTATGGCCATGATTGGTGCCCAACATGGTATGACTGCTATTTACGGCGCCATTATTGTAGCCGGTTTATTTACATTCTTGATAGCGCCATTCTTTAGTCGTCTTATTCGACTATTCCCACCTGTAGTTACAGGTACAATTATTACCATTATCGGTATTAACTTGATGCCAGTTGCTATTAACTGGATGGGCGGTGGTGTAGGTAATCCACAATTTGGTAGTTTTACAAATATTGGCCTCGGGTTCCTTACCTTCTTAATCGTCGTATTTGTTTATAAATTTGCAAAAGGTTTCTTCAGTAATCTTTCTGTACTAATCGGTTTGATTGCGGGGACAGCTATTGCTTTTGCAATGGGCGTCACCAACTTTGACGAAGTTGGTCGTTCCAGTTGGATTGCAGTTATTGAACCTTTCTATTTCGGTTTACCAACCTTTGATTGGGCTTCTGTTCTTTCCATGATTATCGTAATGCTTGTTGTTATGGTTGAAACAACAGGTGATAGTATTGCGATTGGCGAAATCGTAGATAAGCCAATTGGACGTAAAGAATTGGCATCAATTATTCGTGCTGATGGGGTATCTACTGTTATTGGTGGTATTCTTAATAGCTTCCCATATACAGCGTTTGCTCAAAACGTGGGCCTTATTGCTGTAACTGGTGTTAAGAGCCGCTTTGTAGTTGCTGCATCTGGTGTGATCTTGATTTTATTGGGCTTATTTCCTAAATTAGCGGCTATCGTAGCTAGTATTCCAAATGCCGTATTAGGCGGTGCTGGTATTGCCATGTTTGGTATGATTGTTGCCAGTGGTATTCGTTCCTTGGGCAAGGTTAGCTTTGAAGGCAATCACAATTTAATGCTCGTAGCAATCAGTATTGGTGTGGCCATGATTCCAATTGCAGCGCCAAACTTTTATGCGAATTTCCCTGCTTGGGCGCAAATTATTTTAAAATCTGGTATTACCTTTGGTAGTATTATGGCGATTTTGCTTAACTTACTACTTAATGGTGTTAATCATGGTGACGAAATTAAAGAAATGGGTCGCCGATAAAATCTATTATATGAGAACTCTGTTCCTTGGAGCAGAGTTCTTTTTTAGTGATTAAATTCATAGGAAAATTGTATGAATACTGTGCTATAATAAGTAGATAATTGTAGAATAATTTTGTGGTACTTTCAGTAAGATGAGAATCATAAAATTAGTTGCAATTACATGTTGAAATAAAGTTATGTATATATGGTATGTTCCCATAAGAAGGGAAGGGCTACATGGCAGACGGAAAAATTATTGCTATCTCTATTAGTGAGAAAAAAGGGCAAAAGAAACATAATATTGAATCCGCTAATCTTATTGTAGATCACGGTATGGAAGGTGATGCGCATGCTGGTAATTGGCATCGTCAAATCAGCTTACTTGGCATTGCAAGTATAGATCATATGCGCGCTCAAGGGGCGGATGTTAAACCTGGTGATTTTGCAGAAAATATTACTGTTGAAGGTATGGTGCTTTACGAATTAGCAGTAGGTACACAATTACAAGTTGGCAGTGATGTAATTCTTGAAATCACTCAAATTGGTAAGGAATGTCATCATGGTTGTGAAATCATGAAACAAGTAGGATCTTGTATCATGCCTACACAAGGCATCTTTGGTAAAGTCCTTAAAAATGGTACGATTCACGTAGGTGATGAAGTATCTATTATTAAATAGCTTTGTATTATAAACGAGGTGTGTTATGAAAGACGCATGGGGCCGTACAATTGAATATGTACGTCTGTCATTGACAGATGCGTGTAATTTTTGTTGTCCCTATTGCCGACCTGCTGAAATTACATCTCAAAGTCAAACACAATTATTATCAGTTGATGAATGGATGACTATTTTAGGTGCCTTCCATCGTATTGGTGTGAAAGCAGTGCGCTTAACTGGTGGCGAACCATTGTTGTATCCTCATATTGAAGAGCTGTTAACCCGTATTAAGGATACTGGTTGGTTTGAAGATATATCTATGACTACGAATGGTAGCTTACTCGCATCTAGAGCACAACGATTGAAAAAACTTGGATTGAACCGAGTGAATATTAGTCTCGATTCTCTTGAAAGTGATGCCTTTGCTACTTGTGTAGGTAAAGAAGGTCAGTTGGACTCTGTGCTAGATGGTATTCGCAGTGCTATTAGTGCAAACTTTAAATCTGTAAAGATTAATACTGTATTATCTCGTCATTGGTCTGATGAAGAAGTCAAATCTTTGTTACAGTATGTAGAAAAATGGCCTGTTGTATGGCGATTTATAGAGTACATGCCATTCCAAGGTGATGCATTCCATGGACCGACCTTTGATGAGTGGCGAGCTCAATTGGAACGTGTAAGTGGGGGGGCTCTTACAGATGTTCACTCTGTGTATGGTTTTGGTCCTGCTACGTATTTAGCGTTGCCAAGTGGAAAGGCTGTAGGTTTCATCTTTTCTATGTCTCATAGCTACTGTGATACATGTAACCGTGTACGACTTACATCAGATGGGCAAATGCGTTTATGCTTGTTGCGTGATGATGAGGCTGATCTTGTATCTCTTGTGCGCAATGGTGCAACCGAGGAAGACTTAGCTTTGCATATTGAACGTGCGTTGCAACGAAAGCAAGAACGTCATGATGGCGTAGGTATGGAACAACCAGAACGTCCTATGTGGCGTATTGGAGGATAATATGGGATTTTTTGATTTTCTAAAACCAAGATCAAAGGAACATATTGAAGAATGTTGGCCTGGTGGCAAGATGCTTCAAGTTCATATCGAATACGATACAAAATCTGCTGTCATCACATACAAGGGGCGTTATGGATTGCAATTTAATGTGCCAAAGGAAGATGTGACAGACATTATCGTTAAAGAGGTAAGCCGTACGCATAGCGTTCTTCAACTGTATAGTGGTGCTGACTGTGTAGGAACTAGTGATATACTCCCTACAGAGGCTTGTAATACGATGAAGGATTGGCTAAGGCAATATTGATGTATATGTTTTATAGGAATGTAATAAATATTCTTTACATTCCTATAAAATAGGCATATAATTAGTCGTGTCATGGACCACTAGCTCAGCTGGCAGAGCACCTGACTCTTAATCAGGGTGTCCAGGGTTCGAACCCCTGGTGGTCCACCAAATAAACCCGCACAGTAGTGCGGGTTTTCTTATTATCTATTTGTAATCTATTAGTTATATTAGTATATTGTAATGAAATTAAATAATGTATATATTATAGATGATATCCTTTTGTTGAAAATCATATAGAACTATAGGGAAAATTAAAATATAAAATACAGTAAGGTTCTTTGTTACTGACATGATTCTCACTATCTAGGGGAAATTTATATGGATACGGAAGTACAAAACGCACTTATACAATTGGAAAAGCTTACAGATTTATACTTAGCTATATTTGGTGAAAATTCTTTAGATAGAGTTATTTATATGGATCCTCTTTATGGTTATGAGCTATCTGAAATAAAAAAAGGAATTGATGCTTTAGCAACTGCAATTGATAATAATAAGCCCATTGAACAAATACCAAAAAAAATATATGACAAATTGATATTTTAAGCTCGCTACTATCTCTTCTTCTGAATGAGCTGTAATAGCTATGATGAGGTTATTTGGTATGTAATGTTTTATATATTATAGACAATAAAGATGTAATAGCTTATGATTGCTATATAATAGTTTTTCTCATTAGGAGGCACCCAATGGCAGTAGATGTTTCTAGAACACAAGATGTATATAAAGATGCTGGTCAAAGTGTTAACTTTACAACCTTATTATTAAATCGCAAAGATCGTGACACAGAACTTGAAGTTATTCAAGATATGGCAGACCGTATCCAAGCCATTAAACGTTCTGTTAGTATTCGTGCGAATGGTGAAGGTTTGGGTATTGCCTTTGGTTTTAGCCGTAAAGCATGGGATTATTTATTCCCTAATGCACCTGTACCAAAAGAATTAGAAGACTTCCAAGGGATTAAAGGGGATAAACAAGACGTACCAGCTGTAGCAGCAGATTTATTCTTACATGTACGTTCTAATGATGAATCCGTTACATATACCGTAGTCGATCAAATTATGGAATTCTTACGTCCTATTACATCTGTAGTAGATGAAACACATGGTTTCCACTATGAACAAGGCCGCGCTATCATCGATTTTGTAGATGGTACTGAAAACCCTGTTGGTGAAGAGGCTGTTGAGTGGGGCGTTATTGGTGATGAAGATCCTGAATTCACTAATGGCTCTTATGCATTTGCTCAAAAATATGAACATGATCTCGATGCATGGCGTGCACTTCCTACAGAAATGCAAGAAAAATTTATTGGCCGTCGTAAATTCAGTGATATTGAATTAGAAGATGATGAAAAAGATCCAGCAGCTCATAATGTAGTGGCTCAAGATAATCGCGATGATGAAGAACATAAAATCGTTCGCATGAATGTACCATTTGCTCAACCTGGTCAAGGTGTACGTGGTACATACTTTATCGGTTATGCCCGTTACTGGGATGTAACTAAAACAATGCTTACTAATATGTTTACACAAAACGATAAATTGCTTGATTATTCCAAACCTATTACAGGTATGCTTTTCTTCATTCCATCCCTTGATACATTGGATGCCATTGCATAAGGCGAATTATAATCATCTATTAGCTAGATTGACGGTGCTGTTTTTCATAATTTTACAATAGGCTAATACAATCTAGTTTAATTTAAAGACTAAAAAATATTATATTATCCTATAGAAGCGCTCTTTTTAGGGCGCTTTTATGCTATAATAAATCTATTAAACTCGTAAAATCCATTGTAGTTATAAATGAGGTATTCTATGAATTATACTAGCACCCGCGGTACCGTTGCGGTAAATGAAACATATGCATTGTTGCACGGCTTAGCAGAGGATGGTGGTCTATATGTACCATCCTTATTCCCTACAAACTGCTTAACTTACAATGATGTGAAAGATAAAAACTATCAAGAGGTAGCAGCTGTTGTATTATCTAAGTTGTTCCCATGCTTCTCGGAAGCTCATTTAAAGGAAATGATCAACTCTGCATACAGTGATGCTAACTTCAGTACTCGTGATATTGCACCGTTACATTCCTTATTAGAAAAGGTTTCTGTACTAGAATTATTCCATGGCCGTACACAAGCTTTCAAAGATATGGCATTGTCTTTATTCCCATATCTATTAGTAGCGGCAAAAGAAGCTGAAGGTGAGAAAAAAGAGGTTCTCATCTTAACGGCTACATCTGGTGATACAGGTAAAGCTGCTCTTGAAGGCTTTAAAGATGTACCTGGTACTCATATCCAAGTATTCTACCCAACTGATGGCGTTAGCCCAATGCAAGCTGAGCAAATGCAAAAGCAAGAAGGGGACAACGTTAATGTCACTGCGATCCATGGTAACTTTGATGATGCGCAACAATTCTTAAAACGCCTATTCGTTGATAAAGCTACTGCAGAAGAGGTTGCTGCAAAAGGTGTTATGTTCTCTAGTGCAAACTCTATTAACATTGGCCGCTTGGCACCTCAAGTGGTGTACTATGTGAATGCCTATGCAGAACTTGTTGCACAAGGTGCTATTCATGAAGATGAAGCGTTCAACGTTGTAGTGCCAACTGGCAACTTCGGTAATATCTTGGCTGCTTACTATGCTAAGAAAATGGGTATTCCTATTGGTAAATTGATTTGTGCATCTAACCAAAATAACGTGCTTACTGATTTCTTTGAAAGCGGTACATATGATATGAACCGCCCATTCTATACAACGATTTCTCCATCTATGGATATTCTTGAGTCTTCTAACTTTGAACGTTTCTTATACTATATCTCTGGTGAAGATAGTGAACGCACAGCTGGTTGGATGAAAGATCTTAAATCCACGGGTAAATTGACTGTAAACGAAGAAGAGTTCAGTCGCGTTAAAGCTAATTTTGCAGGTGCTTATGTAGATGACGAAGAAACAAAAGCCATCATTGAGCAAGTGTACAACTCTTATGGTTATGTAATGGACCCTCATACGGCGGTAGCTATGGGTGCATACATGAAGGAATTAGAGAAACACCCAGAAGATGGTGCGCGTCATACAATTATTGCATCTACTGCACATCCATTTAAATTCCCTACAGCTATCTGTGAAGCTTTAGATATCAAAGTGGGTGAAACACCGTATGAAAGCTTAGATAATATTTCTGCTGTAACAGGTGTAGCATTCCCTAGACAGTTGGAAGCATTGGAATCTAAACCATTGCGTTTCACAAAAGCAATCGATAAAGAGAATATGAAACAAGAAATTCTTGATTTTGTAGATACATTCTCTAAATAATAGGATGCCGCCTTTCGTTAGAAGGGCGGCATATATTTTGGTTTTATATATTTTGTATCTCCTGTATACTAGATTGCTAAGATGGATAATACAGGGATAGTAACTATTTAGTTATACTATAGTAAAAGTGTATAGGGAGGTAGTATGGCTAAAAAAGGCCTTATGTATGCGCTATTGTCGGCACTCTTGTTGAGTACGATGAATTTATTTGTAAAGATGCTCGGCTCTAATATTCCATCTGGAGAGATTGCCTTTTTCCGTGGTTTATTTGGAACCGTGGCGGTGCTCATTGTTATGTATACTCAAGGTATCCGATTCTCGAAAGAGGATAGAGGTCATCTTGTTATGCGTGGCTTATATGGCGGCTTTGGTATGGTATGTAACTTTATTGCCCTAGTGCATTTAAAGTTATCCGATGCGACGATTTTATTTCAAACATCAGGTATATTTGTGCTGATTTTTAGCGCCTTGTTTCTTAAAGAAAGGGTACCTAAAGGGGCAGGAAAATGGCTACTCTTGATCTTTGTAGCCGTTATGGTTATGGTAAATCCATTTAGTTTCACTGGCTTTACTTGGTTTGCCTTGGTGGCTATTTTAGGGGCTGCTCTATCTGCAGCTGCGTATACGACCATTCGCCTTATATCTAAGAGAGGTAAACATAGCAATTTCGAAATTATGGCTTATTTCATGATTACAGGGATGATTGCAGGCCTCGTTACAACTGATAAGCTCGTTATGCCACAGGGAACAGATTGGCTTATAATTTTAGCTATTGGTGGTATTAGTGTGGTGGCACAGTTCTTCTTGACTGGTGCTTTTGTTACTACAAATGCTGTAGTAGCTCAGTTTTTACAATATGTGGGGGTATTCATTAGTTCCTTCTATGGATTCCTATTCTTTGGTGAAAGCTTGTCTATTGAAACGATAGGCGCTGGTGTTGCCATGTTCGTATCCTCTGTTATGTTGGCCCGTCTTAAAGAACGAAGTGGTCCTTTGCGTGAAGGGAAGGTCATAGAGGATAAAATTAAATAATTGTCGAAGATATACAATAATAGATGTTGTATGACAGTGAAGGTGCCGATCACATTCGTGATTGGCACCTTTTATATGGTGCGAAAAGTACGCATAAATACTGATTTATTACAAAATTAGATAGACCTATGAAAAACTATATTAAATAAATTCGAAAAACTACATCGAAAAATGTTGACATCTCTTCATCTTTCCTTTATGATTAGTACAGTTATTAACGCATTCTCAATTAAGTGTATCTAGGAGTAGTGAGAAATGAAAGAATTTTTGAACGATTTTAAAGCTTTTGCATTCAAAGGTAACATGATGGACCTAGCTATTGGTATGATTATTGGTGCTGCTTTTACAGCATTGGTTAACTCCGTTGTAAGCAACTTGTTCATGCCTATTATCAGCTTGTTCACAGGCGGTATTGATTTCAGCAACTTGTACTTGCCATTAAGCGCAGGTTCTAAAGATGCATTCATGGCTGGTGCTGATATTGCTACAGCTCGTGCAGCAGGCTCTGTATTGCCATACGGTACATTCATTACCGACTTGATTCAGTTCTTGATCTTGGCATTCGTTGTATTCTTGATGGTTCGCGCATTGGCTAAAATGATGAAAAACGCGAAAGAAGAAGAAGCTGCTGAAGCACCTACAACTAAAGAATGTCAATTCTGTAAAACAGAAATTCACATCGACGCAGTTAAATGCCCTAACTGTACAGCAGATTTGAAATAATCTAAAAGCTTAATAAAAGGAGTAAGGCCTTGGCCTTACTCCTTTTTGTTGTATTAGCATAGCTTTCTAGTATAAAATATACTTATAATCAAGAAAATATTTTCAATATAAAATATTAAAGCTATTAGATACATTAAATAAATTTGTTTGGAGGGACTATACATATGGCAAAAAAACCTCTTGTTGTTGTAAATGGTTTAGTTCGCAAAGATGCAATTGCTTATTTAAAAGAGCATGTAGATGTGCGTCAGTGGACTGAAAAGACAGTAATGCCGCGCGAGACATTGAAGGAATGGCTCGTTGATGCGGATGGGCTATGGTCTGTAAGACCTTTAGATGTAGATGGAGATCTCGTTAAAGATGCACCGAATTTAAAGGTTATTGCTCAGGCTGCTGTAGGGTACGATAATGTAAAGATTGATGAACTAACAGCAGCAGGGATTCCTTATGGCAATACGCCAGGTGTTCTCAATGAAACTGTGGCAGAACTTGCTTTCACATTAATCGCCACAGCCAGTCGTCGCATTATAGAAAATGCTAATTTTGTAAAAGAAGGTCGTTGGGCTCAAAGACCTTCTAATATTAAAGGTTTTGATTTGAGTCGCCGTACACTTGGTATTATTGGTATGGGTGCTATCGGTGTATCTATTTCACGTCGTGCTCGTGCCTTTGGCATGACCGTTGTATACCATAATCGCAACCAGCGTATAGATGATAAAATTCATAAAACAACTTATATGGAGCTAGATGATCTTTTAGCTACTAGTGATGTAGTTTGTGTAATGGCTCCATTAACAGATGAAACCTATCACATGTGTGATGAAGCATTCTTCAAGAAAATGAAAAACACCGCTTTATTTGTAAATGTAGGCCGTGGTCCTATCGTTGATACAGATGCACTCATTAATGCCTTACAAACAGGTGAAATTGATTATGCTGCACTCGATGTAACTGATCCAGAACCATTACCAGCCGGTCACCCACTATTAAGTGTTGAAAACTGTCTTATCGTACCACATATTGGTTCCTATACTGACCGCACGCGTTATGACATGTCTATTTTGACAGCCGATAATATTATTGCCGGTGTTCATAAGAAGCCATTAAAAACTTGTGTTAATGAAGAAGTTAACTATAAAAAACCAGAAATGGATGTAGAATCTGCGCTAGAAGAGCTTAAAAAAGCAGGCGTTGATTTAGCTGATTTCGACTAATATCACAAGACCTCAAAAGATATGCGATATTATGCAAAATATGGTAAAATAAAAGAATATTTATCCTATGGAGGTTAGAACGTTGGAACATAAAGATATTGAAAAAACTGTAGCTCCTGAAGAAGTTGTATCTGTTAACTTTATCGAAGCTATCATCAACAAAGATAATGAAACTGGTAAATACGGTGGACGCGTATTAACTCGTTTCCCGCCAGAACCAAATGGTTACTTACACATTGGTCATGCTAAATCTATTTGCCTTAACTTTGGTATTGGCAAGCAATATAATGGCTTAACAAACCTTCGTTTTGATGATACAAACCCAGCAAAAGAAGACGTTGAATACGTAAACTCCATTATGGAAGATGTAAAATGGCTCGGTTTTGATTGGGATGGAGAGCCTCGCTATGCATCTGATTATTTCGGTCAAATGTACGAATATGCTAAGAAATTAATTACTCTTGGCAAGGCTTATGTAGATGATCAAACAGCAGATGAAATTAAACAAACACGTGGCGATTTCTCTACACCTGGTACCAATAGTCCATACCGTGACCGTAGCGTAGAAGAAAACTTGAAACTCTTCGAAGAAATGAAAGATGGTAAATACGCTGATGGTGAAAAGGTATTGCGTGCGAAAATCGACATGGCACATCCTAATATCGTTATGCGTGACCCTGTTATCTATCGTATTGTAAATGCAGAGCATCATAATACAGGTGATGAGTGGAAAATTTATCCTATGTATGATTTTGCTCATCCTATTGAAGATGCTATCGAGCGTGTTACACATTCCATCTGTACCTTGGAATTTGAAGTTCACCGTCCGTTGTATGATTGGGTACTTGAAGACTGGGATGACACTGAAATTCCACAACAAATTGAGTTTGCTCGCTTGAACGTAACTAAAATGGTTATGTCCAAACGTAAATTGCGTGCTCTCGTTGAAGCAGGCCTTGTAGCTGGTTGGGATGATCCTCGTATGCCTACTATTTCTGGCTTACGTCGTCGTGGTTATACTCCAGAGGCTATTCGTGATTTCTGTGACCGCATTGGTGTAGCTAAGGCTGACAGTGTTGTTGACATTGCTTTGCTAGAGTTCTGTATCCGTGAAGATTTGAAACTCAAAGCTACACGTCCTATGGTTGTTATTGATCCTGTGAAAGTTGTTATTACAAACTATCCAGAAGGTCAAACTGAACTTTGTACCGTTGAAAATAACCCAGAAAATGAAGAGTTGGGTAACCATGAAGTTGTATTTGGTCGTGAAATTTACATCGAACGCAATGACTTTATGGAAGAGCCAGTTAAGAAATTCTTCCGCTTGGCACCAGGTAAAGAAGTACGCTTAAAAGGCGCATACTTCATTACATGTACTGATGTTATTAAAGACGAAAATGGCAATATTACAGAAATTCACTGTACATATGACCCAGAAACTAAGAGCGGTAGCGGTTGTACTCGTAAGGTAAAAGGTACATTGCATTGGGTTGAAGCATCTACTGCAGTAGATATTGAATCTCGCTTATATGACTACTTACTAAAAGAAGATTCTGATGGTAAAGACTTCTTAGGTGACTTTAATCATGAGTCATTACAAGTATTCCATAGTAAAGGGGAAGCATGCCTTGGTACAACTGTACCGGGAGACCGTTTCCAATTCTTGCGCCAAGGTTATTTTGTAACTGATAAAGATAGTACACCAGATCATATCATAATGAACCGTATCGTTGGTTTACGTGATAGCTGGGCTAAGGCACAAAAGAAATAATGTATCCTACATTGCTAAGATAATGATAAAGAACCGCTCCGTTAAGGGCGGTTCTTTACTACTGTGTTGTTACCAGACATAATGTTGAGAGTTTGTGACATTAACGTTTTATTCGAGGAGATATATGAAAAAATTAGTATTACTTGCTACTGCAGCAGCTGTATTAGTATCTGTTCCGGCGATAGGTTCTGCAGCAAATATTAAGTCTATTTTGAATAGAAGCCAAACAGTAACATATCAAGGTGTTAAATTACCTGAAGGCGTTACTATGTATCCAAATAATCCTAAAGCACTTTTTGCAGGAGATGCTAAAAAGGATATAAAATCTGTATTTATCGAAGCCGGTGCTACATCTGCCAATGTATATACGCTAAACATTAAAAACGAAAATGAAATGAATTATGCTGTATATGGTGACGTAGTATTAGGTAAACAATTATCTGGTCAGATTAGTGAAACAAAGCATGTTAACTCCGATCCATCTGCACTAGGTGCACTTGCATCTGCTATTAATAAGGGTGATAATCCAATTCTTGGTACTTTCACAGTTGTGACGCCATTATCTAAACAAGGTAATGCCTATGAAGGAACATTAAAATATAAAAGTGTAGCTAATAATAATTCTTATAATGAGGTTCTACATATTAGTTTGTCTGAAGATAAATATAGTGGCCCAAATGCACGTTTTATCGCCATAGATGAAGCTAATGATGCTACGATATTCCCTAAGGTTAAGTCTTTGTTAACAGCTAAAAAATAAATAATTATTGAAAATATATATCAATTATTCTTGACAATTTTTCTCATCAAGAGTACTATGTGCATATAGGAATTATTCTCATTAGGGAATATTCTAATGATATGCAACAGGCAGGTACTATTATGATGAATTCAATTGACCATATCATTGGATATCATTGTGCACCGGCAATTCGAGGTATTAAGCTTTCGAACTTGGTTTCTATTCCACGGGACATGAATGAACAAATCCAATTCGTATTGACAGAATATAATAAAGAGTTCAATGAAAAAGGTTTGTTCTTCTTTGAATTATGTCGCTGTAAAGCACGTAGACTTTTATTGGTATTCCGTGAGAAGCAATTAAGAGACTATGTACGGCAACCTGCGGTGATGACATTTTTGAAAGCTTACGGTTATCATGATCGGATGAGCATTATGGAGATGCTAGAACATCTACGATACCGTATGGAGGCAAGCATTGATTTCCCACATGAAATCGGCGTATTTTTAGGCTATCCATTAAATGATGTGAAATACTTTATTTCTCGTCGTGGTAGTGGATATCGTATGTGTGGGGAATGGAAAGTTTACCATGACGTGGTAGATGCTAAGCGCTCTTTCTTATGTTACAAAGCATGTCGTGAATTTTGTCAAACTCAATTGATGTTGGGAAAAACATTTAGTTCATTGGTCGCAAGAACGGCCTAGGAGGTACAAGATGATTGGTGTAATTTATTGGTCCGGTACAGGCAATACAGAACAAATGGCTCACGCAGTAGCTGAAGGTATCAAAGCTGCAGGTCAAGATGTAGAAGTAAAATCTGTTTCTGAAGTATCCGTAGATGACGCAGCAGCTTACGAAAAATTAGCTCTTGGCTGTGCTGACATGGGTGCAGAACAATTAGAAGAAGGCGAATTTGAACCATTCTACACAGAACTAGAAGCTAAATTGGGTGGTAAAAAAGTAGCAATCTTCGGCTCCTATGGTTGGGGTGGTACTTGGTTGGAAGACTGGGGCACTCGCATTAAAGATGCTGGCGGTGAATTAGTAGCTGATGGCGTAGCTATCTTGGGTGAACCTGATGATGATGGCAAAGCACAATGTGAAGAATTGGGTAAAACATTAGCAAACGCATAATTTACTCTTAACCATTAACATAAATCCTAACAGTTAACAGTATATAAAGGCTGTAATAACGGTAATTCGTTATTACAGCCTTTTTGGTTTATATTGGTATTAATTATAAGGGTGTATCTCTATATATAATAGAAAATTTGGGTGGTCATGAGTGATAGGAATATTTATAAGGAATATAGATAAATACTGATATACTGGATCTGTTTTATAGATATAAGAATATAGATATACACTTGTCTCTATAGAATTTTACTATATTTATTTATGTAGATATGATGATGTATAGGTCATCAAAATTTTTTATAACAATAAAAATATGTGATAAAAATCATAGTGTTTATATGTGTTTCCATCAGTATAGGTATATAGCTGAATAATTATTAATAACTTTAATGCATGATAGCGTTGCATTTTTGTATACATAGACCTATAATTTAAGTAAGGAACCTAACAAAAAATTAGGTTAATACAAAATTAGTTAGAATTATTCTTATAACACTAATTATGTAAACGGACTGAAGTTATTTAGACCATAAAGACTAACCGATACCGATGAGAGGGAGGTTATCTCAATGAGTACATTGGAACGGCTAAAAGTTATAGCCCATGGATTGGCCATACAATTTGGACCATCTTGTGAAGTACTGATACATGACTTACAAGGTGATCTTGATACATCGCTTGTATATATAGAAAATGGAACGATAACAAATCGACATGTTGGCGATGGTCCATCACATGTAGTTTTAGATGTACTCAATCATGATGATGGTAGTGAAGGTAGATTTGGATATCTAACAAAAACTAAGGATGGACGGATATTAAAATCCTCCACTATGTATATCCGTGATGATGATGGCAATATTGCATACTTGTTAGGAATCAATCAGGATATAACAGAGTTTGTTATGATGCATCGATCACTTGAAAGTCTTATAGGCATAGGCCAAGCTGAGACTGGTAGTGTTGAAAAAATTACTACAAGTGTATCGGAACTATTAGATGATTTACTACTAGAAGCAGAACGGTTGGTTGGTAAACCTGGACCACTTATGAATAAAGTAGAACGGCTAAAAGCTATTAGCTACTTAAATGAAAAAGGGGCTTTTCTTATCTCGAAATCTTCAGAAAAGATTGCGGAGTATTTCAATATTTCTAAGTTTACTCTTTATAGTGATTTAAATACTGTAAAGGAAGAATCCTAGGAGGCAAATATGGACCGAATTCAGTGGAAACGTAATACGATGGCACCATCTAGTGACAAGTTCTTGTCCGTTATGGATGTTAGAGAAATCAAGAAAGCTAAAGCGTTTCATGAAAGTTTTCCACAATATAGTGTAACTCCATTAGTATCGCTAGAAAAATTAGCATCTCATATCGGAGTTGATTCTCTCTTTGTAAAAGATGAGTCTTACCGCTTTGGCCTTAATGCTTTTAAGGTATTAGGTGGCTCCTATGCGATGGCAAAATATGTAGCACAACAAACCGGTAAAAATGTTGAAGATGTACCATACGATGTGTTAACATCTCCGCAATTAAAAGAAGAATTTGGTCAAGCTACATTCTTTACTGCTACTGATGGTAACCACGGTCGTGGCGTAGCATGGGCTGCTAATAAATTAGGTCAAAAAGCTGTAGTATTTATGCCTAAAGGCTCTACAGAATATCGTAGAAAACAAATTGAAAATGAAGGTGCTACCGTAACAATCGAAGAATTTAACTACGATGAATGTGTACGGTTAGCAACTAAAAAATCTAAAGAGGTTCCAAATGGTGTTGTAGTTCAAGATACAGCTTGGGAAGGGTACGAAGAAATTCCAAACTGGATCATGCAAGGCTATGGCACAATGGCTATGGAAACAGCAGAACAGTTAGAAGCTGCAAACTGCAAGGTACCAACTCATGTAGTTGTACAAGCTGGTGTAGGTTCTTTAGCAGGTTCTGTAGTAGGCTACTTCACTAATTTATATAGCAATGCAGCTAAGAAACCTAAATTAGTAGTTGTAGAAGCTCAAGCAGCAGCTTGCTTATACAAAGGTGCTGTAGCTGATGATGGTAATCCTCGTATCGTTGAGGGTGATCTAGATACAATCATGGCAGGTTTAGCTTGTGGCGAACCAAATACAGTTTCTTGGGATATCTTAAGAAACCATGCGGATGTATTCGTATCTGCTCCTGATTGGGTAGCAAGACTTGGGATGCGCGTTGGTGGGGCACCAATTAAAGGTGATACACCAATTACGACCGGTGAATCTGGTGCAGTTCCACTAGGTCTTGTAACGGCAGTTATGACAATGCCAGAATATGAAGACTTACGCAAGGAATTAGAATTAGATGCGTCTTCAAAGGTGCTCTGCTTCTCCACTGAAGGTGATACAGACCCTGAAAGATATAAAAACATTATGTGGTACGGTGAAGATCGTTAGGAGGCAATAATTATGGATTTACAAGCAATTAAACAAGCAGCGGCAACTTATGGACCAGCGATGACCAAGTTCTTACGTGAAATCGTAGCATTCCCTGGTGAAAGTGCAGAAGAAAAAGAACACGTTCAACGCATTGAAAAAGAAATGAAAGATCTTGGCTTCGACGAAGTTGAAGTAGACCCAATGGGTAACATTCTTGGTTACATGGGTACTGGTAAAACACTTATTGCCTTCGACGCTCATATCGATACTGTAGGTATTGGTAACCGCGATAACTGGAACTTCGATCCTTATGAAGGTTTCGAAGATGAAACTAAAATCGGTGGTCGTGGCGTATCCGACCAATTAGGTGGTATCGTATCCGCTGTATACGGCGCTAAAATCATGAAAGACTTAGGTCTTTTAAGTGATAAATATCGTGTACTTGTTGTAGGTACAGTTCAAGAAGAAGACTGCGATGGCCTTTGCTGGGAATACATGATTAAAGAACGTAATATTCGTCCTGAATTCGTAGTATCCACTGAACCTACTGACGGTGGTATCTACCGTGGCCAACGTGGCCGTATGGAAATCCGCGTAGACGTACAAGGCGTATCCTGCCATGGTTCTGCTCCTGAACGCGGTGATAACGCAATCTACAAAATGGCAGACATTCTTCAAGATATTCGCGAATTGAATGCTAACTCTGCTGATGAAAGCACAAAAATTAAAGGTCTTGTTAAAATGCTTGACCCTAAATTCAATCCTGACCACTACGAAGAAGCTCGTTTCTTAGGTCGCGGGACTGTAACTACTTCCCAAATCTTCTACACTTCCCCAAGCCGTTGTGCAGTAGCTGACTCTTGCTCCGTTTCCTTGGACCGTCGTATGACAGCTGGTGAAACATGGCAATCCTGCTTGGCTGAAATCGAAGCTTTACCACATGTTAAAGAATATGGTGCAAAAGTATCCATGTATGAATATGCTCGTCCATCCTGGACTGGTTTAACATATCCAATCGAATGCTACTTCCCAACTTGGGTAATTCCTAAAGATCACAAAGTAACAGAAGCTTTGGAAGAAGCATACACTAGCTTGTATGGTAACGAACGTATCGGTGCTGAAGATACAGTTGAAATGCGTAAAGCTCGCCCATTGACTGATAAATGGACATTCTCCACTAACGGCGTATCCATCATGGGCCGTAATGGCATCCCTTGTATCGGCTTCGGTCCTGGCGCAGAAGCACAAGCTCATGCTCCTAACGAAATCACATGGAAACAAGACCTTGTAACATGTGCAGCTGTATATGCATTATTGCCATCCGTATATTGCAAAGACTAATATCATATACATTGAATTAGATCTATTTAAAACGGACATCATTAGAACATAGTTCATAACGACAAATTTAATATGGTACCTCACCATATGATGAGGTACCGTATAAAGTTAGATCCTAAGTAGCCCTTTAGGGAATTGAAAGAGAGGACTTACAGATGACAGACTTCAATAAAAGTATTGAAACTTTAAAAGGCTTAGACGTTAGCAAAATGTACGGCGAAGATTTCTTCCTTACATGGGAAAAATCTGAAGATGAATTAAAAGGTGTTTGGGCAGTAGCTGATGCGTTACGTGCTCTTAGAGAACGCAATATTTCCACTAAAGTATTCGACAGCGGCCTAGGCATTTCCTTATTCCGTGATAACTCCACAAGAACTCGCTTCTCCTTCGCTTCTGCTTGTAACCTCTTAGGTCTTGAAGTACAAGACTTGGATGAAGGTAAATCCCAAATCGCTCACGGTGAAACAGTTCGTGAAACAGCAAACATGATTTCCTTCATGGCTGATGTTATCGGTATCCGCGATGATATGTACATCGGTAAAGGTAATGCTTACATGCATCAAGTATCCGATGCAGTAAAAGAAGGTCATGAAGATGGCGTATTAGAACAACGTCCTACACTTGTGAACTTACAATGCGATATCGACCATCCAACACAAATCATGGCTGATGCAGCTCATATCATCAAAGAATTCGGTGGTGTAGAAAACCTTAAAGGTAAAAAAATTGCTATGACTTGGGCGTACTCTCCATCTTATGGTAAACCTTTATCCGTACCTCAAGGTGCTATTGGTTTATTCACTCGTCTAGGTATGGAAGTTGTATTAGCACATCCAGAAGGCTACGAAGTAATGCCGGAAGTTGAAGAAATTGCTAAGAAACAAGCTGAAGAAAGCGGCGGTTCCTTCCGTAGAACTAACGACATGAAGGACGCTTTCAAAGATGCAGATATCGTATATCCTAAGAGCTGGGCTCCATTTGGTGCGATGGAAAAACGTACGAAACTATATGGCGAAAACGACCATGAAGGCATTAAAGCATTAGAGAAAGTTCTCCTTGAAGAAAATGGTAAACATAAAGATTGGGCATGTACCGAAGAGATGATGAGTCTCACTAAAGACGGCAAAGCTCTTTACTTACATTGCTTACCAGCAGATATTACAGGTGTAAGTTGTGAAGAAGGCGAAGTAGATGCAACAGTATTTGATCGCTATCGCATACCTCTTTATAAAGAAGCAAGCTACAAACCATATGTTATTGCAGCGATGATCTTCTTAAGCAAATTTAAGAATCCTGTAGAAACTTTAAAAGAATTAGAGCGGAAGGGAACTGATCGAGTTCAACCGTAAAGTAAAGTTTAGGGGCCATCCGCGGTGATGGCTCCTTTTTATTCTAAATAGTTTGTTATGAGGCATAACATGAAAAAAAGAGTTGTAGTAGCATTAGGCGGGAATGCATTAGGCAATTCCCTTCCAGAACAAAAAATTGCCGTAAAAAGTACAGCTAAAACAATCATTGATTTAGTAGAAGCTGATTGTGATGTAGTTGTAACACATGGCAATGGCCCTCAAATTGGTATGATCAACAATGCGATGGCAGCGTTGACACGTGAAGTAAAAGGCCAACCAAATACACCATTGTCCGTATGTGTGGCAATGAGCCAAGCATATATTGGATATGACTTACAAAATGCGCTTCACGAAGAATTGTTAAATCGTGGTATAGAACATTTGCCAACTATGACAATGGTTACGCAAGTATTAGTTGATCAAAATGACCCTGGTTTTAAAAATCCTACAAAACCAATTGGTCACTTTATGACTAAAGAAGAAGCTGAATATGCAGAAAAAAATTACGATTATGTTGTAAAAGAAGATGCTGGCCGCGGTTATCGCCGTGTAGTAGCATCCCCAGCACCTAAAGAAATTATCGAAATCGAAGCGATTAAAGGCTTAGTAGGTAAACAATTAATCGTTGCTTGTGGTGGTGGTGGTATCCCTGTAACTAGAGAAGGTAATGAACTTCATGGTGCAGCAGCCGTTATTGATAAAGACTGGACTAGTAGCTTGTTAGCACAAGAAATTGATGCTGATGTACTTGTTATCTTAACAGCGGTTGAAAAAGTAGCCATTAATTTTGGTAAAGAAAATGAAAAATGGCTTGATGAAATCACAGTTGCAGAGGCTAAAGAATATGCAGCAGCAGGCGAATTCGCAGAAGGTTCTATGAAACCAAAAGTAGAAGCTGCCATTGCATTTGCTGAATCTAAAAAAGGCCGTGTTTCCATTATCACATTATTAGAAAAATCTAAGGATGGTATAGCAGGAAAAACAGGCACGCGTATCGTATTATAATAATATATAGATTTATAAGTATGCATCCAACGATTCGTTGGGGAGGTGCCCTATGATTATTTTAGGAAAAGGTACTGTTATTACTCGCGATACTGATAGACCTATCATTTATGATGGCGCTGTTGTTATTGACGGAACTCAGATTATTGATATTGGCGCATATGATGAATTATGCAAAACATATAGAGACGCAGAAGTCATTGATGCTCATGGCGGCTTGATTATGCCAGGCTTTATTAATGCACATCATCATATTTACTCCGCTCTTGCACGAGGCTTATCCTTACCAGGTCCAGCACCAACAAACTTTGGTGAAATTTTAGAAGGCCTATGGTTCTATTTAGATAATAAGCTGACAGCTCCAGATGTGAAGGCAAGCGCATTGCTTACATATTTAGGTTGTATCGAAAATGGTGTAACTACTATTTTTGACCACCATGCAAGTTATGGCGAAACAGCTAATAGCCTATCTATTATTGCAGATGTAGCAAAACAGTTTGGTGTTCGCTCTTGTTTGTGCTACGAAGTGTCTGACCGTAACGGTGTTGATCAGATGAAATCCGCTGTTGCAGAAAATGTACGTTTTGGTAAAGAGGCTAAAAAAGATCCATCTAGACTCGCTGCTATGATGGGCTTACATGCATCCTTTACATTAAGTCCTGAAACATTAGATTATGTGAAAGCACAAAATGAAGACAAGTTAGGATATCACGTTCATGTTGCTGAAGGCCCAGAAGATGTGGCAGATAGTAAAGAAAAATATGGCATGACACCTGTTAGACGACTTGTAGAAGCTGGTATTTTAGGACCTAAGAGTATCGCTGGTCACTGCGTACACGTAACTGACCAAGATGTGGAATTATTAAAAGAATCTCAAGCTAAGGTTGTTCATAACCCTGAAAGTAACATGGGTAATGCAGTAGGCACAACAGATATCTTGAAGCTTTTAGGTGCAGGTATCACAGTTGGCCTTGGTACAGATGGCTATACAAATGACATGCTAGAGTCCTACAAAGTTGCAAATTGTCTTGTAAAACATGAGCAACATAAACCATATGTAGGCTGGGGTGAAGTTCCTCATATGCTATTTGAAAATAACCGTAAAATGGCGAATGAATTCTTTGATACTACAGTAGGCATCCTTAAAAAGGGTGCTGCAGCTGACGTAATCGTTCTTGATTACGCAGCACCAACACCACTTGATGAAAATAACATCAATGGTCACTTATTATTCGGTGCTAATGGTATGTATGTGGTAACAACTATTAGTGATGGTGTACCACGTATGATTGATCGTAAATTACAAGGCATCGACAAAGCTGAAGTAATGAACGAAGTTTTAGCAACATCTAAAGGTTTATGGAAACGACTAAACCCATAACGCAAGCGCTTTAAAGGAGTGTGACATTATGAGTGACATTATGTATCCGGTAAGTTTCGGAAAATTGATGAACCACATTATGACTGAGTACAAGATGTACAATCGTATTTATAATGTAAATAAAATTCATCGTATCAATCATGAACAACGTTTACCAATGTTTGGTAAATCTATTGAAAATCCTGTAGGTCCAGCAGCAGGTCCTAATACACAGTTGGCACAAAATATTGTGGCATCTTATGTAGCAGGTGCTCGTTGCATCGAATTAAAAACAGTACAAATCATGTACGGTGAAGAACTAGGTATTCCTAGACCTTGTATCTACTCTGTAGACGAAACATACAACGTAGAATGGTCTTCTGAATATAGCTGTGATGAAGCTGCTGATGAATATATCAAAGCATGGTTCGCATTAAAATTAATCTCTAAAGAATTAGGCTTAGGCGATCCAGATGGTTTCCTATTCATCATGAGTGTTGGTTACAACTTGGCTGGTATTAAGAGCCCTATGGTTGATAAATTCATCAACACAATGCGCAGTGCATCTCAATCTCCTATGTGGGATACTTGTAAACAATGGTGCCTTGACCATGTAGATGAATTTGAACATATCGATGCTGATTATATCAACTCTATTAGTGATGAACTTTGCCAAGCAATTACATTGTCCACAATGCACGGTTGCCCAGCAGAAGAAATCGAATCTATTTGTTCTTACCTTATCAGTGAAAAAGGCCTTCATTTATACTTGAAATGCAATCCTACATTGTTAGGTCCAAAACGCATTAGAGAGTTATTAGATAATGCAGGCTTTGAATATATTGACTTTGAAGATCACCAATTCGAAGTTGACCTTCAATTTGATAAAGCTGTTCCAATGTTAGAACGTCTTATCGCTCTTGGTGAAAAACACAACAAGATCTTTGGCGTTAAATTGACAAATACATTCCCTGTACAAATTCACAACAATGAATTGCCAGGTGAGCAAATGTACATGTCTGGTAAATCCTTGTTACCTGTAACAATTGGTGTAGCTGAGCTCTTAAGTGCTCAATTCGGCGAACGTTTACCAATGTCTTATAGCGGTGGTGCTGTAAAACAAAATATCAAAGCTATCTTTGATTGTGGTATCTGGCCTGTAACAGTATGTACAATTCTTCTTCAAGGTGAAGGCTACAATACATTTAAAGGTTTAGCCGATGAAGTAGAATCTACTGATTACAACGCTGCTTTGAAAGTTCATAAAGATTTAATCGCTAAACTTGCAAAAGACATTAGTGAAAATAAAATCTTCAAGAAGAGCGATGCAATGAAGAAAAAACGTGAAGCAATGCCATCCTTCCCAGGTACACGTAGTTCTGATTATCATTGCCGTGTAACATGTGGCTCTTGTGTTCGCGTATGTCCTAATAGATGTAATGAAGTCGTTACTGTAAATGATGCTAAATTGATTATTCATATTGATCAAAGCTGTAATGAATGTGGTAACTGTGCATGTCATTGCGTTGAACCTTGTCAACCATACAAGGATCGCATTACATTCTTCCACAATGCCGAAGCTTTAGCAGATAGTACAAATGATGGATTCTACATCACAGGCACTAGCTGTGGTTATCGCTTCAAAGGGGAAGAAGCCGTATGTGACATCGATGCATTACCTGAAGAATTGAAAGGAGTCGTACATGCCTTCTGTAAAGAGCATGTGTACTATGTATCATGATTATCATACAACAAGGGGACTTGGTCTTAACTGATCGAATCCTTACCGGAGATTTACTTATCGATGGCGACAAAATTGTCGCCATTGATGAACACCTTTCTATTCCAGAAGGGGCTGAAGTTATTAATGCAAAAGGTTGCTATGTGTTCCCTGGATTCATAGATCCTCATACACACTTTCAGATGACAAATGCCTTAGCGTCTACTGCGGATGATTTTGATAGTGGTACAAAAGCCGCTATTCTTGGTGGGACAACATCAATCATTAATTTTGCTTCTCCTGAGGAAGGATCCCTTTGTAAAGGTTTAGAGGTTCACAAGGAGCGTGCTGCAGGGCATTGCTCCTGTGATTACAAATTCCATATGGAACTTGTAGAAATGAATGAAGATGTAGCCCGTGAGATACCACAGGTCGTAGAGGCTGGTGTATCATCCTTTAAAGTGTACTTAGCCTATGGTTTCCGTTTAACAGATCGAGAAATTTATGATGCTATAGAGGCAATCAAACCTACAGGAGCTCTCGTTGGAGCACACTGTGAAAATGGTGATCTCATCGATGCACTCGTAGCTGATAAACGTAAACGTGGTGAATTAGATGTAAGCAATCATCCACTCACAAGACCTGCCATGATTGAATCGGAAGCGATTAAGCGTTTTAGTACAATAGGTGCTGCATTAGAGTATCCAGTACATATCGTTCATGTAAGTTCTAAAGAGGGTATAGAAGAGGTTATTCGGGAACGAGACCTTGGACATAAAGTGACTTGTGAAACTTGCCCACAATATTTGGTGCTTGATGAATCACGATATACATTGCCTGATTTTGAAGGTGTTAAATATGTGATGAGTCCACCGCTGAGAACGAT
Organism: uncultured Veillonella sp.; assembly: GCA_900538355.1. Taxonomy (GTDB): domain Bacteria; phylum Bacillota; class Negativicutes; order Veillonellales; family Veillonellaceae; genus Veillonella. Next base: position 103,035 of record UPXS01000002.1, read on the forward strand.
ACAAGATCAAATGGCATTAAAGAATGCATTAGTAAATGGTCTATTCCAAACGATTGGTTCTGATCATTGTAGCTTTACCTTTAATGATCAAAAATTAAAGAGTCGACATGACTTTACCCGTATTCCCGGCGGTATTCCAGGTGCAGAGGAACGGGGCATCATCGCTTATAATGTGTTGGTAAATCAATGCAATATGAGTGCTGTAGATTTTATGAAATTAGTTAGTGAAAACCCTGCAAAACTTTATGGTATGTACCCTAAGAAGGGAACATTAGCCATAGGTAGCGATGGGGATATTACAATTGTTGATAAGCGCATTGAGCATGTGCTTTCAAAAGAGTCCGCCCATACAAAGGCTGACTATATACCTTATGAGGGCATATCCGTAACAGGAAAAGTTCGAGATGTTATCCTTAGAGGTCACCATGTGGTACAAGATGGATCCTTATTAGAATCATATCTTGGTGAATGTATTCCTTAATGAGAGGAGGGCTATATATGTACCGCTTTCAAGTGAATGGCACCCAACATGAGGTTCAAGAGGATCAACGTTTAATTGATTTCTTGAGAGCTGATTTGAAATTGACGGGCACTAAAGAAGGTTGTAGTGCTGGTGCTTGTGGTACGTGTACAGTAATTATAGACGGAAAAAAAGCAAAGGCTTGTGTAACTAAATTATCCCAATTAGATGGTAAATCAGTAGTAACAATTGAGGGCTTATCTGAACGGGAAAAAGCGGTATACACCTATGCTTTTGGTGAATGCGGAGCGGTGCAGTGTGGTTTCTGTATCCCAGGTATGATTATTAGTGCAAAAGTTTTGATTGATGAAAATAATGACCCTACACCTGACGATGTTAAAAAAGCTATTTTAGGCAATATCTGTCGTTGTACTGGTTATGTGAAAATCGAAGAAGGCATTATGCTGGCAGCAAAAATGTTCCGTGAGAACTTACCAGTTCCTGAAAAGGATAATAATGGTGCTGTAGGTGCTCCTTTACCTCGTGTTGACGTAGAGGAAAAAGCACTTGGTACTGGCCAATATGCTGACGATATTCATATGGATGGTATGATTTACGCAAAAGCGTTGCGTTCTAAATACCCTCGTGCTAGAGTCGATCGCGTTGATGTGTCTAAAGCACTTGCACATCCTAAGTGTGTAACGGCTTTGACTGCTAAAGATGTACCATTCAATAAGACTGGTCACTTAGTGCCAGACTGGGATGTACTCATCGCAGAAGGTGATAATACTCGCTATGTTGGCGATGCAATTGCATTAGTAGCAACTACAGAAAAGAAATATTTGGACGAAGTTCTTGCTCTCGTTGAAGTTGATTATACAGAGTTAGAGCCTGTAGTAGACCCATTAGAAGCATTGAAACCGGATGCACCTCAATTACATCCAAATGGAAATGTATTGACTCGTCAAACATTATCTCGTGGTGATGTAGATAAGGCTATTGCTGAGGCCGCATTTGTAGTGACAAATCACTATTCCACACCTCAAACCGACCATGCATTCATGGAACCTGAATGTGCTGTAGCATATCGTGAAGGCGATGTAATTCATTTACATTCCGGTAGCCAAAATGTTTACGATGATCGTCATGAAGTATCTCGTATGCTTGGCATTCCTGAGGAATCTGTAAAAGTTCATAGTATGCTTGTAGGTGGTGGCTTTGGTGGTAAAGAGGACATGAGCGTACAGCATCATGCATCTCTTGTAGCTTGGCTCACAGGCAAACCAACTAAGGTTCTCTTCTCCCGTCAAGAAAGTCTTAATATTCATCCTAAACGACATGCGATGGAAATGGATATTACTACGGCTTGTGATGCAGAAGGTAACTTGGTAGCAAGTAAGGTGAACATCGTATCTAACTGTGGTGCATATGCATCCTTAGGTGGTCCTGTACTTCAACGTGCAGGTACACACTCTTGTGGTCCTTACAAATTTGATAACTTTGCCTTTGATGGTGTTTGCGTTTACACAAATACTGTTCCTGGTGGTGCATTCCGCGGGTTCGGTGTAACACAAACCATCTTTGGTCAAGAACAAAACATTGATGAATTAGCTGCATTGGTAGGCATGGATCCTTGGGAGTTCCGTTATAAAAACGTTGTTCGCCCTGGTGATTCTTTACCAAACGGCCAAATTTGCTCCGAAGAAACTGCATTAGCAGAATGTTTGGAAGCAGTAAAAGATGCATACTATGCATCTGACCGTACAGGTCTTGCAGTATGTTTGAAAAACAGTGGTATCGGTGTAGGTTTACCTGATACTGGTCGCGTTATCTTAGAAGTACGTGATGGTAAAGTTCGTATCCGTACAGGTGCAGCATGTATCGGTCAAGGTATGGCTACTATGGCTACTCAAGTACTTTGTGAAACAACTGGTTTAACAGCGGATAAGGTATTTGTAGAACGTCCTGATACAGTACGTACTCCAGACTCTGGTACAACTACTGCATCTCGTCAAACAGTATTTACTGGTGAAGCAACGCGTAAAGCAAGTCTTCGCTTAAAAGAAATGTTAGAAACTAAGACCTTAGAAGAATTGAATGGTGTAGAAATTTATGAAGAGTTCCTTGGTGCAACAGATCCATTCAACTCTGATAAACCACATCCAAAAAATCACGTTGCTTATGGGTATGGTGCATGTGTAGCTAGAATTGGCGAAGATAATAAAGTTGCTGAGCTTCATGTAGCATATGATGTAGGTCGTGTAGTTAATCCTCAATCTTGCTCTGGTCAAGCTGAAGGCGGTGCCATCATGGGTATGGGCTATGCCGTTACAGAGGACTTCCCTTATAAAGATGGTTATGTAACAGCTAAATATGGTACGTTAGGCCTTCTTAGAGCTACACAATGTCCTCCAATTCATGTAAGCCTTATTGAAAAAGGGACACCAGAACAATATGCATACGGTGCCAAAGGTATTGGTGAAATCTCCAGTATTCCAATTGCTCCGGCCATTGCAAATGCGTATCGTCGTATCGACGGAGAACCACGTAGGTCCTTGCCGATTCAACATACAGGTTATAAAAAATAGAATATTTGCTTAGTGGAGAGGGGCTACGGCCCCTGTCCATCAAGGTTCCCACGTGAAGTCTATGAGATTTTTAAACTCTATCAAGTACGATAGTATGACTATATTATTTACTAGTAACTAAAACGTAAGATATGAGGTGATTCTTATGAGTAAAGGTGTATCTGGTGTCAACCATGTAGATGGTATGCTGCCAATCCCGCAATTATTTGCTTATGGTTTACAGCACGTGTTAGCCATGTATGCTGGTGCCGTAGCGGTACCAATCATTATTGCGCAAGCCATGCATTTGCCGATTGAAGATTTAATTCGTTTGATTACAGCTGATTTGTTCACATGTGGTGTAGCCACATTGATTCAAACATTAGGCTTTGGCCCTGTCGGTGGTCGTATTCCTCTTATTCAAGGTGTAACATTTGCTTCTGTAGGACCGATGATTATGATTGGTCAACAGCATGATATTAATACCATTTATGGTGCTATTATTGCAGCTGGTATATTTACATTTATTGTGGCACCATTCTTCAGTCGTTTGATTCGCTTATTCCCACCTGTGGTAACAGGCACCATCATTACTATTATTGGTATTAACTTGATGCCAGTAGCCGTTAACTGGATGGGTGGTGGCGTAGGTAATAAAAACTTCGGCGATCCACTATACATAGCTCTTGGTGTAGCTACATTTATTCTCGTTATTTTGACATATCGATTTGGTAAAGGATTCCTTGGTAATCTGGCTATCTTGGTAGGGCTTATCCTCGGTACTGCTCTAGCTATGATTTGTGGTATTACTGACTTCTCTGAAGTAGGTCGCTCTCAATGGATTTCCGTTGTAACCCCATTCTACTTTGGCCTTCCTACCTTTGATTTTGCTTCTATTATTTCTATGATTATTGTAATGCTTGTAGTTATGGTAGAAACAACAGGTGATAGTATTGCGGTTGGTGAAATCGTTGATAAACCTATCGGTCAAAAAGAGTTAGCTGCAGTGCTTCGCGCTGATGGTTTATCTACTTTAATCGGTGGTATCCTTAATAGCTTCCCTTACACTGCATTCGCTCAAAACGTTGGTCTTATCGCTGTAACACGCGTAAAAAGTCGCTTCGTTGTAGCCGCATCTGGTGTAATCTTGATTTTATTAGGTTTATTCCCTAAGTTAGCAGCTATTGTAGCTTGTATCCCTAATGCTGTATTAGGCGGTGCAGGTATCGCAATGTTTGGTATGATTATTGCCAGCGGTATTCGCTCCCTTGGTAAAGTTAGCTTCGATGGTAACTACAATTTGATGCTCGTAGCAATTAGTATTGGGGTATCCATGATTCCATTGGCAGCGCCTCAAATCTATGCACACTTCCCAGCTTGGGCACAAATTCTTTTGAAATCTGGTATCACAGCTGGTAGTATCGTAGCCGTTCTTTTGAACGTTGTATTCAACGGCTTCGGTTACAAAACAGTTAATGAACCTAACCGTGCAACACGTAAATATCGTCACTTCACACGATTCAAAGGTTATCCTAAACATTTCTATCAATAAGATATAGTTAAATTAGTTAATTCTCATACGATTGCATGTATTGTCTCTCACGGTAGAAACCTTGTTTATATAGGTAAAAATCTATATACATGTTTTCGCTCTTTCAAAAAGGCCTCACTCTAGTTTTAGAGTGGGGCCTTTTTTGTATGGAATCGTGTACTACTTTGGTATATAATTAAATAATATTATTGCAAAGGAGACGCATTATGAAAGACGAGCGATTTATAGTTACGTATCGAATAGAAGCAAGTTCGTATGAAGAGGCAAAAGCCATTGCCTGGGCTGTTCAGGTAGAACAAACCATAGAGTTTCCTTATGAGTTTGTTACGGATCCGTATATTAAAGGCACTGTCACTGGTAGATTAGAATCACTTGAACCTATGGGTACTGACTCCACATACGCCAATGTTGGAGTTATGCCTAATGTTACGATTAATCCCGCTCATTACTATGTGGCTCGTATTTCATACCTGATAGATACAACAGCGCTAGAAGCAACGCAATTCTTAAACGTAGTCTTTGGCAACTCATCGTTACAACCACATATTTGGGTAGTTGATATTGAACTCTGTCCAACTTTATATGATGTATTTAAAGGCCCTCGATTTGGCTTGCAAGGGCTTCGTCAATTGGTTGAAACGCCAACGCGCCCTATGATTCAGGCTGTAGTAAAACCTATGGGAACACCGAATAAAGAGCTCGCTCGTATGTGCGGTGCTTATACACGTGGTGGGGCAGATGTTATTAAAGATGACCACGGTATTTCTAATCAGTCATTCTCTCAATTTAAAGATCGTGTACAACGATGTGCTGCCGTGGTGCGTGAAATGAATGAAGCCCATGGTACACATACATTATATGCAGCTAATGTGTCTGGTGATGGTACAGACGTAATAGAGCGAGCTTATTTTGCAAAAGAAGCAGGTGCTACAGCTCTTATGGTGGCTTCCGGGCTTGTGGGCTTTGGATGGCTTCATAAATTAGCAAGTGATGAAAAGTTAGGCTTACCAATCATTCATCATCCTGCTTACTCTGGTGGCTTTGTGAGCCCTGGTGTATCTGGTATTGCCGATTATTTACAATTGGGACTGTTACCACGTATCTTTGGTGCAGATATGCCTATCTTTGTATCCTATGGTGGACGTTTTACTTTCACAGAAGATCAATGTAAGAGAATTTCCTCTTATATTAAACATCCATTTGGATTGATGAAAGCCGCCTGTCCAGCACCGGGTGGAGGTGTAACAGATGCTCGGCTTAATGAACTGGTAGAGTTGTATGGAAATGATACGATGTTCCTCGTTGGTGGTGACATGTTCCGCCGTGGACCAGATATTGAAGCTAATATGTCATACTTTGTAGAACGCTTGAGTGAATTATCTGAAACCAATTAATGATTGTGTTAGTGAAAGTGATAATAGATTGACTTTCACAGACATATGTAAAAAATTATGATTTAGTATATGGAGTGTTTTGATGAGTGAATCCTCACCGTTGGAGGTCCATGTTCTTGCTAGTGGTAGCAAAGGCAATTGTACAGTAATAAAAAAAGGGAACTCCGTCATATTGCACGATGTGGGCATTAGTTGCCGGCGCATCGTCAATGGTTTAAAAGAATTGCATATCGATATGGCACAGGTAGAGGGCATTTTTATCAGTCATGAACATAGTGATCATATTGCAGGGCTTCAACAATTGTTGAAACGTTTTGATATCCCTGTGTATACGAAACAAGGGACGTGGCGTGAAATTCAAGATAAGTTAATTGTGCCAAAAAACCAATTAATCGAATTGACTAAGGGTAGCCTCTCTCTTGGCAATCTTGTAGTCGAGTCATTTGGCGTTAGTCATGATGCGGCTGATCCAATAGGTATTAATGTATTTGCTGGAAAAGATAAGGCTACTGTCGTTACCGATACGGGTGTAATTTCTGATAGTATCTTACATCGTATGGATGATACAACTCTATTAGTACTAGAAGCCAATTATGACCCTCATATGCTGCGCTTTGGTCCTTATCAACCATTTTTAAAACAACGTGTTGCTAGTGATGAAGGTCATTTAAGCAATGAAATGGCTGCCCGAGCTTTACTCATGATGAAGCGTCCTGACTTTATGCAAGTTATTTTGGCCCATCGTTCTGAAAACAACAATAATGCCGTCCTTGTTACGCAAACGATAGGACAAATGCTCGTAGATGGAGGTGTTCGCATTGGACCGGAAATGAAATTGCAACATGGACAACCTAATGAAATTGTGTCTATGCAATCTGTAAAGAGGTAGAGTATGAGATTTTATGTAGTTTGTATTGGCAAGTTAAAAGATGCTTACTTACGCGATGGGGTAGCGGAATTTGTAAAACGTATGCGTCCATACGGGGGCATTACGATTACAGAACTAAATGAAAGTAAAATTGGAGATAAACCAAGTGATGCGGATCGCAAACAAGTCGTTGTAGAAGAAGGGGAGCGTTTATTAAAAGCGGTTCCTAAGAATGCCTATACCGTTTTGCTTGATGTGTATGGTAAAACGATGTCCTCTGAAGAGTTAGCTAAAACAATAGCTAAACTAGAAGTCGATGGTATAAGTGATATGGCGTTCATCGTTGGCGGTGCTTTTGGCGTAAGTGATGAGTTGCGCAAGTCTGTGAATTATAAATTATCCTTTAGTCCTATGACATTTACCCATCAAATGGTGCGCTTGCTGCTAGTAGAGCAAATTTATAGGGCGTCTAAAATTAATCGAAATGAACCATATCATTGGTGATGTATTTAATTTCAATAGTTCGTATCGCTTGAATAAATAATATAATTATGATGAGGGTAGATTGATTTAGTATCAGTATAAGAAACACTATTAGAATAGACTTACAAATTATTTATATAATGTTCTTATAAAAAAAGGAGTTTTATTATATTATGTCGAATAGTATAATAAAGCAAGATGTATTTGTAAGGAGGAATTCACTATGAAAATCCAAGAAGTAATGAATAAATACCCTGTTACTGTTGGCAAAGATGCGCCAATTTCTGATGTAGCTGATTTGTTGGTAAAATATAATTTAACAGCTGTTTCCGTAGTGGATGACAACAATAAATTATTAGGTATTATTTCTGAAGGCGATTTGCTTTACAAAAAAGTACGTCCTCATGTACCTCACTATGTAAATGTATTAGGTGCTAGTATCTATTACAATGGCATTGGCGAATATAATGCTCAATTTAAAAAATTGTTAGCATCTCATGTTCATGAGTTGATGACTGAAGAAGTAATTACAACTACACCGGATAAAGATGTAGAAGAAATTGTATCTGTTATGCTTGATCAACATTTAAAGAATGTTCCTGTAGTAGACAAGGATTACCATTTGATTGGTATCTTATCTCGCCGTGACATCATCAAATTGATCGCTAAAGATAACTAATTCGCATAATTATGTAATACATATAAAGACCACCCGTTTTGGGGTGGTCTTTTAGTGTAAATTGAGAAGAATTGCATTGACCTTGCATTTATGTTATTATTAGGAGTGCATAATATACTACAGAAATTTGGGCGTATTGCCCTTCGAGGAGGACATATTTTAAATGAAAGCAACTGTAAATCCTGTTGATCAACACGTAGTAACGTTAACTATTGAAGTACCTGCAGCAGAAGTAGATAAAGGCATTAAACAAGCTGTAAAACGCATTGCAGGTCAAGTAAACATTCCTGGCTTCCGTAAAGGCCATGCGCCTCGCCGTATTTTAGAAATGAACTTCGGCAAAGACGCTATCTTGGAAGAAGCATTCGAAGTATTGGCTAGCCAAAACTACAGTGCTGCACTTCGTGAAAACGATATCGTTCCAGTATCTGAACCAGAAATCGAACGCGAACAATTCGAAGAAGGTAAAGACTTGATTTTCAAAGCTACTGTAACTAAACGCCCTGAAGTTAAACTTGGCGATTACAAAGGCTTAGAAGCAGAAAAACAAGACGCTACAGTAACTGATGAACAAATTGAAGAACAATTGAACAACATTCGTGAACAACAAGCGAAAATGGTTGTTGCTGAAGAAGGCGCTACAATTCAAAAAGACGATTTCGCAGTAATCGACTTCGCTGGTTCCGTTGACGGTAAACCATTCGATGGTGGTGAAGGTAAATCCTACCCATTACAAATCGGTTCTGGTAGCTTCATTCCTGGCTTCGAAGATCAATTGATCGGCGCTAAAGCTGGTGATGATGTAACTGTAAAAGTAACATTCCCTGAAGACTACTTCGTAGCAGAACTTGCTGGTAAAGAAGCAGAATTCAAAACTCATATCCATGACATCAAACGTAAAGAGTTGCCTGAATTGAACGATGAGTTCGCAAAAGAAGCAAGCTCTTACGAAACTATTGAAGAATTGAAAAAAGATCTTCGCGCAAAAATGGAAGAAGAAGCTTCCCGTCGCGCAATCGATACTTACAATGCTGACTTGATTCAAACAGCTGTTAAAAACGCAACTGTAGAAATACCAGAAGTAATGATCGAAGATCGTGTAGAACAAATGATTCAAGAATTGGCTATGAACATGGAAGGCCGCGGCTTGAAACTTGATGACTACTTGAAATTCTCCAACAAAACTATCGAAGATTTACGTTCTGAATACAAAGATTCCGCAGCTGAAAATGTACGCGCTGATTTAGTATTAGACGCTATCGCAACTGCTGAAGGTATCGAAGTAACTCCAGACGACATGAACCGTGAAATCTTCATTATGGCTCAAAACTTTGGGGCAGATCCTAAAGAAGTTTGGGATATTATTGCAAAAGAAGGTCGTGTAGCTATGTTGGCAGGCTCTGTAGCTCGCAAAAAAGCAGCTCGATTCATTATTGATAATGCAAAAGGCGCTGAAGCGGCTGAATAATAGTTTGCTCAACTAGGTACATGAAAAGGTGAATACATGTATGTACCAATCGTAGTTGAACAAAGTGAACGCGGCGAGCGTTCCTATGATATTTACTCTCGCTTGTTAAAGGATCGCATTATCTTCCTTGGTGGTCCCATCGATGATAATGTGGCTAATGCGGTTATTGCGCAAATGCTATTCCTAGAAGCAGAGGATCCTGATAAGGATATCCATTTGTACATTAATAGCCCCGGCGGTGTTGTAACTGCCGGCATGGCTATTTATGATACGATGCAATATATCAAACCAGATGTGTCTACCATTTGTGTAGGCTCTGCGGCGAGCATGGGTGCTGTGCTTTTAACGGCAGGCACTAAAGGTAAACGCTATGCGTTACCTCATGCACGCGTTATGATTCACCAACCATTAGGTGGTGTACAAGGGCAAGCATCTGAAATTGAAATCCATGCCCGTGAGATTCTTCGCATGCGTGAAGAGTTAAATGGTATCTTAGCTTCTCGCAGTGGACAAGATATTGAAGTAGTAGCTCGCGATACAGATCGCGATAACTTCATGAGTGCTCAGGATGCCGTTGAATACGGCTTAATCGATGAGGTACTCACAAGAGAACCTGTAGAAAGCAAGTAATGGAGGCGCCCCTTGGCAAAAGATAAAGACACTATGCGCTGCAGTTTTTGTGGACGCACAAGCGAAGAAGTCCGCAAATTAGTAGCGGGTCCTAACGTATATATTTGTGATGAATGCGTTGAAGTATGTGAACGTATCATCGCTGATGAGTTAGGTGACGTAGAGGCGGACGACTTCAACTTAAAAGAATTGCCAACGCCGAGAGATATTAAAGCTCATCTTGACGAATATGTTATTGGTCAAGATGATGCTAAAATCTCTTTAGCCGTGGCTGTATATAATCACTACAAACGTTTACAAACAGATAATGTAGTTGATGATGTAGAATTACAAAAGGCTAATGTTTTATTCATTGGTCCTACTGGTAGTGGTAAAACACTATTGGCTCAAACCTTAGCGAAAATGCTAGAAGTACCATTTGCTATTGCAGATGCTACAAGCTTAACTGAAGCTGGTTATGTTGGGGAAGATGTGGAAAATATCTTACTTAAAATTATCCAAGCTGCAGATTATGATATAGCTCGGGCTGAACGTGGCATTATCTATATCGATGAAATCGATAAGATTGCTCGTAAGTCTGAGAACCCTTCCATTACACGTGACGTGTCTGGCGAAGGTGTACAACAAGCATTGCTTAAAATCTTAGAGGGTACCGTAGCTTCTGTTCCACCTCAAGGTGGCAGAAAGCATCCAAATCAAGAAATGCTTCAAATCGACACTACAAATATTCTCTTTATTTGTGGTGGTGCATTTGATGGTATGGACAAGGTTATTACTAAGCGTACCGCTAAGAAAACCCTTGGTTTTGGTGCAGACGTACAACGCAAAGAAGAACGCAATGTATCAGCTATCTTAAAAGATGTTGTACCTGAAGATTTATTGAAATTTGGTTTAATTCCAGAATTCATTGGTCGTTTACCTGTTATGGTAACATTGGATCAATTGGACAGAGAGGCATTGATTCAAATTTTGACAAAGCCTAAAAATGCATTAACAAAACAATATGAAAAAATTCTATCCCTTGATGGTGTAGAGTTAACTTTCACTGAAGATGCATTAGAAGAAATCGCTGATGAAGCATTACAGCGAAAAACAGGTGCTCGTGGTTTGCGTGCTATCATTGAAAAGGTGATGAAACGCGTTATGTTTGAGGTTCCTTCCATGCCGGAAGTAGCTAAGTGCATAGTAAATCGTGAATCCGTGTTGAGCACAGGTGAACCTATACTCAAAAATGAGGCAGACCAAGACATCCAGTTGAAATCGTAATTCGAAGAAACTCATTTCTGTGTAGGAATGAGTTTCTTTTCATAATATAAATACCTGGAGGAAGTATGAATTTACTCGAAGTTGGGATTCCAACTGTACCTCTTAGAGGCATGGTTGTATATCCGAATATCGTGATTCACCTCGATATCGGTCGAGACAAATCCATTAAAGCGGTGGAAGCCGCAATGAACGAGAATCGCATTTTAGCAGTTGTCAGCCAAAAGGATGATGCTGTTGATGCGCCAACTGTTCATGACTTAGCCCAAATGGGTACATTAGTAAAAATTAAGCAAATGTTACGCTTACCAGGTGGTATTGTACGTGTTCTTGTAGAGGGCATTACACGTATTCGCGTAATGAATATTACAAGTATGGATCCGTACTATGTAGGGGACTACGAACGGGTAGCCTCCGAATTTGAAGACGATGTTGAGCTAGAAGCGTATCGTCGTTTGGTTCAGTCTAAATTTGGCGAATGGGCTGAAGAGGCTAAATCTGTTACAGATGAAGGCGTTACGCGCGTAATGGAGTTACGCGACCCATGCGAATTGGCTGATCAAGTTGCGTTCTTATTGCCTATTAATAACACTAAACGCCAAGAGTTACTTGAAGAGTTATCTGTAGCTCGTCGTTTAAATATGATTGTAGGCATTTTGAATATGGAATTACAAATCTCTGATTTGGAAAACTCCATTAATAATCAAGTACGTCAATCTATGGAAAAAGCGCAAAAAGAATATTTCTTGCGCGAAAAAATCCGTGTTATCCACGATGAATTGGGTGACAAAGGGGATCCAGAGGAAGAAGCTGAAGAGTTACGTGTTAAATTAAAAGCACTTAACCTTAGCGAAGATGTACATGAACGTATCGATAAAGAAATTTCTCGTTATAGCCGCATGCCACAATTGATGCCAGAAGCAACAATTTTGCGCAATTACCTAGATTGGGTATTGGCGTTACCTTGGAATGAATTAACTGAGGATCGCTTGGATATCAAGGAAGCTCATGCTATGCTTGAGGCGGATCATTATGGCCTTGAAAAGGTTAAGAAACGTATCCTTGAATTCTTGGCTGTTCGTAAGTTAACTGGTAAGAATAGTGGTTCTATTCTTTGCTTAGTAGGCCCACCAGGGGTTGGTAAAACATCCTTGGCTACGTCTATTGCTAAAGCGATGAACCGCAAGTTTATCCGTGCATCCTTAGGTGGTGTTCGCGATGAAGCCGAAATTCGTGGCCATCGTCGTACGTATATTGGCGCATTGCCAGGTCGTATGATTCAAGGTCTTAAGAATGTAGGCACTAAGAATCCTGTATTCTTATTGGATGAAATTGATAAATTAGCATCTGACTATAAAGGTGATCCATCCTCTGCATTGTTAGAGGTATTGGATCCAGAACAAAATAGTACATTCAGCGATCACTTTATCGAAGTACCATTCGATTTCTCTGAAGTATTCTGGATTACAACGGCTAACGTTGCATCCAATATTCCTGGTCCATTGTTAGATCGTATGGAAATCATCGAGTTATCTAGCTATATGGAACAAGAGAAGTTAGAGATTGCTAAGCGCTATTTAGTACCTAAACAAATCAAGAAAAATGGTCTTGAAGATTATAAGGTTAAATTATCTGATGCAGTGTTGAAAAAGGTAGTTTCCGAATATACTCGTGAAGCGGGTGTCCGTACCTTGGAAAAAACAATTGCTAAGATTTGTCGTAAAATTGCTTATAAAGTCGTTGAAGAAGGTGGAGATGCACCGAAAGTAACGACAAAAAATCTTCACGAATTCTTGGGCGCTCCAATCTTTGTTGACCAAGAGCGTGAAAAGAAACCGCAAATTGGCTATGTAAATGGTTTAGCGTGGACTTCTGTAGGTGGTGTTGTATTGCCATGTGAAGCAACTACTATGAATGGTACAGGTAAACTTGCATTAACTGGTAGCTTAGGTAAGGTTATGCAAGAGTCTGGTCAAGCTGCGATGAGCTATATTCGCCACAATGCAAAAGCCTTAAAAATCGAAGACGATTTCTATAAGAAACTTGATATTCACGTTCACTTGCCTGAAGGTGCAACACCTAAGGATGGCCCTTCTGCAGGTATTACAATGACATTGGCTATGGTATCTATCTTAACAAACCGCAAGGTTCGTTCTGATATTGCCATGACTGGTGAAATTACATTGCGTGGCCGTGTATTACCAATCGGCGGTTTAAAAGAAAAGTTATTGGCAGCCTTGTCTAATGGCATTAAAGAAGTATTGATTCCGAAAGGCAATGAAAAGGATATTGTAGAATTGCCTGACATTGTAAAAGAAGGTCTCATTATTACGCCAGTTAAGACAATGGATGAAGTATTAGCAAAGGCACTTGTGTAATGCAAAAAAAGAAAAAATCCACTAAACAAATGGGCCCAAAACCACAATATACACGAAAAGAACCGAAGGGGCCTCGTATTATAGCAGCAAAATATAATACTTCCTGTGTGAAGGCGGATCAATATCCTGAAGGGGATACTGTAGAAATTGCTTTCATCGGACGCTCTAATGTGGGCAAATCTTCGTTGATTAACTCGTTGTGTAATTATCGTGGGTTAGCCCTCGTTAGTGGTCAACCAGGTAAGACAAAGACGATAAACTATTTTGATGTGGAGTCAAAAGAGGATATTTCTGAAACAGAGGAGCGCCGTTATCATTGGTTCCTCGTTGACCTTCCTGGGTATGGATTTGCAAAGACAAATAAAGGAAACCGCAATTTGTGGTCTTCCTTTATTGCCGATTATATTTTACATTCTGAACGATTGATGTTGTTATGTTTATTAATTGATGGTCGTCATCCAGAGATGCCTATCGATAAGGTCGCTTATGACTGGCTCGTTGAAGCTGGTGTACCATTACAAATCGTAGTGACTAAGGTCGATAAATTAACAGCTAAAGAAAAGTCTGCTAATTTAGCGATTATTAAGGAAATGTACCCAACTGCAACGCCGCCAATTCTGTATAGCTCTTTGAAGCATACAGGCCGTGAGCTTTTACAACAACGCATCAATAAAGTTCTAGTAGGAGATGAAGCATGAGTCAAACCAATGAATTAGAGATTATGGAACGCATCGCTCTAGATTTAGAGGGTGTGGAAGAGTCTCTTGCATCATCTTTTAATACAGGTGCAGAAGACTTTAATGCACTGATTCGACCATTATCTGCTGCAGGTGGCAAGCGCTTGCGTGCGCAATTATGTTTATTGATTGCTAATGCAGGTACATCTGTAGAACGTCAGCGTATTAGAATTGCTGAAGCTGTAGAAATGCTTCATTTAGCGACACTGATTCACGATGATGTATTAGATCAAGCTGAAATTCGTCGCGGTGAAGAAACGATTCATATGCACAAAGGCAATAAGGTAGCCATCCTTAGTGGGGACTATTTATTTGCTAAAGCATTTCAAATCGTGTCTGAAATGCCTAATATGAAGTATTTACAGGTTTTCTCCCATATTATTACTTGCCTTGTGGAAGGCGAGTTCATGCAAATGGAAGATGTATATCGCATTGATCAAGGTATTGAGCGTTATATGACCAAGACCCAGAAGAAAACAGCAGACTTTATGGAAGGCTGTATGGAATTGGGTGGCCTATTAGGGGGCTGGAGCGAATCTGAAATCGTTGAGTTGAAAAAATATGGTCATGCGTTGGGCATGGCCTTCCAAATTACTGATGATATTATGGATTATCGTGAAACAACAGAGACGACTGGTAAACCAGTGGGGAATGATCTTCGCGAAGGTTTATTGACATATCCGTTGTTAAGCATCGTCAATGATGATAATAAAGATAAACTGCTTGCAGACATTAAGGCCTTAAATAATGGCGGTGATGAGCAGGCTATTATCGACTATGTTATCAGTCAAGGTGGTATTGATAATACATTAGCTGTAGCTGATCAATATTGTAAAGATGCTTTGGCGGCACTTGATGCTGTACGCGATTTCCCAGGCAAGGAATTCCTTGTGATGGCAGTAGAAAATTTAGCTGATAGAAAGGTATAATATGGAACCATTCGAACCAAAACCGGACTTCGAATATCCCATACAAAAACCTTCTTTTGATAGTGTAGTTCGTCAAAAGCGTCGCGAAGCTGAATTAAAGGCTGAGCAAGAGCGGTATAAGGTGGCAAATCAGCGGGTTCCTGAGGAACCAGAAGATGAACCTATTTATACTGAGATGGAACAGAAAATGATGGACGAAGCTCGGGAACTATCCCTTGTGGGCCATCTATCTGAATTGCGAAAGCGTCTGATTATAATGGCTGTTGCAGTTGTTATAGGAACTTGTATTTCTTATTATTATGTAGACTTTTTATTGGAAATACTCCTAAAACCAGCTGGTAAGCTTTATTATATGAAACCAACTGAAGCCTTCTTTACATATATGAAGGTGTCTATAGTAGGTGGTCTTATTATAGGGGCGCCTATTATATTGCATCAGATTTGGCTATTTGTTAAGCCAGCCCTTACTGTACGAGAAAAGCAGTTATCTAACTGGATTTTACCGGTTGCCATAGGACTATTTGGCATCGGTATTGTATTTTCTTATTTTCTCGTGCTACCTGCAGCCGTTAAGTTCTTTATGGGCTTTGCTACAGACGAATTACAACCGCTATTTTCCATTGGTCAGTACATGGACTTTGTATTATCCTTTGTACTACCCTTTGGATTTATCTTTGAGTTGCCGTTGATTTTAATCATCTTGGGATATTTCAACTTAATTACATCGCGTTTTTTAAAAACGAAGCGAAAGATATTTATTCTTATATCCTTTATCATAGGTGCTGTCATTTCACCAACACCGGATATGTTCTCTCAAACGATGATTGCATTGCCTATGATATTGCTATATGAAACGAGCCTATTTGTATTGGCTAAGATTATGAAGCGCTAAGGAGTTTATTTAGGAGGAACGATGAAAACCTACGAAAATTTAACCACTTATAACCCCGGTGAAATAGAAGGGAAATGGTATTCTTATTGGGAAAACCAAGGATACTTTCACGAAGAAGTAGACACAAATAAAGAACCATTTAGTATCGTATTGCCGCCTCCTAATGTAACTGGTATGTTGCACATGGGCCATGCTTTAGATAATACATTGCAAGATATTCTCATCCGTTTCAAACGTATGCAAGGCTACAATGTATTGTGGATGCCTGGCACTGACCACGCTGGTATTGCTACACAAATCAAGGTAGAAGAGATGCTCGCTAAAGAAGAGGGTAAATCTCGCTATGATTTAGGCCGTGAAAAATTTGTAGAACGCGTATGGGAATGGAAAAAAGAATACGGTGATACTATTGTAAAACAAATCCGTAGCTTAGGCGCATCTTGTGACTGGTCCCGCGAACGTTTTACATTAGATGAAGGATACTATCATGCAGTGCGTGAAGTATTCGTAAGCCTTTATGAAAAAGGTTTAATCTATCGTGGTGAACGTATTATCAACTGGTGCCCTCGTTGTGCTACTGCTTTATCTGATGTTGAAGTTGAACATGAAGATGAACATGGCCACTTATGGCATATTAAATATCCTGTAAAGGGTGAAGAAAATCGCTTTGTAATTGTTGCTACAACTCGTCCAGAAACAATGTTCGGTGACGTAGCCGTAGCAGTAAATCCTGATGATGATCGTTATAAAGACCTCATCGGCAAAACATTGATTTTACCATTTGTTAATCGAGAAATTCCTGTTATTGCCGATGACTATGTAGATGCTAGCTTCGGTACAGGCTGTGTAAAAATTACACCTGCTCATGACCCTAATGACTTTGAAATGGGCCAACGTCATAATTTGGAATCCATCGTTGTTATGAATAATGATGCCACAATGAATGAAGGTGCTGGTAAGTTCAATGGCATGACTCGTGAAGAAGCTCGTAAACAAGTAGTAGCAGAACTCAAAGAATTAGGCTTACTTGAAAAAATCGATGACCATGACCATGCAGTAGGTCATTGCTCCCGTTGTAATACAATTATCGAACCAATGGTATCTAAACAATGGTTTGTAGATATGAAACCATTAGCAGAGCCAGCTCTTAAGGTTGTTAAAGACCATGAAGTAGAGTTTGTTCCTGAACGTTTTACAAAAACTTATGTAAACTGGCTTGAAAACATCCGAGACTGGACCATTTCCCGTCAATTGTGGTGGGGCCATCGCATTCCTGCATGGTACTGTGATGACTGCGGCGAAACAATCGTAAGCCGTGAAGACATCACTGAATGTCCTCATTGTCATGGTCATGTAACACAAGATCCAGACGTTCTTGATACATGGTTTAGCTCTGGCTTATGGCCATTTGCTACTATGGGCTGGCCTGAGCAAACACCAGAACTTAAACAATGGTATCCAACAAGTGTTCTTGTAACTGGTTACGATATCATCTTCTTCTGGGTTGCTCGTATGATTTTCATGGCTCTTGAATTTGAACATGAAATTCCATTTAAACATGTATTTATTCATGGTCTAGTTCGTGATAGTCAAGGCCGTAAAATGAGTAAATCCTTGGGTAATGGCATTAACCCTCTTGAAGTGATCGACCAATATGGTGCTGATGCATTGCGCTTTACTCTCGTAACTGGCAATACACCTGGTAACGATATGCGCTTCTATATGGAACGCGTTGAAGCAAATCGTAACTTTGCTAATAAGATTTGGAATGCATCTAAATTTGTATTGATGAATCTTACAAATTATGATGAAAGCTTCGTTCCAACAGCAGATGATTTGACATTAGCAGACCAATGGATTGTTCAAAAGTACAATGAAACAGTACAAAGTGTAACTTCTAACCTAGATAAATTTGAACTTGGTGAAGCGGCAAGCTCCGTATATGACTTCATTTGGAATACATACTGTGACTGGTATATTGAGTTAGCTAAACCTCGTTTATATAATGAAGGTAATGAACGCGATCGTCGTACAGTTCAATACTTACTCGTAACAATCTTGCGTCACATGCTTGAATTATTACATCCATTCATGCCGTTCGTAACAGAACACATTTGGCAACACTTGCCTCATGAAGGAGATAGCATCGTTGTCACTAAATGGCCAGAAGCATTGAAGTTTGATAATCTTGAAGGTGCAGCACGTCAAATGGAAGTTATGATGGATGCCATCAAAGGTATTCGTAACATGCGTGCTGAAATGAATGTGCCTTTAGGTAAAAAAGCTGAGGTTATTGTGGCGCCAACAGATGAAGCATTGGCTCAAACTGTAGCCGATCATAGTGATTACTTCGTAACATTAGCTTGGGCTGAGAAGGTAACTATTCTTGGTGCGGATGATCCAAAACCAGAAAATGCGACTGTAACAGTTGTAAATGGTATGGAAGTATATCTCTTGCTTAAAGACTTAATCGATGGCGAAAAAGAAAGAGAGCGTATTGCAAAGGAAAAAATCCAAATGGAAAAAGAAATTTCTCGTTTGGAAGGCAAATTGTCTAACCAAGGCTTCCTAGCAAAAGCTCCTGAAGCTGTAGTAGCAAAAGAAAAAGAAAAGTTAGAAGAATATAAACAAAAACAACAAGCGTTATTGGAACGTGAAGCGTTCCTTGAAACCTTATAATAGGAGGTTTATATGACATATCAAGAGGCCTTAGCCTATTTAGAACAGGCATCTTCATTCGGTATTAAGCCTGGCCTTGAACGAATTACAGCGCTTATGGAAGCCTTAGGGAATCCACAAGAGGACTATAAAATTGTTCATGTTACAGGGACGAATGGTAAGGGCTCGGTTACCTCATATATTTCCTACGCACTGTTTACAAGTGGATTACGGGTGGGGCGATTTACATCGCCTCACCTTCAATCCTATACGGAGCGAATTCAAATCAATGATGGAAATATTACGGAGGAAGCCTTCGGTGAATTAATTAGCCGTGTAAAAGTGGCCGTTGATACTATCATTAGTAATGGCATAGAAGCACCAACGCAATTTGAAATTTTAACGGCTGCAGCCTTTTTGTTCTTCAAAGATCAAGCTGTAGACTATGCAGTGGTAGAAGTTGGCTTAGGTGGATTACTAGACTCCACAAATATCGTGACTCCAAAAGTATCTGTTATTACCAATGTAACAATCGATCATCAAGCCTACTGTGGTGATACTGTCGAGGAGATTGCACGTCACAAGGCGGGGATTATTAAATCCAAAGTCCCTGTTGTAACAGCAGCACAGGATGCGCCTCTTCGTATTATTGAAGAAGTGGCTAAAGAGAAGCATGCTAAAGTATATGCTTTCAATAAAGATTTTGGTATCGATAGCCGTAGTGCCGTAACAGGTGGTCAAATGATTACTGTGAGTACTAATGATGCCGCTCCTGCTATGTTATTTACGACAATGGCCGGTATTCATCAATCTGTAAATCTCGCATGTGCATTGATGGCTGTACGTTTATTGATGAAAGAAGATAAGAGCATCAGTGAAGAAACGATGCGCGAAGGCTTTGCCCGTACTACGTGGGCAGGGCGTTTTGAAGTTAAGCGGGGCTTAGATCGCACCTTTATCTTTGACGGTGCGCATAATGCAGCTGGAGCAGAATCCTTCAGTATGACCTATGGTGAGCTATTTAAGGACGCCCCAAAAACGATTGTGATGGCAATTCTTAAAGATAAAAATCAAGATGCTATTATTCGTGAAGTAGTTAAGGCAGGGGATACGGTTCTTGTAGTACCTGCACCAACAGATAGAACAGAAGTGCCAGAGGTTTTAGTTGAAAAAATACGTCACATTGTTCCAAAAGCCGTAGCTCAAACAGCTGATTCTGTTGAAGACGCATTGGCTTTAGCCTATAAGCATACAAAGAATGGTGATATTATAGCTGTTTGTGGTTCTTTATATATTTTAGGAGATGCTCGTCAGTGGTTTAACCATGAGATGAGTCACTAAGGTGAGCCTATGGAACTCTCACTTATTCCTAATCAGAAGAGAATCACGTTCTATATTGAGCGTCTAATTTATGGTGTGGTGATTGCTATGCCATTACAACCTATGGTGGGGGATGTACTTCTGTGGCTAGCGATAGGGCTTGCTTTATATGATTTGATATCTAGTAAATCACTAAGCTTACCAACGGGCTATTTATCGTGGTCCGTTATGATATTTGTAGTATGGACTGGCATATCTGCACTAGTATCAGAAAATTGGGATTGGTCAATTCAAAGTTGGTTTTATCAAATCGTAGCCAGCGGAGGCATGTATTATCTAGTTCGCACATACATTCAAACACCTAAACAGTGGAATTATTTTCTTCGAGCCTTACTAGGTACTGCTGTACTAGTGTGTATCATAGGTGCTTATCAATATGTATTTGTTCCTAATATTCATATAAAAGAGTGGGTAGATGCAGCACAGTTCCCAAAATTGATGCGACGCATGTCATCTACATTACAAAACCCTAATTTATTGGGCGCTTATCTATTGATGGTACTCAGCGTATGTATCAGCTATATCTTGGTATATATGAAAGAAAATCGTACTCGTGAAGTTGTTACAATGCTCGTTATAGGGATTATATTGTTCTTAACGATGCTATTAACCTATTCTAGAGGCATTTGGATTAGCTTTGCGGCCATGATCCTTTACTGGGCTATCTTCGTAGAGCGAAGATTATTCTTATCCCTATTAGTAGTGCCGATTATCTTGTACTTTTATGATGGTGAAATCGCCTCGAGACTATGGTCCATATTCCAAGGTCATGATACATCAGCTGATCTTCGATGGGCTTTATGGGATAGTACCATGTATATCGTACGTGAAAACCCAATCTTTGGTATTGGGTGGAATACATTTTACTTAGTATATCCAGATTATAACTATTATATTCAAGGACCTCACGTCTTGATGTATCATGCTCATAATTTGTATCTCAATATATTAGCTGAAACAGGTATTCCAGGATTGATATCATTCCTAGCAGTTATTATTGGTCATGTTATTACATCTATAAGACTTAAAGGGGATATATTCCGTCAAGCTGCACAAATTGGTGTAGGGGCGCTAGCTATAGGTGTTTTATTTAGCGGCTTATCTGACTTTGAGCTATATAGTCATCAAGTAACCATCGTGTTTTGGCAGTTATTTGGCTGGGTAGGAGCTTTTGTAAAAGTTCAGTTGTCTGCTGATAAATCTGCATAATTGTAATATCTTGTATAATTAGCATGTTTTATGGTAGATATATAATTTCATAATATGGTATAATTAATACATACCTTGGGTAGGTACGTATTAAGTAGTATAACCGGTTTTCTAATGTTAGACATAATTGAACATTATCGTTGGCATTTGAAAGCCGGTTTTTTGCATATCGTTGTATCTTTATAGGGAGGTGTATGGTCTAGTTCTTGTATATGGGATGTTATTTTATATTGAAAAGGGTCTATATATTGTATAGAGAGAGTTCGATTTAATTGAAAAACATCAATATATGCCATAAATCGATAATTCCTGTGAGTTATAGCGATGTGAATAAAACTTATGTGAAAGTATGAAAATCTATGCATTTTAATCATAATGCTATATAAAGTGTGATAAAAAATACATTTTAGTCATATAAGTTGACAATACATTGCATGTGGACTACGATGAAGTCGGTTTAAGGAACGACCAAGAGATCAAACTGTCGTTTATACAATGTTACTCTTAAAGGAGATGGTAATGGTGATAGACATCAAAGACCGCGTTAAATGTGCGGCCCTCCAAGGTAAAATTGTCACTGCTTATGATGCAGCTCTTTTGATTAACCCTAACGATAAAGTTGGTATTTCCGGCTTTACTCCTTCTGGTTATGCAAAAGCAGTACCATTGGCATTGGCAGAAAGAATGGAAAAAGAACCATTCAAAATTGATTTGTGGACAGGTGCTTCCGTAGGTGATGAAGCTGACGGTGCGTTAACTCGTGCTAACGGCATCAATCGTCGTTTCCCTTATCAAACAAATAAGGATACACGTAAAGCCTTAAATAGCGGTGATGTTAAATACATTGATATGCATTTAAGCACAATGGCACAAAATGTTCGCTATGGTTTCTTTGGTGATTTAGACGTAGCTATCGTAGAAGTTTGTCAAATCAATGAAGACGGCTCTTTAGTACCTACAACATCTGTTGGTAACTCTCCAACATTTGTGAGCCAAGCTAAAAAGGTTATCGTAGAAGTAAACGTATCCCAACCACTTTCCTTGGTAGGTATGCATGATATCTATGAACCACTCGATCCACCACATCGTAAACCAATTCCATTGGAAACACCTGGTGATCGTATTGGTACTGAAGCAATTCCTTGTGACCCAAGTAAAATTGTTGCAGTAGTACCTTGTGATGTTCCTGATACAACAAGACCTTTGGCACCTATCGATGATGATGCAAAAGCAATGAGTCAACACCTTATCGAATTCTTCGAACAAGAAATTGCAGAAGGTCGTTTACCTAAAAACTTGCTTCCATTACAATCTGGTGTAGGTTCCGTAGCAAATGCTGTAATCAGTGGTCTTGCAAAAGGCCCATTCACAGATTTGTCCATCTATACTGAAGTAATCCAAGATGGTATGTTTGACTTGATCGATGCAGGTAAAGTAACTGTATGTTCCGGTACTGCATTAAGTCCTTCTCCAGATGGGTTGAAACGTTTCTATGCGAACATCGATGAATACCGCAAAAAAATTATTCTTCGTCCGCAAGAAATTTCCAATAACCCTGGTATTGCTCGTCGTATTGGTGTCATTGCCATGAATACCGCTATCGAATTTGATATTTTTGGCAATGTAAACTCTACTCATATTATGGGTAGCAAAATGATGAATGGTGTTGGTGGTTCTGGTGACTTTGCACGTAGTGCATATCTCACTATTTTCTGCACTAACTCCGTTGCTAAAAATGGCGACATCAGTTCTATCGTTCCATATGTATCCCATGTGGATCACCCAGAACATGACACTATGATTTTCTGTACAGAACAAGGTGTTGCTGACTGCCGTGGTTTGAGCCCAGTGGAAAGAGCTCGTTTGATCATTGAAAAATGTGCTCACCCAGACTACAAACCTATGTTAACTGAATACCTAGAAAAAGCATTAGCTGCAACAAAGAATGCCCATACACCTATGTTGCTTGACGAAGCTCTTTCTTGGCATAAACGCTTCACAGAAACTGGAAGCATGAAAAAATAACCTGTTTTTTTAGGAGGATGATGAAAACATGGCTTACGAAAACTTAAAAGCCCAAATTGCTGAGTACAACAAACTTTGTGACGAAAAAAGTGCAAAAACTCCAGAACGTCAAAATTTAAAATACAACCGTGTATACACACCAGTTGATATCGAAGGTTTTGACTATGAACGTGATTTGGGTATGCCTGGCGAATTCCCTTACACTCGTGGCGTACAACCTACTATGTACCGTGGTCGTTTCTGGACAATGCGTATGTATGCAGGCTTCGCTACAGCAGAAGAATCTAACAAACGTTACCGCTACTTAATCGAGTCTGGTGCAACTGGTCTTTCCTGCGCATTCGACTTACCTACACAAATCGGTTACGACTCCGACGATGCAGTTGCAGAAGGCGAAGTTGGTAAAGTAGGTGTAGCGATTGACTCCTTGGCAGATATGGAAATCTTGTTCGACGGCATCGACCTTGGTAAAGTATCCACATCCATGACAATCAACGCTCCAGCATCTGTTTTGTTGGCAATGTATATCGCAGTAGCTGAAAAACAAGGCGTACCTTCCACAGAATTGAAAGGTACAATTCAAAATGATATTTTGAAAGAATACGCAGCTCGTGGTACTTACATTTTCCCACCAAAACCATCCATGCGTTTGATCACTAATATCTTCGAATATTGTTCTCAAAACGTTCCAAAATGGAACACAATTTCCATCTCCGGTTACCACATCCGTGAAGCAGGTTCCACAGCAGCTCAAGAAATCGCATTCACAATTGCTGATGGTATCGCATACGTAGAAGCAGCTTTGAAAGCTGGTCTTGATGTTGATACATTTGCTGGTCGTCTTTCCTTCTTCTGGAATGCTCATAACAACGTACTTGAAGAAGTTGCTAAATTCCGTGCATCCCGCCGTTTATGGGCAACAATCATGAAAGAACGTTTTGGTGCTAAAAAACCAAAATCCATGATGCTTCGTGTACATACTCAAACAGCTGGTTCCATGTTGACTGCACAACAAGTTGATAACAACATCGTTCGTGTTGCTCTTCAAACTGCAGCTGCTGTAATGGGCGGTACTCAATCCTTACATACAAACTCCCGTGACGAAGCGTTGGCTCTTCCTACAGAAGCATCTGTACAAGTAGCTCTTCGTACACAACAAATCGTGGCTTACGAATCTGGTTTGGCTGACGTAGTTGACCCATTGGGCGGTTCCTACTATGTAGAAGCTATGACTAACGCTATCTATGACGAAGCTATGGCATACATCAAGAAAATTGATGAAATGGGCGGCGCTGTAGTAGCAATCGAAAAAGGCTACATCCAAAAAGAAATTCAAGAATCCGCTTACAAATGGCAAATGGAAGTTGAATCTGGCTTGCGCACAATCGTTGGCGTAAACAAATTCCAAGTTGAAGAAGAAGCTCCAAAAGACTTACTTCGCGTAGACGCTTCCGTTGGTGTTAACCAATCCAAGAAAACTCAAGCAGTTCGCGCTAACCGCGATCAAGCAGCAGTTGATAAAGCATTAGCAGCTCTTAAAGCTGGTGCAGCTGATGAAAACGTTAACTTGATGCCATTAATTCTTGATGCAGTTAAAACATATGCTACTTTGGGTGAAATTTGTAATGTATTGCGCGAAGTATTCGGTGAATACGAAGCTCATTCCACATTATAATATCGGCTAATTTCGGAGGTAATTAATCATGGCAGAAAAACGTATTAGAGTAATCGTAGCAAAACCAGGTCTTGATGGTCATGACCGTGGTGCAAAAGTAGTAGCACGCGCACTTCGCGATGCTGGTTTCGAAGTAATCTACACAGGTCTTCGTCAAACTCCAGAACAAATCGTTGAAGCAGCTCTTTCTGAAGACGTTAATGTAGTTGCATTATCCCTTCTTTCTGGTGCTCATAACACATTGTTCCCTAAAATTGTTGAACTTTTGAAAGAAAAAGGCATGGGCGATGTACTTGTAATCGGTGGTGGCGTTATTCCTGACGCTGATATCCCTGGCTTGAAAAAAGCTGGCGTAGCAGAAGTATTCACACCTGGTACACCAACTGGCGATATCGTTAAATTCATCAACGAAAACGTTAAATAATTAATTGGGCAAGAGAGGAGCACAACTGAATAGTTGGCTCCCCTCTATTCCCATATTCTAAGATAGGTGGTGAGGCGAGTGGATTTAGTTAAAGAACTTTTCGAAGGTTCTCGACTAGCCTTAGCACGGTCCATAACAGCTGTAGAAAACGAGTATGATAATGCCATTGATATTATGAAGGCTATTTACCCTAAAACAGGGAATGCACGTATTCTCGGTATTACTGGGGCCCCTGGTGCTGGTAAAAGTACGTTGACAGATAAAGTTGTTAAACATTATCTAGATCAAGGTAAGAAAATCGGCATCGTTGCCATCGACCCAACTAGCCCATTCTCTGGTGGTGCTATCTTGGGGGACCGTATTCGAATGAATGATTTGACATTAAATGAAAATGTATTTATTCGAAGCATGGGCACGCGTGGTAGTCTTGGTGGTTTGTCCAAAAAGACTGCAGACGTTGTAAAACTCATGGATGCCTTTGGCATGGATTTAGTAATCATTGAAACAGTAGGTGTAGGTCAATCTGAAGTAGATATCGTAAAAAATGCAGATACTACATTGGTTGTACTTGTTCCTGGTCTCGGTGATGATATCCAAGCTATCAAGGCAGGTATTCTTGAAATTGGCGATGTATTTGCTATCAATAAAGCTGACCGAGATGGTTGTGATCGTTTGAATGTAGAAATTGAAATGATGCTTGACCTAGACTCTCGTGAAGTAAAATGGCGCCCACCGATTAAGCGCACAATTGCTAGTAAAGACCAAGGCGTAGATGAACTCATCGACGCTTTAGATGAACATTTTGAGTATCTTGAAGATTCTGGTGAATTGGAATCTCGTCGGGCAGAACGTACTCGTGATGAAATCATCGCAATGATTAATGAACAAATTGGTCGTTATGTAGCTGACAAAATCGTTACAAGCGACGAATTTAATAGCCAAGTGGCAGCTGTTAATGAACGCGAAAGCGATCCATACACAGTTGTTAACGGCGTAATGACAAGCGTGCTAAAGTAGACGGCGACTACATAGCATTAGAGATTTAGCCTTATAAAGGAGATAATCGAAATGGCTTTTAAAGTATTACAAGTGGATCACATCGGTATTGGTGTTAATGATTTAGCAGCAACTAAAGAATTCTATAAAAATGCATTGGGTATTGAACATCTTCCTGAAGATGAAGTGGTTGAAGAACAAAAAGTAAAAGTATCCTTCTTCCCATGTGGCGATGCTGAACTTGAATTCTTAGAAACTACAACTCCAGATGGCCCTATTGGTAAATTCATCGAAAAAAATGGCGGTCGTGATGGTATCCAACACGTTGCATTGCGCGTTGATAATATTGAAAATGCTATTGCTGATTTGATGGCTAAAGGCGTTCGTATGATTGACGAAAAACCTCGTTACGGTGCAGGCGGTTCCTCCATTGCTTTCTTACATCCAAAAGCAACAGGCGGCGTATTGCTTGAATTATGTCAACGTATGAAATAATACAGTATCCAATTCACATCATTATGTATGAGTAATAGATATACATATTCATATAATCATGAGTTATATATTAAATATGTATGCATGCTTGAACTTTAATTATTAATGAAATAAAATGATACTGTAACAAGTTTTATTTGGAGGTGCTATAATGGCAACAGTGCAAGAAAAAATCGAGTTATTGCACGAAAAACTAGCTAAAGTTAAAGCTGGTGGCGGTGAAAAACGCGTTGAGAAACAACATGCTCAAGGTAAAATGACTGCTCGTGAACGTTTGGCTAAATTGTTCGATGATAACTCTTTCGTTGAACTTGATCAATTTGTTAAACATCGTTGTGTTAACTTCGGTCAAGACAAGAAAGAATTACCAGGCGAAGGTGTAGTAACTGGTTATGGTACTATTGACGGTCGTTTAGTATATGCATTCGCACAAGATTTCACTGTAGAAGGTGGTTCCCTTGGTGAAATGCATGCTGCTAAAATCGTTAAAGTACAACGTTTAGCAATGAAAATGGGTGCTCCTATCATTGGTATCAATGATTCCGGCGGTGCTCGTATTCAAGAAGCTGTAGATGCTCTTGCTGGTTACGGTAAAATTTTCTTTGAAAATACAAATGCATCTGGCGTTATTCCACAAATATCCGTAATCATGGGTCCATGCGCAGGCGGTGCTGTATATTCTCCAGCATTGACTGACTTCATCTACATGGTTAAACACACATCTCAAATGTTCATCACTGGTCCTGCAGTTATCAAATCTGTAACTGGTGAAGAAGTAACAGCTGAAGACCTTGGTGGTGCAATGGCTCACAACTCCGTATCTGGTGTTGCTCACTTTGCAGCTGAAGACGAAGATGATTGCATCGCTCAAATTCGCTACTTATTAGGCTTCTTGCCATCCAATAACATGGAAGATGCTCCATTAGTAGACACTGGCGATGATCCAACTCGCGAAGACGAAGGCTTGAACAGCTTGTTGCCTGATAACAGTAACATGCCATACGACATGAAAGATGTTATCGCAGCTACTGTAGATAATGGCGAATACTATGAAGTACAACCATTCTATGCTACAAACATTATCACTTGTTTCGCACGTTTTGACGGTCAATCCGTTGGTATCATTGCTAACCAACCAAAAGTAATGGCTGGTTGCTTGGACATCAATGCATCCGACAAATCTTCCCGTTTCATCCGTTTCTGTGATGCTTTCAATATTCCAATCGTTAACTTCGTTGACGTTCCTGGTTTCTTGCCTGGCACAAATCAAGAATGGGGCGGTATCATTCGTCACGGTGCTAAAATGTTGTATGCTTACTCTGAAGCTACAGTACCAAAAATCACTGTTATCACTCGTAAAGCATACGGCGGTTCTTACCTCGCTATGTGTTCCCAAGATTTGGGCGCTGACCAAGTATACGCTTGGCCTACATCCGAAATCGCTGTAATGGGTCCTGCTGGTGCAGCTAACATTATCTTCAAGAAAGATGAAGACAAAGACGCTAAAACAGCTAAATACGTAGAAGAGTTCGCAACTCCATACAAAGCTGCAGAACGTGGCTTCGTAGATGTTGTAATCGAACCAAAACAAACTCGTCCAGCAGTTATCAACGCTTTGGCTATGCTTGCAAGCAAACGCGAAAACCGTGCTCCAAAGAAACATGGTAATATTCCATTATAATTCGATTCGATAACAAGATCATCGAATTTGGGAGATACCTTTCTTTACTATTTTTTTAGAAAGGGGAATGATTATGGAAGGACAAGCAGTTACTACCAATCCTTGGTTAATCATGGCCATTAATATGACAGTTGTATTTGTTGTGTTGATTCTTTTAGGTATTTTGATGGAAATCGTTCATTTGATTGATCCTACCAAGAAGAAAAAAGACGTACCACCAAGTGCACCTGTTGCGGCTCCCGCAGCTACACCGGTGGCTGCACCAAATGCATCTGCTCAAAATGAAGGTGAAGTAGTAGCAGCTATCGTAGGTGCCATTGTGGCGATGGGGTATTCATCTGAACAAATTGCATCTATTCGACCTACAGCAACCAGTGCTAAATGGCGCTTGGAAGGTCGTTTAAGCGGTAGAGGTTAATAATATTTTAGGAGGCATTTGTAATGAGCAATGCTACAACAACTAACGGTAAAGCTCCATCTCAAGATGTAGTAGCAGTAATCGTTGGTGCATTAGCGGCAATGGGTTATTCCGCTGATCAAATCGCGCATATCCGTCCAATCGTAAGCTATAATTGGAAAATGGAAGGACGTTTGCGCGGTAATCGATAAGATTATTGGCAGTTAGATAATCAAATAGATTATCCAATTTATATGTGTAAAGAAAATTTATAAGTATTGTGTAGACACTACACATTTTGGAGGAATTTAAAATGAAAAAATTCAACATTACAGTAAACGGCACAGCATATGATGTAGAAGTTAATGAAGTAAAAGGTGCAGCTCCTGCAGCAGCTCCTAAAGCAGCTCCAGCAGCAGCTCCTAAAGCAGCTCCTGCACCAGCTCCAGCTCCAGCTGCAGCAGCAGCTCCAGTTCCAGCAGGTGCTGAAACTGTAAAAGCTCCAATGCCTGGTAAAATCTTATCTGTAGCAGTATCCGCTGGTCAAGCAGTTAAAAAAGGCGAAACTTTGTTGATCCTTGAAGCTATGAAAATGCAAAACGAAATCGCAGCTCCTCATGATGCTGTAGTTTCTGAAGTTCGCGTAGCTGCTAACCAAACTGTATCCACTGGCGACGACATGGTTGTTCTTGGTTAATACCAAGTTGTGTGTGGCGCGGCAGAGCCGCGTCATATAACAATTTTATATTTGTGAAAGGGGAACGCATATGGAGGCTTTTGCTGTTGCGATTCAATCCGTTATTAATGATAGCGGGTTCCTCGCATTTACAACAGGCAATGCTATTATGATTCTTGTAGGTTTGATCCTATTGTATTTGGCATTTGCTAAAGAGTTTGAACCTTTATTGTTGGGTCCGATTGCGTTTGGTTGTGTACTTGCTAATATTCCTCGTAATGGTTTCGAAGAAGGCGTTATGGCACTTATTAGCGCAGGTATCTCCCAAGAAATCTTCCCACCTTTAATTTTCCTTGGTGTAGGTGCAATGACTGACTTTGGTCCACTCATTGCTAATCCTAAAACATTGCTTTTAGGTGCTGCTGCTCAAATCGGCGTATTCGTTGCTTTAGGTGGCGCAATGATGCTTGGCTTCACAGCTCAAGAAGCAGCTGCTATCGGTATCATCGGTGGTGCTGACGGTCCTACATCCATTTACTTAGCTACTAAGCTAGCTCCTCATTTATTAGGTGCTATCGCGGTTGCCGCATATTCCTATATGTCCTTGGTACCGTTGATTCAACCACCTGTAATGAAATTATTCACTACGCAAAAAGAACGCGAAATTGTTATGGAACAATTGCGTGAAGTTACACGTTTTGAAAAAATCGTATTCCCAATTGTTAGTACGATCTTCATTTCCTTATTGCTTCCTTCCATTACATCCCTTTTAGGTATGTTGATGTTAGGTAACTTGTTCCGTGAATCTGGCGTAACTGATCGTTTGTCCGATACATCTCAAAATGCGTTGATCAATACTGTTACAATCTTCTTGGCAACTGGTACTGGTTTAACAATGAGTGCGGAACACTTCTTAAGCATACAAACACTCCTTATCATTTGCTTAGGTTTAGTTGCATTCATCGGTGGTACTGCTGGTGGCGTATTATTCGGTAAATTGATGAACTTAGTAGATGGTGGTAAAACAAATCCACTTATTGGTTCTGCTGGTGTATCCGCGGTTCCAATGGCTGCTCGCGTATCTCAAGTTGTAGGTGCGAAAGCTAACCCAGGTAACTTCTTGCTCATGCATGCTATGGGTCCGAACGTAGCTGGCGTTATTGGTACAGCAGTAGCAGCAGGTACAATGCTTGCTATGTTGTCCAACCACTAGTAAGTTAATAATTATTCACCAAGGTGTGCCTAATTAGGTACACCTATTGGTGAATAAAAAAACCCTTCAAATCTATGTATTCATGCATAAATAGGGTATATTTGCAATAAATGCTTTTCAGATCGGTCATTAGGTGATACAAGAATTCACACAATAACCTTCTAGTGCTTTAAATTTAGTAGAGGTGGTCACTTGTTATCTATAGAATTAAAAATACTGATTTGTTTTATTTGGGCATTTATTGTATTTTTTATTACGGCACTGATTATCGGTGTTGAAGGCAAAGCTAAATGGTTTCAACGCAGAACTAAATATACTTGGTTTAATCGCCGAGGATTTTTAGGTGAAACCTTATTCTTTGGGTATCCTAAAACAAGAGAGGGATATGGGATTACTTTTTTGATGGCTTCCGCCATTGGTATCGTAGGTTATATTTTATACCTCTTATAACTATATCAGTGCATTTCTCTGAAGGGAGATGATGATGTATGGGTACTGCAGAACAAACCTTAATCGTCCTCGCAGTCATGGCTGTTTTATTTGTTACGGAAATTATTCCTTTAGCTATTACTTCTTTAGGCGGCGCTATTACACTTGGCCTTATGGGTATTATTACTCCTAAGGTTGTATTCTCTGGTTTATCTGATAGTACAGTTGTGTTGTTTGCTGGCATGTTCGTTGTTGGTGCAGCATTGTTCTACACTGGTTTAGCTCAAAAAATTGGGGAAACAGTAGTATCTCATGCTGGTACTAGCGAAAATGGCTTAATGCTAGCAATCATGGTTGTTACAGCAACTATGTCCGCATTCTTATCTAACACTGGTACAACAGCTGCTTTACTTCCTGTAGTTGTTGGTATCTGTTCTGTTGCTAAGATTCCTGCATCTCGCCAATTGATGCCTTTAGCATTTGCTGCAGGTATCGGTGGTATCATTACAATGGTTGGTACACCTCCAAACATTATTGTAAGTGGTACATTAACTAAATTTGGTGAACAACCATTTGGTTTCTTCGAATTTGCTTGGATCGGTATTCCTTTGACTGTTGCCACAATCGCATTCATGATGCTTATTGGTAAACATTTATTGCCTAAACATGAAATTCAAGATGCTGGCGACGTTGAACAAGAAGTAGCTGCTGAAGATATTTCTAACGATCCTAAGAAACAATTATACTCTGGTCTTATTCTTTTAGGTGTAATCATTGCTATGATTTTAGGTGACTTCCTAAAAGATTATGGTATCAACTTACCATTGAGCATGGTTGCAGTTATTGGCGCAATGC
Organism: uncultured Veillonella sp.; assembly: GCA_900538355.1. Taxonomy (GTDB): domain Bacteria; phylum Bacillota; class Negativicutes; order Veillonellales; family Veillonellaceae; genus Veillonella. The sequence goes on from UPXS01000002.1 coordinate 135,448, forward strand.
TTTGCGTATTAACTGGTTGCTTGAACGAAAAACAAGCTTACACATCCATTGACTGGGTAACAATCTTCTTATTTGCTGGTATGATGCCAGTAGCAACTGCACTTGACCAATCTGGTGCAGGCAAAATGATTGCTAATGCAGTAATCGGTGTTATGGGTTCTGATCCTAGCCCTTACTTTGCGACAGCAGTATTATTCGCATTGTCTTGTGTTATGACTCAATTTATGTCTAACACAGCATCTTGTGCATTATTGGCTCCTATCGGTATCTCCATTGCCCAAGGTATGGGGGCTGACCCTCATGCTGTATTGATGGCTATCGGCGTTTCTGCATCTTGTGCATTCGGTACACCTGTAGGTACACCTCCAAATACATTAGTACTTGGCCCTGGTCAATACAAATTTACAGACTATGTAAAAGCCGGCGTTCCATTGATTTTAGTTTGCTTCGTAGTAAGCTTAATTATCATTCCAATGGTATGGCCATTCTTCCCTGGTAAATAATAGGGGATAGGTTACTCTACTATAAAGCACATACGAGGTCGAATCGTAAGATTCGGCCTCGTTTTTTATGATTTTAGCCTATATGATTTTAATATAGATTACATATAAGTGTAATCAAAAGCAATATGAATTAAACTAATTTGCATGATTAATTTTACACAATTGACTACATCGAAAAAAATATGATATAGTATATTGTGTAAGATATAATAACGTAATGTTGAATAAGGAGGTCATCTATGACAAAAGAAAGATTTAACATGTTAGTTGGTTCTATTGGTGCATTTATTGGTGTATTTGTATTTTTAGCCTATATCCCACAAATAATTGCTAATCTTCATGGTCAACCTAGTCAACCATGGCAACCATTATTTGCAGCAGTATCCTGTTTGATCTGGGTATTATATGGTTGGACAAAATCACCTAAACGTGATTATATTTTAATCGTACCAAACCTTGCAGGCGTTATTTTAGGTACACTAACATTCTTAACATCTTTCTAAGTGCTATAAGAAAAAAATAGTATTATTGTTATATAGTGAATAATAGTAAAGATATTACTTTACTTTATAAATATAAATGAGGTCGAATCGTATGATTCGGCCTTTTTTAGAGTGAAGTTTATATGTTAGATTAAAATATAGATAAGCGTTAAATCTGTTGTAATAAAAAAATAGTTTTTATGATAATAAATATTGATAATTAAATTCCTATTATAATGATTAGGATTTTATAAAATTGATAATTACAACATTCTCATTTGTTGAATATCATATTCAATTAATTAAATGAAAAGTAATATCAAAATACCTATAAACATAGGCTTTGTATGATAAAAATGAAAAAGTAATATGCAAAAATATATACAGTTTTTTATCATTTTCATTTGACTTTCAAAAAGAACTGTGTGATAATGAGAACATAAGTTGAGGCAAGTGCCTTTCTAAATGATAATAAAAAGTTCTGATCTATATTTTTATGGAGGTCCTAATTATGAGAGTTATTGCTGATGGTTGCATTAAATGTGGTTCTTGCGCATCTGTTTGCCCAGTTTCTGCTATTTCTGAAGGCGAAACTAAATACGAAATCAACGATACTTGCATCGATTGCGGTTCTTGCGAATCCGTTTGCCCAGTATCTGTAATTTCCGCTGAGTAATCACAAATTAAATCGCCCCTCATTGAGGGGCTTTTTATTTTGCCTAAATTTGGTTAACTTAGTATAATAGGACTATTAAGATATATATTATAGTAAGGGAGTACATCTTGTTTTATATTATACTAATCCTATGGTTACTGTTAGATCAATGGACTAAATATTACATTATGAATCATTTTATGTTAGGTGAATCATTACCAGTTATTCCTAATGTATTTCATTTAACATATATTATTAATCGTGGTGCTGCATTCGGTATGCTAGCTAACCAGCGATGGTTCTTCTTATTGGTCGCTGTTATTTTGCTAGGTGCTTGTGCGTATTATTGGAAGCGCTTATCAAAAGGTCCGTGGACGTTGCAGATTGGATCTGCTTTATTAGTATCTGGTGCCATTGGTAATGGTATCGATCGTTACATGCTTCATGGCGTTGTTGATTTTTTTGATTTCCGTATATGGCCTATTTTTAATGTTGCTGATATTGGTATCTGTGTAGGCGTAGCTTTAGTAGTCTACTATTTATTTACATTAAAAGATGATGATAAATAATTAACTAGCATATGATGATAAATGATTAACTAGTATATGATGGTAAATGATTAATTAATATATGATGTTAAATATTAATTACTCATTATACTTAACTCATAGAGAGGTAGAGGATGAACGAATATATTGTAAGTGCTGAGCAAGACGGCATGAGACTTGATGTGTTTTTAACAGAACAAATGGAAGGGTCTCGTAGCTATATTCAAAGTTTAATAAAGGGTGGTCACGTTACTGTTGGTAATAAGGTTGGCAAGGCAAATCTTAGACTTACTCCAAACACAGTTGTTCATGTAGAGGTACCAGAGCCTGAATCGGTAGAGGTAAAGGCGGAAGATATTCCTTTAGATGTATTGTACGAAGATCATGATATTATTATCGTAAATAAGCCACGTGGCATGGTTGTTCACCCTGCAGTAGGCAATTATTCTGGCACACTTGTTAATGCATTGTTATATCATTGCAAAGATTTATCCGGTATTAATGGTGAAATAAGACCTGGTATTGTTCATCGTCTAGATAAGGATACATCTGGGGTTATGATGGCGGCTAAGAATGATGCAGCCCATATTGGGTTAGCTGAGCAGGTAAAAGAGCATTCTGCTAAACGGACGTACTTAGCTTTGGTACAAGGTAATATTGTAGAAGAGAAGGGCACAATTAAGGCGCCTATTGGAAGACATCCTAAGGATCGTATGAAAATGGCGGTTGTTTTTGAAAATAGTAAGGATGCAGTTACTCACTTTACTGTTGTTGAACGTTTTGGACATCAAACTTTGGTGGAATGTAATTTAGAGACTGGTCGAACACATCAAATTCGTGTACATTTTGCTCATATTGGACATCCTGTCGTTAATGATCCATTCTATGGTTACCGTCGTATGGATTTCCCTATTGAAGGGCAAGCATTACATTCTAAATCTCTAGATGTAAAACATCCTATTACAGGTGAAGCTATGTATTTTGAAGCACCGATTCCAGATGACTTCAAAGCATGTTTAGAGTTTGCCAAGACATATCGAGAAGATAAGCGTAAATAAGCGAAAAAATGAAAAGAAATCAAACGAAATGTAAAGAAACGTAGACAAACGTAGACAAACGTAAATACATGCAAATGAAATAACTGTCTTATATTGTGGTTTACTAAATAATCTTCTAACTATATTTGTAAAGGGGCATAGAGAACTCTGTGCTATAAGGGCGTATATATGGAAAAGAAACGCTTATTGATGGATCAAGATGCTATTATGCGCGCGATTCGTCGTATTAGTCACGAAATCCTAGAACATAATAAAGGCTTATCTAATGCTCTTATTGTAGGCATTGAACGACGTGGTGTTATTTTGGCAAAACGTTTGCAGGCCGAAATCGAACGCATTGAAGGTATTCGTATTGAATGTGAATCACTCAATGTTGCTATGTATCGTGATGATCGTGATGCTCGTCAAAAAGAGGGCGAACCATGTACGATTGATACTACAGAGAAAACAATTATCCTCGTTGATGATGTGCTCTACACAGGGCGTACTATTCGTGCAGCCTTAAATGCATTGATGACATCTGGTAGACCTAAATCTATTCAATTAGCGGTCCTTGTTGACCGTGGTCATCGGGAGTTACCAATTCGAGCAGACTATGTAGGTAAAAATATTCCTACGTCACATCTTGAAAGTGTACGCGTTGCGGTAACTGATTTAGATGGCGAAGAAGGGGTTACAATACAGGAATAACCTGTATTGTAACCCCTTTATTGTATATTTAGATTTATTTATATGAACTAAGCTCTACGAGTCTGGTTATATGAGATACATTATAGAAAGAAATTTAAAGATACAACTAAATCTAAATATATAAGACAAAGTTAAGCTACTTATTTGATGTATTGCGGTGTATATGTATAGTCTGTATGGCCTAAACGTTTTGCTTCGTTATAGAAACATAAGGCTTGTATATCTGTTGCTAGCGTATCGATATGATGCATAGTTTGTCCAATATTGTTGAGTTGCGTAGGTGCTTTAGCCCATTTCTGAATGAGTGGAATATCATATTTAGTTCGAAGCCATTGTCGACCTCTGTCATTGAAGGCTAGCAATCTAGCGTATTGAGGGCCTTCGTCCATAGCGATGTTTATCAAGTTTTTTGTAATTCCTAAGGTGAGGTATGCACCCATTCGTTGTAATCGTGCATAGGTGTAGCGCTTGGATTTTATTTGATTAATAGCAGATTCCCATGTAGGCTGTTGAGCTGCTTTCAACCATAAGTGTTCAATACCTTCTGTGAAATCAACGAATCGTTCTAATTCACTTGCCAAAATGCGGCGACTCAACATATGGACCATATCATGGTATCGACTGTAATCGACATAGTGACCGCTTGCAATTCTATGAATCATATCATCTAGAATAGGCGTTGGAATAGCAGCTTGAAGTGCTGAACACATATCTATGGAGTTCGTCGTTGTAATGAGTTGTCGTACCGCTGTGCCTGATGGCAACTCTTGATTGATAGTTTGGTTATGGTGATTAGATGTACGCTGAATAGGAATATACGCTAAATGTGGGTGATATTTTAATCCAGCTCGTATATATTCTAGTCCTAATAAGGCATTCGGGGTGCTAAGCATTTCAGAGCCTAATGCTTTACGGAAGGCCGTTCCATAAGACATGCCTTCCTTTAAATAACTACGTAACTCATTTTGGGTACTTTCACAATCCATACGTTTAGCAGTAAGAATGAGTTGATCTAGATCTGTTGTTTCAGAACCAAAAGAAAGGGTGTCGATAGATAAAGCCTGGATTAACCGAACCGCACCGGTCCCGAATAGTTGTGCACTGCCTAAGGAATAGAGTGTAGGCAGTTCGATAACAACATCTGCACCGCCAAGAATGGCCCAACGAGCACGATCGAATTTAGAGAATAGGGCCGGCTCACCACGTTGTACAAAGGAGCCACTCATAATACAGATGCGCAATGCATCAGGGTATTCTGAAGCTAACGTATGTAGTTGGTGTGCATGTCCATTGTGAAATGGATTATATTCGCAAATAATACCGATAGTTTTCATAGTGACTCCTTTCATTAGTGTTAGTGTAACAAAGCATAGAGGTGCTGTAAATAAATTTTGAACTTAAGAGGGGATATGGTGAAGAAATAGACGTAAAAATATACGTAAAACTAAAGTTTATTGTAGATTTTATTTGTTCTATAGGCTATAATTAACTGTAAATGCTGAATTGATGTGAGGTATATGATGAAACAAAATTGGAAACGTACATTACAAGGGGCTCTGCTCGGTGCTGCGCTACTAGCAATGGCGGGATGTGGCTCTACAAATGTAATGGATACATATAGTTTTGGCCATCAAGTTATCCGTGCTGGTCAATCTGAAATTACCATTGCGTTGCCTTATGAAATGGGTAAAAGCACAAAAAATATGTCTGATGATGGGTATCCAATTGATATTTATGGATCTGTTACAGAACATATGGTAATTGAGGTTAATGCTTTACGGGCTGGTGAAAATAAACCATTACCTACGGTAGATGAGTTTATTAATCACAGTAAGTCTGAATTTACTAAAGTAGGCGCGACCATCAAAGAAGAGTCCGTAGCATTAGAAGGGGCATCTGCTAAAAAGCTTGATGTCACTATTACATCACAAGGACAAACATTTAGAATTTCTCAATACGTATTCTTAGATCATGGCGTATTGTGGAATATAGTCTACCAATATCCTGAAAAGGATCAGGTAGGTGCTGATATCAGCAAAGAAATTCAAAACAAGATTCAAGTTACACAACAGAAAGAGGGTTAATCGATGAACGTATTAGTAGTTAACTGCGGTAGTTCTTCCTTGAAGTATCAATTACTTGATATGACAACTGAAACAGAATTGGCAAAAGGTCTTTTTGAGAAGATTGGTGATCAAGATGCTATCTTCACTCATAAACGTCCTAACGCAGATAAATTAGAACGCGTTGAACCAATTTTGAACCACAAAGAAGCTCTTCGCATTTTGCTTGATATTTTAGTTGATGCTGAATATGGTGTAATTAAATCCATGGACGAAATCGACGCTGTTGGTCACCGTGTAGTACATGGCGGTGAAAAATTCGCTGACTCCGTATTGATCACTCCAGCTGTTATGGAAGCATTAGAAGAATGCTGCGCATTGGCTCCATTGCATAACCCACCAAACATCCAAGGTATTGAAGCTTGCCAAGCTATCATGCCAAACGTACCACAAGTAGCTGTATTCGATACTGCATTCCACCAAACAATGCCTAAAGAAGCTTACATGTATGCGCTTCCTTACGAATACTATGAAGACTATGGTATCCGTCGTTATGGTTTCCATGGTACATCCCATAAATACGTTGCACAACGTTGCGCTGAATTGATGGGTAAACACATGTCTGATCTTCGCATCATCACATGTCATTTGGGTAATGGTTCTTCCGTTTCCGCTATCAAAGGTGGTCGTTCCATCGATACTACAATGGGCTTCACTCCATTGTCCGGTTTGATCATGGGTACTCGTACTGGTGATATTGACCCAGCTATCGTTCCATTCTTGATGAACAAAACTGGCATGAACTACGAAGAAGTTGACACTGTAATGAACAAAAAATCCGGCGTACTTGGTATTTCCGGCGTGTCCAATGACTTCCGTGTTATCGAAGAAGCAGCAGCTAATGGTAACAAACGTGCTCAATTAGCATTGAACATGTTCCATTACAAAGTTCGCCGCGTAATTGGTGCGTTCGCAGCAGTTATGGGTGGTGTTGACGCTATCGTATTCACAGCTGGTATTGGCGAAAACGGTATCGGTAACCGTGACGCAATCTGCAACGGTTTGGAATACTTGGGTACTCGCATTGACTCTGAACGCAATAACATCCGCGGTAAAGAACAAGAAATCAGTGCTGAAGGCTCCAAAGTTAAAATCTTCGTAATCCCTACAAACGAAGAAATCATGATTGCTCGCGATACTCAACGTATTACAGCATCCTTAAAATAATATAGTTCGTATCTGAACTAGGTGACTAATAGAGTCATAAAACCCCGTCTATATCTTATGTATAGACGGGGTTTTTGTAGTTTTTATACTTAGAATACCTTATAATAGAATGTATAGTTATAAAGTAGTAGTTTTTTTAAGGGGTAACATATGACGGTATTATATGAAGAAAAATCTCAGCGTGCTAAAAGTGCAGAGTGGTTAGTGTTATGTTTTGTCATTCTATTATTGTGCGGTGTAGCATACACTACATATCGCAGTATTAATTTGCATACTGTGCTAATAGCTGAATACTTTATTGAAATTATGGCTATCATCGTAATTGTGAAACAGGCGGTTAGCCGATATACCTACATTTTGACAGACAAAAAGTTGGTCATTGAAGAGTCTTCTATCTTTAGAAAACGCCATTTTGAAGTAGATTACGATATGATTGATGGTGTATTCAAGTTTGAACGTGAATTATTGACGAATATTAAATATCGATATAAATACAGAAAATGTTCCACTTCTGATCCGCGTCCTATCTGGTCTCTAGTGTATGCGATTGTAAAGGGGGATAAGGTCCAAAATGGTCGCCTTTTACTGAAAGCTGATGATAAATTCTTTGAAATCTTAGAGGAACATGTACCAGGGCGTATCCGTGTACCGCAAGCAGATATTGTATTCTATGCTGCAGTCCGTGCTGATGCGGTAAAACATGGAGAAGATGTACAAGAGTACTATAAAAAGTTAACTACCCCTGAAAAGGATGGCCCAGATATTACTGTTTAATTTATCAATATTCTGATTTATAGTTTGTGATTTATATTTTCTGAGCTATGCTAGTTAGTCTTATTAATGAAATAGTTAAATTAACTAAAATTCTTATACCGTAAAGGAGTGCAAATGGCTGGATTATATTTGGCGAGCCAATCACCGCGAAGAGCTGAATTGTTAACACAAGTTGGCATTGATCATATTGTCGTATCGAGCGCCTATGAAGAGGCTAATGCTGGATATGATGATCCCATTGAAATGGTAAAAGCACAGGCTTTAGGTAAAGCTCGCGCTGCTGTAGACGTCCCTGAAGGTAGTATTGTGCTAGGCGCGGATACCATTGTCGTGCTAGATAATCAAGTATTAGGTAAACCTCATGATGAGGCTGAGGCCCGTCATATGCTAGAACGTTTATCAGGCCAAATTCATTCTGTTATTACGGGGGTAGCCTTACTCATTAAAAATCAGGAAATAGTTTTTCATAATGAAACAAAGGTATATTTTAAAAAGTTAGCTCCTTTTGAAATTGAATCCTATATTGCAAGTGGTGAGCCTATGGATAAAGCTGGAGCCTATGGTATACAAGGGAAAGGCGCTTTATGGGTAGAGAAGATTGAAGGCTCTTATACCAATGTGGTTGGCTTGCCTGTTGAGCATGTATATGATGAACTATGTAAAGCATTAGGTGCTAAATAATACTATCGTTTTATAGTGATAGTGTTATAATTGGCTGTGCTGTGCTGTGCTGTGCTGTGCTGTGCTGTGCAAGTAATATATAAAGAGAGTAGATGTGTTGGTTGCTTGATTGATAGATGGTGTTATCTATTTGAATGGAGAGATTCTATGGAAGTACCAACAGTAAGTGTAAAAGACATGTTGCCGTTTCAACGTCCGCGAGAGAAGTTTCTTACCCTAGGGCCATCCCATATGGCGATGGAGGAGCTATTAGCTATTTTATTGCGAACAGGGGTAAAGGGGCAGTCCGCTATTTCCTTAGCTAGCGATATCGTACAATCCTTTGATGATGGCATATATGGTTTAAATCGAATGACCGTTGAAGAACTTGTTAAAATCAAGGGTATTGGTACAGATAAAGCGGTAACCTTATGTGCAGCTCTTGAGATGGGGCGGCGGTTGGGTGAACTTAAAATCAAGGAAACTTACGAAGATTTTTCTCAACCCTTTGTTATAGCTCAATATGTAATGGAGCGTTTGCGCCACGAAGAGGTAGAGCATGTGTGGGCGGCTATGTTGACGTCTCGAAATAAGTTAATTCAGTTAGAGCATATCTCTAATGGCGGCCTAGTATCTAGCCTTGTAGAGCAGCGTGCTGTTTTTAAGAAGGCCATAGCTTGTAATGCGGCGGCCATTATCTTAATACATAATCATCCATCTGGTGATAGCCGGCCTAGTGATGAAGATATACGAGTAACTAAGCTATTTGTCAGCGCAGGTCAGTTTATGGGGATACCCGTGTTAGATCATATTGTCATAGGTGATAATGAATTTACTAGCCTTAGTGAAATCGGTAAACTCAGTTAAGTTATCCTTATATGATTAGTTTTAAAAGCCTATAATAATAGCTTTTTAATTTGTTGTATCAGTAAATAAGCACTCATAATGAGGCATTCTTTAATATATCTAGTAAATAGAGAATGCATCATGATATGAGTGCTTTTTCTATTTTGTTCGACCTATAGGTGGCTTTGTAATGTATCACTTGTGAGTGTGTAAATTATGTATGACTTAAGGGTACTTGAATTATGCATTTTCTGTGCTTTTAACAATGGTAAAAGCCTTGATATTAATAGAAAAAGTCGCATTATATGTGGTAAAATGGAATGATGATGTAATGAAGGAGATTTTACTATGAGTTCCATTTTACCTACTCTAGGAAAAGATGTAAGTATAGATATTGGGTCCATACAGACGCGCCTCATGGGGGGGACGCGAGGAACCGTTATAAGCGAGCCATCTATTATAGCTACTGATACGAAACAAGAAAAAGTAGTAGCCGTTGGGGATGAAGCTGCTCGCCTTGTATTGCGTATGCCAGATATGTGGCGACCTTTGACACCGTTGAAAGATGGCTTTATTGTGGATTATCGCGTTATGCATACGATGCTTAATTATTTTCTGAATAAGGTATCTAATGCATTGCGTCGTGCTCGAGTTCTTGTTGGTGTTCCGTGCGGGATGACTGATGTTGAACAAAGAGCTATGATGGATGCTGTTATTCAGGCGGGAGCCCGCGAAGTATTTCTAATTGAACGTCCTGTAGCTGCAGCTATTGGTTGCGGTGCACCTATCTTTGAAGCTCGTGGATCCATGGTCATTGATATTGGTGGTGGCACTGTAGATATGGGCATTGTTTCATTGGGCGGTATTGTAGATAGTAAAACCATACGCTTTGGTGGTTCAGATATCAATAATGCGTTGCTACGATATGTACGCGAGTGTTTTGGTGTCATCGTTTCAGATGAAATTATAGAGGATATTAAGCATACTGTAGGTACTGCTATGGCACCTTTAGAAGATGCGGAATATGCCTTTCAGGGCCGTGATATGATGAATGGTTTAGGTAGACGTTGTGTCATTCATCAGTCTGAAGTATACCAAGTGGTTAATGACTGTATCGGAGGCCTTTTGGATGAATTAAAACAAATGATTCGTTCTGCTGAACCTGAAATTGTAGCTGATATTATGCAATATGGAATCTACCTCACTGGTGGTACAGCGCAATTGTCTGGCTTGGCAGAGCGTATTGGAGGCGAATTAGGTGTGCCTGTACACGTTCCCGATGCACCTGAGACGAAAGTTGTTGTGGGCCTTAATGGGGCTTCATCGGACTTAGTGAGCTTATCGCGATTTATTGTAAATTCTAAAAATAGAAAGGGCCAAGACTAATATGATACAGTCAGATAAAAAGTTAATTATCGTCGTTGTCATTAGCTGTATCCTATTGGCTTTGCTCGGATTTGCATGGAAACAACGAACTAGTATTCCTTTTGTTACTGTTACTCTTGAAGGCATTACAACACCGTTTGCTTATGGATCTGCCCGTTTACTTGATGGTGTGCAAACTGGCTTTACAGTGCTCAACAATGCTATTTCTGCAACTATTGAAAGTGATGAGGAAGCATCTCGTAAAGCTGCCTTAGAACAAAAGGTAGTTAACTATGATGAGGTAGTGGCAGAAAATATTCGACTTCGCCAACTTCTCAACTATAAGAGTAGTCATCCAGAATTCTCCATGACATTAGCAGGCATTATAACAAAGGATTACGGTACATGGACAAATACTTTCACTATCGATAAGGGCAGTGAAGAAGGGATGGCCGTCAATATGGCTGTCGTTGTACCAAGTGGGGTAGTTGGTTTTATTACCGATGTGTACCCTCATTCCTCTCGTGTACAAACCATTCTTGATCCACGTAGTGCAATTGGTGTGATCGTACAGCGTCCTGAATCTCGTCTGTCTGGTGTTGTAAAGGGGGATGGAGATTCACCTCGTACACCATCTATGGTAAATATTGCCCGTGATGGCGATGTATTAGTAGGGGATAAATTAATAACCTCTGGGTACGGTGGTATCTATCCAAAAGGATTACCTGTTGGCAATGTACAGTCTATCGAAAATGATACAGAAGGCTTTGTTAAGAATGCCGTTATCACACCTAGTGTAGACTTTTACCGTTTAGAAGAGGTGTTTGTTCTTACATCATCTTCTGTTAGTGCACCACAAAAACCAGGGCTTGAGCCTAAGCTTGTACCTCAAACACAACGAGATCAAGTGGAAGGGGCAAAGGGGGCCGTTAAACCATGACGCGTCTAGCTTTAGTCCTCTGTGGATTCTTAATATATTTTATACAGGCTCAATTATTGCCTGCTATTTTTCATACGAATTGGTTACCCAATTTAATCTTGACCATCATTGTTATGGTCACTCTTTTTAAAGGGCGTCGTATGGGGATAATGGCCGCTGTTATCGGTGGTATCGTCCATGATGTGTTGATATCTAATTTCTTTGGGCTCCATTTATTCCCTTACGTTCTTGTGGTTTACCTATTATCTGCTGTAAAACATAGACTCTATGAAGAACGTTGGTATTGGTCTAGTGCTATTGTAGCTATATGTACCTTACTGGATGGTTTTATCCGTAGCCTTATGATCTTGGCTAGTGGTGGGGATTTGCATATTGGCTTATATATGTGGCATATGGTTATACCTGTACTGTTTTGGAACGGTGTATTTGCCGCTATCGTACATGGATTGTTGTGGCGTAAGGATGAACAACAAGATTATATTTGGTAATAATTTGGTAAGGGGGTGAAAGAGTGCTTGAAAGCCTCTATAAACGAAGAAAAACGAGTCGCTTTGATGTACTCTTTTACATTGTAGCGGGCATATTCATAGTATTAGCATTGCGTTTATTTATGCTACAAATCTTGGCTGGCGGGTATTATCAAGCTAAGGCGGAAGGTAACCGCCTGCGTATGGTACCGATGACTGCGGCACGAGGTATTATGTATGATCGCAATGGTCAAATTCTTGTAGGCTCTAGACCTGCTTATACAATATCCATCATGCCTACAGGAAAGGCTTTGGATGATGGTGAAGTTGCTAAATTAGCAGCTTTATTAAAAATGAAGCCTGAAGATATTACAAAGAAGGTTAATGATCATAAGTATGGCTATGAGCCAATACGTATCGCTAATGATATTTCAATGGACGTAGTAACAACCATTGAAGAGCATCGACATGAATTACCGGGGGTAACGATTGATGTGGAGCCACTTCGATACTATCCATATGAAACGATGGCTTCTCAACTATTTGGTTATGTTGGTGAAGTGAGTGAAGAGGAATTAGAAGAGCTAAAACAGCAAGATCCTAATACACTGGTAAGTGGTGGTACTATCCTAGGTCGTTCTGGACTTGAGAAATTATATGATTCTATCTTGCGTGGTACCGATGGTGGTAAGCAGGTTGAAGTTGATGCTACAGGTCGTCCCGTAGCTGAGGTCGATAGAAAACATACAGTACCTGGTGCTAATATTCATTTAACCATCGATGTAAATCTTCAAAAGGCTGCTGAAGAGGCCGTTAAGAATCAGCTTAATCAGTTGCGTGCTCAAGGTATTCCCGCACAAGGGGCAGCAGTGGTGGCTATGGATCCTAATACAGGAGCTATTTTAGCTATGGTCAGCGCTCCTGAATTCAATCCAAACTGGTTTGCTAAAGGGATTACAACAGCTCAATGGAATCAGTTAAATACGGATAAAAACCATCCTTTTGATAATAAGGTTATTTCTGGTGAATATCCTCCAGGTTCACCGTTTAAGATTATTACTGGTACAGCCGCATTAGATCTTAAAAAGGTTACTCCTGAAGAGATGATCTTTGATAGTGGTAAACACTGGCTGATCGATAAACGAAATGCAGAAGGTGAAGCATTAGGATGGCTTAACTTCAACAGAGCGCTTGCTAAGTCAGATAACGTTTACTTCTATGAAATGGGTAATCGTGTAGGCATAGAAAATCTCGATAAATATGCTGCGTATTTTGGTATTGGTGAAAAGACTGGCATTAATTTACCGGGTGAGGCTGCTGGTATCATGGCAAGCCCTGAGTATAAACGAAAAATATATGATGAAGATTGGTACTTAGGGGAAACCTTTGATGCCGCAATTGGTCAATCTTTCACATTGGTTACGCCATTACAAATGGCCGTAATGCTCAGTGAAGTAGCTAATGGAGGCATTAAATATAGACCGTATGTAGTAAGCCGCATTGATAATAAAGATGGCACTCCAAAAGAAATTTTTGGACCTGATAAATTAGGGATTCTACCAGTTCCTAAAAATATTATGGATCTCATTCGAGAAGGTTTGCGTGATGTAACGAATGAGGGCGGTACCGCAGGGGATTTATTCAAAGGCTTCCCTATAAATGTAGCGGGTAAGACTGGTACTGCGGAAAATGCACATGGCCGAGATCATGGCTGGTTCGTAGCCTATGCACCATATGATAAACCGCAAATTGTTGTGGTTGCACTCGTTGAACAAGGTAGCTTTGGTGCAGGTTCTGCAGGCCCAATCGTACGAGATGTGTTAGCTGCATATTTCAATGTGTCATTGAATAAGAAAACGAATGATACAAATACTAAAAGTAATAAAAATACTGCAACTGTAGGGACTACGGCTAATGGGCAAAAACCTGAGAATGCAGTAACAAGTGGGCAACCAAGAAAGGATTAGTATGGGCGAAATCATTGGTGTTGTATCCGGCAAGGGTGGCGTAGGTAAAACGACTGTCACTGCATGCTTGGGTGCAGCCTTAAGTCATGCAGGGCACCGCGTATTGCTCTGTGATGGGGACTTTGGATTGCGCGATTTGGATCTTGTGTTAGGTGTGGCAGATGAAATCATCTATGATGCACTAGATGCGAGTGAAGATAAAGAATATACAGATGATGCTATCGTATCAATTGCAGAAAATCTAGATTTCTTACCAGCTAGTCAAAGTGCGCGCTGGGAAGATATAGGTCGTAAGAAGTATAAGAAATTAGTTCGTCGACTTTGTGATGTATATGATTATATTTTGATTGATGCTCCAGCCGGTATTGGTAAGGGCATAGAGTCTATTTTAGACTTGGTAAATCGCTGTATTGTTGTAACACATCCGTTGTGGGTATCTTTACGTAATGGTGCTCGCATGATTCAAGTGTGTGAGGAACATAATATTCGTGATTTTGCTATTGCATTTAATGCAGTGCCTATAGATGGTGAAGACATAGACTTATATGATATGCTAGAAGTTCTTCGCGCCGAATATGTAGGGGCTATGATTCCTTATGATGAAGATGTGTTAACCTATACACAAGATGGACATCTGTTAGACCTGGCTTCTCATGAATTCCGCAACGTATTAGCCCCTCTTGTAGACTATGTTGTAACTGGGGATTGCTGGGAAGATTATGATGTACAAAAGCAATTTGATGCTTATGTAGCGAAGAAAAAGGCTACTACAGAAAAACAAGGTACACCTACACTTGCTACAGCTGGTGAGTCTATCTTTGAAGACTCGAATAATGTTCTCTATATTAATCGCGGTGGATGGACTACTCAGCGCTTATTAGTGCAAGGTAAGCAAAGCTTGTGGCGCCGTCGTAAATTGAAATAGGTGATATGATGTGGCGGAAACTATGGAACGATAGCGACTGGGCTATTATCATATGTACTTTCTTACTTGTTTGTATTGGTTTAGCAGCCATTGGCAGTGCAACCCATGTTAACCAAGAGCCTATTGGATTTGGTAGTTTAGTAGTAAAACAACTTATATTTTTCTTAGCTAATGTGGCCGTTGTGATAGGTATGCAGTTTCTTAACTACCATCGTCTAAAGGATTGGGGTAATATCATTTACGCCATTACCCTTTTGATGTTAATTGCCGTTATGGCCGTTGGTACCTCTGCATTGGGGGCTCAACGATGGATTCAATTGGGGCCTATTACGATTCAGCCATCAGAGTTTTCTAAATTGCTCATGATTATTTGTATGGCTAAAATGCTAGAGCCTCGTATTGGCAAGTTAGATACATTTAAATCACTAATATTGCCTGTATTATACGTTGGGGTACCTATTGCACTCGTATTCTTACAGCCTGACCTAGGTACATCTCTTGTATATATTGCAATTTTTGTGGGCATGTTATTTATTTCTGGTATTAGAACAAGACTCATTAAAATTATTGCTGGCACTGGTTTATTATTGATGCCTTTGGGTTGGTTTGTACTGAAGGAATACCAAAAACAACGTATTCTCGTATTTTTAAATCCAGATATTGATCCATTTGGATCAGGCTATCATATTATTCAGTCTAAGATTGCCATTGGTTCAGGTTTGATTTTTGGCAAAGGTATCTTTAATGGGACCCAAAGTCAGTTGAACTTCTTACCAGAAAACCATACGGATTTTATTTTCTCCGTTATTGGTGAAGAATTTGGTTTTGTAGGTTGTATCATTGTATTGTTCTTGCTCTTTATGCTCATTTATCGGAGCATTAAAGTAGCCTATATGTGTAATGATAATTTTGGTATGTTACTAGCTACGGGGATTGCTACCATGTTTACCTTCGAGGTACTCGTTAATGTAGGTATGACTATTGGTATTATGCCTGTTACAGGTATTCCATTACCATTCCTTAGCTATGGTGTCAGTGCGTTGACTACTAATATGTTGAGTATCGGTATTTTGTTAAATATTGCTATGCAACGGACGAAATATATTTTTTAAAACCCTATTTTTAGGATTGATTGTGAAAGAAGTCTTTCAGAAAAGACGGAGGATGTATGATTCAATTAGATACGTCATGGTTACAACATGTCCAAAAGCCTGCTCGTTATACGGGCGGTGAATATAATAGTATCGTAAAAGATCACAGTACTGTTGATGTAACAATGGCATTAGCTTTTCCAGATGTATACGAAGTGGCTATGAGCCATTTGGGTATCAAAATTTTATATGGTCTTGTAAACCGTCGTGAAGATGCAGCAGCGGAACGTGTATTTGCTCCGTGGCACGATATGGAAGAGGAAATGCGCAAGCGGAATATTCCTTTGTTCTCTTTGGAAACTCGTACGCCTATCAAAGATTTTGATGTGTTGGCATTTACACTTCAATATGAGATGAGCTTTACTAATATCTTAAACATGCTCGATTTGGCTGGTATTCCAATGTACGCTAAAGACCGTGATATGGATTTTCCATTACTTGTGTGCGGGGGCCCATGTGCATTTAATGTAGAGCCTATTGCCGATTTCTTTGATATTGTCTCTCTTGGTGAGTCCGAAGAATGGGGCGATGAATTCATCGATCTCTATAAGGCTGAAAAGGCAAAAGGATTCCCAGGTGGTAAGGAAGCATTCTTGCGTAAAGTGGCTCAAATCCCTGGTACCTATTGTCCAGCTCTATACGATGTGGAATATACAGAGCAAGGCGATTTTAAATCCATAACACCGCGTTTTGAAGACGTGCCTGCAGCTGTTGAAAAACGCATTGTTGAAGATGTGGAAAATGTTTTCTACCCAACAAAACCTGTTGTACCGTTCTTGGATATAGTTCATGACCGTGCAGTACTTGAATTATTCCGTGGTTGTACACGTGGTTGTCGTTTCTGCCAAGCTGGTATGCTATATCGTCCCGTTCGTGAAAAGACTCCGGAACGTTTGTTACAAATTGCTAAAGATACGATTGCTAATACTGGTTATAATGAAATCTCTTTAATGAGCTTGAGCTCTGCGGACTATTCTAAGTTACCTGAACTAGTAGATATGCTCATGGAAGAGTTCAAAGATAAACAAGTGAGTGTAAGCTTGCCATCCTTGCGTATTGATAGCTTCTCCATCGATATTGCGAAAAAGGTGCAACAAGTTCGTAAGAGTGGTCTTACCTTTGCTCCTGAAGCTGGTACACAGCGCATGCGCGATGTTATCAATAAAGGTGTTAGTGAAGACGACTTGTTGGCAGCATGTACAAATGCCTTTAAATCCGGCTGGAATACAGTTAAATTATACTTCATGATGGGCCTTCCAACTGAGACAGACGAAGACTTGGCAGGTATTGCTGATCTTGCGTACAAGGTGCTCGATTTACATCGAGATATTACAGGGAAACGCAATGGTTCTGTAACAGTCAGTGTATCCTTCTTCGTACCAAAAACACATTCTCCATACCAATGGTACGGTCAACAAGATGTAGAGGAAATCCATCGTAAGCAACGGTATTTAAAATCTCTCATCAATAACCGTAATATTTCTTATCATTACCATGATGGCTATACTGGCTATATGGAGGCTGCTTTTGCTCGTGGGGACCGTAGATTATCTAAAGTTCTTGTGAAAGCATGGGAAGCAGGTTGTAAATTTGATGGTTGGACTGAGTACTTTAACTATGAAACTTGGTTAAAAGCCTTTGCAGATTGTGGTTTGGATCCAGCATATTTTGCAAGACGTACACGTGACTTTGATGAACCATTACCTTGGGACCATTTAGATTGCACTGTAAGTAAAGCATTCTTAAAACGGGAGTGGGAACAAGCGGTAGAGGCAAACCTTACAAGTGATTGCCGTCGCGGTCCATGTAAAGGCTGTAATGTATGTCCAGAGCTTAATACTGCAATTATTGACTATAAGGAGGGTGGCAGAGTTGAAAAAATTACGTTTGGCCTTAAATAAGGGCGAAGAATTACGATTCTTGTCGCACCTTGATTATACACAAGCTGTGGAGCGTATGATTCGTCGTGCTGAAATAAAAATGGCCTTTTCAGAAGGGTTTAATCCTCATATGAAAATTAGCTTTTCCTCTGCATTGGCGCTTGGTGTAACAGCGGCAGCTGAATATATCGATATGGATGTTCTTGAAGAAGATTCCTTGGAATCCATTATGGAACGTTTGAATCGTGTAGCACCTCCAGGTCTTGAAGTATTAGATGGTAAAGAGATGCCTGACAAGGTTAAAAAGATGATGGCTATTTGTAACTTTGCCATCTATGAAGTTACAGGCCCTGTAACGGATGAAAATGCCGATTGGGATGCGTTACTAAAACCTTTTAATGAGGCTCCGGAAATTTCTTACGAAAAGGTAACACCGAAGAAAACACGTATCATCGATGTAAAAGAATTTGTAAAGGAACCAATCGTTGCATCTGTGAAAGATGGTAAAGTTACTCTTACAATGGGCATCGGTATTTATCCGCAAGGTACTATTAAACCTAGTGAAGTGTGGAACCTTGGTAAGGACCAATATAACTGGCCTATTACAAGTGGCTATGAAATTCATCGTAAAGCGATTATGGTGGAAAACGAAGAAGGTCGTCATACTCCATTAGAAATTAATTATTAATATTCCGTTACTATCGGATTACTTTTAGATATTGATATATTTAATTAGTATTATTTTTGATAGCTTACATTGATAGCTTTTTAGCAATAGATTTTATATTGTAAGTAGGGTATCGACTATTTCATGATTCGAATAACAATGAAGGGAGGGATAGGATGCATAAAATTTTGGTCAATGTTATGCGTGAAGAAATTCGCATGGCTGTTGTAGATGAAGCAGGTCAGTTAATAGATTTTGTGTTAGAACGTACCGATGAGAGCCATATGGCAAATCATATGTACAAAGGGTCCGTAAAGAACGTGTTGAACGGTATGCAAGCGGCTTTCGTTGATATTGGGGGTTCTCAAAATGCGTACTTAAACCTTCAACAAGGGAAAGAACAGAAAATCTTACCTCGCCTATCTGTGGGGCAACAAATTCTTGTACAAGTGGTAAAAGAGGAGATGCTCGGTAAAGGCGCTCGTGTTACAGCTGATGTGAGCTTGGCAGGACGTTTTATGGTGCTTTTACCATATTCTGAAGGCATGCATATTTCTAAGAAGATTACTGATGAAGCAGTGCGTTCTAAATTACAAGAATTAGCAGCACCTTATGTACAGGAAGGCTGTGGATTTATCATTCGTACTGCGGCTGCTAAGGCTAGTGCTGATGAAATCGGCCGTGATATGGAATATCTATGGCGTACATGGCAACATGTGTTGAAGCGCTTTAAGGTGGCTAAGAGTGGTACTGATCTGTATAGTGATGCGGATTTTTGGTTCCGCCTTGTACGAGATTATGCACACCGTAATGTAGAGGAAATTATCGTTGATTCCGATATGGGGGAATCTCGATTATTGGATCTCTTAGGTCATGGCCCAACATCACAACAAATTAAAGTGACACGTCACCGTGGCAGCACACCTATTTTTAAAGCCAATCACATTGAACCTCAATTAGAGGATCTTATCTCTCGTGATATCAATCTTCCTTCTGGTGGCTCTATCCGTATCGACCATACAGAGGCGCTTACCGTATTCGATGTGAACTCGGCCCATTACACAGGTAAGTCTAATAAGCTAGAAGATTTAGCTTTCACAGTCAATAAAGAGGCGGCAAAAGAAATTTGTCGTCAACTGCGGCTACGAGATATTGGTGGCATTATCGTCGTCGATTTTATCGATATGAAGGATAAGTCGCATCAACAAGAGTTGCTACAACTATTGAGCGCACAAGCTAAGTTAGATAAGATGAAAACCGTCGTATGTGGTATTAGCTCCCTCGGTTTAGTGGAAATGACGCGGAAGCGTGCTCGTCAAGGTTTGCAAACCTTGATGTTTGATACATGCCCTCAATGTGGTGGTACTGGTTACATGTTATCGGGCAGAACTGTATATATGCAGATCATTCGACGTATCCGTGAGTTATTTAAGTCGGGGCGAATTAAATCGAACCTAGAAATCGAAGTTCATCCAGAGGTAGCCCAATATTTAACAAAGGCTGTTCTTGAAGAATTAGGCGACTCTATAGGCCGTAAAATTTCTATTGTGGTTAATCCACAAATTAGCCGTGAAGGCTATTCCTTGATGGCTGTAGCAGAATAAGTAAGTAGTTTATTATAGGTGAGTATCGTGTCTGTATTTGAAATTATATTAATTAGTGTTGGCTTAGCCATGGACGCCTTTGGTGTATCTATTGGTAAAGGTTTATCCATGCCGGTAGGTGAAGATGGACGAAAGGTGACATTAGCATTCTTATTCGGGTTATTCCAGTTTCTCATGCCTGTTATTGGGTGGCTCATTGGGCGCCAGTTTATCGATGTCATAGCTGAATGGGATCATTGGATTATCTTTGGCCTTCTTGGCTATTTAGGGATTGCTATGATTCGAGAAGGACTCAGTGATGACGATGAAGAAGACGATGATAAGCAATTCTTAGGTGCTTGGGAAATGATAATGCTTTCCGTCGCAACTAGCCTTGATGCCATGGCAGTAGGTTTAACCTTTGCCTTTTTACCTATTAATGTATGGGAAGCCTCCACTATGATAGGGGTCATTACCTTTGGTATTTCTCTTATAGGCGTGTATCTAGGCAAATTTATGGGCCAGTTCGTGGGAAAATATGCAGACATATTAGGTGGGGGTGTATTGATCCTCATCGGTACAAAAATACTTTTACAACACCTCGGTATTATCGGAGAATTTTAGAGGTTTGTATATATATGAAAGTATCGTAAACTGAGCTATTTATGGTGGATTTTGTTTGACATGGATAGGTAAATACGATATACTATATCAGTATTAGTTCGGTTTACTGAACTTTGCAATCCGCGTGAAGCAGGTTTAAACGCCCGACCGATGTTCGGGTCGGGATACCGAATTCAGCGAGTTCGATAACAAGGAGGTGTTCTCATGTACGCAATTATTAAAACTGGTGGTAAACAATATCGCGTTGCTGAAGGCGATGTAATTACTATCGAAAAATTGGAAGCAGCTGCTAACGAATCCGTTACATTCGAAGAAGTTTTGACTGTAGTGAATGACGGCGACGTTAAAGTTGGCGCTCCTCTTGTAAACGGTGCAAAAGTTACAGGTACAGTTCTTGAGCATGGTAAAGGTAAAAAAATCTTAGTATTCAAATACAAAGCTAAATCCAACTACCGTCGTCGTCAAGGCCATCGTCAACCGTTCACAAAAGTTCGTATTGAATCTATCCAAGCTTAATTATGGTTTCCATCGGAATCCAGCGGAATGGTGATGGTCAAGTAATTGGTTGTCACATGTCCGGTCATGCAGGATATGATGATCATGGCTTCGATATCGTATGTGCTGCAGTGTCTGCCTTATCGGCAACGGCAATGTTAGGACTTACCCAAATTGCTCAGCAAGAAGGGGACTATACGAATAGCGAAGGTCAATGTGATATGGTTCTCTCTGGTACGATTAACCAGAGTGGACAGGATATTCTGGGGACTATGATCCTTGGTTTAAAGGAAATTAGCCGTCAATATCCAGAGTTTGTCCAAATACACGAAATATAGGAGGTGAACTTAATGTTTACTTTTGATTTGCAATTGTTCGCACATAAAAAAGGTGTGTCCAGTACTCGTAACGGTCGTGACAGTGAATCTAAACGTCTTGGTGTTAAATGCCATGATGGTTCCATCGTAAAGAGCGGTAATATCATCGTTCGTCAACGTGGTACTCACTTCCACCCTGGTACTAACGTAGGTATCGGTAAAGATGACACTTTATTCGCACTTGTGCCTGGTAAAGTAGCATTTGAACGTGCTGGTCGTTATAACCGTAAAGTTAGCGTATACCCTGTAGAAGCTTAATTTTACAAAGACTATTAATCCCTAGTGGTTTCCACTAGGGATTTTTTGTTGCTTCTAGGCGAATCTAATCAACTAAAATACTGATATACATTTTAGTCATATTCGATATAGATAATCGATATGAATTAGAAATACCCATACTAGAAAGGTTGCCTCCTCTTATGAGCTAGCAACCTTTTATTTTATTGTGTGTTAAATTCCTATGTTTTTTAGTAGGAATAGTGGTATACTAAGTACAGTATCAGTGAAATACCAGAAGACTGGTTGTCATATACTTTCATAAACCTAAAGAGGGGTGGCATTGCCACTAGAAAGATTTGAGGTAAGTACTATGTATGATGTAAAATCTCCAAAGGCGGAGGAATTTATTTCCCATCAGGAAATCCTTGATACCCTTGCTTACGCAGAGGAAAACAAGGAAAATCGGGAGTTGTTAGATGCTATTTTAGCAAAGGCTGCTACATTTAAAGGGTTAAACCATAGAGAGGCAGCTGTTCTATTAGAATGTCCGTTACCTGAATATAAGGAAAAGCTTTATGCTTTAGCGAAAGAAATCAAGAAAGCCATTTACGGTGATCGTATCGTTCTATTTGCACCATTATATTTGTCTAACTATTGTATTAATGGTTGTGTATATTGTCCTTACCATTCTAAAAACCGCGATATTAAACGTAAAAAGTTGACTCAAGACCAAATTAGAGAAGAGGTTATCGCTTTAGAAGCAATGGGCCATAAGCGTATTGTAATTGAGTCTGGTGAAGATCCACTCAATAATCCGCTTGAGTATATTTTGGAATCCATTAAAACTATTTACAGTATTAAAAATAAAAATGGCGAAATTCGCCGTGTAAACGTAAATATTGCAGCTTGCTCTGTTGAGGATTACAAGAAATTACATGAAGCTGGCATTGGTACATATACATTATTCCAAGAAACGTACAATAAAGAAAACTACGAAGCACTCCATCCAACAGGCCCTAAGAGCGACTACGCCTACCATACAGAGGCGATGGACCGCGCTATGCAAGGTGGTATTGATGATGTAGGCATCGGTGTTTTATATGGTTTAGAACACTATAAATACGATTTTGTAGGCTTATTAATGCATGCTGAACACTTAGAGGCTGTATTTGGTGTAGGTCCACATACAATTTCTGTACCTCGTATTTGTCCAGCTGATGATATTGATGTAGATGATTTCAGTAATGCTGTACCTGACGATATATTTGAGAAAATCGTTGCTCTTATTCGCGTATCCACACCGTATACAGGTATGATTATGTCCACCCGTGAAAGCCAATCTATGCGTGAACGCGGCTTGGCATTAGGTATCTCCCAAATTAGTGGTGGCTCTCGTACTAGCGTAGGTGGCTACAAAGAAGAAGAAAAACCAGAAGATAATTCTGCTCAATTTGATCGTAGTGATACACGTACATTAGATGAAATTGTAGATTGGCTATTAGACCTTGGCTATGTACCAAGCTTCTGTACTGCATGCTATCGTGCAGGTAGAACAGGGGACAGATTCATGGCCCTTGCTAAATCCGGTCAAATCCACAACTGTTGCCAACCAAATGCATTGATGACATTAAACGAATATATCATGGATTATGGTGATGAAAAGACTAAAGCTCATGGCGCTAAGGTTATTGAACAACAGTTAGAAAATATCAAAAATGACTTAGTTAAAGATAAAGCGAAAGCTTATATTGCACAGATGAAAGACGGCGAACGAGACTTCCGGTTCTAAGTAATTCACTGATCTAGAACCTCCTATTGATAATGGGAGGTTCTTTTTTGTTGAGAAAAACACAAAGCTTAAATGAGAATAAAATATATAAAATAGTTTATTTTATTCACTTTTTGATGTATAATAAATAAAAATGATAATGATAATACGTTAAATTATTATAATAATATTGATTATAAACTACTGAGGGATATGATGATTAAGAAAAAACGTTGGCGCATTTCTACAAGCGACAAAGAACAAGAAAATATCTTAATCCGTGAACTTGGTGTAAATCCTATTGTGGCAAAATTAATGGTAAATCGCCACATAGATGTTGACGAAGGGCGAAAATTTTTACAAGGCTCTTTGTCTGATTTGTTAGATCCATTCACATTAAAAGATATGGATGTAGCTGTTTCGCTAGTTCAGGAGACAATTGAAAAACATAAACCAATCGTTATTTATGGCGATTATGATGTAGACGGTATTACTGCCACATCTGTGCTCTACCGATTTTTAAAGAAACTAGGTGCCGATGTTACCTATTACATACCAGAGCGTCAAAGCGAAGGATATGGACTCAATTTAGAGGCTTTAGAGCACCTCATAGAGCGGGGGACAGCTCTAGTTATTACCGTAGACTGCGGTATTAGCTCTTACGATATTGTAGAGGCTGTACATGACCGTATTGATATGATTATTACGGATCATCATACGGCACCAGATTTAATTCCACGAGCAAAGGCTGTTATTAATCACAAGCAAAAGGATTGTCCTTATAAGGACAAAAACTTATCCGGCGTTGGGGTTGCCTTTAAATTATGCCAAGCCTTGTGGCTTACAAAGCATGGTGAATGGTATTTAGATGATTTAGATATCGTTGCGCTTGGTACTGTGGCAGATGTAGTGCCTTTGGTGGGTGAGAACCGCATCATTGTAAAAGCAGGCCTAGAGAAGATGAATAGCCAGCCTAATTTAGGCATAAAAAAGCTCATCGATGT
Organism: uncultured Veillonella sp.; assembly: GCA_900538355.1. Taxonomy (GTDB): domain Bacteria; phylum Bacillota; class Negativicutes; order Veillonellales; family Veillonellaceae; genus Veillonella. The sequence goes on from UPXS01000002.1 coordinate 160,386, forward strand.
AGCGGGTCTACATGAGCGAACTATAACATCTGGTCACATTGGTTTTACCTTAGCACCTCGCCTTAACGCAGCTGGTCGTGTAACACATGCAACGCGTGCCGTTGAATTACTCGTCACCGATGATGTGGATATAGCAGAGGCCATTGCAGAGGAATTAAACGAAACGAATCGTGAACGCCAAGAACTGGAGAGGAATATTCATGAACTTGCTCGCATCGATGTAGCTAATCAAGGTCATAAAGCAGATTATGTAACTGTTGTGGCTGGTGAAGACTGGCATCCTGGTGTTATCGGTATTGTGGCCTCCCGTTTAGTTGAGGAGTTTTATAAACCAACCTTAGTGATCAGTATTCATGATGGCGTTGGTAAAGGCTCCTGTCGCAGTATTGATGGCTTTAATATCTACGATGCACTCAAGTCCTGTGAAGATGTGTTACTACAGTTTGGTGGACATGCTGCAGCAGCTGGCTTTAGTATTGATGCAAGTCGGATAGATGAACTACGAGACCGCTTAACGGCATATTGTAAAGAGCATGTAACACCAGAAGAATACATTCCTGTCGTTGCTATTGATGCGGAACTACCTGTTGATGATATCGATGTGGATATCATCGACCGCGTATCAGCCCTTGAGCCTTATGGTATGGCCAATAGTACGCCGGTCTTTGCCGTAATGGAAGCAACGGTACAAGATATTATGCTTATGGGGCAGTTAAAAAATCATTGTAAGGTGATTTTAGAAACCTCAAATGGTACGTTAGATGCTATTGCTTGGAATCGTCCCGATTTGTTTAAAACCATATTTGTTGGAACTGTGGTAAAAGTAGCCTTTTCCTTACAAAAGAATGAATGGCAAGGGATGGTTTCTCCACAGCTTATGATCCAAGCTATTGAACCGCTGAGCGAAGAGCCTATTACACTTTCAACAGAAGGGCTTAGACAAATGTATGTCATAGTAAAACAAGCTATGCGTGGTCGTAGTCAATCGGTTTACAATGTGGAACAAGAAATTTTGCGCCGCAAGCCGGCAGATCAAAATAATCGTAGTGCCCTTACATCCTTAGATGTTTTTAAGGAGTTGGGTATCATAGAAGAATATACAAGTGATGATGGTCAATTAATGCTAAGATGGAATGCCGTTGAAGGAAAATTAGATCTTGTCACATCCGTAACATTTCTTACCTATAGTGTATAGGAGGTGACACCATGACAACTGTAAATGAAGAAGGCAAAGCTTTGGTTGAGCAAGGTACATTTAACAAAGAAAAAGCTTTAGCTGAATTTATGGAATATATCCATACCTATTTAACAGATGATGAGTGTAACCAAGTATTGAAGGCTTTTGAACTTGCTGATAAGGCTCATGAAGGTCAATTGAGAGCTTCTGGTGAGCCATATATCATGCATCCACTAGCAGTAGCTGAAATTTTGGCACACTTACAAATCGACCATATTACGCTTATGGCTGCACTTATGCATGATGTGGTGGAAGATACATCGTATTCAAAGGAAGACTTGGAGAACATGTTTGGCTCTGAGGTGGCTTTCCTCGTTGATGGTGTAACGAAACTAAACCAGTTCCAATATGAAACAAAAGAAGATCGCCAAATGGAAAATTATCGGAAGATGATTTTGGCTATGGCGAAGGATGTGCGCGTCGTTGTTATTAAATTAGGTGACCGCTTACATAATATGCGTACCTTAAAGCATATGCGCAGTGACAAACAAAAGCGCATTGCCAAGGAAACATTAGAAATCTTTGCGCCTTTAGCACATCGCCTTGGTATCTTCAATGTGAAATGGGAACTAGAAGATTTATCATTCCGCTATTTAGAGCCGGAAAAATATTATGATCTTGTAGATCAAATGAAACAAAAACGCCAAGCTCGTGAGGACATTGTAAATGATACGATGAGCCAACTTACAAAAGCGTTAGGGGAAGCTCATATTAAGGCAGATATCAAAGGTCGTCCAAAACACTTCTACAGTATTTACAAGAAGATGAAAAAGGATAACCGTGATTTATCTCAAATTTACGACTTGCTTGCTGTTCGCGTTATCGTTGATACGATTCCAGATTGCTACGCCGTACTTGGTATTGCGCATAGCTTGTGGAAACCATTGCCATATCGTTTCAAGGATTACATTTCCATGCCGAAATCTAATATGTATCAATCCTTGCATACAACGGTTATCGGTACCATGGGGCAACCTGTAGAAATCCAAATTCGTACATGGGAAATGCACCGTGTATCTGAGTATGGTGTTGCTGCTCACTGGCGCTATAAAGAAGGCAATAAAAATGGCGATAAGGATTTCGACCAAAAGGTTGCCTGGTTACGCCAAGTCCTTGAATGGCAAGATACAAGTAATCCAACAGAGCTGGTTAATGCGTTAAAACTAGACGTTTTCTCTGGTGAGGTATTTGTATTCACACCAAAAGGCGATGTTGTTAAATTGCCTATCGGTTCGGTTCCACTTGATTTTGCGTACCGCGTTCATACCGATGTAGGTCATCGCTGTGTAGGGGCTAAGGTAAACGGAAAAATTGTACCGCTAGATTACACCCTACAAAATGGCGATATTGTAGATATTATTACATCTAAAACAGGTCGTCCAAGTCTTGATTGGCTTAATATCGTAGGCTCTTCTGAAAGTAAGAGCAAAATTCGCAACTGGTTCAAGCGTGAAAATAAGGCTGAAAACATCGAAAAAGGCCTAGAAGCGCTTGAAAAAGAAGCAAAACGATTGAACTATAGTTGGAAAGAATTGATCGCTGATAATCGCCTCCAACAAGTTACAAAACAGCTTAAAGCTGGCACTGAAGAAGAGATGTTTGCAGCTTGTGGCTATGGTGGCATTCCTGTCAGCACCGTGCTCTTACGCTTAATTGAACTCTATAAAAAATCTAAAGAAGCAGAAGAGTCTAAGCGCAGCACTGAACAAATCATTGAGAAGTTAAAAGCGCAAGGGCCAAAAACGACCAAGAATGGTACGGGCGTTCTCGTAAAAGGGGAAGCTGGTGTCATGGTACGTATGGCGAAGTGCTGTAGCCCAGTTCCTGGTGATGATATCATCGGTTACATCACACGTGGTCGTGGTGTATCAATCCATCGCTCCGATTGTACGAGCCTTGGCCATACGCCAGAAGATTTAGAACGTATGATTGAAGTTTCTTGGGATGGTTCCTCTGGTGAATCCTTCCATGTAGGTATCGATATTCAAGCATACGATCGAAATGGACTGTTGATGGAGGTTATGGCGGTACTTTCAGAATTGAAAATCACCATTACAAACATCAATGCTAAGGTTCAAGAAGATACTAAAACTGTAAGTATCAATGTAGTTGTTGATATCCGTGATATTTCACAACTTGATTTTGTTATGACTAAGTTGCGCCGTATTCGTGAAGTATATACAGTACAGCGTAGTAAAGGAGGGGCTTAATGAGTGAACAACAATTAGTGCTTATGCGCATGCCATTAGGTCCACTGGGGACTAATTGCTATGTCATAGGCGATAAAGCGGTAGGAGAAGCTTTCATCATTGATCCTGCGACGCCGGAAGTATTAGAGTCTCTAAAGAAGCATGACTTGAAACCAAAGGCTGTTTTGCTAACCCATGGTCATGGTGACCATATTGGTGGTATTCAAGAGATTGTAGATACATATCATGTGCCTGTATATATTCAAAAGGGCGATATACCGTATCTGTCAGATCCTGAACTCAATCTCAGCGCTTATAGTAATCCAACACCGATTATGGTAAAGGCTGACATTATTGAGGTTAAACAAGGTGATCATATTACCTGTGGTGCTATTGATTTAGAAGTGCTTGAAACACCGGGGCATACGCCAGGTGGGGTATGTTATTACATGGAAGGTCTTGTATTTGTAGGGGATACTCTCTTTAGAGATTCCGTAGGTCGTACAGATTTTCCAAATGGCTCTTATGAAACATTAATGGAATCCATTAAAACTCAGCTTTATCAATTGCCTGATAATACAATGGTATATCCTGGTCATGGACCAGAAACAAATATAGGTTATGAAAAACAATACAACCCATTCGTTGGGGCGTAGGTTTTATAAAAGTTTTGTAAGAAGTAAAGGGGATAGTTATCATGAACACAACATTAGAGAAATTAAAAGAACGCATTAAAGATAAAAAATACAAATTGACTACACAACGTCAAACAATTTTACAAGCCTTCATCGATGCTGATGAAAACCATTTGAGCGCTGAAGATGTATATGTACTTGTAAAAGAAGTAGCTCCTGATATCGGCTTAGCTACTATTTACAGAACACTTGATCTATTCACTGAACTTGATTTGTTAAAACGTCTTGATTTCGGTGATGGTCGTAACCGTTACGAATTAAATGATGAAGAGTTCGCTCATTTCCATCATCATTTGATTTGCGTGAAATGTGGTAAAGTGTCTGAGTTCGAAGACGATATGCTTGAAACATTAGAGTCTATCATCGCTAAAAAATTGAACTTCCGCACTATTGACCATCAATTGAAAGTATATGGTTACTGCAGCGATTGCCAAAATCATATGACTGAAGCAGAACTTGAAAAATTAGAACGTATGGCTCATCACCATGCTTAATGGATATCTATATACGGGGCCATTACCACTTGGCTCCGTAGTAGCCCATAACTGTGGTGCTGCTGGTTTATTCTCTGATAAGGTTAATCCAGACGTTCTTCTAGAGGCGATAGAGGTAGACGGTTTATATCGTTTGACTGTAACCATTGGGGAGACCGTAAAAACTTTTGACGGTGATATTTCATCTATGGGTCGTCGTCAAATTGGTCAAGCCTTATTGCGCTATTTGCGTGAATATCAAGGTTTGCCAGCCGATGCTCCATGGGGAACTATGGTCGGTGTGCGCCCTACAAAGCTACTACATAAATATATAGATACATATGGCTCTGTCCACGCAGCAACTCGTCACATTAGGGACGAGTTTTCTGTGTCTATGGAAAAGCTTGCAACCTTGGGGGCTATCGGTGAATATCAACGTCCATTTTTAGCTAATACAGACGATAAAAAGGTGAGTCTCTATTGTGGTATTCCTTTCTGTGATACTCGTTGTGTGTACTGCTCGTTTCCTTATGGTCTTTATCAGGATTACACTGATAAAAGTCAATTCTTAACAGCTTTAGGCCACGACATTTCGGATATGAAATCTATGGTTACTTCATATGGCTTATCGGTAGATACCCTCTATATGGGTGGCGGTACACCGACGGTATTAGGCGATGAAGACTTTCACCAAGTTTTAAAACAGTTGTCTATACTTGTGCCAGCGGGTCATGAGTTTACCGTAGAGGCAGGGCGTCCAGATTCTGTGAATCCCACAAAACTACGGTCTATGTTAGAACTAGGTGTAAATCGTATCAGCATTAATCCCCAAACGATGCAAGATGATATTTTACGTCGTATTGGGCGCGGGCATAGTGCACATGATATTGATGAACTGTTACAATATGTAAAAGCAAATACATCTCTAGCGGTAAATATGGATTTTATTGCAGGCTTACCGCATCAAACGATGCAAAACATGATAGAGAATATGGATTACGTATGTCAAAATTTGCCGGAAAATGTTACAATTCATACGTTAGCATTAAAACGTGGTAGCCCATTGTATGATTTAAATATGCAAGATGATATTCCTGAAGAACATCTTGTAGCAGAAATGGTACAATATGGTAAAGAGTGTCTTGAAGCAGCTGGCTATGTGCCATATTATCTATATCGCCAACAATATATGAGAGGGCAGTTAGAGAATATTGGCTATACCTTGCCCGGTAAAGCGTGCGAATATAATATTCAGATCATGGAAGAGCGACAAAGTATTCTATCCATGGGACCTGGCAGTTCATCTAAGTGGATGCGCGCCCCTGAATATCGTCAATTGAAACAGCACATGCCAAAGGATGTTGATGTTTACCACGCAACGATAGATGCACTATTAGAGAAACGACATAGAATTTGTAAAAAATTTTGGGAGGTTGTGTAATGGCTATTAGAAAACCAAGAGGTACACAAGACTTTTTGCCAGAACAAATGATAAATTGGCACTATATTGAACAACGTATGCGTGAAATTTGTAAGGTGTACGGGTTCAATGAAATTCGCACACCTGCCTTTGAAGATACTAAATTATTCTTACGCGGTATTGGTGAAACTACAGATGTAGTACAAAAGGAAATGTATACATTTACTACAGGCGATGACGGTGGCTCTAGCTTCACATTGCGCCCTGAAAATACCGCATCTGCTGTACGTGCATACTTAGAAAATAAAGTATATGGTAAAGAAGGCCTTACAAAATGGTATTACATGGGACCTATGTTCCGTCATGATAAACCACAAGCGGGGCGTTACCGTCAATTCCACCAATTTGGTGCAGAGGTACTAGGCTCTCAATCTCCAGTTGTAGATAGTGAAGTTATCTGCATGGTTGTACAATTGTTGAAAGACTTTGGCCTTAAAGATCTCAATGTAGAGGTGAACTCTGTAGGTTGCCCAACATGCCGCCCTGTATATCGTGAAAAATTAATTGAATTTTTTGAACCTAAAAAAGAACAATTATGTAGCGATTGCCAAGAACGTTTATATAAAAATCCGTTGCGTATCTTGGATTGCAAAAATGAAACATGTAAATCATTGTCCGTAGGTGCTCCTGAAATTCACGAACATTTATGTGAAGAGTGTCATGATCACTTTGAAGAATTGAAGACATATTTAACGGCTGCTAACGTGCAATATACATTAAATCCTCGACTTGTACGTGGTCTTGATTATTACACGAAGACAGCATTCGAAGTGCAATACACTCCATTAGGCGCACAAAGTGCCGTAGCAGGTGGTGGTCGTTACGATGGCCTTGTAGAGGAACTTGATGGTCCTCATACGCCAGCAATTGGCTTTGCCATGGGCATGGAACGTTTGTTATTAGCCCTTGAAAAACAAAACTTGTTGCCTGAACCAACTGGTGAACCATCTGCATTTGTGGTGGCTCTCGGTGATGCGGCTAAGGTAGAGGCTTTCAAAATTTGCCAAGCATTACATGATGCATATGTAACCGTTGAAATGGACGGACAGGGCAAGAGTATGAAGGCACAATTAAAATATGCTAACAAAATTAATGCAAAATATGTTATCATATTGGGTGATGATGAATTGGCTCGTGGGGAAGCCATAATCCGATTCATGGAAACTAGTGAACAAGAAACTGTACCACTTGATACAGTTTCTGAACGTATAACTTCTTTGGTGAAAGGATGACAATTAGAATGGAAACAATGCAAGGCTTACACCGTACGCACGGTTGTGGCACCATCTCTGAACAAGAGGTAGGTAAAGAGGTCGTATTATGTGGTTGGGTAGAACGCCGTCGTGACCACGGTGGTTTGATTTTCTTGGATCTACGCGATCGTTCTGGCGTAGTACAAGTAGTAGCGTCTCCAGACCATAACGTAGAATCTTTCCACAAAGCAGAGGATGTTCGTAACGAATATGTACTTTGCGTACGTGGTAAAATTACAAAACGTGATGAAGCAGCTATTAATCCAAACCTTCCTACAGGTGCATACGAAATGTACTGTGAAGAGTTGCGCGTATTGAACTCTGCTAAAACTCCTCCATTCTATATCCAAGATGATATCGATGTAGATGAAAATATTCGTTTGAAATATCGTTACCTTGACTTGCGTCGTCCAGAAATGCAACGCAACTTGATTTTGCGTCACAAAGTAACGAAAGCAATGCGCGACTTCTTCGATAGCCGCGATTTCTTGGAAATTGAAACTCCAATGCTTACTAAATCTACACCAGAAGGCGCTCGTGACTATTTAGTACCTTCTCGTGTAAATGCTGGTACATTCTATGCATTGCCACAATCTCCACAAATTTTCAAACAAATCTTGATGGTTGCTGGTTATGAAAAATATTTCCAAATCGTTCGTTGCTTCCGCGATGAAGATTTGCGTGCAGACCGTCAACCTGAGTTCACTCAGCTCGACTTGGAAATGTCCTTCGTAGATGAAGAAGACATTTACTCCATGCTTGAAGAAATGATTGCTCATGTATTCAAAACTACATTGGGCAAAGAAATTCCATTGCCTATGCCTCGTATTACATGGGATGAAGCAATGGATAAATACGGTTCTGATAAACCAGACCTTCGCTTCGACATGGCCTTTACTGATGTAACTGATCTTGTAAAAGATACAGAATTTAAAGTATTCCGCTCTGTAATCGATAACGGTGGTGTAGTTAAAGGTATCGTTGTACCTGGCGATGCTGGTATTCCACGTCGTGAACTTGATGACCTCGTTGAATATGTAAACCGTTACGGTGCAAAAGGTCTTGCATGGGCTTGCTTCAATGAAGATGGGTCCATCAAGTCTCAAATCATGAAGTTCTTAGGTGAAGATACAATCCGCAATATCGGTGAAAAAATGGGCGCTAAAGGTGGCGACCTTGTATTGATGATTGCTGATAAACCTGCCACTGTGGCACGTGCATTAGGTGAATTGCGCCTTGAAATGGCACGCCGAATGAACATGATTGACCAAGATAAATTGGCATTCACATGGGTAACTGATTTCCCTATGTTCGAATATAACGAAGATGAAAAACGTTATGTTGCAATGCACCATCCGTTCACAATGCCACGCCATGCGGATCTTGATAAATTGGAATCTGATCCTGGCAGCGTAAAAGCGATT
>UPXS01000003.1 GCA_900538355.1 uncultured Veillonella sp.
GATGTGACTGGAGTTCAGACGTGTGCTCTTCCGATCTCATGGGATGAGATGGAAACAACATTGAATGATGTGAAGCTTGCTGTAGGGGAACAACAAGTGGATGTAACTATTCATGGTGGTGCTCGCGTTTTGCTTTGTGATGAAATGATTGAATATATTGCTTCTCATCGGAAGCAGTATCTATTGGGAAATAGCCATTTTATGTTAGTGTCCATTCCTGAAAATAGCAAAGTTCATCACATTAATGCATGGTTGCTAGCTTTGCTTAATATGGGGATTGTTCCTATCATTAGTGAAGTAGAGACACATCGTCAATTGTTTACTAAACCAGAGCAATTGTTGGAATGGGTAGATAAAGGGATATTAATTCAATGTAATATGGCTTCCTTTAATCATAGCAATGCTAATTATCATAGAGCTATTGAATTATATCGCAATGGTCTAATTCACTTCTTTGGTACTGGTTACTGTAATGAAAGTGATGTGCAAGCACATCAAGGATACGTAGAAGCTATTTCTCAATTAGATAGTACGTACAAAAAAGATTTGTTGCCGAATATTCATCTCAATGAGCGCGATCTTTTAGCTGATCGCACATTCTATCCATCAGTGCCTTCTAGTTGGGTAGGTCAAAAGTCCAATTTCTTGACACGTCTATTTGGTTTTACATTATAATTTATATAGGTTCTTTTATTCATGCTGTATTGGCATGGCTAAAAGAGCCTATTTTTACTTTATATTGTATTTGTTCTTGAAAACAACCACCATATATAGTATACTGAGTTAGCGGTAAAAAATAGAGAGTTTAGTCATAATTCTTTACATTTTTACATATAAATTTATAAAAAGTATGGTTTTCCATACTTTTTTCTATGTCTTAACATATATTTCAGCGGTAACAAAATGGGGAGGTTGCCAATATGTTGCAGGTCATTAAACGGGATGGTACAAAGGTACCATTTGATAAGAATAAGATTGCTTTGGCTATAGAAAAAGCTGAGCATAGTAGTACAGGGTTGTACGAAGAGGGGTTGGCACAGCGTATTGCTGATGAAATTGAAGAATATGCTACAAAGCTCCAAAAAGACATGACAATTTATGCTATTGAAGATCAAGTGTATTATAAGTTGATTGAGTATCATAATCCTGCAACGGCACGTGCCTATGAAGGTTACAAAGCTGTTCAAGCTTTTAAACGTCGTCAAAATACCACTGATGATGATGTAATCGGTTTATTAGATCGCAGTAATGTCAGCGTTCTCGATGAAAACTCTAATAAGGATGCTGCTATTGTATCTACACAACGTGATTTAATCGCTGGTGAAGTATCTAAGGATATTGCTCGTCGTAAATTAATTCCTACAGATATTTTAGAAGCCCATGATAGTGGTGCTATTCACTTCCATGATATGGATTACATTATCCAGCCTATGTTTAACTGTTGCTTGATCAATTTGGAAGATATGCTTACAAATGGTACGGTTATCAATGGTAAGAAAATTGATACACCTAAATCCTTCCAAGTTGCATGTACAGTAACAACGCAAATTATTGCCCAAGTTGCATCTGGTCAATACGGAGGTCAAAGTATCAATGGTATCGATCGCATCTTGGCGCCATTCGTACGCAAATCTTACGAAAAAATCCTCAACAATGTTATTGAAGAACAAGTTGAGATTTACGGGATGGAACCAAATATGGAAAAAGCCCGTGAAATTGCGTGGAAACGTACGCGTAAAGAGGTTAAGGATGGCATCCAAACTATCCAATATCAAATCAATACATTGATGACTACAAATGGTCAATCTCCATTTGTTACATTGTTCATGTATTTTAAACCTGATTATGAATATGCTAAAGAGGCTGCTCTTATTACAGAAGAGATTTTACGCCAACGTATTAAGGGTGTAAAAAATGAAGCTGATGTATATATTACGCCAGCATTCCCTAAATTGATTTATGTTCTTGATGAACATAATGTAACGCCTGATAGTCCATATTACTATTTAACTGAACTTGCTGCACAATGTACGGCTAAACGCATGTATCCAGATTACATTTCCGCGAAGAAGATGAAGGAAAACTATGAAGGTAATGTATTTAGCCCAATGGGATGTCGTTCTTTCTTATCTCCTTGGAAGGATGAAAAGGGGAACTATAAGTTTGATGGGCGCTTTAATATGGGCGTTGTAAGTTTGAACTTACCTCAAATTGGCATCTTAGCTCGCGGTAGTGAAGAAAGATTCTTTGAAATTTTAGATAAACGTCTTGAATTAGCGGAAAAAGCATTACTATTACGTTACAACTTATTAAAGGATGTAGTGAGTGATGTATCGCCAATTCATTGGCAACATGGTGCTATTGCGCGCCTAAAAAAAGGAGAGAAAATCGCTCGCTTCCTAACTGGTGGTTATGCAACAATTTCTCTTGGCTACATCGGTATTTATGAAGCAACTCGATTGATTACCGGTGAGTCTAACACAGGTGAAAAAGGTCGTGTATTTGCCATGAAAATTATGGATCGTTTAAATGATGCCATCAATCTATGGCATGATAAACATAATCTTGGCTTTGGTTTATATGGTACACCTGCTGAAAGTTTAACAAATCGATTCTCTTCTCTAGATCGTGCTCGCTTTGGTGTAATTGAAGATATCACTGATAAAGGATATTACACTAATAGCTATCACGTAAATGTTCGTGAAGAAATCAATGTATTTGATAAGTTTAATTTTGAATCTGAATTCCAAAAGAAATCGACTGGCGGTTGTATTTCCTATGCGGAAATTCCGAATATGACTAATAATATTCCAGCCGTTTTGACTATGATTCAATATATTTATGACCATATTTCTTATGCTGAGTTTAATACTAAGTCCGACTACTGTCACGAATGTGGTTTTGATGGTGAAATTAAGGTCAATGAACATAATGAATGGGAATGTCCACGTTGCCACAACACAAACCGCGATAAATTAACTGTAATTCGTCGCACCTGTGGTTACCTAGGTGAAAACTTCTGGAACGAAGGGCGTACGAAAGAAATCAAAGATCGTGTAATGCACATTTAAAATTATTAGAATTATAGTTTCTATAAATACATGGTAAAAGCTGTGCTTAAGGCACAGCTTTTACTGCGTTTGTAAGAAATAGAAATATATCTATATAGTGTTAATCAAAGTTGATAATTACTTTTATGGAGGTAATTATGAGATATGGGCAAATAAGACAATATGATATTGCCAATGGGGAAGGTATTCGTACATCTATATTCGTAACCGGTTGTACACATTGTTGTTATAACTGTTTTAATGAAGAATACCAGGATTTTAATGCCGGTAAGGAGTGGACTCAATCTGAAACTGATTTAGTTGTATCCTATGTGAAAACTCCAACATGCTCAGGTTTAACCTTGTTAGGTGGGGAACCGTTCCAAAATGTACAAGGTTTATTGCCGGTGGTGCGGGCAGTCCGTGCGGCGGCGCCAGACAAGAAAATTTGGGCCTATTCAGGTTATACTATAGATGATATCTTAGAAGATAAGTTGAGAAGCGCTTTATTACATGAAATTGATATTCTCGTAGACGGTCGCTTTGTAGATGAACTAAAAGATCCAGCATTGCGATTTAGAGGGTCATCTAATCAACGTATTATAGATGTTAAGAAAACATTAGAAACAGGCGAAGTCGTATTAGCAATGGAGTAAGTATGGCATTTGATAAACGTTTAATAGGCCTCATAATTATCGTTGGATTTATAGCGGGATTAGTAGGGGCTTCTTATACACATTTATTACATGGGATTCAGCACTTTGTATATCATTATTCTTCTGCTGATCATATGAGTTTTGGTACTGCTGTAGCTCGTGTATCTCCCGTAGAGCGATTGATACCACTGATTATTTGCGGTCTTATAGGCGGTGTCGGTTGGGTACTTATTCATCGATATGGTAAAGGTGTTGTAGATATTAAAACGGCTGTATCTGGTAAGATGGATATGAATCCTATTACTACTGTTTTACATGCAACTTTACAAATTATTACCGTAGGTATTGGTTCACCATTAGGACGAGAAGTCGCACCACGTGAAGCCAGTGCAGGGATTACAACTTTTTTAGTTAAACATTTTGATATAAAACAAGAAGACCGCCAACTATTGATTGCTTGTGCAGCAGGTGCTGGCTTGGCAGCGGTTTATAATTCACCGTTATCGGCAGCGATTTTTACGTTAGAAACATTGCTTCTTACATGGAATATACGGGCTATGAGTGCTGCTCTTGTATGCTGTGGATTAGCAACCTTTGTAACGAGACAGGCAGGTGTAGGGGATGTTATTCAATATACAATGGCTCAACCTAGCTTGGGTAGCCATTATGTTGAATTCTCCATTGCCTTGGGTGCTATTGTTGCCTTAGGTGTAGTTTTATTTAATATTACACAAAGTAAGTTACCGGCTATTCATCGTAGCAGTCCTGTTATGATTCCCATTTCTATCGTAGCATTTACACTTATCGGTGTATTAGCTATGTATTTCCCTGAAATTCTTGGGAATGGTAAGGCTGGCAATGAATTAACCTTTACCAATGAAATTACATGGACTTATGCATTAGGTTTATTTGGTTCTAAGTGGGTAGCTGTATTACTCGCATTAGCAGCAGGTGCGTATGGTGGCCGTATTACTCCATCTATGATGTTGGGAAGTACGCTAGCTATAGTATTTGGTACCATTTGGTCTATTGCTGTTGCCCCTATATCATTAGGTATGGCAGCATTCATCGGTGCCGTAGCATTCCTTGGCCTTGCTCAAAAGATGCCAATGACATCTTGTGTATTTATGCTTGAGCTTTCAAGATTTTCTGTAGAAATGTTGTTCCCTATAGCGTTAACTATGGGTACAGCGCTTATGGTAGAGCAGATTATTCAGTCAAAACTAAAGAGTGATAAATAGTAATCTAAACACATGGATGCTTCCCTGTATTTTACAGGGGGCATCCATTTTGTTATTGTCTTTAGACTGGTTCGCGACATAGTCGCGAATCATAAAACCACCCGCTATGCGGGTGCGGTAACCTTAAAGTATAAATTTAGAAATAGACACTTTTGGTCCGAGGGATATTATGTTAGTACAGTAGGTCTAAATGAGGCAACAGTAAGAAAATATATACGTGAGCAAGAGTTACATGACCAAATGAAGGATAAGTTAAGTGTAAAAGAGTATGAGGACCCTTTTAAGGGTAGCAAGTAATACATATCCCCTTTGAGGGGAAGGTTACGAGTCAATGGCTATGCGGCTTGAACGTAGTGAAAGCCAGCGCCTTTAGACGCTGGCCTAGTACTACGGGCTTATAGCCCGTGAGCAAACCACCCGTTTTACGGGTGGTTCTGATATATCGAAAAATTGATAATTTTAACGCATAATTATGTGAAAATAAAATGAAAAAAATTTACTTTTACAGTAAAATGTGGTATTTTAGTTATATGATTTTAAGAAAATCGATATAGTCTAAGTGATTATCGATTGGTTACTGTAATTTTTATGTAAGTGGATATAGTTAGTTTGATTTAAAGGGGTAAGATTGATGAATCGAGTGTTTAAAGTAATTTGGAATCGTACAAAGGGGTGTTACGTAGTCGTAGCGGAAACGGCAAAGAACATGACGAAACGGTCTTCTTTGTCGGTTGTATTTTCTAAAATGGTAGGTGCTACTGCGCTTGCCGTTATGTTGACGGGCGTTATGATGCCGACTGATGCTTTGGGGGCACCGATTAAAAATGGTATCGGAGCGCAGGCCTCAAATAATGGTGGTATCGCTATTGGTGATATAGCTAATGCACTTGGTGATTATAGTGTAGCCATCGGTAACGGTGCAAAAGCAGCCGGTGAAAGTACTGTAGGCACGAATATCCCGACAAGTACAGTGGCTATAGGTCAAGGGGCACAAGCTTTGGAAAACGGGGATATCGTTATCGGTCGTTCCGCAAAGAGTATTGTTTCTACGCACCATGGTAATCCTGGATCCGGCGCTGTAGTTATGGGGGCGGATGCTGCTTCCTACGGTGCTCGTGGTGATGTGGCTATCGGTGCATCTGCGGAAACAAATGTAAAAATTAAGAATGATGGCGGTACTGTTAACCCTAAATATGCGCAAGGTGTAGCTATCGGCAGCACTGCAAAAACTTATGGTACACAGTCTCTTGCTCTCGGTGCAGATACAAGAGCTATTGGTAATTCATCTGTTGCCATCGGCGGTGATGATATCGATATGGCTCGTACTGAATTGGAAACAGCTGTGCCTCAATTGGCTGCAGGAAACGGTATTAAAAAGAGCTTTAACAAGGAAATTGAAGATAAATTCGCCGGCACTCTTGGTTCGGCATCTATTAATGTAAAAGGTAAATATGCAAATACGGCGGCTATCGGTGATGCAACTACGGCTATCGGTACATTGAGCGAAGCCTATGGTACAGGCTCTACAGCAATCGGTATCAACTCTTTGACTAAAGGTGTAGCCAGCACCGGTATCGGTATCATGACACGTAGTTGGGGAACAAATTCTCTTGCTCTTGGTACGCAGGTTGGTGCTTACGGTGATCGTTCATCCTCTATCGGTGATACGAACCAGGTCGGTTTAGATATGAAAGACGGTTCTAAATCCGGGAAAGAGTCTGCTGCTGTTGGTTCCAAGAATACGATTTACGGTAATCAGGCGTATGCTATCGGTGCAGGAAATACCATCGGTTCCGCTACTGTTATGACCACGACGGAAGCAAATGGTAGTGGTGCAGGTGCCGATCAGGATACAATTACAACTGTTACAGACGGTACTGTTAAAGGTAATATGTCCGGTGCATTCGGCTATAAGAACAGTATTACGGCCGATAATTCTTATGTAGTGGGCAGTAACTCCAATGTTTCCGCTGATGGGGCTATGGTTCTCGGGAACAATGCTTCCGTGACGGCGAAAAATGCTGTGGCTCTCGGTAATAATACAAAGGTAGATAATGAAAGCGCTGTAGCTCTGGGGACCGGTTCTGAAACGGCAGCAGCTGTAGCGACACCTTCCGCAACCATTAACGGAGCTGTACATAACTTTGCTGGTATTAATCCGTCATCTACCGTAAGTGTTGGCAAGGCAGGCATGGAACGGACAGTTACTAATGTAGCGGCAGGTCGTATTTCCGCTATTTCTACGGATGCTATCAACGGCAGTCAATTGCATGCAGTTACTTCGGAGATGGATAAGGGCGTGGTATATGCCGGTGATGTGAAAGCTGCATCGGCTACAGCTAATCAATTTACTCGTAAATTTGGTGAACAGACAAATGTTGTTGGTGGCGTGACTGATCCACAAAACTATCCGATAATAATATCGGCGTTGTATCCAACGGAATAGATACATTAAATGTAAAATTGGCGAAAACGTTAACCGGTCTAGAAAGCGTTACTGCCGGCAGTACGACTATCAACAATAACGGCTTGACTGTAGGCGGTAAGACTTATGTAACGCCGAACGGTATTGATGCGAACAATCAGAAGATTACCAACGTGGCGGATGGTAGTAATTCTAATGATGCAGTTAACTATGGTCAGTTACAAAAAGCTATCAACGGTACTGCGAAGGCATCCACTGTGAAAGCAAAGGATGCGAATATAACCGTAACGGAAGGTACGAATGCGAATGGCGGTAAGGAATTTACTGTCGGTTTAGGCAATAAAATCAATGTTGGTACTGCCCACCCTGTAACTGTAGATGGTGATACAGGTCATGTAACAGGTCTCACGAATACGGATTGGAATGTGGATAATCCAGTGGCTGTATCCGGTCGTGGTGCTACGGAAGATCAGTTGAAGAAGGTTAACGACAAAGTTAATACGAATAGATCCGACATCGACAAAAATAAACAGGATATTGCGAGTAACAAACAGAACATCACTAAAAATGCCGGAGATATCGTCAATAATACGCAGAATATCAATAAGAATAAACAGGATATCTCCGATATCAATAAAACTCTTGAAAAAGGCTTGAATTTTGCCGGTGATACCGGTGCCGTAAGCAACAGAAAATTAGGTGATACCGTAACTATCAAAGGCGGTGCTGATGCAGCTAAATTATCCGACAATAATATCGGTGTTGTATCCGACGGTAACGGTACATTAAATGTAAAATTGGCGAAAGAATTACAGGGGTTAACGTCTACAACTTTCACAAACGGTGGTAATAACACTGTTATTAACGGTGACGGTATGACAATCAATCCTGCCGGCGGTAATAAGGTGAGCCTCACAAAGGATGGCCTCGATAACGGAGGTAATAAGATTACGAATGTAGCCGATGGTACGGATCCTAAAGATGCGGTTAATAAATCCCAATTGGATAAGGCGATAGCGGCTGCGAGTACAACGGTGACAGCCGGTAAAAATATTATCGTTACACCTAGCACCAATGCGGATGGGTCGAAAAACTATGAAGTGGGCCTTAAGGATCAGGTGACAATGGGCACAGATCTGACAAAACAAGTGGCTATAGACGGCAATGCCGGTACAATCAAAGCCGGCGATAAGGTTGAAATCGATGGTAATAAAGGTACTATTAAAGCGGGCAATGTAACGATTGACGGCGAAAACGGTACCATTAAGGCCGGCGACAAGGTAACGATCGACGGCAAAGACGGCAAGATTGCGGCAGGGAAAGTTGCTGTTGACGGTAAGGACGGCTATGTGACAGGTCTGGAAAACAAAGATTGGGACCCTGATAATATCTCAAGCGGTCGTGCTGCTACAGAAGACCAGTTGCAGAAATCTCACAAGACCTTGGATAATAAAATTACCAACTTGGGCGATGAAATCACGAAGAAAGGTATGGATTTTGCCGGTAATACAGGCGAATTCCATCGTGATTTAGGTCAAAAGGTTACCATTAAAGGTGAAGGTACAGAAAATGATGATAAATATTCCGGTGAGAATATTAAGACCGTAGCTGAAAATGGTAATGTTACGATCAAGATGGCGAAGGATCTAAAGACTGACAGCTTAACTACCGATAAGGTGAAAGTCGGTAAAAACGGCAAAGACGGCGTATCCATTACAGGACCTAACGGTGCTGACGGTACGGACGGCAAGGTAGGCATTGCTGGCAAAGACGGTAAAGATGCTGTATCCATGTCCGGTAAAGACGGTGTCGGTCACATCGGTTTAAGCGGTAAGGACGGCCGCAATGCTGATATTACCGTTGATAAAGGCGATCCTGACCTTAACGGAAACGAAATCACTCGTATTAAATACCGGGATGAAAACGGTAAGACACATCAGGTGGCAACCAAAGATGACGGTATGAAGTACGGTGGTGATACCGGTACGGTTATCAAGAAACAGCTTAACGAACAGGTGAATGTAGTCGGCGGCATTACCGATGCCAATAAGTTGACCTCAGAAGATAATTTGGGTGTCGTATCCGACGGCAACAATAACCTTAAGGTTCGTATGGCGAAGGACTTGAAAGGTCTAGAAACCGTAACGACTAAGGACGCTGACGGTAATACAACCGTTATGAACAGTGGCGGCGTGACAATCACTCCGGCCGGCGGCAATCAGGTGAGCCTCACAAAAGACGGTCTCGATAACGGCGGCAATACGATCAGTAATGTCGGTCCTGGCGTAAACGGTACCGATGCGGTTAATGTAAATCAATTGAAAAATGCTACTGGCGGCTTGTCAAATGCCATTAATGCGGTAGCGGGCGAAACGCAACGTGTGGGCGCTCATGCGGCGGCACTTTCAGCATTGAAACCTATTCAGTATGATCCGTTGGAACCGACTCAGGTGATGGCCGGCATCGGCAACTATCGCGGTGAAACGGCGGCGGCTCTAGGCATTGCACATTACACGGCGGAAGATACCATGTTCCATGTAGGGATGTCCGTAGGTAGCCACCATAACATGGTGAATGCCGGTGTAACTCGTAAATTCGGCACTTCCGATGCGAAGAAAGCTGTTCCTGAACGTTATAAGGGCGGTCCTATCAGCTCTATTTATGTGTTGCAAGATGAAGTAACAGCGTTGAAAGCTGAAAATGCACGCATGCAAGAAAGCCTCCATGAGTTGTCTTCTGTTAAGGATGATAATGCACGTATGCAAAAACGTATTGATGAATTATCCTCTGTGAAGGAAGATAATGAACAAATGAAGGCTCAAATTGCATTGTTGATGCAACAAGCAGGTCTTACAAAATAATCGAATCTGAATATTCGAGTTCTTCATGGCTCATGTAAGGATTGTGAAAGCCGCCCTTCGGAGGGCGGCTCATCATAAGGAGGATGTATGAAATTCAAAAAAATTATGCCTGTATTGGCGCTTGCTTGTGTATGTGCAGTTGGTCAGGCGGATGCGGCTCGGGATACTTTGATGATGCCAGAACAACCAGCTGAACCATTAAACGTGATTGAAGCAGAAGTGGCTATTCCTGTACCTAGCGAAGAAGTTCGTGAAGTAGTGAATGCTTTCACACAATTCCAATTGGATCAAAAAGATAAATATATCATGGACGACTCTCGTATTATGAAGGGCCAAGAACGGTACCGTAATAATGCATTGTATTATATGAACGTTCGTCGTAGCTGGTACATTGTGAGTCATCGTTATAAGAAAGACAGCTATGCACGCATGGCGTTAGATCGTTTGTACAATGATTATAAAGACTTCTTTATGAATCATGTGACTGTGTCTGACGATGAAAAGATGGACTATGCACAACAAATCATAGATATCTTGGAGCGCAATACGGCCAATGTACATGATGATGAATTACGTTTCTACATGAATGAAATGGTTATCTTTAGCTTGAAAGAAGCTATGAAAGACGGCAACAATCGCGTGAAACCAGCCGAATAAGAAGATATTCCTAAGATGATGGAAGAACATCGTAGGGTGGATCTTCGACAAGCGATTTATGCACCAACAATTCAATAAAATTTAGACCACATAAATTATGAAAGCCGAGGCAGTGATTGCCTCGGCTTTTGTTATTGTCTTTAGACTGGTTCGCGACGTAGTCGCGAATCATAAAACCACCCGTTTTACGGGTGGTTCTGATTATTTGTGCAAATTTTATTGTATATGTGATTATACGATTTTGGCGTTTTTATCGTATTCCTCGCCACCTGCATCAGGAAGCATACCGTACTCAATAGTCCACAAGTGTTTATATTTTAAAGCTTGATTGTGAATGCGTTCAATTTGAGTTTCATCTGTGCGAACAACACGAGCTGGAATACCGACCACTAATGAGTTAGGAGGGATTACAGTATTTTCTTTTACTACTGCACCAGCTGCAATAATAGATCCAGATCCGACATGACAACCACTGAGTACAATGGCACCCATGCCAACTAAAACATTATCTTCGATTGTACTGGCATGAACGATTGCACCGTGGCCGATTGTTACATAATCGCCGAGGATGCATGCTTTATCGTCATCTACATGTAACACAGAGTTATCTTGTACATTCGAGTAACGACCTACTACAATCTTGTTTACGTCACCACGAAGGGCACAATTTTGCCAAATAGATGCATATTCTTTAAGCTCTACATCACCAGCAAGTTCAGCACCGGGCATGACGCAACTTTTAGGATCTAATTTTGGATATTTTCCATGAAATGGTAACATATGACACTCCTAATTGATTAAACAATTTCAAGAAGGCGTTGAGCCTTACGAATAGACATAATAGCTTCGTTCATTACTGTTTGAACAATTGTATGAGCTGGTTCGATAGCTACAAGACGATTCAAGGCTTGACCAACTTGTACGGCTCCGTTTACTACATCGCCATCAATAGCGGCGCGTTTATTAGTACCTTGAGACATTTTTGTACGCTCTTCAGGTGTAGTAACACCATCAGTTTCTGCAGCTAGGTAACGAGTCGTGAATTCGTTTTTTAAGCTACGGACACCACCGTGACCAGAGAGAAGACCAGTTACAACAGAATCGGTATCTGTTGCTTTGATAATTGCTTCTTTCATATTTTGATGTGCTTGGCATTCTTCTGCTAATAAGAAGCGAGAACCCATTTGTACACCTTGTGCACCCATTAATAAAGCTGCGGCAAGACCACGACCATCAACGATAGAGCCTGCTACAACAACTGGAATACTGATTTCTGGCAAAATATTTTCCATTAAAGACATTGTTGTTTGGCTACCAATATGACCACCAGCTTCCATACCTTCTACAATCATAGCATCAGCACCAGCTTCTTCAATACGTTTAGCCAATTTAAGGGAAGGTACTACAGGGATAACCTTGATACCAGCCTCTTGGAGCGGTTTGATATATGGTACAGGGTTACCAGCACCGAGAGTTACAAATGCAGGTTTTTCTTCGATAATCACATTTACTAACTCATCTTTATTAGGAGCCATTAACATAAGGTTAACACCGAAAGGTTTATCTGTTAATTCTTTACATGCACGAATTTCATTACGAGTCCATTCAGCATCGCGGCCACCAAGGGCGATAACACCTGTTGCACCTGCATTAGCAACAGCAGCAACTAATTTGTGTTCAGATACCCAAGCCATAGCACCTTGGATAATAGGGTATTCAATTTGTAAAAGTTCCGTTAAAGCTGTTCTCATAAATCCTCCTATGATAACAATATAAATGATGATTTCTCTAATCAATAGTTCATAGTAAGATAGTAAAATTCTTATTATATGTATATCTCATAGAGAAGTAAGTGTTCATAAGTACATACTTATATAATAAGTTATTAGTTTATTTATTTTGAAATATAATATAACTATATTCTCTTATATATAATAGTATAATATATAAATTATGTATACCTTAGGTAAATATTTTCGTTAATACTACAAAAACTGTTGGTAGAATAATGTCTATTATTTATATTGATAGAGGAGTAGTGATGAAGAAAATTTTTGGGGAATTGAGTCTAAAAGCGTCTAAATGATAATACATTTCAAATTGATATGTAACACAAATCCGCATATTATATATGCTTTTTAAATATTAGGAAAAATAAGAAATTAAGAAAATGAGTATTGAAAAGTTTCGATATCTTTGGTATACTACATTACAGATAGAGTATCTAAATTATAAAAGATAAACATTAAACAATAATTTTCAAGTGAAGGAGGAAATACACATGGAAAAATACGTATGCGTAGTATGTGGTTGGGTTTATGATGAAGCTGTTGAAGGCGTAAAATTCGAAGATCAACCAGCTGATTATGTTTGCCCAATTTGCGGTGTTGGTAAAGACCAATTCGAAAAAATGTAATTGACTTACCAAAAAGACTATCTTGAGTCCGCTTAAGATAGTCTTTTTTATTTGACAAAGCACTATGTCATGTTTATAATATTATGAGTCGAGGTAAGATTATGAAACTGCAAGTAGAGCAAGCAAAAGAACATATAGGAAAGAAATTTCCTTATAGCTATACGATACCATCCTCTGAGCTTGGTGACGTAACTGCTTTTCCTTGGAGCCGTCATGATATAACCATTAATGGTGAGTTTTGGTTTGATGGTCAAAATTACATCGTTCAAGGTTCGATAGAGTCTAAAGGCGATTACGAATGTTCTCGTTGTTTAACTACAACAGAGCATGATCGTAAGGATTCCTTTGAGGAAATCTTTAGTGACTCTAGAGAGGCTACTGAAGATGTGATTCCTTTCGATGGAGAGGAAATTGATTTAACCGAACTAATTAGGGATACATTAATCATCAATGAGCCCTCTCAAGTGTTATGTCAGGATGATTGCAAAGGATTGTGCGTTCATTGCGGAGCAAATTTAAATGTTTCACCTTGTTCTTGTGAATCCTTTGTGGTGGATCCTCGATTTGCAGAGTTACGTGCTTTGCTTGATGAGAAAGATGATAGATTGTCCTAATGATTGTACTAAGGAGGTGCAGATAATGGCAGTACCTAAGCGTAGATTGTCTAAATGCCGTCGCGATCGCCGTCGTGCTAATTGGAAATTGGAAGCTCCTGGTTATGTAGCATGCCCACAATGCCACGAACCTAAGATGCCTCATCGTGTTTGCCCTACATGTGGTCACTATAAAGGTGAGCAAGTAGTAGCTAATGCTTAATATGTGAGCTAAAAAAGACGCCTACTGAAGTAGGCGTCTTTTTTGTATACTTTTAGTAATATATAACTTTTTAGTAATATATAACTTAATATACTTGATATGCATTAGTCAGTGCCATTATTTTATAGTAATATAAAGCTGTAGAGTAGTGGCATTTTTTATACTTTTATAAACAAAAAGATACTTAAATATAAAATAATAACTATATTTGGTATATATGTAGAAAATCTGTTACTATATGTATGAAAAGCCTTGCCAACAAGGGAATTATTGTATATACTTAGGATGTAATATTAATACTAGGTCATAAAAGGTGGTCCCATGAGTCGGTTAAAGAAGCAAGAGCGCCAAAAACAGTTACAAGAAAAACTGAATATTACGCCATTTCTTACTGATGAAGAATTGGCTACACACTTTAATGTAAGTGTGCCAACGATTCGTCTGGATCGTCTAGAGTTGGGCATTCCTGAATTGCGTGAACGCATACGCGTCATGGCTACAGGTCAATCACAAGAAGCGGTAGAACATGTACCATACGAAGTGGTTGGTGAACTGATCGATGTTACAGAAGGACAACAAGCCTTATCAATGCTACGTACTACTTCTGACATGGAAGATCGATTTGGATATGTAGAGCCACAGTATTTATATGCTCAAGCAAATTCCCTCGCAAAGGTAGTCATGGGGACTACTGTTTGTTCTGCGGAGGTTGGAAATATAAAATATAAAAACCCAGTTGGAGCTGGTACTAATTTGGTGGCAAAAGCAGAAATTGTGCGTCGCCGTGGTAATAAGTTCTTTATTTGGGTCATTATACGAGATAAAATAAAAGAAGTATTTCGCGCAAAATTTATTATGGAATCCGTAGAGAATAGGGTGTAGATTATGAAAATTGCAATAGACGCCATGGGTGGCGACTTTGCTCCATTGGAGACTGTACTAGGATCCATTGAAGCCGTACGAGCAAATGAACACATTGAAGTGGTGCTCGTCGGCGATGAGCAGCAAATTTTTAATATATTAGAAGCTAGGAATGAAGCTAAGAATCCACGCATTTCTGTACATCATGCCAGTCAAGTTATCGGTATGGATGAGCATCCAGGACAAGCATTGCGTAAGAAAAAGGACGCATCCATTGTGGTAGCAACATCTTTAGTTCGTGATAATATTTGCGATGCCGTGATTGCTCCTGGTAGCACAGGTGCTGCTGTAGCAGCTGCATTGTTTGGTCTCGGTCGTATTAAGGGGGTTGATCGCCCAGTTATTGCAACTCCGATGCCAACAGTTAGTGGTATTACTGTTATGTTAGATTCTGGTGCTAACTCAAATTGTAAACCAAAACATCTTGTACAAGGTGCATTGATGGGTTCTGAATATGCAAAACTTTTATTAGGTAAAGAAGAACCTACAGTAGGGTTATTAAATATTGGCGAAGAAGCCACTAAGGGGAACGATGTCGTTCTAGCCACATATCCAATTTTGGAACGTATGAAAACTATTAATTTCAATGGTAATATTGAAGGCCGTGATATTCCAAAAGGGGTCGTAGATGTTGTTGTTTGCGATGGTTTTGTCGGTAATGTGGTACTTAAATTCGCTGAAGGCTTGGTAACAGGTCTTACACAATTAGTAAAGGATAGCATTATGGCAGGTAGCATTTTTGCTAAAATTGGTGCTATGCTTGTAAAGCCAGCTTTAAAAAAGATGGCAAAACGCTTAGATCACACGGAAAATGGTGGTGCTCCACTCTTAGGGGTTAACGGGGTGTTTATGATTGCCCATGGTAGCTCTAAAGCTAAAGAGATTAAAACTGCTATTGAAATTGCTAGTGATTTAGTAGAACGTAAAATTATTCAACACATAAGAGAAACAATGGATATTGAAGGAGCCTTGAAGTATGACTATGATGAGTAAACCGGTAGGAATCATTGGTACTGGGAGCTTCCTTCCTGACAATGTAGTAACAAACTTTGATCTAGAAAAAATGGTTGATACCAATGACCAATGGATTAGAGAACGTACTGGTATTGAGGAACGACGCATTGCACCGGAAGGTATGAATACATCGTATATGGCGACTGAGGCAGCAAAAAAAGCTATGCAAATGGCTAAGGTTAGTGCCGAAGATATAGACATGATTATTTTTGCTACCTTAACACCGGATATGATTATTCCTTCAGCCGCTTGTGTATTACAAGCGAATTTAGGAGCTAAGAATGCAGCGGCTTATGATTTACAAGCTGCATGCTCTGGCTTTGTATATGGATTGATTACTGCAGCTAGCTATATTAGCTCCGGTTTATACAAAAAGGTGCTCGTTGTGGGCGCTGAAATTCTCTCCCGTCGAGTAAATTGGAACGATCGTGGTACA
Organism: uncultured Veillonella sp.; assembly: GCA_900538355.1. Classification (GTDB taxonomy): domain Bacteria; phylum Bacillota; class Negativicutes; order Veillonellales; family Veillonellaceae; genus Veillonella. The sequence continues at coordinate 16,494 of UPXS01000003.1, forward strand.
TGTATCCTCTTTGGTGATGGCGCTGGTGCCGCAGTAGTATCTGAAGTCCCTGAAGGTTATGGCATTAAAGGTGTTGATATGGGTGCCGATGGTACTGGTGGTCCATCTCTTTGTATTCCTGCAGGTGGTACAGCTGTAGTTGCCAATGACCAACGCGTTGAAGAAGGTTTAACATTCATTCATATGGATGGCCCTGAAGTATACAAATTCGCTGTTAAAACGATGGGGCGTACTGTTTTAAAATCTTTAGAACGAGCTGGAATGGAACTTAATGAGTTAGATTTTTTCATTCCACATCAAGCAAATATTCGTATTATTGATTCGGCTGCAAAACGCTTACATATGCCGATGGAAAAAGTATTTGTTAATTTACATAAGTATGGTAATACATCTGCCGCGTCTGTAGCGATAGCTTTGGACGAAGCTAATCGTGAAGGGCGTTTCAAACGCGGCGATAATGTTGCGTTTGCAGGATTTGGTGCAGGCCTTACATGGGCTAGCCTTGTCTTGAAATGGTATTAAGGAGGACACATCAAGATGATTAAGACTGACATTTGTGATTTATTGCAGATTGAGTACCCAATCTTACAAGGTGGTATGGCTTGGCTCGGTACTGCAGAATTAGCGGCAGCTGTTTCCGAAGCGGGTGGCCTTGGTATCATTGGGGCTGGTCATATGCCTCCTGATATTTTCCGTAATGAAATTCACAAATTAAAAGAGCGCACAAACAAACCATTTGGTTGTAATATTATGCTCATGTCTCCATTTGTTAAAGAAGTTATGGAAGTAGTTGTGGAAGAACGCGTTCCTGTAATTACAACAGGTGCTGGTAATCCTGGCGTGTATATTCCAGCTTTGAAAGAAATCGGTACTAAAGTAATCCCTGTAGTTGCTTCCGTATTACTTGCAAAACGCTTGTTGCGTGGTGGTATTGATGCAATTATTGCAGAAGGTACAGAATCTGGTGGTCACGTAGGCGATATTACTACTATGGCATTGATTCCACAAGTAGTAGATGCTGTAGATGTTCCAGTTATCGCAGCTGGTGGTATTGCTGATGGCCGTGGTATGGCTGCAGCCTTTGCATTAGGCGCTCAAGCAGTACAAATGGGTACGCGATTCGTATTATCCGAAGAATGTATTGCTCATGAAAACTATAAAAATGCAGTATTGAAAGCAAAAGATCGTGCTACTGTTATGACTGGTTTAACAACAGGTCACCCTGTACGTATCATTGATAATGCATTAGCTCATAAATATAAATCCCTTGAATTTAGCGGTGGCTCCAAAGAAGAGTTAGAAAACTTAGGTGCAGGCACACTTCGTAAAGCTGCTATTGAAGGTGATGTAAAAGAAGGTTCTGTAATGATCGGTCAAATCTCTGGCATGTTAACAGATGTTAAACCATGTGCAACTATTATCAAAGATATCATGGCTGAAACTGAAACTGTAATTAAAAAACTTCAAGGTCTTGGTAAATAAGGAGGCCCTTATGAAAACGGCATTTGTTTTTCCTGGTCAAGGTTCCCAAAAAGTAGGCATGTTACAAGATTTGTACAATGCATATCCTATTGTAAAACAACGTTTTGAAGAAGCTGACGAAGCGCTTGGTTATTCTATTTCCAAATTGTGCTTTGAAGGCCCTGATACTGAACTTGTTAAAACAGCTAATACACAACCGGCTATCTTAACTGCATCTGTAGCTTGCTATGAAGTTCTTAAAGAACAAGGGTTTACACCTGATATCGTAGGTGGTCATAGTCTTGGTGAATACAGTGCTCTAGTAGCGGCAGGTGTATTGAACTTTAAAGATGCTGTGTATGTTGTTCATAAACGCGGTGAATATATGCAAGAAGCTGTGCCATTGGGCAAAGGTGCTATGGCAGCAATTCTAGCTTTACCTCGTGAACAAGTTGTAGAAATTTGTAAAGAGGTTAACGATTCTGTTGGTTCTGTACAAGCAGTTAACTTCAACTGCCCAGGTCAAATTGTTATTGCTGGTGAAACAGCAGCGGTAGAAACTGCAGCAGAAAAGATGAAAGAAGCCGGTGCAAAACGTGCTGTTATGCTTCCTGTTAGTGCTCCATTCCACAGCCGTTTGATGGAACCTGCAGCTCTTCGTTTAAAAGAAGAGTTGGATAAAATCCAAGTGAGCGATGCTCAAATTCCTGTAGTAGCAAATGTGACAGGTAAAATTTTGACTAATGCAAACGATATTAAAGAATCCTTAGTTACACAAGCTGCAAACCCTGTATTGTGGGAAGACTGCGTAGCTGAAATGGTTAACTTTGGTGTAACTCGATTCGTTGAAGTAGGTCCTGGTAAAGTACTTACTGGCTTTACTAAAAAAATCAATAAAGATATGGAATTAGCCAATGTTGAAGACATTGCATCCTTAGAGAAAACGCTTGAATTTTTGAAAGGGGTTCGATAAAATGCATTTAGAGGGTAAAGTAGCCATTGTAACTGGCGCATCCCGTGGCATTGGTCGCGCTGTAGCTATCAATTTAGCACAATCTGGTGCTGATGTAGTGGTTAACTATAGCGGTAGCGAAGGTGCAGCTCAAGAAACTGTTGAAGCTGTACAAGCTTTAGGCCGTAAAGCCATTAAAATTAAAGCCAATGTAGCTAATGCTGATGAAGTTGCAGCTATGGTGGAAGAAGCTCATAAAGAGTTTGGTCACATTGATATTCTCGTAAATAATGCGGGTATTACGCGTGATGGTTTGTTGATGCGTATGAAAGACGAAGATTTTGATGCTGTTATAGATATTAACCTTAAAGGTGTATATTTAGTAACTAAAGCAGTATCTAAAATCATGATGAAACAACGTTCTGGTCATATCATCAATATGACATCTGTTGTAGGCGTTATGGGTAATGCGGGTCAAACTAACTACGCAGCATCTAAAGCTGGTGTAATTGGTTTTACTAAATCCTGTGCTAAAGAATTAGCAAGTCGTGGCATTACTGTTAATGCTATTGCACCAGGATTTATCAATACTGATATGACTGATGTATTGCCAGAAAAAGTTAAAGAAGCTATGGTTGCAGAAATTCCATTGGGCCGTATGGCTAATGCTGAAGAAGTAGCGACAGTAGCAACATTCCTTGCTAGCGATTTTGCTAACTATATTACAGGCCAAGTCATCAATGTAGATGGCGGTATGGTGATGTAGTTTCAAAATTAGACTATATATAAATACACTTTGAAAGGAGGTGAACCACCAATGAACACTTTCGATAAAGTAAAAGCAATCGTTGTGGAACAATTAGGCGTTGATGAAGCTGAAGTTACCATTGATTCTACATTCATCGACGACTTAGGCGCTGACTCCTTAGATATCGTTGAATTGATCATGGCATTCGAAGAAGAATTCAATGTTGAAATCCCTGACGACGTTGCAGAAAAAATCAAAACCGTTAAGGATACAGTAGAATATATTGATTCTGCTAAATAAGCTGTAAAGCTGACAATTCAGCCGTACGGGAGGCCGAGTGGCCTCCCAACCGGTTTTATTTACAGGAGGATTTGATAGTGAAGCTCCCTGAACTTCGCATTGGGAATCTAGTGGCCAAAGTACCTATTATTCAAGGTGGTATGGCGATTAGATTGTCTACAGCTCGCTTGGCAGCAGCCGTTGCAAATGAAGGTGGTATCGGCCTTATTGCAGCATCCGGTTTGCCGTTTGATGAATTACGATACGAAATACAATTAGCTAGAAAATTATCACCTACGGGTATTATTGGTATAAATGCGATGGTAGCCGCAACACAATTTGCTGGTTTAGTTAAAACTGCCATCGAAGAGGGCATTGATCTTGTAGTAGCAGGTGCTGGTTTTTCAAGAGATATGTTCGCAATGGGCAAAGAGTCTGGTACGCCAATCGTACCAATTGTTTCGTCCGCAAAATTAGCTCGCATTTCTGAAGGTTTAGGTGCCGCAGCAGTCATCGTAGAAGGTTGTGAAGCTGGTGGCCACTTGGGGACAGATCGTTCCGCTCGAGAAATCGTGCCAGAGGTTGTAGCTGCTGTTAAAAACATTCCAGTTATTGGTGCTGGGGGTGTTCTTGATGGTCGTGATATCGTAGAAATGTTGAAATTAGGTGCTAGTGGCGTTCAAATGGGTAGCCGTTTTGCTGCTTCTGATGAATGTAATGCATCTGACGAATTGAAAAAAATGTATGTACGGGCTACAAACCCTGAGGATATTGTATTAATTCAAAGTCCTGTAGGTTTGCCTGGACAAGCAATTAAAAATAAATTTGCTGAATCTGTATTAGACGGTACTGTAGCACCTCCAACGGTGTGTGATAACTGTTTGAAACATTGTTCCCATAAATTCTGTATCATCCGTGCCCTTTCTCGTGCACAACAAGGTGATGTGGAAACAGGTTTGGTGTTCTCTGGCAATAATATGAGAAAAGTCGATAAGATTATGCCAGTTAAAGATATCTTTGCTCAACTAAAACAGCAAGTAGCAGAGATTGATTAATTTAAAAGGGCTGTATAGCTATAAGAGGTGGAATAATTGGAAAAACGTGTAGTAATTACTGGCTTAGGGGCAGTGACTCCTGTAGGTATCGGTAAAGAGAACTTTTACAATGCGTTATTGGCAGGTCAATCTGGTATTGGGCCAATTACACGCTTTGATGCATCTGACTATGCAACGCGTATTGCTGGTGAAGTAAAAGATTTTGATGTTACAAAATATGGCGTAGACAAGAAAGAAGCTCGTCGTATGGACCGTTCTGTAGAATTGGCTATCGGTGCTGCTGTTCTTGCTTGTGAAGATGCTGATCTTGATTTAGATAAACAAGATTTAGATCGTTGTGGTACTGTAGTTGGTACTGGTATTGGCGGTATCGACTCTATCCATGAAGTATATGAAACATTATTCGAAAAAGGTCCTGGCCGTGTAAGTCCATTTGCAGTTCCTATGATGATTGCAAATATGACATCTGCACGTGTATCCATCCGTCTTGGCCTTAAAGGCCCTGTTATTACAGACGTAACAGCTTGTACTTCTGGTACAAATGCTATTGGCGATGCTTTCCGTATCATCCAACGTGGTGATGCTGATATCATGTTTGCCGGTGGTACTGAAGCAGCTGTATCTCCTGCAGCTGTAGCTGGTTTCGCAGCTATGAAAGCTATGTCTACACGCAATGACGAACCAACAAAAGCATCTCGTCCATTTGACCGCGATCGCGATGGTTTCGTAATGGGTGAAGGCTCAGGTATCGTTGTTCTTGAAGAATTAGAACATGCAAAAGCTCGTGGTGCTCATATCTACGCTGAAGTTGTAGGTTATGGTACTAATGGCGATGCCTACCATATTACTGCACCAGCTCCAGGTGGTGTACAAGCTCGTAAATGTATGGAATTAGCTATTAAAGATGCAGGTATCGATCCTAAAGACGTTAACTACATTAATGCTCATGGTACATCTACTGGCCTTAATGACAAAAATGAAACATTGGCTATTAAAGAATTATTCGGCGATCATGCTAAAGATATCGCTGTTAACTCTACAAAATCCATGACAGGTCATTTGTTAGGTGCTGCTGGTGCTATCGAAACTATCGTTATGGCGATGGCTATCGAAACTGGTAAAGTTCATCCTACAATTAACTGTGACAATCCTGATGAAGGTTTGGATCTAGACTATGTTCGTGAAGGCGCACGTGACCTTCAAGTTAAATGTGCTCTTTCCAACTCTTTCGGTTTTGGTGGTCATAACGGTACACTTTGCGTACGCCGTTATGAAGGCTAATGGTAGCTGTTGAAGCGCATAAGAGTAAGATGACACAAGCTCGTGAAGAATCTCTTCATGGGCTTGTTGCTCGTTTAAATATACCTGTGTCAGATATATCCATTTTAGATTGTGCTTTTACACATACATCTTATGCGAATGAACATAAATCAAAGCATATTAATCACAATCAGCGATTAGAGTTTTTAGGCGATGCTGTTCTGGATCTTATTATTGGGGAATACCTATTTAAGACATATCCAGACATGGCCGAAGGTAATTTGACGAAAATTAAGGCCGCTACAGTGTGTGAGGATTCTTTAGCATCTGTAAGTCGTTCTTTGCAATTGGGGCAATATTTATTGCTCGGTCATGGTGAACGTGCTTCTGGTGGTAATAATCGTAATTCTATTTTAGCGGACACCTTTGAGTCTCTTATTGGTGCTATCTATATTTCTACAGATTATCAAACGGCGATGGAGTTCGTTTTGAAACATCTCATTACTTATATAAAGCAAGCCTTAGAAGGTAAGCGGGGCAAAGATTATAAAACTTTGTTACAAGAATTTGTACAACGGGATGGTGATAAACATATTGTTTATCGATTGCTCAGTGAAAGTGGTCCCGATCATGCTAAGACCTTCCATATGACTGTTGAAATTGACGGTGTTACTTATGAGGCCGGCTCTGGTAAAAGTAAAAAAATTGCAGAACAACATGCGGCTCAATTGACTTTAGAAAAGTTGATGGCTGACAAATAGAAAAGCGCCTAATGGCGCTTTTTTCTGTATAATAGTATATGAGTCATATTTTTATAAGAAGGGGAGGTGTCTATGAAACCATTTGGTATGATTCCTTTTTTTATACCTCATGTAGGTTGTCCCTATGTGTGTACCTTTTGTAATCAGTCTCGTATTACAGGCCAATCTGGTATTAGTCACCTAACACCGGATTATATTAAAGAAACGATTACAGAGTATGTGGGTAGTAAACGGAATGATAAGTTTTGGGAAGTCGCCTTTTATGGGGGCTCCTTTACAGCTATCCATAAAGATTTACAACATCAATTATTAGCTCCTGCTTCTGAGATGCTTAAGAGGGGGATAATTGATGGTATACGTTGTTCTACGCGGCCTGATGCTGTAGGTGATGAAGCAATTACGTTGTTACAGTCTTACGGGGTAAAAACAGTAGAGCTTGGTGTGCAGTCCATGAATGATGGTATCTTAGTCGATGCTAAGCGTGGTCACACCGTACAAGATGTTGTAGAGGCTGTAGCGCGATTAAAACGGCATGGAATGACTGTAGGTGTTCAGCTTTTACCAGGACTAAAAGGTGAAACGTGGGATTCAATTCTAGAAACAGCTATTGCTGTAGTTAAACTAAAACCAGACTTTGTACGAATCTATCCTGTTCTTGTTATAGAAAATACGGAGTTAGCCGATCAATATAGAGCTGGTGAATACGAGCCATTGAGTACCGAGCAAGCTATCACATATTGTGCATTTTTAAAGGCCTGGTTCGAACAGAATGACATTGAAGTTATACGTACAGGATTACAAAGTACGGAAGAACTAGACTCTGGAAATAGTTTAGTAGCAGGTCCCTATGAGCCAGCCATGGGTGAGCTAGTCGTAAATGAACAGTATAAACAATGCATAGAACGCTGTATTAACGAACATATAGAATACTTTATTAATGTGGAACAATCACAGTGGAGTGCATGGGGACAACTACATACTTATACAGCTCTAACAGTAAGTATTTTCTATCCCCGTAGTTTAACATCCAAGGTACGAGGCCTTAAAAATAGGAATATTTTATACTTCCAAGAAACATATCCTCAGTTAAACATTAATTGGTATGAAGATAGTGCGAGAAATACCGTTCGTTGCTGTATTGATGGCCTGCAATATGTGTTATAATAAAAGATATGATTAATTGGGGTTGATAGTAGAAAGGAGGCAGTCATGCAATTACTTAGGTTGGAATTAAAGGGCTTTAAATCGTTTGCAGATAAGACGGTTGTAAAATTCTCACCAGGAATGACTGCCGTTATTGGGCCTAACGGAAGTGGTAAAAGTAATATTACGGATGCTATGAAATGGGTTTTAGGGGAATCCAATGTCCGTAACTTACGTGGTCAAAAAGCAGAGGATATTATCTTCTCTGGTACGGAAAAACGCAAGCCTATGAGTGCTGCAGAGGTTACTCTTGTATTTGATAATAGTGACCAACAATTAGATTTAGATATGGCAGAGGTGGCTATTACACGTCGTATTTATCGTACTGGTGAAAGTGAGTTCCTTATCAATAAACGCTCTTGTCGTTTAAAGGATATTCACCTTTTACTAGCCGATACAGGTCTTGGTAGAGACTCTATGGCCATCATCGGTCAGAATCGTATTGATGCTATTTTGAATTCAAAGCCTGAAGAGCGTCGTTTGATCTTTGAAGATGTAGCTGGTATTTCTCGCTTCAAAATCAATAAAGAGGATGCATTGCGTCGTATTGCTAGTACAGACCGAAACATGGAACGCGTACGCGACGTAATGGCTACTATCGAAGAGCAACTAGGACCTTTGTCTGAAAAGGCGGAAAAGACTAAAAAATATATGACCTTAAGTCGTACAAAGCGCGACTATGATGGGGCATTAGGCTTTCACAATTATAAGACCTCTGATCGTTTATTAACGCGTTTTGAAAATGATAATATTGCATTTAAGGATGAAGAGATTGAGCTTCAAACTGAATTATCTAAATTGGAAGCTCGCCGTCATATCTTGCAATCCTCATCAACAAAAGAGCAAGAACAGCTCAAGTTGTGGGAAGCTCAATATACGGAAAAGCAGCGTGATGAAGAGCGTTTAGCTGGTCATTTACGTCTGTTAGATGAGCAGTTGAAGACAGCTCACCGTGAGTTAGATGAAACATCTATGCGTATTAGTGAGCTAGAGGCGACTCAAAAAGGTGAAGAACAACAATTGCGCATCTTGAATCAATTGATTCAAGATGAAAGTGCTCAATTAATAGAAAAAGAGTCTAAACTAGAAGAGCTAGAGGCTAATTATAAAAAAGCTGTTGAAGATGTAAGTGCTGAGCAAGCGAAGTTCCAATCCTTGCAATCTAATCGTGAGGCCTTTGAGCAACGTCAATTAGAGGTTGTAAGTGCCATTGAAACGGCAAAGGCTAGTATTCGTAGCTTAGAAGCTCGTAAGGAAGAGTCTACAAAGCAATGTAAGGTTTTAAAGGCTGAAATAACTCAGGTAGATAATGAATTACAAGTAGCTCGCGGTGAATTTGACACATTAGGCCAAAAGTTCAATGCCATTTCTGCACAACGACAAGCCCTCGTTGATGGCGGCAAAGAAGCAGCCATACAAGCTCGTGAAGAACGAAAAGAATTACAAAAATTACGCACCCAAGAGCAACGTGTTAAAGGTCGTATCGAACTATTAGCCCAATGGGAAGAACAACATGAAGGCTACTTAGAAGGTACTAAGAATATCCTAAATGGTAAAGGCTCTTGGCGCGAACAGATTACGGGCGCTGTGGGAGATCTCTTTACGGTAGAAGATAAATATACTACGGCTATCGAAACGGCATTAGGTGGTAGTGTTAATCACGTTGTGACTACTACAGCTCGTGCAGCGGCTGAAGGTGTTAACTACTTGAAATCTATTCAAGGTGGTCGCGTAACCTTCTTACCGATGGATTCAGTAAAAGGAAAACCCTACGATACGCCAGCTTTACGTGAAAGTTGTGTAATCGGCACTGCTGTTGATTGTATTTCCTTTGATAATACGTACGCTCATATTTTCCAATACTTATTGGGCCGTACCTTGGTAGTATCCTCCATGGATGATGCTATTGGACTGCAAAAAAAATATAATCAACAATTGCGCATTGTGACCCTTACGGGTGAACAATTCCAACCTGGCGGTTCTTTAACTGGTGGTGCAACAAAGCGTAAGCGTGCCTCTGTATTGAGCCGTAAGGAAGAAGCGGCTAGCCTTGAACAAGAGCTCCTGCAAATTGAAGGGCACATTCGTTCCTTAACAACTAGCTTGGAAAACCTTGAAAAACGGGTTGAAGAAGCTGAAAAAGAACGAGCTACCCTTGATGAAAGCTACCAACATACGAACTTACTGTATGTGGCTAGCGAAACAAAGGTACAAAATATACAAAATCAAATGGATCGTAAGAAACGTGTTCTCCATGAAGAAGAGCAACGTTTATTACAAATCGATATTGATTTAGCTAGTACAACGGCTAACTTGAAAGACCAAGAAACAGCATTGGCTTCTTTGCAAGAAGACAACGGTGTAGATGGCAATCAAGGGGCCTTAATGGAGCGTTTAACTGAATTACAAAAGGTACAGCAACAGGCTTATGAAGCTTTCACAGAGGATCGCCTCACCTGTGATACGTTACGACAAACTATTAAGGAACGTGAAACTCAGCGAGAACAACGTAATCAATCCATTGCTAACATTGTAGAGCGCTTAACGCCGTTACGTAATTTGTTAATTAGCACTACAGAGCGCTGTGAAGTGGAGTTACCTAAGGCTAAAGAAGTGGCAAATCGAGAATTGGCTGCAGTTACAGCAGAAGTTGAACGTCTGCGTACTCTTCGTGATGAAGCCTATGATAAAACATCTACAGGTCGTGAGGAATTAGAATCTATCCTTAGCGAGCAAGACCGATTGAACCAACGCTATAAAGTAGTTCAAAGTCGTCTTGTGGATATGGAAGGTAAAATCACCCGTCATCGCATGGATTGTGAACGCTTTGTAGAAGAGTTACAAGAGCTTGGTTTTACATTGGAAGATGCGCAAGCCCTTCGCATTGAAGGTTCAGTTAGTGATTGGAAAGATGAACAAGCACGTCTAATGGCTGAAATTGCTGAGCTTGGTCCTGTCAATCCAAACGCTGTTGAGGAATATGAAGAAACTAAAGCGCGTTATGATTTCTTAACTACACAGTTAGCAGATTTAGATACAGCGAAAGAGCAATTACAAGCGGTTATTGCTGAAATGGACAAGGCTATGAGTACACAGCTATACGATGTGTTAGATGTGGTAGGTCGTAGATTCCAAGAGGTATTTAGCCAACTATTTGGCGGTGGTACAGCTCAAATTGTACTGACTGATCCAGATAATATCTTAACTGGTGGTATCGATTTCTACATTCAGCCGCCAGGGAAGAAACGACAACAATTGACCTTGTTATCCGGTGGAGAGCGTGCCCTTACAGTTATTGCATTATTGTTCTCGTTCCTAGACTATCGTCCTGCGCCGTTCTGCGTGCTTGACGAAGTTGACGCAGCGCTTGATGAAGCCAATGTAGAACGATTTAGTTCTTACTTAAATCGGGTAAATAAAGAAACACAATTTATCGTAGTATCGCACCGTAAAAAGACGATGGAAGCTGCCGAAGTATTACAAGGGGTGACCATGGTTGAACGAGGCGTATCGCGATTATTAACAGTAGCATTTGAAGATGTGAAGGAGGATCTAGCATAATGGCATTTGGATTCTTTGATAGAATTAAAGAGGGCTTGGAGAAAACTCGTAAGTCTTTTGTAAAAAACGTAGAAAGTATCGTTATCGGTTATGCTCAAATTGATGATGATTTCTTAGATGATTTAGAAGCAGTTATGCTCACTAGTGACTTAGGTCCTAAAACGACAGAATACTTGATGAGAGAAATTCGTCGTGGTGTAACGGAAGGTATCATCAACAATACTGGTGATGTAATGCCGTTTATGGAAGACCGCATCACAGAAATGCTAGTTGACCAAGAGGATGAAATCACACTTCACCATCCAGAGGTTATCTTAGTAGTTGGGGTAAATGGTGTCGGTAAAACTACGACTATCGCTAAATTGGCTAACTATTATACCAAGGAAGGTAAAAAGGTTATTATCGCTGCAGGTGATACATTCCGTGCCGCTGCAGCTGACCAATTATCTATCTGGGCAGATCGTGTAGGTGTGCCTATCGTTAAACATAAAGAAGGGGCTGATCCTGCAGCTGTTGTATACGATGCAATGGAAGCGGCTAAAGCTCGTAATGCAGACCTTGTTATCGTCGATACTGCAGGTCGTTTACATACTAAAGTTAATCTTATGGAAGAACTTAAAAAGATGGGCCGCGTAGCGAATAACCACATAGAAGGGGCTCCGCATCAAACCTTGCTCGTCTTAGACGGCACTACAGGTCAAAATGCAGTAAGCCAAGCCAAATTATTTGGACAAGCAGTACCAGTAAATGGTATTGTTGTTACTAAGCTTGATGGTACAGCAAAAGGTGGCGTAGTTATCTCTATTAAAGAGGAATTAGGCGTACCTGTACGTTGGATTGGTATCGGCGAAGGCATGGATGACTTGCGTCCATTTAATGCAAAAGAATTTGCTAATGCACTATTTAATAAAGGAATGATTCAAGGTGACAAATAAATATAACCGGGAATTCTTACTTGAATATGTAGAATCTGAAAATAAAAAAAATGAATGTAATGTTAGCCTAGAAAATATGAATAAGATTGTTAGCTTAATCGAGTATTTCGGCATTGAATTATATCGTCCTATTACGAGATTACTACTTTCAAACTGGGAAGAGATTACTGAACGTATTAATAACTATACTGAGTCAGATTGGATGATGGCTGATGAAATCCAAAAGACTACACCAACATTAGATCGCTTTTCTATTGCTATGCTCATTGAAGTCTTAGAAGGTGAGGATACTTTTAACCAAGCAGAAAATGCAGGTCGTCGTTTAACGGATGCAGAAATGAAGGCTATCCGTAAACATCAGGATGAACAGTAATGAAACATAATACATATAATTACGAAGGGGGCCAACCATTTAAAGTGGAGGCGCCCTTTACGCCTACAGGGGACCAACCAACTGCGATTCAGTCTTTAACAGAAGGCATTGAACGCGGTGAATGGGCCCAAGTTTTACTCGGTGCCACTGGTACAGGTAAAACCTTTACAATGGCTAAGGTTATTGAGGCGGTTCAAAAGCCAACTCTGATTATTGCACACAATAAGACCTTAGCTGCCCAGCTATGTAGTGAGTTTAAAAGCTTCTTCCCTAATAATGCGGTAGAATACTTTGTATCTTACTACGATTTCTATCAACCAGAAGCGTATATTCCTTCTAGTGATACGTACATCGAGAAGGATGCGTCTATTAATGATGAAATCGATAAACTGCGACATAGCGCTACGATGAGCCTCTTTGAGCGCCGCGATGTGATCATCGTTGCCTCTGTTAGCTGTATTTACGGCTTAGGTGACCCTGAGGACTACTCTGAACTAGTGTTGTCCTTGCGCTTAGGTCAGACGAAATCTCGCGATGAAATTCTATCTAAACTCGTAGATATTCAATATACGAGAAATGATATGAACTTTATTCGCGGTACCTTCCGTGTACAAGGGGATACTATCGAGATTTTCCCTGCCGCGTGTAGTGAAAGAGCCATTCGGGTGGAACTCTTTGGCGATGAAATCGATCGCCTCGTTGAGGTAGATGCTTTGACTGGCGAAGTTATTGCTGAACGCAAGCACGTTGCAGTCTATCCAGCATCTCACTATGTAACAACGAAAGATAAGATGCGTATTGCTGTAGAGCGTATTGAAGCTGAATTAGACGAACAATTAGCTAAATTAAAAGCTGCAGACCGTCTATTGGAGGCTCAACGCCTTGAACAGCGTACCCGTTACGATATAGAAATGATGCAAGAAATGGGCTATTGCTCAGGCATCGAAAACTATTCCCGCCACATGTCTGAACGTAAGGCTGGAGAGGCTCCATATACATTGATAGACTATTTCCCAGATGACTTCCTCATCATGGTGGACGAGTCTCATGTAACCATTCCTCAAGTACGTGCCATGTATAATGGTGACCGTGCGCGTAAAGAATCACTTATTGAATATGGATTCCGTCTGCCGTCTGCGCTTGATAATAGACCGCTTCAATTCGATGAGTTCGTAGAGCGTATCAATCAAATCGTCTATGTATCGGCAACGCCTGGTCCATACGAAATGGAAGTACAAACGAATATTGCAGAACAAATCATTCGTCCTACAGGTTTATTAGATCCATCTATTGAAATTCGTCCTATTAAGGGACAAATGGATGATTTGCTTGGAGAAATTCATAAGCGTGCAGCTAAGAATGAGCGCGTCCTCGTTACGACCTTAACAAAGAAAATGGCAGAGGACTTAACAGAGTTCTTGAAGGAAATGGGCGTCCGCGTTCGATACCTTCATTCGGATATCGTTACTATCGAGCGTGCTGAAATTATCCGTGACTTACGAGCGGGTGTATTCGATGTACTAGTTGGTATCAACTTGCTCCGTGAAGGCCTTGATATGCCAGAGGTTTCTTTAGTGGCTATCTTAGATGCGGATAAGGAAGGTTTCTTGCGTTCCGATACAGCTATGATTCAAACAATCGGTCGCGCCGCTCGTAATGTGAATGGTCACGTTATCATGTATGCAGACCGTGTAACAGGTTCTATGCAACGAGCTATCGATGAAACAGATCGCCGTCGTGCCGTGCAAGAGGCTTATAATATTGAACATAATATTACGCCTAAGTCTGTCTCTAAAGATGTAAAAGAGCTTATTGAGTTGACGAAAATTGAAGAAGATATGGTCACCGATGGAAAGGGCTTTTCACCAAAGAAAGGGAAAAAGAAATCCTCTACAACGGGTATGGACCATGGACACGAACCATATGCACAAGATATATCTACGCCTAAGGTGGCAGATATAACGCCGGAAGAGTTATTCAATAAAATTGAAGAGCTCGACCGTCAAATGAAGGCCGCTGCAAAGCAGCTTGAATTTGAAAAGGCTGCAAAACTGCGTGATCAATTAGGAGAACTACGTCAGCAATGGTCCGATATGCATAGCGCAGGTGAAAGCAAGTTAAAAAAACCTGCGACATCTAAAGGTAGAAAGCGGACCAGCTCAAAGAGTAAATAGATTGTAAGAAAATACATAGATTATATAGACTATATGTGCGATAATATAGATATATTATTTCATGTTAGTAAACAGAGAGATGATGCCGTTTGGTATCATCTCTTTAAATAGGGAACATAATGAAAGATCAATTGATTGTAAAAGGTGCGCGTCAGCATAACCTTAAAAATATAGATATATCCTTACCACGGGACCAGTTTATCGTGTTGACTGGCCTCAGTGGTTCTGGTAAATCGTCCTTGGCATTCGATACGATTTATGCAGAAGGGCAACGACGCTATGTAGAGTCTTTATCTGCTTATGCACGTCAATTCTTGGGACAAATGGATAAACCCGATGTAGACTATATTGAAGGTTTATCTCCAGCTATTTCTATCGATCAAAAGACCACAAGCCGTAACCCTCGTTCTACAGTTGGTACTGTAACGGAGATTTACGATTACTTGCGTCTATTATTTGCTCGCATAGGTCATGCCCATTGTCCAGAATGTGGTAAGCCTATTACACAGCAAACGATACAACAAATGACAGATGACGTAATGAGCTTCCCAGAAGGTACTAAGATTTTAGTATTAGCCCCTATGATTCAAGGGAAAAAAGGGGAGCATAAATCTGTCTTTGAACAACTTCGAAAAGAAGGCTTTGTTCGTGCCCGTGTAGATGGCGTTGTACGTACATTAGATGAAGATATTATATTAGAGAAAAATAAAAAACACTCCATCGATATCGTTGTAGACCGTCTCGTTGTAAAAGAAGGTATTGAATCTCGCTTAGCAGACTCTATGGAGACCGCATCAAAATGGGCAGAAGGCATTGTAGTTATCCAAGAGGTAGATGGACCTGAACATATGTATAGCCAACACTTTGCATGTCCCGATTGCCATATTTCCTTACCGAAAATTGAGCCACGTATGTTCTCCTTTAATAGTCCATTTGGTGCCTGCCCAGCTTGTTTGGGAATTGGCTCTACCATGGAAGTAGACGAAGAACGCGTTATTCCAGATGGATCTATTACCTTTGCCGATGGTTGTGTACAAGCGTTGAGCTCTAACCCTAATGCATGGTTTATGCGCCAAGTAGAAGGTCTATTAAAAGCTAATGGATACTCTTTAGATTCTACCTATGATGAATTGCCAAAAGCATTACAGAAAAAAGTAATGTATGGCACGACAGATAAGGTGGCTTTCACGTACGAAAATATGCGCGGCGAAGTGAAGGAATTCTTTACTGAGTACGAAGGTATTTTACCGATGGTAAAACGCCGTCATAGTGAAGCCTCTACCGATTCTATGCGTGAAGAGTTTGAAAAATTTATGTCCATTAAGCCTTGTACTACATGCCATGGAGCTCGTCTTAAACCTGAAGTATTAGCTATAACCGTAGGGGATAAGAACATCAATGAAGTGACCCAATTGACCATTAAAGAAGCACTCGATTTCTTTAGTAAGTTACAGTTAACAGAGCGGGAACAAGTGATTGGGGCTCAAATTTTGAAGGAAATCAATGCTCGTCTTGGATTCCTCAATAATGTAGGCCTTGATTATCTTACTATGAACCGTAGTGCAGGTACTTTGTCTGGTGGTGAAGCGCAACGTATTCGTCTAGCTACACAAATCGGCTCTGGTTTGGTAGGTGTATTGTACATCTTAGACGAACCGTCCATAGGGCTACATCAACGAGATAATGATCGACTCATCGATACGCTGAAAGGCTTGCGTGATTTAGGTAATACCTTGCTCGTTGTAGAACATGACGAAGATACGATGCGTGCGGCTGACTATCTCGTGGACATTGGGCCCGGTGCAGGTGAGCATGGCGGTCAAATCATTGCCGCTGGTACGGTAGACGAAGTGATGAAGGTAGAAAACTCCATTACTGGTCAATATTTGAGTGGTCGTAAATTTATCGCTCTTCCGGAAGAACGCCGTAAACCAGGTAAGAACTGCATTGAAATTCGCGGTGCTAAGGAAAACAATTTACAAAATGTAAATGTAAAGTTCCCTATTGGCTTATTCAATGTTGTTACTGGTGTCAGCGGTTCTGGTAAGTCTACCTTGATTAATGAAATTCTCTACAAAGGTTTAGCTAATCAATTATATCGCTCTAATCACAAAGTAGGGGCTCATAAAGAAATCCGTGGTCTTGAACATATCGATAAAATCATCAATATTGACCAAAGTCCTATCGGTCGTACGCCGCGCTCTAATCCAGCTACCTATACAGGTGTATTCGATGCTATACGCGAGCTCTATAGTCAAACACCGGAAGCAAAGATGCGCGGTTACAAACAAGGGCGCTTTAGCTTTAACGTAAAAGGTGGCCGCTGTGAAGCTTGTCGTGGTGACGGTATCATCAAAATTGAAATGCACTTCTTACCAGATGTGTACGTACCTTGTGAGGTTTGTAAGGGAGCCCGTTATAACCGAGAAACCTTAGAGGTTAAATACAAAGGTAAATCTATTGCAGATGTACTAGATATGACGGTAGATGAGGCGGTTGAGTTCTTCAGCGCCATTCCGAAGATCAATCGTAAAATGGTTACCTTGCAAGAGGTAGGTCTTGGGTATATTCGTTTAGGTCAAGCAGCAACAACCTTATCTGGTGGTGAAGCACAACGCGTTAAATTAGCTACTGAATTAGCTCGTCGCAGCACAGGTAAAACATTGTACATCCTAGATGAACCGACTACAGGTCTTCACGCCGAAGATATTCGCAAGTTATTACACGTATTGCAACAACTCGTAGAGGGTGGCGATACCGTTGTGGTTATCGAGCATAATTTAGATGTCATTAAGATGGCAGACCACATCATAGACCTCGGTCCAGAAGGCGGTAATCGCGGTGGTACTATCGTAGCTACAGGTACACCTGAGGAAATCGTTAAGGTGAAAGAAAGTTATACCGGCAAATTCTTAGGTCCTGTATTAGAACAGACTAAGAAATTTATGAAAGCAGCTCAAAAGAAGAAATAATAGTGTGTACAAAGCTTAAAAATCTACGAGGAAAGGAGGACATATGCCATCTGAAGAATTACTAGAGAAGGTCAGTCATTTGCCGACCACACCGGGCGTGTATTTATGGCGTGATCAATATAATCGTATCATCTATGTTGGTAAGGCTATTAACTTGCGTAATCGTGTGCGTTCCTATGTACGCAATGATGCCAATCGGGCACCTAAGGTTGCGGCCATGATGAAGCGAGCCGTCGATGTAGAAATCATTCAAACTAAGACGGAAATGGAAGCGCTCATATTAGAGAATACGCTTATTAAGGAACATGAGCCTAAATACAATATTAGGCTTCGGGATGATAAAACGTATCCGTACGTAAAAATCTCAGTACAAGAGGACTACCCACGTGTATATATGACGCGCCGCCTTGAACGAGATGGGGCCAAGTATTTTGGACCTTTTACAGATGTAACATCAGTTCATGTAGTACTAAAATTGATTCGTCAGTATTATCCTTTGCGTACGTGTAAATCTATGAAGGTAGAGCGGCCGTGTTTACAGTACCACATGCATTACTGTGAAGCGCCGTGCTTTAATAAGATTTCTGTACCAGATTATCGGAAGTATATTGATGAAATTGTAGAACTTTTTGAAGGTAAGCCTATACCATTGCTTAAAGAAATCAAGGAAAAGATGGAATTAGCTGCAGAAGACTTACGCTTTGAAGATGCAGCACGGTATCGAGATCAGTTATCTAGTATTGAAAAGATACAAGAAAAGCAACGTATGGTTACGCAGCGAGGCGACCTAGATGTGTTAGGTCTTGCGGTAGATACATCTATGGCCTGTGTACAATTACTGTTTATTCGTGGTGGTCGATTACTAGGTCGTGAAAACTATTTTGTGCAACACGATGGAGATAGTACTGAAACCATAATGACGGACTTTATCAAGCAGTACTATGGGGATACGAACTTTATTCCTAAAGAGTTATTACTCCCTATGGATAGTACTGATAGAGACTTGTTAAAGGAATGGTTTACACAGCTTAAAGGTCAGAATGTAGACGTATCAGTGCCACAGCGTGGTTATAAGATGGACATGATTAAGATGGCTCATGAGAATGCAGAAACATTCCTAGAAGAGCGTCGTCGTCAGTGGCAACACCAAATCGATAAGACTGGTGGGGCCGTTAAGAAATTAGCGGAAGTATTAGACTTACCACGCTTGCCGGAGCGTATGGAATGCTTTGATATCTCTCATACCCAAGGTGCTGAAACGGTAGCATCTATGGTTGTCTTTGAAGGTGGCAAACCAGCGAAGAAGGAATATCGTCGATTCAAATTAAAAACTACGCAAGGCAAGCCTGATGATTTCAAGTCTATGGCTGAAATCATGGAACGACGCTACGGTAAGGAAACAGATTGGCCTATGCCTGATCTCATTATTATCGATGGTGGTAAAGGTCAGCTCAATGCAGCATTGCCGTTGATTCGCGGTGTAGGTGTTACTGATGTGCCTGTTATTTCTTTAGCTAAACGTATTGAAGAGGTCTTTGTAGAAGGACAATCTGAAAGTATCATCTTAAGCCATCACACACCAGAGCTTCAATTGCTTCAACAAATACGGGATGAAGCCCATCGTTTTGCCATTACGTACCATCGTAAATTGCGGGGGAAACGTAACTTAGAATCCATTTTAGATCATATAGAAGGTATTGGCCCTAAACGCCGCAAAGCCTTGTGGGCACATTTCAATAGTTTAGAGGCTATGAAAGAGGCATCTATTGATGAGCTTTCAAAGGTGGAATCTATGAACTATAAGACGGCAGAAACACTATATAATTTCTTCCGCATGTCTAAGGTAGAAAAACAAGATATGTTGAAATAAAAGAGAGCATCTTATGTAAGATGCTCTTTTACTGTATAAATATATTATTTATTTTTGTTGACGCTGAATGTACCAAGTACGCCAAGTGAACAATACACCTGCTGCTAGTACGCTAGCGAGTAACCCAATCCATACGCCAAATGGTCCATAATTAGGATTTTTAGCAAGGATATAAGCAGTAGGGAAACATACGCCCCAATATGATACGAGGGAGATGTATAGTACTACTTTTACATCCTTGTAAGCTCTTAGTATACCTTGTAGTGGAGTACCGATGGCATCGATAGCGGAAAA
Organism: uncultured Veillonella sp.; assembly: GCA_900538355.1. Classification (GTDB taxonomy): domain Bacteria; phylum Bacillota; class Negativicutes; order Veillonellales; family Veillonellaceae; genus Veillonella. Next base: position 36,392 of record UPXS01000003.1, read on the forward strand.
GAATACGCCATATCCAAGGAATTGATAAATAAGACCATATACTTCATCATCATTTGTGAATAGGTCCGCAATATCATCCATATGGGTGAACGTAAAAGCACAAATGAGTAACGCAATGATGATGGCCATTACGCGAGCGATGTAAGAATACTGAATGGCCTCCTTTTTACGCCCTGCACCAAGCTCGTAAGCAACGGCAATAGTAGAGGCCATAGCAATACTGAGTGGTAAGCAGTAAAATACATTAGTAAAGGAAATAACCGACTGATGGGCTGCTACTACGGCAGATCCAAAGTGAACCATCAAGAGGCCAGCGATACTAAAGATACTAGCTTCTAAGAAGATGGAACCACCAATAGGAATACCCACATGTAATTGCTCACGAATATAGTGGAAGCTTGGACCTTTAAAGTCTTTATAAATACGATAACCTTTAAGCTTCGGATGTAATAGAATAACCAAGCTAAAGAGGATAAAGTTAGTCCAAGAAGCACCAGCTAAACCGTAACCCGCGCCAACACCACCGATTTCAGGGAAACCGTAGTGACCAAAGATGAGTGCATAGTTTAAGAATACATTAATCACAAAGCTTGTAAAAACGATAGCCATAGAGTAATGTGTTAACCCATGGGAATCAACTGTATTACGCAAAGTATTTACCCAAAGTAGAGGGAATAAACCAAGGGCAAAAGCTTTCAGATAACTAATGCAAACCTCAGCAGCAGCAGGTTCTAAATTTAACGTAGTCAGTAATGGGCGAAGCCCCAATATACCGATTAGTAAAATGATAAATGCTAGGCCTGTACCAATGAAAAGACCTTGATGGAAAATCATGGAAATATCATCTGTTTTCTTAGCTCCCAATAGCTGAGAAATGATCGGTGTGATACCCATTAAAGTTCCTTGTGCAAAGATATAGAAGAGGAGCCATAAATTATACCCCGTAGCGACCCCAGCTAAATCTATCGTACTATATTGTCCCGTTAAGAAGATAGCTATAAAAGTACCACCTATAAGGGAAAATTGCGTTATGCACATAGGAGTAAATAGCTTAATGAACAACCATAACTTTTGTAATATAGAATATGTTTGATACATACTTACCTCCCTTTTATTGATATACTATACAATATCATAAAATTGCTTAATTTAATAGATAAAACCTAGAAATAATAGGAATTAAATCTATTGATAAATAGCGGTTATATTGTTGATTTTGAGAATAAAAATAGTTATGAATTCCCACTCATGAAGGTGAAGAATGTATGATAAAAATGTATATATATGTTAATAATTGAATTTTACACTACCTAACTATATCGATTATAATATATATACTATAGTTTAATTCTAAGGAGGATACATTGGACATCTTAACTGTACAAGGCTTATTAGCGATGCTTCAAATCATCGTTATCGATATCTTATTAGCTGGCGACAATGCCATCGTTATCGGTATGGCGGCTCGTAACTTGCCAGCTCATTTACAGAAAAAAGCCATATTCTGGGGCACTGCAGGTGCCATCATTCTACGCCTTGTTATGGCATTCTTATTCGTAGAAGCGTTAAACAACATTCCTGCTCTACGTTTAATAGGTGGTATTCTTCTATTATGGATCGGCTACAAGCTCGTTGCTGATGATGAAAGCGAGCATAATATCGAGGCTAAAGATAATTTACGTGCTGCCATTACGACAATCGTCATTGCGGATGGTATCATGGGGATCGATAATGTTATCGGCGTAGTTGGTGCTGCTGGTGGCGACATGACATTAGTTGCTATCGGCATGCTTATTACTGTACCTATCATCATTTATGGTAGTACGTTGTTTGTGAAAGTTATTGAACGCTTCCCAATCATCCTATACGTAGGTGGTGGTATCCTTGCTTGGGTAGGTGCCGCTATGAGTGTGGAAGATAAATTGATTTCTCACGCTGTTGAACCATATGCTTTGTTCATCAAAATCGCAGCTGTGATCCTCGTAGTAGGCGCATCTCTATTAGCAAATAAACTAAAAAAATAATGAAATATATCTCTTCTTCTAGTAATAGGAGGAGAGATATTTTTTGTAAAAAAACATTCTTAATAGAAATCATCATAAGGACTAAGCCCCATGTATAGATGAGAAAATATAATATTTATGGTATAGTTAAGGGATAGTTATAGAATTAGTAGACTGAATTGAGGTAAGTACAAAATGGAATTTTTAGAAGCCGCTACGTGGATAACCATTAGTAAAATTATTTTAATAGATATTTTATTAGCAGGAGATAATGCTGTAGTTATTGGAATGGCAGCAGGTAAGTTAGCTCCAGAACTGCAAAAGAAAGCCGTAATTTGGGGTACAGTAGGTGCCATTGTAATGCGCCTTGTATTTGCTACCCTTTTAGTAGAGGCGCTTACTTTAATTCCTCTTATCCACTTAGGTGGTGGCCTTGTACTTGTATGGATTGCCATTCAATTATTAAAAGGTGGAGATGAAGATGCACATATCGAAGCTAAGAATTCATTAATGGGTGCCATTTGGACGATTATTGTAGCTGACGCTATGATGAGTATTGATAATGTCATTGGTGTAGTAGGAGCCGCTAAAGGTCATTTAGAGCTTGTTATTGCAGGTATGTTAATTACTGTTCCAATTATCGTATTTTGCTCTACATTATTTGCCCGAATTATTAATAAATTCCCTGCCATTCTTTGGGCTGGTGGTGCACTCCTTGGTTGGGTTGCAGGCGAAATGATTGTGGAAGATCCACTTCTTATGCCATATATTCAAGGTGAAGAATTACTCGTTAAATTCGGCACTGTATTCTTCGTTCTTATTGTGACAGGTATGATTAAAATTTGGAAGAAAAGAGACGCGTAATGAACGGTACAGGTCGTACATCTCGTAAACATAAATCGAAACAACAGAATAGAAGAGAGGCTCGTTCTATCCAAGGCCAGAATACTAGTGGTACAGTATCTAAAAAGCAACAAGCTATACTCAATGCACCTGCTAAACTAGGTGATGAAGTGCTCGTTACAATTCACGGTATTGGTAGCAGCGGTGAAGGGGTAGGTCGTGTAGACGACTTTACTGTCTTTGTTCCTTTTGCCTTGCCTGGAGAAACTGTCAAAGTAGTCATTAACATGGTGAAAAAGACGTATGCTACAGGTAGACTATTAGAGATTGTTACAATGGCGCCTAACCGAATCGATGCTAGCTGTGAACTCTATGGCTTCTGTGGGGGATGCCAACTACAACATATTACCTATGAAGGTCAGCTTTCATTAAAAACACAAAAGGTGAAGGACGTTATTGAACGCATTGGTCATCAAAATCCAGACCTTGTAAAACCTGCATTAGGCCCCAAAGAACCTTGGGCATATCGCAATAAAATGCAGATGCCTGTAGGCGGTACTAAAGGCGATATTCAAATGGGATTCTATGCGATGGGATCTCACGATATCGTGCAAGGCACAAACTGTCCTATTCAAGATGAAGGGAATAATATCATTGCTCAAGCGTGTTACCAAATCGCTAAAGAATTTGATATTGAACCGTATGATGAACATACAGGCAAAGGTGTACTACGCCATGTAATCGGTCGCATTGGACAATCTGGATGGATGATTATCCTTGTAACGGCAACAGAACAATTGCCGCATAAAGAGAAGTGGGTAGAAAAATTAACAGAACGAATTCCTCAAGTAGAAACTATCGTTCATAACGTAAATGGTAAGCGTACTAATGTCATCTTAGGACCTAAAAATAATATCCTCTATGGGGATGGAACGATTACAGATCATATAAAGGATTTACGATTTACCTTATCTCCACATTCCTTCTTCCAAGTAAACCCTGAACAAACAACTGTATTATACGATCAAGCATTAGCTTATGCGGACCTAAAAGGTGATGAAACTGTTATCGATGCGTACTGTGGTACAGGTACTATTTCATTGTTTTTGGCTCATAAGGCAAAATATGTAATAGGTATAGAAATCGTAGAACCCGCCATTATCAATGCTCGTGAAAATGCGAAACGCAATGGCTATGATAATACAGAATTCATCGTCGCTGATGCAGCCGTAGAAATGCCAAAACTCTACAAAGCTGGCGTACGTCCAGACGTAATCGTATTCGATCCAATCCGTGCAGGCTGTAAAGAAGAAGTACTAACCTCTGCAGCTGGCATGGAACCAAAACGCATTGTTTACGTATCCTGTAACCCAGCCACCATGGCGCGAGACATTGAAATCCTCACACACTACGGCTATGAACTAAAAGAAGTCCAACCTGTAGACATGTTCCCAATGACCGCTCACGTTGAGGCAGTGGCTTTGCTCACTAGAAGCGAAGCGACGCAGTGAGCATTAGCACTGCCCATGGCAGGGATGTCCAAGAATTCGAGCGAAGTGAAGAATGATTGGAAACAGCCTACGGCTGAGGCAGTGGCTTTGCTCACTAGAAGCGAAGTATCACTTTAATATTTTGTCTTATAAGTTTATGGAGTGATCTATATATGGTATGGCTGAATCCCAGGGATTATAAAAACCAAGAGTATATGGAGCTAAGACTTAATTCACCATTATATGAGAATATACGCTTAGACTTTAATCCACTCAAAATTTCTGATGTATCTGGTCATGAATCAAGTTGGAAAGACTGGCATTGTTATAGAAATCCATTACGGGTTTATAGTCCAGATTTTGATATCTTAGTTTCTTATTTTAATAAAGTATATCCTATTATAGATGCATCAGATAATACTGAAAGAGATAGCTTTGATGTATGCTTTGATAATTGGATTAAGAAAGATTACTGGATTAAAATAATTCATAATATTGAAGTTGATCTTATAAACTCTAGTAAAGATGAGCAAGAGTTTTTAAACACATTTATTACTTGGATAAAGGAAGCACTTCAAGATACATCTGTTATAGTTGTTGAGGGAAATCTTTAAAAATCAAAACAGTATTTTAATAACATAATCTATAAAGATAAGTTAAGATATAAATTAATTGATTTTAGCCCTTCGCTTTTGCGAAGGGCTTTTACAATATAATCATATATAAATATAATATAATTAGTATAAGTAGTTAAATTGTATTGAATGAGGTATGTGGTGTGGGACTAATTTTAGATATTGATAAAATAATGTACCAATTGAGTAGGTGGAGACCAATATTTCATTCGGAAGCAGATTTTCAGTTTAGCTTAGCCTGGATGATTAAAGAACAATATCCAAATTGTGATATTAGATTAGAGTTTGTACCTGAATTTAATCCTAATTTACATCTCGATATTCTTGTTATATTAGATGGTAAATGGATTCCTATTCAGGTTGTAAACGAATATGTCCATTTTCTTTATAAAAACGTTTTACTGTAGCTTCGTCATCAATACGTGCTACAACAACATCACCATTATTAGCCGTATTTTGATGGCGTACGATGAGCATATCACCTTCATACATACCAATATTCATCATGGATTCGCCTTGAACGCGTAGTAAGAAGCAGTCAGAATCACCAGTTAATTGAACAGGTAATGTAAGAGTAGATTCTAAATTTTCTACCGCAGTAATAGGCATACCAGCTTGTACAGTACCAATAAGAGGAACTTGTTTTAAACCAGCACCTAAGAACTCAAAATTATCAGAACTTGATGTTTCATTACCATCTACAGAAATAGAAGGTTTTGTATCCTCTAGTACTGTAATAGCACGATTTTTATTAGAATCCCGTTTAATATAACCAAACTTTTCAAGAGCGTTCAAATGAGATTGCACAGTAGAAGTGGAACTAAGGCCTACATGGGTACAGATTTCTCGAACAGTAGGACAACGATATTCATTATGTAATGAGTCCTTAATAAAATCTAATATACGGCGCTGTTTAGTATTAATATCTGTAGCAGGGCGTCTCACGATGAACCTCCATAGTCAATGTAATGTCAAAATAATATTAATATATATGTGGAAAAATTTACTCATTTCGTACTATATAATAAAAACATAAGATAATTACTTATCTTATATACCTATTATAGGCAATTTTAAAAGTTTTTGCTAACATTTGTTCTAAAACACTTGACCGAACATTCGTTCGTGTGCTAATATAAGCATGTAAACAAACAAATGTTCTCAGATATTATGTTCGATGTAAATGTGAGGTATGAGATGAAAAATATATTGATGATGGTATGAATGTGCTTAACAATCTTGTTCGGCTATAATATGACAAATCCTGTAACAGCTACAAATACACATTGAGCTTAAATATACGACAAGAAAATGTATTAAAACTATAAATGATGAAGTGTATGTGTTGAAGGAGCAAGGTGCTAAGGAACAAGGTTGTTATAACTACTTAAAAGATATAATGCGTATAGAGGAGTTCAGAAATAAAACTAGTAAATTTATTGAAGGTTATACTATTAAGATAACTAGTGAGTTGTCTTATTTGAAGCCTCCCATAAAAGCAAATTGTATATACGCTGAATTTTCTATTAATGATGGTTCTATTAAAACTGGATGCATGAATTGGTCCGATAATACAGGAGAAGGATCAATGCGTGGAATGGAAGCACCTATAGTATTAACTGGGATATATCCTATAAATTGGAAAGAATATTCTAAAGTTGATGATACTAATAGTGGTACTTTTATGTATCTTGTAAATAGGATAAGTAAATAAAATTAGGAGATATATTATGTTTAAACCTATTCGTAATAAAATAAATGAAATAGACCATAGTGCTGCAGAAGCTTTATTACAATCTAATCGTCGAGGTATTTTAGCCATGAACGGCGATAATGGGTACCCTTATGCTATTCCTATTAATTATTTTTATGATTGCGATAAGAAGAAAATTTATTTTCATGGAGCTAAAGCTGGTCATAAAGTAGAGGCATTGAGAACTTCAGATAAGGTATGTTTTACTGTATATGGTAATGAGCGTATTGATGAATCTGAATCCTGGGCGCCGTATGTACAAAGTGTAGTCGTATTTGGAAGATGTCGTTTGCTAGAGGCAGGTTCAGAATCTATAGATCGATTGAAAGAATTTGCTATGAAATATTATCCTAGTGAGCAGCTTGTAGATAAAAATATTACTCATGCTGGTAGAGCAGTTCAAATGTTTGAAATTACCATTGAACATATGAGTGGTAAACAAGTACAAGAGAAATAATGGATTAGCCCTTCGCTTATGCGAAGGGCTTTTACTATACACTCATACTTATAAATGTAATATAATGTAATTAGTGATAATCATTTTAAATATATAGTTCATGGGAGAGTGACATGATACAGTTAAAAGATTTAGGTACATTTGAATCAGTGCCTCATATCGTAACAGATATTGTAACAGGAAATATTAGCGCTTTAGAAAATGCATTAGCCAATGGTTGGGATATTAATATACCTATAGAAATTGGTGAGTATAGTGAGCATACACCTTTAGAATTAGCTCTTGTTATGTGTTGCTTGCCAAGTATTCAATGGTTAGTGGAGAATGGCGCTGATCTTAATGATGAAGAAAATCCAAGTTTCTTATTAGCTGTACGGTATGGTAATAAAGAGATTATCGACTATGTTGTGACTCATGGTGCTAATGTTCACGCCTTGAACCGTGTGAAAGTAGATGCCTTTCAAGCTGCCTTATATGGCAAGAAATATAATCACTTACAGATTATTCATGACTTAGGCCATACTGTACAGAAGTATGGCGGTAAAGCTTTCAGAAATGCTATTACAGATAGAAATTATGAGGTTCTAGATTTCTTTATTCGTAATGGTGTAGATATTAACTACAACAAGCCTGATTCTGTGTATCCCTTTAAGCCAACCCCGTTGTGTGTAGCAGCACGGTATGTGGATTTAAAGATGTGTAAGTATTTGGTAGAACATTGCGCTGATGTGACCATCACAGAAAAGGATGGTATGCGTCCCTATAGTATTGCTATTGAAAAAGGCGATATGGAAATGGCTGAGTATTTTAAATTTTTAGAGCCTGCTGAGTTCCATGATATACAAAATAAAATGGATCAATTAAAGCCATTTAAACTACCAAAGGCGTTAGTATCGTTTTTAGAGGGAGATACTCTCTATTTTGAATTGCCAGACTCTGATTTTATATCTATAGAGTTCTTCTCACTTACTGATACGATTCCATTTAAATTAGGTCGTCGTAATGTATTACGTTTATCTAAAGAACTAGGTGAGTATAATGAATGGCAAATTGTGTGGGACCCTAAGTCTAAAAAGATTTCTTGTTATGATATAGAACATCAAGAACTGCGAGAGCTTTGTAAATTTGATGAGTTTATGTCCGATATGGCAGGTCAATTAGAAACCTTGTTTTAGGTTATATCGTAAAGGAGAGGCAATACATATGACAGATACATTTGAGAAAACATATACGGATTGGTCCATTGATGTAGGCACCTATAAATATGAAGGTATTACACTGAATGAAGTTGAACAAAATCTATATGCTATTCAGGATCAAGAGCAAGATTTTGTGATTGTATCCCCATCAACTGTAATTTCAATAGATAAGAAACAGTATAACTTTGTACAAGTTTGCTGTGATGAAGATACCGATTTATTACATATAGAGCTTAGTGTAACTAATGATGGTGAGCAGGGGGCCATTATATACGGTAAAAATGAGTTAGGCCCTCAAGAGGTATTTCAAATAATAGAAGGTTTTATTACTCATCATAAGGTGCCATCATTAGATGATTGGGAAATCGTGTTAGATTTAAGACCGAAGATGGAAAGCTATGTAAAGGGGACAAACGATGACTGATCCTGCAATATATTTTAGGATAATGAATTCAAAGATTTACATTACTTTGCCATAATGGATGATATATTTTCTAAAAATTAAGTTACTACAAATAGTATACGGAGCCCATTATGTTATATTCACCGAATAACCTTTTGTATAAGTATATTTGCTATCGATTTAGACGGATTCAGATAGAATGTAATATGGTATACGATGTAACACCAGAGGAGGAAGACGAGATTTGTCGTAATCTGTTAAAACAGAGAGCGAAGATATTGATTCCTGTTGGCATATTATATTGTTTAATCTTTGCTGTAAGTTTCGTCTGGCTATTAGGAACAAGTGAAGAATTAAACCCGCTAATGCAATGGGAGATAAAAGTCTTTGACTATGTCACACCCATTTTAAATAATATCGATTTTAAGTGGTATGCATATTCACTTGACCTATTACGAGTAGCAGTTATTTTAGCCCCTATAGGGATTATAAATGTATCTCCTTATATTATTTTTTCCTATATTGTTGATACCATTTTGATACGGCGTGAGGTAAAAGCTTTAATACAAACCTATTCAAAAAATGAGTAACTATATATCTAGATTATACTGATTTAAACTAGGAGAGAGTATTATGAGTAATCTAAAAGACTTTGATTGGACCGGATTTTGGAATGATTGTGATTATGCATTTGAATCTTATATAGGTAAACCTGTTACAGATAAGGATATTAAGGATGCTGAAGCTGAGCTAGGCTATACATTACCTGCAGCATATATTGAATTACTTAAGAATCATAATGGCGGTGTATTGAATAAGAACTGCTTTATTAATAATGAGGGCGATTGTGTATATGTAACAGGCATATATGGCCTCGATAGAGATAAAAAGCATTCTATCTTTGGCCAATTCGGCAACGAGTTTTGGATTTCGAAATGGAAATACCCTCCTATAGGTGTTGTTGTAGCCGATACGATTTCAGGTGGTCACGATATGATTTTCCTCGATTATCGTGAGTGTGGTCCTACCGGTGAGCCTAAGGTAGTACGTGTTGACCAAGAAGGTGATTACTCAATTACACTGTTAGCAGATAACTTTGGTGACTTTATTAAGAACTTATATATCAGTATTGAAGAAATCACGGATGAAGAGTTTCAATCTTTAAGTGATGAGGATAAGGTAAAACTTATTAATGAACAAGAGGATCTAGATATTGATCGTGCTATGGAGCTGTTAACTAATATAGGCATCGATAATTTATCGCCAATCTTGCTAAGCACCTTAGGGCGTATGTATAACAATAATGGTCGACCAGAAGAGGCTATTGAGTTATTTAATCGTATAGATGAGGAACATCGTGATTGGTCTTGGTATTATCGGTGTGGCTATGCTCATGCGTCTTTAGCATGTGGTGAAAGCTACGAATCCGAACATGTACAGAAAGCTTTACAGTTAATAGAAACGGCCATGAAAATGACAAAAGAAGAACACTTAGATAAACAACTTGGTTGGTGTTGTGAAGTTGTAAAATATCTATTAACTCAAATTAAGCCAAAAGAGTACAAGACGGATTATCCTGTGATATTTGAAGTTATTGAGAAATTCTTTGATAAGAAAAATAGTAAATAATTAATAGAGCAACAATAGCTCAGCCCTTCGCTTATGCGAAGGGCACTTACTATACACGCAAACTTATAACAGTAATAAAATACATTAAATTATTGTACTTTTGTGCTTTTGGCTACGTTATTTTATATAGCCTTCGTGTAAAATATTGAGAAAGTATTTTAGTGATTTTGAAATCAAAGCATTGTGATGAGCGAGAGGCTGCCTATGAGTGAAAATGAACTCGTATATAATGAGAGATATTGTGATTATAGACTTCTTTATGAAGGCTTAGAATTCTGTTGGGATGAGAAACCATCAGGTGATTATTTAGATACTGTAAAAGTTCTTGCCAAAAATTACCATAAAAATATTGATAAGATTGCTGCTTTTATGCTTGAAGACATTCGAGAAATGTATGATGAATCTATTACTATAGATGATGTGAAAGAACGGATCGGTATCCCTCAAATTGATCCAGAGCTAGGTACTGTAACCTATTGTGAACAAACCTTTGATCATACGCATATATTTTGCTTTGAATTTTGGGACGATGAGTTTGAAGATTTAAATTACTTTGCTATTGATGGCTGATATATTGCCATAAAAATGGCAAAACAGCTACTTTAGATACATAGATTAGTTTGGTGTTGTGAAGTAGTAGAGTACTATTAACCTCTATTAGTTCAAAGGATGACAAGGAGGATTATCCTATGATTTTTGATACGATTAAAAAGCTGTTTAACAAGGATGAGAATACTGAGCAGATTGAATATCTCGGTACTGATAAAGATGGTAATAAAATATATGAAGGTTACTATCATGAGTTTAAGGGAATTCCTTGGGTTTTCAATAAAACTACTTATACTAGAGAAGAGTTTCTTAAGGCGTTTTATGAATGCTTAGAAGAGCATAATGTTAATCGTGATAATTTACCGCCATTAGTAGAGCCTGAGATTCTTGTAAGCTATGAAGCATGGATTGAAAGTAAAAGTCAGCTTCATCCTAATGAATACTTGTACGAAGACGATGAATTAGAAGAATACGATAAAGAAGATGGTATGTGGCAAGTTGAAATCTATGCTCGCCTAAAAGCAGATAATGGCCAGTACTTTACTACTGAAGAGCTTCTTTTCAAGCTACATAACTTAATGGCCAATAAAGAACTCGGTGATCATGTATTCTTTGAAAATCTAGCCTATGATGACCATGAATTCGATGCTGACGATGCCGACGATGTTTCTGATGATGATGAAGGTACTCCTGTATTTGTCGTATGGCTTGGTAGCTAGTAAATAGCTGTTTTGTTATAAACTATTATTTTAAAATTAGTCAGTTATTGTTTTGTGATTATTATTTTGTGTTGTTTGTTATTATTATGATAAGATGAGTTCATATACATATTAATGATATGAGGGGAAGTGTATTGTATGTCTATGAGTGTTGAGCAATTTTTATCTTTGTCTGATGCTGAACAGTTACAAACTATTAAAGATCTTAATGATATCGGTCAAGAGGAAATCATTATCGATGTATTGACGGGGGTTGGCATCGATAACTTATCTGTACCTTTATTAGGCGAGCTTGGTAGAGCCTATAACAATAACGATAAACCAGAAGAAGCTATTAAAGTATTTAAGACCATCGATACAGAACATAGAGATGCAGTGTGGCATTATCGCTGTGCGTACTCCCATGGATCTATTGCTTCTACTAATCATGAGGCTTATACATCAGAGAATATGCAACAGATGTTAGCTTTAGTAGATAATGGTGTACGATTAGCGACTAAAGAAGGTCGCAATGATATAAAGGAATACTGCTTTGAAGTCATGGATATGTGCCGTTTACAAATGGATTTTGAAAAATGTGAAGTTGACTATCCTGATTTATGCTTAAACTATAGCAAGTATATAGCAGAGAAAAAGAAGAAAAGAGAAGGTGTACCTCGTCAACGAACTATCACTGTAGAAGAAATTTTAGCTACAGATGATATGTGGACTATAAATGAGCCTGCCTATTGGACTATCAATATTTATGGTTCGTATGATAACTATTTAGAATCTGCAAAAGGGTTCACCGTAGAGCAAAGATATCTTAACGCTATATGCTGGTATTTCGCTGAGGTTAATAATGGTGGGCATCATCAGTTCTTCTATAACTCTACAGGCATTGTATGGGAAGATGCTCTTGCAGGGTTACGCCTCTTCAAGATGGATATACTAGCAGATAATTTACAATCCGTAATCGATTACTTTGGCGGTTCTGTTCCATTTAATAGAGAAGAACGATGGACCATTTTAAAAGAATGGGACGATGAGGTATTTGATTTTCTAGATGGAAAAGATGATGTAGTCTATGAATATGAAGGAATCTTTGAAGATGTATTTGTACATGAACATCCAGAGTTATTTGTATTTGATGGAACCTATACAGTCTCAGAATAAGATTGGTGTATAATTAACACATATATAGTTGCTTTCACTATGATGTTTACTTTCACCAAATTATATTAGAGGTACTACATGTTAGATAAACAAGGCGTATATGATTGCCTACGTGACCATCATATCGATTTTGAAATTACGGATCACGCACCGCTATTTAGTATGGATGATAAGCCCAATGTAGAGTTGCCATATCCTGAGTGGGATGCAAAGAATTTATTCATTCGAGACCATAAACGTGAACATTATTATTTGATTACCGTTCGTGGTTCCAAGCGTGTGGATCTAAAACAGTTCCGTAAGGATCATAAGCTTAAAAAGATTTCCTTTGGTTCTGAAGAAGAGCTATGGGATATTTTGAAGATTAAACCAGGTCACGTGTCTCCATTTTGTTTGCTCCACGATGAAGACCGTAAGGTAAATTACTACATTGATGCGGATTATAAAGATAATCTAATTGGTATACATCCTAATCAAAATGATGCTACCGTATGGCTACAGGGAAAAGACTTAGTTAAACTTATTGAAGAACATGGTACAATAGTAGAATATATTACATTGTAATTTAGTCGAACTGGAGCATGTATGAATAGAAAATTATTAAAACGTATTCTTGTAACCTCTGCGATTGCTGTATTAGGTGTTAGTACATCCTTTGCGGCACTTGTTATGGAACGTGATGAAGGTTTAGACACAGCACCTAGTGTAGGCATGTATCACTATCAAGTTCCTACAGAGTTACAGGGCACATATAACAGTGCAGGTGTTGCCAATCTAACAGCATCTATGGAGAAAGAACCTAATACATTATCTATGAATGTAGCGCATGTAAAAGGTAATCCATCTGAGTCTTATGTAGTAGAGATTTATAAAGATTTAGCTGCTATTGAAACACATCGCAAATCCGAACATTATCAAGCCTTTGTTAATGAAGTAGGTTCTAAATTAACAAATCGTAAAATGTACGACGTACAGTCTGTACTATTGTTTGAGAAGAAAGATGCTTTATCTATTGTCAATGATGGTAAAGCAGTAGTGACTTTGACAGAGTTTACTGTTAATAGCAATGATATCGATACAGTACAACGTCAATATCAACTCGATATTGAACGGGCCGTACGCGATGATGCGGGTTATAAGGCGGGCTATGTGCTTCGCGAAAGAAACCTGAAAAATCGTTGGTATGTCATTCAAATCTATAGCGACCAAGCAGCCCTTACAAAACATGTAAATAGCCCAGGCTATCGCTTTATGATGAGTCAAATCCAAGGTAGTCTACAAAATGTTACCACAAAGGTATTAGATGGGGATATCCTCGTCAACCATGGGGGTCAAGCATTTGTAAGACCTTAAAACTGAATATAATATAGTATAATATAATCACAGTAAGGTTACTGCTAGCATATACATATGTGCTAGCAGTTTTTTGTTATATATTAGGTGAACGTATAGTCTATAAAAAAAGGAGTTACATATGACACAGCAAGAACGGTTACGCTATTTGGTTGAAGGCTTAGTAGCAGAATACAAAGAGAAGCATAACGAACATATAGAGATCCCTATGAATGAAGAAGAGCAATTTACTCTCTTTAGATCTTTATGTAATATTCGTCCTGCTGGTGGCATGTCTCTTGAATGGATGAAGATAGAGTCTGAATATTTAAATATATTGGCCCATGAAAAGGGCATCGTAACGATTAGTGATATGGAAGATCGAGAGCCTCAGATCTATTTGTGGCAAGGAGATATTACTCGATTATCTGTAGATGCTATTGTAAATGCAGCCAATAATAAATTGCTCGGATGTTTTGCTCCAAATCATAAGTGTATCGATAATGAAATCCATACCTTTGCTGGTATAGAGCTTCGCATGGAATGTGCTAGAATGACTGAGTATATGGAAATGCCTGAAAAAACGGGTGTGGCTCGTATGACCTATGGGTATAATTTGCCCGCAAAGCATGTACTTCATACGGTAGGACCTATTATTTATGAAGGTGTAACAGATAAGGAGAAAAATGAACTAGCTTCATGTTATCGGTCATGTTTACAACTAGCCAATGCTTATAACTTACACTCCATTGCATTCTGTTGTATTTCTACTGGTGAGTTTAGATTCCCTAATGAAGAAGCAGCACAGATTGCCATAGATACGGTACGAACATATTTAAAAGAAACAAATAGTAAAATACAAGTGGTATTTAATGTATTTAAAGATATAGATTATGACATCTACAACAAATTATTGGGATAAATAATATACTCCTTTTGAAATTCATAAAAATACTGTATCATTTAATAATGACATACAAAAGGTTATGAATGATTTGTTAGTTTAAGAAGGAGATAATGTACTATGAATTATAAATACACCTATGAAAGCCCATTAGGAACTATGATTATGCTTGGTACATTATCATACTTAACAGATTTATTTTTTATCGATGAAGATTATGCACCAAGTTATGATGATGCGGAGTATATAGAGCAACTAACAGGCCCATTTGAAGTAACTATTATGTGGCTAGACCAATACTTTGATGGTAAAAAGCCTTTTATTACACCACCGATTCAGTTAGAAGGGACAGAGTTCCGTAAGTCTGTATGGTCTATATTACAAACCATACCTTATGGTAAAACTACAACATATGGAGATATAGGTAAACAGATTGCACAGCAACAAGGAAAAGAGAAATATTCTGCTCAAGCTGTAGGCGGTGCGGTAGGTCATAATCCTATTTCTATTATCATTCCATGCCATCGTGTTATCGGCAGTAATGGTAAATTGACAGGCTATGCAGGTGGTATTGAACGTAAGAAATATTTGCTAGATCTTGAATCGAAACATAAATAGTACATATTAGATTGTAAAATCATATTTAAATAGACTTATAGAAAAAGAAGAAAGAGATTACTCATGATGGATAGACACATCATAGGTAATCTCTTTTGGTATATATAGGGGGGACTATTTAAATTGATTTACTAAGGTACCAATGCCACTAATCGATATAGATACGGTATCTCCTGATTTTAACCAACCATATTTGCTTTCATTTTTACCAAGTACAACACCACTAGGTGTACCGGTAAAGATAATGTCACCTTCCTGTAGTGTAATATACTGGGATACAAATTCGATAATCGCGTCCGGTTTAAACATCATTTGTTGTAATTTGGCTTGTTGACGTATTTCACCATTTACTGTTGTAGTAATAGTGGCATTGTCAAAATCAAAATCATCTGGAGAAACAATAGTAGGACCGATAGGGGCAAAGTTATCTAGTGATTTGCCGAGAATCCATTGAGAGCCTCTAAATTGTAAGGTTCGAGCTGAAACATCATTTCCAATGGTATAGCCTAATATATGGTCTCTGGCCTGTTCACGAGATATATTTTTACCAGCCTTACCAATGACGATAACCAGTTCTCCTTCGTAATCATAATGAAGGTTTTCATCTTGAATGGGAACTATATCTTGATGTGACGCCAATGCATTAGATGTTTTCATAAAGATTTCTGGAAAATCATGTGTAGCAAGACTAGTTTCCTCTATATGGTCTGCATAGTTTAAACCGATACAGATAATGTTTTTTGGATTAGTAATTAGGGTACGGTTAGTAGATTCTTTCATGAGAGATACCTCCTTAAGAGATGAGATACATATATTGTAAGTTAATTATAATATAAATCGGTATGTAAAGAATATTTTTGACGAAATAATTATATAGAGGCATTTTTGTCACATCCTATTTATTATACTTAAACAAAGTAATAAAAGGAGGAGTCCCTATGTATATGTATAGAAATGTGACAGATAAATTTATAGGTACCGTAGCATCTTGTGACATTATAAGTACGGGTAGCTGGTATGGTGATTTACCAGATGGCGTTCCAAAGGAAGTGAAATTAAATCGTAAAGATTACTATATTGAAGAGATACAACATATTTCTATTAAGGAATCCATAAGTGTTACCTATGGAATTAAATGGGAGCATATCTCAAAACCTGTAGAGAGGAAAATAGAATCCTTAACTACTAAGGAGTACTCAATTGACGAATCTAAAAAACAATATCTATTAGAGCTTATGGGGCGTAGATTTTCCGATGATATTGACCTATATGATGAGGATGAGTGTGCTGTCCAAGTGCAACTCATCAACACTGAGGATCAGGAATTTATATATGAATTTCCTTTTGATAATACCCTGAGGGCCATATCTATACTATTCAGACAAATTCTAGGTATGTCTACATTACTTTTATTTGATGGAAATCGAGAAAAAGATAGAATTCAAGAGATTCATATTGAAGTGCAAAAAAATATGTACCAAGAATATGGTGACGTAAATACATTAAATCTTAATTGGAATGAGCCGTCTATTGCCATTGATTGTAATAGTAAGCAATTTGGTCACTCTAGTCATAGTCATAGCGAATATGTAGATAATCAAATGATTCATCAATTGAACCGAGATATTGACTTTCACATTGGCGAAACGTTATATAGTCTAGATTCTTTTAGTCTTAGTGAAAGTCATGACCTTGATAGAGACCCTGCTCGTGGTGGTATAGTAACAGTACGTATTAAATGGGCGCATAAAGAAGATACATTGTTTATAGGGAATGTAACTGATCAGTATGTGCCCACTTGGTATAAAAATCTAATTAATTTTATACATGCTCATACAAGAGATAAATCTTTACAAGAGTTTTTACAATCAAATCATACATCTGATAGGAGGATTTATACGTATTGTTCAGTATATATTTTTAAGATAAACCAGGAATTTTATTATCGTACTGATAGAAATGATATATATGAAGGGGATATTGTAAAAGTTCCATTTGGATCCGATAATGCGGTTCGTACTGGTCGTGTTGAATCTATTTCATATCATACGCGTTACGACGTACCTTATGATTTGAAACGAACTAAATTTATTATAGATAAAGACTTAGAGATTATTTATGATACCAATCGTTATAGATATGATGATCCATATGATTTATAAGGCATTAAAATAAGTGGTATTCTATATTTTGTACTTAAGTATACTTAACTTATTGCATGTCTAATTTCTGTTCTCTATAGAATATGTTGAAATAACTTGCTCATAGTGTTAAGATTATAAGTATATTAATAAGCATGGAGGTAATTGTTATGAGCAAGAATATCGATTGGGATAATCTCGGTTTTGGTTATGTAGAAACCGACTACCGTTATTTGACTACATATAAAGATGGTAAATGGGACGAAGGCGGATTAATTACTGATGCTAACGTTGTTCTTAATGAATGTGCTGGTGTATTCCAATACGCTCAAACTGTCTTTGAAGGTTTGAAAGCATACTACACTAAAGATGGTCACATCGTATGCTTCCGTCCAGATTTGAATGCAGTTCGTTTGAATCAATCTTGTGAACGCCTTGTAATGCCTACATTACCTGAAGGTCGTTTCCTTGAAGCTGTAAAAGAAGTTGTAAAAGCAAACAAAGACTTTGTTCCTCCTTATGGTCATGGTGCAAGCCTTTATATTCGTCCATACATGATGGGTACAAACTCCGTTATCGGTGTAAAACCTGCAGATGAATATCAATTCCGTGTATTTACTACACCAGTAGGCCCTTACTTCAAAGGTGGCGCTAAACCAATCAAAATTCGTATCACTGATTTTGATCGTGCAGCTCCTCATGGTACTGGCCATATTAAAGCTGGTTTGAATTATGCTATGAGTTTGTATGCTATCACTGATGCTCATAACAAAGGTTATGCAGAAAATATGTACCTTGATGCGGCTACTCGTACACATGTAGAAGAAACTGGTGGTGCAAACTTTATCTTCATCACTAAAGATGGTAAATTAGTTACACCTAAATCCGATAGTATTTTGCCATCCATTACACGTCGTTCTTTGATGTATGTAGCAGAACACTACCTTGGTATGACTGTAGAAAATCGCCCTGTTCATAAAGATGAATTAAAAGACTTTGCTGAAATTGGTCTTTGTGGTACAGCAGCTGTTATTTCTCCAGTAGGTCAAATCGATACTCCAGAAGGCACTATTAATGTACCAGCTGGTATGGATGATATGGGGCCTATCACTAAAAAATTATATGACACATTACTTGGCATTCAACATGGTGAAATCGAAGCTCCTGAAGGCTGGGTAGTTAAAATTTGCTAATCTTTTAATAGATTAATGTAGTAGATTATATAATTTAACACGTAAATAGAAATGGCATCTATCGTTGGATAGATGCCATTTTTGTCTTATTTTGTTATGTTATGTTAAATTAGAGATTAGGGTATTGTAAAATTAGTTATAGACTATTATTAAACCTAGTTATTAGTTAGATTTTGCACGACTTACTACTTTAGCCATGAATTTTTCGTTATTAATAACAAATCGTTCATGAGTTCCACGACCAATGATACCAACGCCGTCAGATGCTTCAATATCAAAGGTTATTTTACGTCCTTCTACAGCACTAACTGTAGCTTTAGCAGTTACTGTTGCACCAAGTGGAGTAGGGGCCTCGTGAGTAATGGATAAAGCGATACCTACAGTGCCTTCGCCATCTTCTAAATATGGTTGTACTGCTGCTTGTGCTGCTTCTTCCATTAATGCACACATAGCTGGTGTGGCAAAGACCTCTAAAGAACCGGATTTCATTGTTTTAGCAATATTAGATTCTGTAACTGTTACAGTCGCCGTAGCTGTTTGACCTGCTGATACCATAATATACCTTCTTTCATTAAGAATACTCTCGTTATAATAGTATTATACATCTTTCGATAATTTTTATGCTAATTCTATTATACATATTTTATAGATACTACCAGTTAAAAGTAATTATTTTTAACTGGTAGTATCTATAAAACTAGCCTATATAACTTATAATCCTAATATTTTTAACTGGTGGTAATTGAAAAATAGAATGTTTAGGTTCTTACGTATAACAGTTCTATAGAATACGTGATATAATGGAACTAGTTTTTTATAAAACGAGGTATATATGAGTACAAAAAAATTAAAGCCTTCTGGTGAAGGTTGGGTACAGTTAATAGCAAGTATTGGTTTTGTCATTCTATTAATTGCCATCAATATAGTAGATCCTACATTCTATCCTACTATGTGGCATTTAGCGACGAGTGGATCCATGGATGAGATAGCAGAGTATATTCAAGGCTTTGGCCCAATGGCCATGGTTGTTAGTATGCTCCTTGATATTTTTGTTAATGCTGTTGGTTTCTTACCATCCATCTTTATATCTACCGCAAACGGTCTCGTATTTGGTATGTGGCCAGGCATAATTATTTCTTGGCTTGCAGAAACAATTGGTGTAGTCATTAGCTTTTATATTATGCGTT
The DNA here is from genome assembly GCA_900538355.1 of uncultured Veillonella sp. Taxonomy (GTDB): domain Bacteria; phylum Bacillota; class Negativicutes; order Veillonellales; family Veillonellaceae; genus Veillonella. The sequence continues at coordinate 56,602 of UPXS01000003.1, forward strand.
ACTTTTTACGTGATACAGCAGATAAGCTTATTGCTAAGAGTACCGTATTGATGAAAGTAGATGATTTTTCCGGTAAAAATGGTTTTGTGGTCATGTTATTTGCCAGATCATTACCATATTTTCCATCTGGTGTTATCACAGCACTTGGTGCCATTAGTAAAATTAAACCGAGAGACTATATCTTAGCGAATTTAATCGGTAAATTCCCATCTACAGCTCTTGAAGTAGCTATCGGTACGGATATTGTAAATTTCCAAGAGAATATGGGGCGATTAGGAATCATCGTAGTTGTTGCAGGTATTGTATACTTCATTCTTTGGAAAGTATATAAGAACTATATCAATAAGAAAAATGCTGAACAAGAGCATGATCCTAATGCTTAATAATCTCTAATTAATTAAATGTTATTCAATTTAGTATATATGAAAGAGGCGATAGTATGAGCTTTTCTCTTCCTGAACGGGTGACTCTAAAAGGTCCTAATTTTATTCGTGAAGTATTTGAACGTGGTGTAGGGGTAGAAGGTTTTATTAGCTTTGGTATTGGTAATCCTGCACCAGAAGCGATTCCTGTGGAAATCATCGAAAAGGCTTTTGATGAAGTGGTTCACTCTAATCCAATGAGTCTTTTACAATATGGACCCATGCAAGGTGATGCACGATTAGCAGAATTAACATTAGATCGTCTTGTAAAAACGCATAAGATGAATCCAGAAGGACAAGGTCTTATTATCTCTAATGGGGCGGGTCAACTCTTAGGTCTTGTACCGATTACTGTATTAGAACCTGGCGATGAAGTATACATGGATGAATTCACTTTTACCAGTGCCATTAATTCTGTACGCAATATGGGTGGTAAAGCATTAGGTATTAAGACTGATGAGTATGGCATGATTCCTAGTGAATTAGAAAAAGCGGCTCAATCTGGTAAAGGTAAATATATTTATCTCATTCCTAACTTCCAAAACCCAACAGGTATTACAATGCCGTTGGAACGCCGTAAAGAAATTTACGCTATTGCGTCTAAATATGATTTGTTTATCTATGAAGATGATCCATACGGTGAGATTCGCTTTGCTGGTGAGTACATTCCAACATTTAAATCCTTTGATACAGAAAATCGTGTTCTCTATGCAGGTTCGTATTCAAAGACATTATCTGCTGGTTTGCGTGTAGGTTTCTTATTTGGCCCAGCTAAAGTTATTGAAGCTATTCAAGCATTAAAAAATAATACGGCAGGGCAAATGCCATTAGTTACGCAAAAAGTGGTAGCTAAAGTGCTCGATACAATCGATTACGACGCACATTTGGAAAATGTACGTAAAGTTTATAAAACAAAATGTGATGCCTTGTTAAATGCTTTTAACAAGTATGCAAGCTCTAAGGTTAAGTTAACACAGCCTACTGGTGGTATGTTCGCATGGATGACGATGCCTAAGGATGTAGATTGTGATGAATTCTTCGAAGCATGTATGGACAGAAATATAGGGATTATTAAGTGTGGTGCCTTTGCAGCTGATGGAGCAGGGGAAGGACATGCATTCCGTTTGAGCTATACTGTACCAACAGTAGAAGAAATTACAAAGGGCATGGAAATTCTTGGATCTTTAACTAAAGAATTCTGTGGTGAGTAATATATTGATAAAGTTTGATATGACATGATACAATGTAACAGTAGATACATTGTATTTACCATATAAACAAAAGGTTTTACATATAGATGTGAGGTAGTTCCTCAAAGAAAGTAGGTGTTTACTATGGGTTGCGGTAGCAGCAGTGATTGTGGCGGATGCCCATCTCAATCTTCTGGTTGCGGTGGCGGCGCTCCTCAACAACCTCAAGATCTTACAGCTCAATTACACGAGCTTAGTTCTGTTAAACATGTAATCGGCGTAGTATCTGGTAAAGGTGGCGTAGGTAAATCCTCCGTTACAAGCTTGATGGCCATTACTATGGCGCGTAAAGGTTACAAAGTAGGTATCCTCGATGCGGATATTACAGGTCCTTCCATTCCTAAAATGTTTGGCATCAAGGAAAAAGCATATGCTGACGAAATTGGTATGTATCCTGTAAAATCCAAAGGTGGTATTGACGTTATGTCTGTTAACCTTCTTTTAGAAAACGATACAGATCCAGTTTTATGGCGTGGTCCTATTTTAGGCAATGTTGTAAAACAATTTTATACAGATGTAATTTGGAAAGACATCGATTATTTATTCGTTGATATGCCACCAGGAACAGGTGACGTAGCGATTACAGTTTACCAATCCTTGAAATTGGATGGTATTATCATCGTTACATCTCCTCAAGACTTGGTATCCATGATTGTTGAAAAAGCAGTAAAAATGGCTGATTTAATGCAAGTGCCTATTATTGGTGTAGTGGAAAACTACTCTTACTTCCATTGCCCAGATAACGGTAAGGATTACCAAATCTTTGGTGAAAGCCACATTGAAGAAATCCTTCAAAAATACGGTCTATTATTGTTAAACCGTTTACCAATTGATCCAACAATTGCAAATCTTTGTGACCAAGGTGATATTGAGTCTATCGAAAAAACAAACTTAGAGAACGTATCTCTACCAGAGTAGGATTTATATGTTAATGAAAGCTGTGCATACCTAGTGATGCACAGCTTTTTCTCATTTCTTTTTATGTTGTAATATATTATATTTATCATAAGAAGATATAAATATATTTCTAATTTCAAATACTACTGATATATACTGAAGACACCGTAGGATAGGGGGCTTAGTGTGTGTTTTATAGTCACCTTGCGATGCCTTGGTATTTCAGCAGTTATATATTTTAGTTTTTTCCTATGTAGGAGGTATGTGTATGAAAAAACTGTTAAATTGGATTATTCCAGCGGTCTTTGGTATAGGCTTATGGTTTATTCCAACGCCAGAGGGTTTAACACCTCAATCTTGGCATTTGTTTGCTATTTTTGTTGCTACTATCGTAGGCTTTATTACTCAGCCATTACCAATTGGTGGCGTATCTATCGTTGTAATTACTGTGGCGGCTTTGACTGGTACTTTGAAAATCGGTGAGGCTATCTCTGGTTTTGCTAACTCTGCTATTTGGTTAATCGTAGGTGCGTTCTTATTCTCTCGTGGCTTTATTAAAACTGGTTTGGGGAAACGTATTGCTTATAATTTGATTGCTGCTTTTGGTAGTAGCTCCTTACGTTTGGCTTATGCATTAGCATTATCTGATTTAATTTTGGCTCCAGCAACTCCATCTAATACAGCTCGTGTAGGTGGTGTTATCATGCCGATTACTACAAGCTTGGCAAAAGCGTTCGGTTCTGAACCTCAAGATGGTCCTCGTAAAATTGGTTCCTTCTTGATGCAATCTATTTATCAAGTTAATACAATTACATCTGCTATGTTCCAAACATCCATGGCTGGTAACACATTGGTTGCAGCATTAGCTCTTCAATCTTTTGGTATCGGTATCACATGGGGCGATTGGGCTATGGCTGCCATCGTGCCAGGTATTATAGCATTGATCATTATGCCGTACTTTATTTACAAAGTATATCCACCTGAAATTACAGATGCTCGCGAAGCACAACAAATGATTAAAGAAGAGTTAAAAGGCCTTGGTAAAATGTCTTTCCAAGAATGGGTTATGCTAGGCGTATTTGTTTTGGCTTTAGTTTTATGGGCTACTTCTCAATTTACTAAAATTGATGCCACAACTGTTGCATTCTTAGGTATTTCTATTTTGCTTGCTACAAGTGTTCTTGTATGGGACGATGTTAAAAGTGAAAAAGGTGCTTGGGATACATTAGTTTGGATGGGTACATTAATGGGCTTTGCCGGTTTCTTGTCCAAATTGGGCTTCATCAAATGGGCAACAGTACTTGTAGGCGGTTATATTCCAGAAGGATCTTGGATTATTGCCTTCGTTATAGCTGTACTTATTAATACATATTCCCACTATGTATTCGCATCTTTAACTGCACATATTTCTGCAATGTTTGTAGCATTCTCTGCAATTGCTATCTCTGCAGGTGCACCACCAATGTTGACATTGTTGATGATTGCATTCACATCTAACTTGTGTATGTCTTTGACTCACTATGCAGCAGGTCCATCTCCTGTAATCTTCAATACTGGTTATGTTCCTCAAAATACATGGTGGAAACTAGGTTTCTTCGCATCCGTAATCAACTTAATTATCTTTATGGGCCTTGGTTCCGTATGGATGAAAGCAATCGGTATGTGGTAAGACCAGATATCCAGAATTTTATATACTTGTAATACATTAAAAACTATATATGTCATAGTTTGATTATAGTGTAGTTACAAAATATACAAAAAGCCGTCCCACTCGGGGCGGTTTTTTTGTGATAAAATAAGAGCAGTTAATATATTATTAATGTATATGTTGTAATATTATACGTGAATGAACTATTCATTGTGAATATACGAATAGCATCATTATTTTACATAGGAGGAATCTATGAAATTTGATAATGAACAGTTATTGAAATATATTGGTGCATGTACATCTCCGTATCATACAGTAGATACAAGTTTACAAATGTTATTGGACTCAGGTTTTACAGAACTTAATTTAGATGATGAGTGGCAATTAGACTCTGGTTCTTATGTAGTTAATGTGTTTGGTACTACTTTGTTTGCCTTTCATATAGGAAAGAAGCCAGAACACACATTACGTATTGCTTCAGCGCATACGGACTTTCCTGCAATTCGGGTAAAACCAAATCCTATTACATCAGTAAAAGGTTATACCAAGTTAAATGTGGAAATGTACGGTGGCCTCATTGAAAATACATGGCTTGATCGTCCTTTAGGGGCTGCGGGTACAGTTGTATTAAAAGGTGATAATGCTTTTGATGTAGACTCTGTATTGGTTGATACAAAACGTCCTATCGCAATCGTTCCAAACTTAGCTATACATATGAATCGTTCCGTTAATGATGGTGTTAAATTAAATCGCCAAAAGGAAATGCTTCCTATCTTGATGATGGATCGTAAGGAAAAGGATGACTCTAGTAAATCTTTAAATGATCTCAAAAATCCAAGCCTATTCCCAGAGTCTAATATTCAATACGATGAGTGGACTACGTTCTTGGCTGATGAAGTAAACTGTGATCCATCTGAAATTTTGTCTTATGAAATGACATTATACCCAACAGAACAAGGCTGTGTATTAGGGACTGAAGGTGATTTTATAAGTGCGCCTCGTCTAGATAATTTAACATCTTGCTTTGGTGTACTATCAGGGATTATTCAGGCTCGTAAGTCTAATGCTGATGGTGTACGTTGTGCTATTCTCTTTGATAATGAAGAAGTAGGGAGTCGTACTAAACAGGGCGGAGCAGGTATGCTTTTACCAAACCTTATTAAACGAGTATATGATGCATTAGGATATTCTAATCAAGAGATGGATAGTTTCATTTCAAAAGGATTTATGATTTCCTCTGATGTAGCACATGGTTTACATCCAAACTATCCTGAAAAAAATGATATCACTAATATTCCTACACTTAATAAAGGGGTGGCTCTTAAAATAGCATGTAGTCAATCCTATGCTGGCGATGCACGGGCCATTGCAATCGTTAAAGGCTTGTGTGACGAATCTAAGGCGAATTACCAAATTTATGTAAATCGTTCTGATATACCTGGTGGATCTACAGTTGGGTCTATTTCATCTGCTATGTTACCGATGAGAACAATGGACGTGGGCTTACCATTATTAGCGATGCATTCTGCACGGGAATTAATGGGTGCCAATGATCAAGAACAACTCAATCGATTAATGAATCATTTCTTAGGTGATTAATAACGTAGGATATAGAATTAGTTCGATGTACATCGATAAAAGACATATGAGTTTTTGTCATGTACAGCAAATAATGTATTTTATGATTTCGTAATTAATATAATCCTTTAAATATGTGGAAAATATTGTATAATAGTTATATATAATTATGAATATAATACTCATCATAAAAAATGATGAGCTATCCAAATATATTATTTTGACTATAAGTATAGGAAATATTCATATATTAATAAAATTGAAAGCTGATAGTTCACATTAGTGGAAGCTAGTAGGAGGCAATACATGAGAAAAATTAAATCCGTATTGGTTGCCAACCGTGGTGAGATCGCAATCCGCGTGTTCCGTGCATGTAATGAAATGGGTATTAAAACTGTAGCCATTTACTCCAAAGAGGATACATTATCCTTGCACCGTAACCAAGCTGACGAAGCCTATCTTGTAGGGGAAGGTAAAAAACCAGTTGAAGCATATCTTGATATTGAAGATATTATCCGTATTGCAAAAGAACATGATATTGATGCTATCCATCCAGGTTATGGTTTCTTGTCTGAAAACGAAGAGTTCGCTCGTCGTTGTGGTGAAGAAGGTATCATCTTTATCGGACCTCATGTAGAACATTTAAATATGTTCGGCGATAAGGTTAATGCTCGTGCACAAGCTAAATTGGCAGATATCCCAATGATTCCAGGTTCTGATGGGGCATTGCGTGATTTTGAACAATTAGAAGAATTTGCAAATACTCATGGTTTCCCATTGATGATTAAAGCCGTAAATGGCGGCGGCGGCCGTGGTATGCGTGAGGTTCATCGTAAAGAAGAACTTCGTGATGCATATGATCGCGCTAAATCTGAAGCGAAAGCTGCCTTTGGCGATGATGATGTATATGTAGAAAAACTTATTGTTGAACCTAAACATATTGAAGTACAAATCTTAGGTGATGAACATGGTAATGTAGTTCATTTACATGAACGTGATTGCTCTGTACAACGTCGTCACCAAAAGGTTGTTGAAATGGCTCCAGCTTTTGCATTGCCATTGGGAACTCGTAAAGCCGTATGTGATGCAGCCGTAAAAATTATGAAAAATGTTGGCTACGTTAATGCTGGTACTGTAGAATTCTTGGTAACTGCTGATGGCTCCTTCTATTTCATCGAAGTTAACCCTCGTATCCAAGTAGAACATACTGTAACAGAAATGATTACAGATATTGATATCGTTCATTCTCAAATCCGTATTGCTGAAGGTTATGACTTACATAGCCCAGAAGTAGGCATTCCAGCACAAGATGAAGTTCCTTGTAAAGGTACTGCAATCCAATGTCGTATCACTACAGAAAATCCTAAAAATAACTTCATGCCTGATACAGGTAAAATCTTGGCATATCGTAGCTCCGGTGGCTTTGGTATCCGCTTAGACTCTGGTAATGCTTTCACAGGTGCCGTAGTAACACCTTACTATGATTCCTTGCTTGTAAAAGCGACTGCATTCGGTCCTAACAACGAAGAAACTATTCGTAAAATGCTTCGTTGTTTAAAAGAATTCCGTATTCGTGGCGTTAAAACTAATATTCACTTCTTGATTAATGTTCTTGAAAATCCTGAATTCCAAAGCGGTAACTACACTGTTAACTTCATTGAAGACCATCCAGAATTGTTTGAATTAAAACCAGACCGCGATCGTGGTACTAAATTATTACGTTACATTGCTGACGTAACAATCAATGGCTACTCTGGTGCAGGTCCTCAAGTGGTACCTGATTTTGAACCAATTCAAATGCCATCTGATTTAGATGTATCTCCAGCAGCTGGTACAAAACAAAAATTTGATGAATTAGGACCAGAAGGCTTCAGTAAATGGTTATCTGATCAAAAACAAGTATTCTTTACAGATACAACATGGCGTGATGCTCACCAATCCTTATTTGCTACACGTTTACGTACCATTGATATGGCACGCGTAGCTGGTCGTGCTGCAAAAGGTGTTCCTAACTTATTCTCCTTGGAATGTTGGGGCGGTGCTACATTCGATGTATCTTATCGTTTCTTACATGAAGATCCATGGGAACGCTTACGTATGTTCCGTCGCGAAGTGCCTAATACATTACTTCAAATGCTTATTCGTGGCGCTAATGCTGTAGGTTACACATCTTATCCAGATAATGTAGTTCGTCAATTTATCCAACGTGCTGCTGCTAATGGTATTGATGTATTCCGTGTATTCGATAGCTTAAATAGCCTTGATAATATGCATGTAGCTATTGATGAAGTTCGTGCACAAAACAAAATTGCTGAAGTAGCATTGTGCTATACAGGGGATATTCTTGATAGCAACCGTCCTAAATACAATTTAGACTACTATGTAAATATGGCTAAAGAGCTTGAAAAAGCGGGTGCTAATATTATTGCTATCAAAGATATGGCTGGTTTATTGAAACCTCAAGCTGCTTATAATCTTGTATCTGCCTTAAAAGATGCTGTAACTGTACCGATTCATTTACATACACATGAAGGTTCTGGTAATGCTATCTATTCCTATGGTCGCGCTGTAGATGCTGGCGTAGACGTTATCGACTTAGCATACTCTGCATTTGCTAATGGTACATCTCAACCTAGCATGAACTCCATGTACTATGCATTGAGTGGTCATGACCGTCAACCTGAAATGAACATTGATTACATGGAAGAAATGTCTCATTACTTTGGCAGCATTCGTCCTTACTACAAAGGTGTAGATAAAGCAGAAGCATATCCTAACACTGAAGTATATCAACATGAAATGCCAGGTGGTCAATATTCCAACTTGCAACAACAAGCTAAGATGGTAGGCCTTGGTGATCGTTGGGCTGATATTAAGAAAATGTACCACCAAGTAAATATGATGTTTGGTGATATCATTAAAGTAACACCTTCCTCTAAAGTTGTAGGCGACATGACATTGTACATGGTACAAAACAACTTGACTGAAAAAGATATTTACGAAAAAGGTGATGTATTAGACTTCCCTCAATCCGTAGTTGAATTCTTTGAAGGTCGTCTTGGCACTCCATACCAAGGATTCCCTGAAGAGTTACAAAAAATTATCTTGAAAGGTGCCAAACCAATCACAGTTCGTCCAGGTGCAGTATTGCCTCCAACAGACTTTGAACATGTTCGCAATGAATTGAGTGAAATGGGTGCTCAAACAACTGATGAAGATATCAGTGCATACTGCTTGTACCCTAAGGTTTACCAAGATTACAATAAATTTGTAAAAGACTTTGGTAATGTATCTGTACTTGATACTCCAACATTCTTCTTCGGTATGAAACGGGGCGAAGAAATTCAAGTAACTATCGAAAAAGGTAAAACACTTATCATCAAAATGAACGGCTTATCTGAACCAGATGAAGATGGTAATCGTATCGTATTGTTCGAGTTCAATGGTCAACCTCGTGGTATTAAAGTTCATGATAAACATGCTAAGACTACTGGCGTTGTTCGTCGTAAAGCGGATGAATCTAACCCTGGTGAAATTGGTGCTACATTGTCTGGTTCCGTTGTTAAGATTCTCGTTAAAAATGGTCAATCTGTAGTTAAAGGTGAGCCATTGATCGTTACAGAAGCGATGAAGATGGAAACTACAATTACTGCTCCTATCGATGGTATCGTAGAAGAAATCCTAGTTCGTGAAGGTAGCCGCATCGAATCTGGCGACTGCTTGCTTCGCGTTGAAGATGCTCCTAAACGATAGTTAGAATAGTAGATAAAATTAAAAATATTATTTCTAAAGTATTTCATAACATAAAATGCTCTAGAATAATGGAAGAATCCCTAGGAAATCCTAGGGATTCTTTGTATTTTAAAGGCTTTCATGGTACTATATATAGTAGAGAAAATGGGCGTATTATGCACTATTTTAGAGTGATTATTAAAAAAGGAGTAGTAACAGATGAGATGTCCTTATTGCCAACACACAGACACGAAGGTAACAGACTCTAGAACGACTGATGAAGGTAATAGTATTCGCCGTCGCCGCGAATGTATCAATTGTGGCCGTCGCTTTACTACCTATGAAATTATAGAAGAAGTACCACTTATGGTATTAAAGAAAAACGGACGTCGTGAATTATTTGATCGCGGTAAATTATTAAATGGTCTATTGCGCTCTTGTGATAAACGTACCGTACCAATGTCTGTGATGGAACAAGTAGTGAATGATGTAGAGCGCGATATTCGTAATGAAATCAACCAAGAGGTAACTACTGATCGTATAGGTGAACTTGTATTGCAACAATTAAAAGATATCGACCAAGTTGCATATGTTCGCTTTGCCAGCGTATATCGTAAGTTTGATAATATTGATAGCTTTATGGAAGAACTGAAAGCATTAAAAAAACTAGATGCTAAAAAACCAAAACGTAGTTAATTACTAATAGTATATGTGAGGCTTTATGATAGATTTACACTGCGATACGATTATGAAGTTTATAGATTATCCTAGTAATGGAGATTTGTATCGTAATACTTGGAAAATCGATATAGAAAAATTACAAAAGGCTCACAGCAAGGTGCAGGATTTTGCATTATTTATCAATCTTGGTGATACAAATGACCCTTATGGTCGTTATGAAGCGATGCGTAATTTATGTACATCACAAATTCATCACTATGGAGAGCACATTCAGCATGTGCTCTCTTATCAAGATGTAGAGTCTGTATATGAGACTGGTAAGATTGGAGCTCTCATGTCTATTGAAGAGGGCGGCGTACTAGGTGGTGACTTAGATAAACTTAAACAAGCTTATCAAGATGGGGTTCGACTTATTACGCTTACCTGGAATTATCCAAATGGACTGGGTGAGCCACATTGTGGTGAGCAGCATAAAAAATTAACACCGAAAGGCGTTGAATTTGTAGAGGCTATGCAAGATTTAGGGATAATCGTCGATTGTTCTCATCTAAATGATGCTGGTACTGAGCAACTAGGAGATATTTTAGATGTACCATTTGTAGCATCACACTCCAATGCACGTGAAGTTACAGCCCATACTAGAAATCTACCAGATAATTTGATTAAGCTTATTGCTAATAAGGGTGGTGTTATAGGCCTAAACTTTGCCCAATCTTTTTTAGGCACATCACCAATAAGTCGAATTGAAGATATCGTAAAGCACGGCTTATATCTCATCAATAAAGGCGGGGAGGATGTTGTGGCATTAGGAACCGACTTTGATGGTATTAAGCCGGATACAGAAATTAAAGACACTTCTGAAATGTATCGATTATACGATGCATTTAAAGAAGCTGGTTTATCTGTGGAACAATGTGAAAAATTATTCTGGAAAAATGCAGATAGACTGTTAAAGGAGATTTTATAATGACTGATTTAAATCCAATCATTGCAGATCGTTTTACGGAGCATTTGGAAGTCTTTGGAAAGACAATGGAGCATATGAATACCATTCAAGAGATTGCATATCGCTGTAAGGCGGCTTTAGAGAATGGCAATAAAATTTTGTTCTGTGGTAATGGCGGTTCTGCTGCTGATTCTCAACATTTAGCAGCTGAATTGATTTGTCGCTTTAAAAAGGAACGACGCTCTCTTGCAGGTATTGCATTGACTACTGATACATCTGCATTAACAGCTATTGCAAATGACTATGATTTTGAATCTGTTTTTGCACGTCAAGTAGAGGGCTTAGGCCGTACAGGTGACGTTCTCATTGGGATTTCTACATCTGGGAACTCCAAGAACGTTGTAAAAGCTGTAGAAATGGCCCGTTCTATCGGCATGCACACCATAGCTTTCACAGGTGAAGGCGGTGGAAAACTAGCTGAATTATGTGATATTACATTAGCTATTCCGAGCAATGTGACAGCTCGTATTCAAGAAATGCACATTCTGGCAGGTCATATAATGTGCGAAATCATTGAAGAAGATTATTAACCGTTACGGTTATATTTATAAATAGATACATGTTTGAAACCCGGTTTTTTAGATAACTCGTTATACATGTATATTGTGGTAAGGAATAGGTGGATTATGATAAATGCTACCATTAATCAATTTTTGACAAAACAACTACCCAATCTAAAGATTGCCGTTATAGGTGATGTGATGGTAGATCGTTATGTTTTTGGTGATGTAAGTCGTATTTCTCCGGAAGCACCGGTTCCTGTAAACCGCGTGGCAAAGATGAAAGAAGTGCTTGGCGGCGCTGGTAATGTTGCGTCAAACTTATCAAATTTAGATTGCACAGTATATCTTGGTGCTATTGCCGGTAATGATGACCATGGTCGTTTATTACAACAATTGCTAAAGGCTGATAAGATTGATACAACAGGTTTATTAACGAGTGATAATCGTTCTACCATTACTAAAATGCGTATCCTAGGCGATCGCCAACAGATGATGCGCCTTGATTTTGAAACGATTACAGATTTAACAAGTGAGGAAGAGAAACGACTGTCTGCTTGGCTAGAAAATCTATGTAAGGCTGGTATCGATGGTATTGTTGTATCTGATTATGGCAAAGGCGTTTGTACACCAACATTGCTTAAAAAAATCTTTAGTCTAGCTAAGGAGTATGGTGTACAAACCATTGTTGATCCTAAAGGTTCAGACTGGTCTAAATATAATGGTGCAACTTGCATTACACCGAATGTAAAAGAACTAGGTGAATGTGTAGGTCATAAGTTAGCTAACGATGATGCCACCATCGTAGAGGCAGCTAAGTCAGTACTGGCTAATGTTGATTTAGAATATATTGTAGCTACACGGTCAGCAAAAGGGATTACTGTAATTGCAAAGGATGGACGCACATGGCATAATCCGGCTACACAACAAGAGGTATTCGATGTAAGTGGTGCAGGCGATACGGTTGTATCTATGATGATGACATGCCTTGCTAGCGGTCTATCTATGCGTTTGGCATTACATATCGCAAATGGTGCTGCTGGTATTGTCGTATCTAAGGTGGGCACATATCCAATCCACCGATCTGAACTATTGGATTTATGGCATTCTTATAAGCATAGTGTTCAATCTAAACCTTTATACACAAAAGAAGAGATGAAGCAGCTTATTGCACAATGGCAAAACAAAGGTGAAACTGTTGTGTTTACTAATGGTTGTTTTGATATTCTTCATCGCGGACATATTACGTATTTACAAGAGGCGGCTCAGTTAGGCGACCATTTAATTATTGGATTAAATTCCGATGCTTCGGTTAGACGCCTAAAAGGGGAAACTCGTCCTATCGTTAGTGAAGAGGATCGAGCTGCTCTATTGAGTGCCTTGCAGTGTATCGATGGGGTTGTATTATTTGAAGAAGATACTCCAGCTGAGTTATTAGCGTACTTACGTCCTAATACGCTTGTTAAGGGCGGCGATTATAAGATTGAAGATATTATCGGACGGGAGTCCGTTGACAATGTAGAGGTACTTTCATTTAAAGAAGGTTATTCTACATCTGATATTGTAGGGAAAATAGCCACTATGGCTAAGGAGGGCAAATTATGATTATCGTAACAGGTGGTGCTGGTTTTATCGGCAGTAATATTGTGAAAGCACTTAATGACCGCGGTCGTACAGATATTCTCATCGTTGATGATCTTACAGATGGTCGCAAAATTCGCAATATTCAAAATCTAGAGTTTTTAGATTACATCGATTGTGATGATTTTGATTGTGCTATCGCTGATGGTACATTCGACGTTGGCCCTATTGAAGTGGTATTCCACGAAGGTGCTTGTGCAGACACAATGGAATATAATGGCAAATACATGATGAAGAACAACTATGAAGGTTCTAAAAATCTATTCCATTATTGCCAAGACCGTCGCATTCCATTTATCTATGCATCCTCTGCATCTACCTATGGTAATGGTACAAATGGTTTCGTAGAAAAACCAGAAGCTGAAGAAGCCCTCAATCCGTATGCGTATTCTAAATTGTTATTCGACCGTTATGTGCGTAAATATGAAGGTGAATATACAGCTCAAGTAGTAGGCTTACGCTACTTTAACGTATATGGTCCTAACGAAGCCCATAAAGATAAAATGGCATCTTTAGTTCGTCAAATGTTCTATAAAAATAAAGAAACTGGTGTTATTAACCTCTTTGAAGGTACAGATGGCTACGAAGATGGCGGTCAAACTCGTGACTTTATTTATGTAAAAGACGTAGTTAATGTAAACTTCTACTTCTGGGAGCATCCAGAAATTTCTGGTACTTTTAACTGTGGTACAGGTAATGCTCATAGCTTTAATCAATTCATGCAAGCTGTTATCGACTATAACGGCCACGGCAAAATTGAATACGTGCCATTCCCAGAGGTATTAAAAGGCAAATACCAAAGCTTTACAGAGGCTGATACTACTAAATTATTGGCTGCTGGCTATGATAAAGGATTCCACAAAATGGAAGACGCTGTTAAGGAATATTGTGAACTACTCGATAATAACGAAGGGTATTTACGTTAATGCGCAAAGTATTATTTTTAGATCGCGATGGTGTTATTAACAAAGATGTTAGCTATCTATATAAAATCAGTGATTTAGAGTGGGTAGACGGTGCAAAAGAGGCCTTAGCTTATGCTTATAGTAAAGGGTATGACCTCATTGTGGTGACTAACCAAAGCGGTGTAGCTCGTGGCTATTATAAAGAGTCTGATGTAAAGATTCTTCATGACCATATGGCTCATGAACTAGACCGCAGTGGGGCGCCAATTTTACACTTCTATTATTGCCCTCACCATAAAGAAGGCTCTGTACCTCTTTATGCTGTCGATTGTGAATGTAGAAAACCTAAGCCTGGCATGATTAAGCAAGCTATTAAGGATTATGATGTAGATCCTAAATCTAGTTTTCTTATTGGCGATAGTCAGCGCGATGTTGATGCAGCTGAGGCAGCAGGTGTAAAAGGTTATCTCTTTACAGGTACTAACCTATTAGATTTTATTAAAACTATCATTTAATCTAGTATTTAATATACTAATCTACTATTTATATTGTTTTTGCTTAACATATAAGGCTTATTTAAAGAAAATATAAGGTTGCTTAAGTTGTTGTGTTGTATTTGGGAGGCTATATGAAAGACTACAAGAATATACTCATCATAAAGATGAGCTCATTAGGCGATGTAATTCATGCATTGCCTACCTTGTATGCTGTGCGTAAGAATTGGCCTAATGCGCATATTACCTGGGCCATTCATGAACAATTCGCTAGCCTCTTACCAGGTACACCTTGGGTTGATGATGTGATTATCATCGACAAGAAACAACTTAAAAAGCCTTATTACTTATATCAATTGCGTAAGGATTTACATAGTCGTCATTTTGATATGACTTTAGACCTTCAATGTATTGCTAAAAGTGCCATTGTATCATTATTATCTGGTGCGCCTGAAAAATATGGCTACTGGGAACTTCGTGAAGGCAGTAATTTAGTTAATAAAGCACTTGTTGGTGAACATAAATACGACCATGTCATCGAACGATACCTCGATACCGTACGTGTCCTTGGGGGCGATGTAGAAGGCGTAGAGTTTCCTATGCCTGCTTATGTGGAGGCGGAGAAGTCCGTTAAGCATAAGTTACAATCTTATGGTGTAGAAGATGAATATGTAGTAGTAGTACCAGGTGCTCGTTGGATTGTTAAGGAGTGGCCACTTCTTAACTTTGGTGAGCTATGTATCCGCTTATGTGAATCTGGAAAAAAAGTCGTTATTGCTGGTGCCCCTGATGATGCAGAAAAAGGAGCTTTTATAGAAAACTATGTAAAGCATAAGAATCTCATCAATTTGGTAGGATCTACGTCCATGCCAGAGCTCATTGAGTTGATTCGACACTGTGAAATTTTCATCAGTGCTGATACGGGTCCTTTGCATATTGCTAATGCTCTGAAGCGGCCTTTGATTGCATTATTTGGAACCACATCTCCAAAGCGAACTGGTCCATATGGAGGGAGTCATGTACATCTCATTATTTCCCCGACTTCGAAGGCTACACCTGAGCAACCTCTGGTAGATGATCCAGATTGTATGGCTCAAATCCCTGTAGATGCAGTATGGTCTGTGTATGAACAAGTACTTGGAAAGGAACTATAATGGAACTAGATTATAAGCGCATTGTGGTCACCTTTCTCATGCACTTAGGTGATGTTATTTTAACGACTCCATTCCTAGAGGTGCTACGTAAAGCTGCTCCACATAGCCATATTACGTATGTAATAGATGAAAAACTGCAACAAGTGATGCAATATAATCCAAATATTGATGAACTTATCGTTGTAGATAAAAAAGGGCGTCATAATAGTATTTCTGGGCTCAATGAGGTAGCTCGTGAGATTAATGCAAAGGGTAAACCTGATATCGTTATCAATTTGCATCCCAATGAACGTACTTCCTATTTAGCCTGGAAGATTCATGCGCCCATTACGACTGGTATGAGTCATTTTTTGTTTAGACCGTTTATGACAAAATATACCCGTTTAGACCGTAAAACTCGCCACGCTGCAGATATGTACATCAATGTACTAGAACAATCAGGTGTAACTGATACTTCTAACTCTGGCTTACACATTGAAACCTGTGAAGCATGGCGCCGTGAGGCTCAAGATTTCTATGCTAGTCATGGATTAACCGATAGTGATACGCTCATCGGTTTTAATATTGGTAGTGCTGTTCCTGAGAAGCGCTGGCCTGCTGAACGATTTGCCCATGTAGCTGATTATTTCGGTCATTTAGGATATAAGACGGTATTCTTTGGCGGCCCTATGGATCTCGAAATGGTGCAACCTGTAGTAGAACAAATGGAAACGAAACCGATTGTGGCTACTGGAAAATTCCAGTTAGGACCGTTGGCGGCGGCAATGAGCCGCTGTAATCTATTGATTACAAATGACTCTGGTCCTATGCATGTGGCCATCAGTCAACAGGTGCCAATTGTGGCAATCTATGGGCCATCAAACCCATTCTTTTATGGTCCGTACCAAGCTCATGCTATCGTTCTTGAAACGATGGACTCCTATGAGGTTGGTAAAAGCATGAAAAAGATTATTAAAGAAGGAAATTACAAAGGGTTATCTGTAATTTCTGAAGAACAGGTTATTAAAGCGGCGGAAACGTTGCTTTCAGAATCGAAATAAACATATGAACTATATTGTATTTGATTTAGAGTGGAATCAACCCTATAGCAATGACATTAGCTTTATGAAGCGCACAAAAATGCCACTAACAGGGGAAATCATTCAAATCGGAGCGGTAAAACTGAATGAAAAGATGGACATTGTAGATCATTTTACAATGTTCATCAAACCACAATACCTGCCACGGATGCATAAACATGTCCGTGAATTAACAGGTATTACATCACGAGAACTCGATCATGGTGTGCCCTTTAAGACAGCTATGCAGTACTTTCAAAATTGGTGTGGTGATGAGTATATGTTGTTATCTTGGGGGTCTGATGACATTCTCATATTGCGTGAAAATCTAATGCTTCATAGGATGAAAGCTTTATCTTATGATCAATGGGTAGATGCACAGATGATTTATGCGTATCAGCGATATGGTACGAGTCAACAGTATTCTGTGGCTCATGCCATGGAGGACCTAAATATATCTACGGAGCATTTATCTGCTCATAATGCATTACATGATGCTGTATTTACGGCTCATATATGTCAAAAGCTAGATATACAACAAGGTATTTTACATTATGATCTAATTCGAAAGGAAAGCAGTAATCCTTTCTTATATCCACCAATTTTAACGTTCTTTATGTATGAGAACTTCCCTGAAAAGAAGCGCATTGTTCATGATAGAAGGGTTCGATTATCATTCTGCCCGTATTGTCAGACCCGCTTGGAAATGACGCGGCCAGAACGATTGCAAGGTGATAAGCATCTCGCTATAGGCGTTTGTCCTAAACATGGCGATTTTGCAGTGCAACTTAAAGTTGGAAAATATACGATTAAGTCCGGTAGTACTAAATTCTACGTTACAAAGGTATTAACGCATTGTACGGACGAAATTCGTTCTCTATATACTCAGAAGTCTGAAATTAATCGAGAGAAAGAGCGAAAATATTTGGAATTTCGCCGGGCGGAAATTGAAAAGGACCGCCAAAAATAATTTTATTAATTCCTGTTCACATCTATAGTTTCTTAATTATTAGCTTGTGAGCATTTAGAAAGGATAGATTATGGAACGCAAATATGCATGGCATAATTACGACGATGCCACTATGGAAAAGGTATATGCCTTAAGTGATACATATCGTCAATTTTTAGATAATGGTAAAACAGAACGTGAATGTGTTGTACAGGCCGTTGAATTTGCAGAAGCAAAAGGATATGTAAATTTAAAAGATATTATTAAATCCAATACACCAATCAACGCTGGGGATAAAATTTATTACACACATATGGATAAATCCATTGCTTTATTTAATATTGGTACTGATGATATTGAATTAGGTATGAATATCTTAGGTGCTCATATCGATTCTCCACGCATCGATGTAAAGCAAAATCCACAATATGAAGATAGCAATCTCGTATTTTGGGATACTCATTACTATGGAGGCATTAAAAAATACCATTGGGTTGCTATGCCTCTTGCTATTCATGGCGTTGTAGTAAAAACAGATGGTACTCGTATCAACATCAATATTGGGGATAACGAAAATGATCCTGTATTCTGCATTACAGACTTGTTACCGCATTTGGGACAAGAGCAAATGCAAAAGAATGCAGCTAAGGTAATTGAAGGGGAAGCCCTTGATTTACTCATTGGTAGCCGTCCTGTAAAAGATGAAGAAAAAGAAGGGGTTACTAAATTTATTAACAACCTTCTTGAAAAAGAATATGGTTTTGTAGAACGTGATTTATTATCTGCAGAGCTTGAAATTGTACCAGCAGGTAAGGCGCGTGATATGGGCTTTGACCGCTCTATGGTTATGGCCTATGGTCAAGACGATCGCGTATGTGCGTATACATCCTTGGTGGCTATGCTTGAAGTAGATAATGTTAAACGCACAACTTGTTGCTTGCTTGTAGATAAAGAAGAAATCGGTTCTGTAGGCGCTACAGGTATGCAATCTCGTTTCTTTGAAAATGCAGTAGCAGAAGTTCTCACACTTATGGGTAAACCTAATTCTGTAAGTGTACGACGAACATTGGAAAATTCTCGTATGTTATCCTCTGATGTTAGTGCCGGCTATGATCCGCTATATGCATCTGCATTCGAAAAGAAAAATGCATCTTACCTAGGTATGGGTGTTGTATTCAATAAATTTACCGGTTCTCGTGGTAAATCTGGCTCTAATGATGCCAATGCAGAATATATGGGCTTCATTCGTCGTGTTATGGAATCTAACAATGTAACATACCAAACTGCAGAGCTTGGTAAGGTTGATCTCGGCGGTGGTGGTACCATTGCATATATCATGGCATTATACGGTATGAATGTTATCGACTGTGGTGTGGCTGTGCTTAGCATGCATGCTCCATGGGAGGTTACATCTAAGGCGGATATTTACGAAGCAAAACAATGCTATGTTGCGTTCTTAAATGCAGCTGATGAATCAATCTAAAATTATGGGGCTTTCACCAATGGTGAAAGTCCATTCTATGTGAGGTATATATGAATCAAACGGAATTAGGCGCAGCTATTGAAGCAGCGAAGGGAGAGGCAACAGAGGTTAAGACTGTAAAGGTCGATATTTTTGATATTCCTGAAACAAAGGCTGAAGAATATATTGCTAATCGTGAAGAAGTAGCAGAAGCTGCAGCACAGGTCATGAAACCATACTGTGTAACGGTAAAGCGTGAAACATTAGATCCTGATGAAGGGGAAGCTGTAGTTGGTTATTATGTAACGGGTGAAATTTTAATGTGTGTCATTCTCGATCCATTTGAAGTACCTGTTATGAAGGTAGCACTTGATAAGGGGACCCTTAAAAACTACATTTTAGCAGCTAATGATTTAACAGAAGACATGTTAGCATCTCTCGAAAAATAAGAGGATTTCATATCTTAATGTGTTCTATAAATGGACAAATGTAAAATACTTTAATCTGCTACATTGATGTAGTAAAGAAATTTGTTTATAATAGATGTATTATAGTCATTGCAGATAGGAAGGAAATCCCCATGAATTTAAAAAAAGGTATTGCCCTAGCGCTCACGGCGGCAGCATTGATGGCATTCACAGGCTGTGGATCAAATGGAACAACATCTAATGGTGAATATAAGGTTGGCGTAGTACAACTGGTTGAACATCCTGCACTTGATGCAGCAAACAAAGGTTTTGTTGATGCTTTAAAAGAAAAAGGCTTGGCAGATAAAATTACCTTTGACCAACAAAATGCACAAGCTGATCAATCTAATTTGAACAGTATTGCACAGCGTTTTGTATCTGATCGTAAAAACTTAATCTTAGCGATTGCAACACCTGCAGCTCAATCTATGGCGAATGCAACTCATGATATCCCAATCTTGGGTACTGCTATTACTGATTACGAAGCAGCAAAACTTGTTAAATCTAATGAAAAACCAGGTGGTAATGTATCTGGTACATCTGATATGAACCCAGTAGAGCAACAAGTTGATTTAATTTTACAAGTATTGCCGAACGCAAAAACTATCGGTACTATTTATAGCTCTAGTGAAGTAAATTCTCAAATTCAAGTTGAAAAAATGAAAGCTTATGCAGCTACAAAAGGTGTTAAGGTTGAAGAGGTTACAGTTTCTAATGTAAACGATATTCAACAAGCAGCACAAAATCTTGTTTCTCAACGTGTAGATGCAATTTATGTGCCAACAGATAATGTAGTAGCTTCTGCGATGAGCAATCTTGTAGCAATTACTGATCCAGCAAAAATTCCTGTGTTTGGCGGCGAAGATAACCACGTAAAAGGTGGTGCTGTAATGTCCTTGTCCGTAGATTACTACAAACTTGGATACCAAACAGGTTTAATGGCAGCTAAAATTTTAACTGGTGAAGCTAAAGTTGAAGATATGCCTATTGAAATGCAAAAAGAATTTAAATTAGTTGTAAGTAAAGATAAATTACAAAAATTGGGCATCACATTACCAGAAGAATTGATGAACAAAGCAACTATGATTTAATAAACAATTGGTAAGGAGTTACATATGAACTGGAAAAAAGGTATTGCAGTAGCACTTAGTGCTATTTCTATTATGGCAATTGTGGCAGGTTGCGGTTCTAATACAGCAACTAATGAGCAAAAGAAAATTGGTGTTATTCAATTGGTAGAACATCCATCTCTTGATGCTGCGAATAAAGGTTTTGTTGATGGTCTTGCATCTAAAGGCTATAAAGATGGGGAAAACATCAAATTAGATCAACAAAATGCACAAGCTGATCAATCTAATTTGAATAGTATTGCTCAACGTTTTGTATCTGATAAAAAGGATTTAGTATTAGCGATTGCTACACCAGCAGCACAAACGATGGCAAATGCATCTCATGATATTCCAATCATGGGTACTGCTATTACAGATTACGTAACAGCAAAACTTGTTCAATCTAATGAAAAACCAGGTGGTAATGTATCTGGTACATCTGATATGACACCTGTAGAAAAAGAGGTTGATCTTATTATTGCGTTAGTACCAAATGTAAAACGTATTGGTGCTATTTACACATCTTCTGAAATCAACTCCCAACTTCAAGTTGAAAAAATGAAAGCTTATGCTGCCACAAAAGGTATTACCGTTGTAGAAGCTACTGTATCTAACGTAAATGATATCCAACAAGCGGCTACAAATCTTGTAAATCAAGATGTACAAGCCATTTATACACCAACTGATAATGTATTAGCATCTGCTATGGCTAACTTAGCACAAATTACAGATGCAGCTAAAATTCCAGTATTTGCTGCCGATGAAGGTATGACAATGACTGGTGGTGTAGCAACATATTCTGTTGACTACTATAAATTAGGTTATCAAACTGGTTTAATGGCGGCAAAAGTGCTTTCTGGTGAAGCTAAAATCTCTGATTTAGCCATTGAAACACAAAAAGATATTAAGTTAACTGTAAACGAAGAACGTGCTAAAAAATTAGGTATTACAATTCCTGAAGCACTTCGTAAAGATATGAAATAATAGAGGAGATTTTGATGTTAGATTTAGTGGTAGGCACCATAACAACTGGCCTTTTATGGTCTTTGTTAGCGGTAGGTGTTTTCATTACCTTCCGTGTATTAGATGTGGCTGACTTAACCGTAGAAGGTACGTTTCCAATGGGGGCGGCCATTTCTGCAATTTTAATTACAAGTGGTATGAACCCAATCCTATCTATCTTGATTGCCGGCATTGGCGGTATGGCCGCAGGTGCTGTAACAGGTTGGATTCATACTAAATTGAAGATCCCTGCATTGCTTGCAGGTATCTTAACAATGATTGCTTTATACTCCATTAATCTTCATATTATGGGGAAAGCTAACGTATCTTTGCTTCGTATGGATACAATTTATACAATTATCGGTAGTGTACTTCATACAGCAAATATGTGGTCTGCAGCTATCGTAGGTATCATCGTAGCTGTTGTAGTATGCTTATTATTATTCTGGTTCTTCGGTACTGAAATTGGTACAGCATTACGTGCAACAGGTGTTAACCCACAAATGATTCGTGCTCAAGGCGTAAACACTGACAATATGATCGTTCTTGGTCTTTTGATTTCCAATGGTTTTGTTGGTATGTCTGGTGCTTTAATAGGTCAATTCCAAGGCTTTGCCGACGTAGGTATGGGTATTGGTACCATCGTAATTGGTTTGGCTTCTGTAATTATCGGTGAGGTAGTATTTGGTACAAAATCCTTCGTACGTAGCCTCATTGCTGTAGTACTTGGCTCTATCGTATATCGTATCGTTATTGCGGCTGTACTCTACATGGGTATGCCACCAAATGATTTGAAATTATTCACTGCTATTCTTGTTGCCATCGCGCTTTCCTTGCCTACATTGAAAGCAAAATGGTTGGCTCGTTAAGGAGGACACTATGTTAGAAGTAAAAAATATGGTAAAAACCTTCTTTAAGGGCACAATCAATGAAAAAACTGCTCTTCAAGGTATTGATCTTCGATTAGAAGAAGGCGATTTCTGTACTGTAATCGGTGGTAATGGTGCTGGTAAAAGTACGTTGCTAAACTCCATCGCTGGTGTATTCCCGGTAGATGAAGGTTCTATCACAATCAATGATATTGATGTCACTAAAATGCCGGAATATAAACGTGCTAAATACATTGGCCGTGTATTCCAAGACCCTATGGTTGGTACGGCAGGTAACATGCAAATTGAGGAAAATTTGATCCTTGCTATGCGCCGTGGTAAAAACTTAGGTCTTAAATGGGCTTTCAAAGATAGTGAACAAGCGTTCTTTAAAGAACGCCTTGCATTATTAGGTTTAGGTCTTGAAGATCGTTTATCTGCTCGTATGGGATTACTATCCGGTGGTCAACGCCAATCTATTACATTATTGATGGCTACTATGCTCCGTCCAGACCTTTTATTACTAGACGAACATACAGCGGCTCTTGACCCTAAGACTGCAGAAAATGTTTTGCAATTAACAGATAAACTTGTAGCAGAACATAATTTAACAACTCTTATGATTACCCATAATATGCGTGATGCATTGCGCTTTGGTAATCGCCTCATCATGATGGATGCAGGTCGCATTATCTATGATGTAAAAGGGGAAGAAAAGAAAAAATTAACAGTTGCCGATTTATTACAAAAATTCGAAGTAGCTGGAGAAAATGCATTGAGCGACCGCATGGTGCTTGGTGCAAAATAATAGAAGAGGGCTGTGGCCCTCTTTTGTTTATTTACTGTATTTATTCTTTACAAGATAAGGTAGATACTGTATACTAAATAAGGTCGTAAGACATATCGTAAGCGAAGTATTCGAATCTCCAACGGTTACTTAAGCTTATCGGGATTATTTATTTTTTAGGAGGTAACATTAATGTTAACTACAGAAGCTAAATTAGCAGTAATTAAAGAATACGCTACTCATGAAGGTGACACTGGTTCTCCAGAAGTACAAGTTGCGATTTTGACAAGCCGCATCCAATACTTAACAGATCACTTGAAAGAACACAAAAAAGACCATCATTCCCGTCGTGGTTTGTTGAAATTGGTTGGTCAACGCCGTAACATGCTTGACTACCTTCGTCGTAAAGATATCGAACGTTACCGTTCCCTTATCGAACGTCTTGGTCTTCGTAAATAATAAAATTAGCCGTCCATTAGGACGGCTTTTTTATTTCATTTCTCTATGTTATAATAACGTTAGGCAAAGGGAAACGAATGCCGATATTCAATTGTGGCAACACAAAAAAGGACAGAGCGGCAACTCTGTCCTTTTTTATTGTGCTAGTTGCTATAATAATTAGCTTATTTTTTTATGATGATATATAATAAGAAGGTATACATATAAGAAGATTTTTAGGAGGAATAGGAATGGAACAATTCCAAATGGACCTAGCTGGTCGTACGCTTACGATTGAGACTGGGGAACTTGCAAAACAAGCTGGCGGTGCCGTAATGGTTGGTTATGGCGATACTCGTGTACTCGTTACCGCTACAGGTTCTAAAGAGGCGAAGGATATCGATTTCTTCCCACTTACAGTAGACTATGAAGAAAAAATGTACGCTGTTGGTCGTTTACCAGGTGGCTTTATTAAACGTGAAGCACGTCCACCTGAATCTGCGATTTTGAATAGCCGTTTGATTGACCGTCCTATTCGTCCATTATTCGATAAAGGTGTACGTAATGAAGTACACGTAGTAGCAACAGTTATGTCCGTAGATCAAGATTGTGATCCTGCAATCTGTGGTATGATTGGTGCATCTGCAGCATTGTCTATTTCTGATATTCCTTGGAATGGTCCTATCGCAGGCGTTCGCATGGGCCGTATCAATGGTGAATTTGTTGTTAATCCAACAAAAGAACAATTGGAAGCAACAGACCTTAATATCGTTGTAGCTGGTACAAAAGATGCTATCCTCATGGTTGAAGGTGGTGCTCAAGAGGTTCCAGAAGAAACTATTCTTGAAGTTATCATGGCAGCTCATGAAGAAATCAAAAAAATCGTAGCTTTCCAAGAAGATATGAAAGCTAAAGTAGGCAAGGAAAAACGCGTATTTGAAAGCAAAGACGTACCTGCTGAAATCGCTGATGCAGTTCGTGCCTATGGTCATGATAAACTTGATGCAGCAGTTCGTTGTGCAGATAAACAACAACGTGATGCACAAGAAAGCGAAGTGCGTGCAGATGTATTAGCTCACTTTGAAGAAATCTATCCAGATAACTTAGCTGATGTAAATAAAGCATTTGACGCAATGACAAAAGAAATCGTGCGTCATATGATTACTGTTGAAAAAATTCGTCCAGACGGTCGTAAACTTGATGAAGTACGTCCTATCTCTTGCCGTACAGGTGTATTACCTCGTACACATGGTTCTGGCTTATTTACTCGTGGTCAAACTCAAGTATTGAACGTTGCTACTGTAGCTCCATTGTCTGAAACTCAAACAATTGATGGCATTGGTTTAGAAACAGAAAAACGTTATATTCACCACTATAATTTCCCATCCTTCTCCGTAGGTGAAACACGTTCTTCTCGCGGTCCTGGTCGTCGTGAAATTGGTCATGGTGCATTGGCTGAACGTGCATTGGTACCTGTAATTCCTAGTGAAGAAGAATTCCCATATGCATTGCGGTTAGTATCCGAAGTATTGGAATCTAATGGTTCTAGCTCCATGGCATCTGTATGTGGTTCCACATTATCTTTGATGGATGCTGGTGTACCTATTAAAGCTCCTGTAGCTGGTATTGCAATGGGGCTTGTAACTCAAGGCGAACACTACACAATCTTAACAGATATCCAAGGTATGGAAGATGCTCTTGGCGATATGGACTTCAAGGTTGCTGGTACAGCTAAGGGTGTAACTGCTATTCAAATGGATATCAAGATTTCCGGCTTGTCCCGTGAAATCCTTCATGAAGCATTAGAACAAGCTCATAAAGGCCGTATGCATATTATGGGTATCATGCTTGATACAATTGCTGAACCACGTCAACAAATGTCTCAATACGCTCCACGTATCATTACAATGAAAATTGATCCAGATAAGATTCGCGATGTAATCGGTTCTGGCGGTAAAGTAATTCGTGGTATCATCGATGAAACAGGTGCAAAAATTGACATCGAAGATGATGGCACAGTATTCATTGCTTCTGTAGACCAAGAAGGTGCTGCTAAAGCTCAACAAATCATTGAAAACCTTACTAAAGAGGTTGAAGTAGGGGAAGTATACCTTGGTAAAGTAACTCGTTTGATGGCATTTGGTGCTTTCGTAGAGGTATTACCAGGTAAAGAAGGTCTTGTACACATTTCCAAGCTTGCAAAAGAACGCGTTGAAAATGTAGAAGATGTAGTAAATGTTGGTGATGAGATTATGGTAAAAGTTATCGAAATCGATAAACAAGGCCGTATCAACTTGTCCCGTAAGGATTGTTTAAAATAAGAGGTGTTACATGGATATTCGTGGCTTTGAAGTAGTTTCTGCTTTTGAAGAACAAGATATCAATTTACCAACCCGTAAAACAACAGAAAGCGCAGGCTACGATATTGAATGCGCTGAAACTGTTACATTAGAACCAGGTCAAGTAGTACTTGTGCCAACCGGCCTTAAAGCCTTCATGGCGTACGACGAATACCTTGCTATTCACATCCGTTCTAGCATGGCTATTAAGCGTCATCTAGCACTTGTGAACAGTACAGGTATCATCGATAGCGATTACTACAATAACGAGGACAACGAAGGTCATATTATGATCGCCCTCTATAACTTTGGCAAAGAAAACGTTACCCTTGAAAAAGGCGAACGCGTTGCGCAAGGCATTTTCTCTAAATACCTACTCACTAATGATGACGATGCAACAGGCGTCCGTACAGGTGGTATCGGTAGCACTGGTACAATGTAAACTACATACAATTCTGAATAGAATGGTGAAAGCCGCTCAACTGACGTTGGGCGGCTTTTTATAATTATCTTGTATTAAGTTATGAATTATATATATTTATTTCTCTGTGTGGTATCATAATAGTTATAAACATTAAGGAGGCTATTATGGCAATTAGCAAAGAAATACAAAAATCAAGCGAAATGAAGTTTGATGGTAAACTAATTAAAGTTACTTATGATATAGCTGATGTAAATGGTAATGAAGCGTGGCGTGAGGTGGTTCATCATCCTGGTGCTACAGCTATTGTGGTTGTTACTGAAGATAATAAGATTGTAATGGAGCGTCAGTTCCGTTATGCTTTGCAACAGCCTTTGCTTGAAATTCCAGCAGGTAAATTAGATCCTAATGAAGAGCCTCTTAACTGTGCGAAACGTGAGTTAGCAGAGGAGACAGGGTATCGTGCCAATCAATGGATTCAATTGGGCACAATTGCAACAAGTCCTGGTTTCTGTAACGAAGTATTACATTTATACTTAGCTAAAGATCTTACTATGGGTGAAACTAATTGGGATCCAGATGAATATGTGGAACTTGAATACTTTACTTTATCTGAATTATTAGAGGCTATCAAGGCTGAGCAAATTAAGGATAGCAAATCTTTGGCAGCGCTTATGCTTGCAATGCCATACCTCAAATAATAGTACGTAATAGGAGGATATATGTTTAAACGAATTATCCTATTAGTTATGGACTCTGTAGGTATCGGCCACGCTGATGATGCTGCAAAGTTTGGTGATGAAGGTTCTAATACATTAGGGCATATTGAATCAACAACAGGTCATATCCATTGTCCTAATTTAAAATCTATCGGTTTAGGTCGCATTGCTGATATTTCTGATACTGGTGAAAGCATTAACGGTGCTTTTGGCCGTATGGCAGAGCTCAGTACCGGTAAAGATACGACTAGTGGTCATTGGGAAATGATGGGTCATCCTGTTACCGTTCCATTCCCAACCTTTTACGAAGGTTTTCCAAAAGAATTAATGGATACTTTTACAAAGGAAACAGGCTATGGTTATTTAGGTAATGAAGTTGCATCTGGTACAGAAATTATTGAACGTCTTGGTGCGGAGCATATTAAGACGGGAAAACCTATTGTATATACCTCGGCAGACTCTGTATTTCAAATTGCGGCACATGAGGATGTGATTCCTTTAGATGAGCTATATCGTATATGCCAAATTACTCGTGATAAGGTTTGCGTTGGAGATTACTATGTAGGCCGTATTATAGCACGTCCATTTGTAGGTGAACTTGGTAGTTTTGTACGCACATCTAACCGTCATGATTATAGTCGCATGCCTGAGAAAAAGATGGTACAACAAGAGTTACAAGATGCTAGTGTGCCAACGGTAGCAGTCGGTAAAATTGGAGATATCTATGCCCATGTTGGTTGGGATGAAAGCTATCCTACCAAATCTAATGCTCATGGCATGAATATGGTTCCATATCTATTAGGCTCTACATTTGATTACGGTCTAATGATGGTAAACCTTGTTGAATTTGATAGCCTTTACGGTCATCGTAGAAATGTAGAAGGTTATAAACGAGCTATTGAAGACTTTGATTACCAACTTGGTGGGCTATTACCAATGCTCAATGATGACGATTTATTGCTTATCACCGCTGACCATGGTAATGATCCAACATGGAAGGGAACAGATCATACCCGTGAATTAGTACCTATTCTTGGATATAGTCCTCGAATAAATGGGCCTATAGACCTAGGCGATAGAAAAAGCTTTGCAGACATTGGTGAAACCATTTTAGAAAACTTTGGACTAAAACAATGGGGTATTGGCACATCGTTTTTGGAGAAACTTAGTAAATAATTTTCTCATATGTTTTTTGTATATTTAGGTTTAGAATACTAGATTACGATCTATATACAAAAATAACATAATTTCAAAATAACAATGATAATATGCTATATATGAAGATACTACCAGTTAAAAATATTTATTTTTAACTGGTAGTATCTTTAAAATAGGTAGTTACCTCATAAAGAACGACCAACTTATGTATATCATAGGTTGGTCGTTTTTTTACTTTATAGAATTATATTTCTTATTTAATTATAGCAAGCCTTTACTTTCCATCATTTCTTTAATATTTAGTAAAGTAGATTTACAAACTACATCATATTCTAGTGTACTTAAGAAATCTGCAAATTTTCTATCATCTTCATTTTTACAGTTTTCATAAGGTATCTTACCATTTTGTTGATATGGTTCTAGAATCCGATTTCGTCGGTGCTTCCACGCATTGTAATAAGGACCTTTAAATTTTGTCATAAAGCCATTGCTATCGACTAATACAAAGCCTTCAGACTCATGGTATGATTTAAGTTCTTCGTTAATGATATTCTCTAGTTCATCCATAGTATTAACTTGTTTAATTGTTTTTACGATAGATATTAATTGAGTGTCATACTTTTTAAGGATGGAATCTAGTTCTGCTAACTTTTCTCTAGAGAAAGATACATCAATATGCTTGCCATTTACATCTAACGTATTTTGAATCATATCAAGCACATACAGATGATCTTGGTCATACTTAATTATATGAGTATCCTCTTGGCTGATAACTTCAAACATCATAGAGCAGTTATTACACTGTAATAGTTCTTTTATTTCTTCTTGTAAGGTTTCAGGTAATTTTTGGAATAAATCTTTAAATAAATCTACATGCATACCTTCTGTAGTAGATTTAGAAGCAAAAACTAGTTCATCTTTGATAACACCAAGGATAGCAAGGTATCCATTTTCTTTAGTTCGAATTTCAACAGGGAAGGAAAGTGTGTTAGCCAAATTATTTAACTCTGTTTCTGGACGTTCGTTGAGATTAAAGAATTTATTATAACTACGTAATTTCACATCTCCTGTTAAGCGATCTACAAATAATCCTCGCGCTTGTACGGTACTTTCGTTCCATAGTCGTTTATGGAATACACGAGAGGTAAAATTCAAGGAGTATAGGTTAGGGGAGCATTTTTTTACTTTTACTAATTTAGAATTACCTAAAATATTAATATCTTCATTTTGTGTGAAGATAACATGTTGTGTCATATTTTGATATTCATGGCGCATGTAATCTTTATCGTACACATCGTTTTTTATTCCATGTTTAGTGAAAGAATCTGCAGTGATATCAATATATTTAAGCTCGCCACCAAATTCAACTTCGCCTTCTAAACAGAAGGAGTACTTACCATCGGGAACACCGCGGTGACCATGAATTTGAATAAAGTCCTGACACAATCCTTTTTCGTAATTAGTATCATATATTTTAGCAATATCTGTTTCGTAAGCTCCGAACCCATTAATAAAGGTAGACGTAGCTATAAAGGTCATGTTAGGTACATAGGAGAGACCACCATGGGAAACTAAATATTTTTTGCCATGAAAAATGAAAGGGTAGCATTCACGAAGTGATTTATAAAAGAGGCGTAACTCTCGTTGAAGAGATTCTACTTCTTTTTTCGTCATATCTTTAACAATAGGTGCTACAACTTCTTTCATAAATCGTTTTGAACGATCTAAATTTGTATTGAAAGCAAAGTTTGTGATATGTCGTTCGTGATTACCTTCTAACATAATCGTATTAGGCAATGTACTAAGACGCATCATTTCGTACATCATTTCTTTATTTTCAATACCGCGTTCCAAATAGTCACCACAAAAGATGTAAAGTGTTTTTTCATCCCAAGGTAAGATAGCTTGTTGTAATGCCGTGTAACAACCGTGAATATCACCAATGATACGCACTCGTTCATATCGATTCGTCAAATCTACGGTAAAGTAATTGTTGATTTCATCGATAGAATTGATTTTTCTACAAAACTTTGGTAATGGTGTTGTCTTAATCACCTTGTGCATACGGTGAATGACTTGCTCTGGTACGCGTTTGTAATCTGTACGTCCTGCATTACGAGCCAAGCATTCCTCTAAAGATGTATCTGGTTCGTAGTAATATACAGTATATTTATATTTGTTAAGCAAATCTTTATATGCATTAACAGCTTTAGATGTAGTGTGGGTAGCATCTAAAACGACAAAGTCGCCATTGCTCATTCGTTTTTCTAAGCAATCTAGGAGGAGCTCCCAAGCCGGACCATTATCCTCTTGTGAAATATACCAGCCGTTTTCACCAAGGGAAGGGCTGCGTAATAGCATACGGAAATGATCGGCTTCTAAGGTGTAAGCCTCAAGATTGTTGTCACGAATCCACTGAGACTTACCACTAGCAGGAGCACCACGCATTAATAATAGTGTTCTCATAGTAATAGTCCTCTAATCTGCCCATAGGGCGTAATAAAATATAACTGTATAAAAAACGAAAAGATCATTATTGAAAAAAAGGAAAAAGGACATAAAAAAACAGTCTCAACGGATATCCGAGAGACTGTCTTACTTGCTTTTAAAATTATAAAGCGTTTACTTTAGCTGCAAGATTGGATTTTTTGCGAGCTGCAGTGTTTTTATGAAGTACACCTTTGGAGGCTGCTTTATCAATTACGCTAGTAGCATGAACAAGTGCTTGTTTTGCTTCTTCTACTGCGCCTGCTTGAACAGCTTCTACGGTTTTACGACTTGCTGTACGGATTTGAGATTTTACAGCGGCGTTTTTCGCACGACGTTCAGCATCCGTTTTTACGCTTCTAATACTGGATTTAATGTTTGGCAATTGAGTCACCTCCTTAAAAATCGTTTCTTATACCTGAATGATTATATCATACCACATATTGATACGCAAGGACTTTTCAGCCCAATATTTTCCTTATTAGTATGAAGTATAAAACATTTTCTACTGTTTATTAACTATACCATATAAGCGTATTTTATGAAATCAAAATTATTAATATATTTGATAGTGTTGTGATAAGTTAATTATTTTGATTTTAAAAGTTAGTTAGCTCCCTTATGTTATAATAAAGGATAGAATTAAGTGAGGTGTCTTATGAAAAAATTAATGATTATAGATGGCAGTAGTTTGTTATTCCGTGCATTCTTTGCATTACCACCGTTGAAGTCCGCTTTAGGTACTCCAACGAATGCGGTGTATGGTTTCTTAACAATGCTCATTAAATTGTATGAAGAAATCAATCCGGATTATATTGCAGTAGCATTTGATAAAGGTCGTCAGACATTCCGTACAGAAATGTACAGTGAATATAAAGGTAATCGTCCAGATGCACCAGAGGATTTACGACCTCAATTTAGCCTTATTCAAGATGTATTAAAAGCGTTGGGCATTTGTGTTATCGAAGAAGAAGGTTTTGAAGGGGACGATATCCTCGGATCCTTAAGTAAGAAATTTGGTACACCAGAAATGGCTGTTAAAATTATTACTGGTGACCGCGATAACCTTCAACTCGTAACAGAACATAGTCATGTATTCTTAACTAAAAAAGGCATTTCTGACATGTTAGAGGTTACTCTTGATAACATGGAGGAACTTTATGGTTATGGTCCTGATAAGGTTATCGAAATGAAAGCTCTTATGGGGGATTCTTCCGATAATATTCCAGGTGTACCAGGTGTAGGTGAAAAAACGGCTCTTAAATTGATTACAGAATACGGTAATCTTGAATCTGTATATGACCATATTGAAGATATTTCTGGTAAGAAATTAAAAGAGCGACTCGTTGAAAATAAAGACTTAGCGTTCTTATCTCGTGAGTTAGCTACCATCAAAACGGATATGGACTTATCTTACAAGATAGAAGACTTTGTACAAAATTTCCATACCTCTGAAGTACAGCCTTTATTTGAAACTCTTGGCTTTACTAAATTAACACCTCGTATTGTACAAGTAATGGGCGGAGAGGAAGCAGCTTTTGGTGATTTTGGTTCTCTCTTTGCACCACAAGAAGAGATTTCTTTAGACGATTTAGCTGATGTTAAGGCTCTAACCTCTGATTTCTATATAGATAAAACAGTAGCAGTACATGTTGTGCTCGATGGCAAAACTCCATTTAGAAGAATCGAGACTGCCTATCTTTCTAATGGTGATACTGTCGTTAAAACAAATGATACAAAGGCGGTTTTACCAGTATTACAAGGGGCTAAGGCCATTGTTACTACTCAAACAAAAGAACTAATAGAAGCATTAGGTGACGAGTCACCAGCTGAAATATCTTTGTTTAATAATGATAACACTGCACGTATTCATGATATGTCTCTTCTAGCATACTTGTTAGATCCTACGCGTACTAACTACGGGTATCTATATTTAACGGAACGTTTTTCTGTGCCTAGTATTGCCAGCGGTAGCGTAGATGTAGAGTGTGTATCTATGGTGAAAGCTTTACTTGCTATGAACGATGTTGCTTGTGAATCTGCTCAACGTGAAGAGTTATGGTCTTTATATGAAACTATTGAGTTGCCATTGATTCATACATTAGTAGTAATGGAGAAAAATGGTATATACATTGATACAAATAAGCTGGCTGAAACGACAGCTCGCTTTAAAGAGGAATTAGCTCAAGTACAACAAGAGATTTATGATTTGGCAGGTGAAACTTTCAACATAAACTCTCCTAAACAACTAGGTGTTATCTTATTCGAAAAGATGAACTTACCAGTTATTAAGAAGACTAAGACTGGATATTCTACAGATGCTGAAGTACTTGATATGCTTCGTAATGAAAGTCCAATCGTGGAAAAAATCTTGGCATACCGTTCTGTTGCTAAGTTAGTTTCTACTTACTTAGAAGGCTTGGCAGTTCTTATTAATGATAAGACTAAGCGTATTCACACTACCTTTAATCAAATGGTTACAGCTACAGGCCGTTTGAGTTCTTCTGATCCTAACTTACAAAATATTCCGGTTCGTACCGAAAAAGGCCGTGAAATTCGTGCCTTATTCTATCCAGGTACAGGGTATGACACATTAGTGAGTGCCGATTATTCTCAAATTGAGTTACGTATTTTAGCGCATCTTTCTGGCGATGAAGCTTTGATTAAAGCTTTCGTTGATGGTAAGGATATTCACCGATTTACTGCGGCGGAGGTACTAGGTAAAGCCCAAGAGGATGTAACAAGCGAAGAGCGTTCTCATGCAAAGGCTATTAACTTCGGTATTATTTATGGTATTTCTGACTTTGGCTTATCTCGCGACCTTGGCATCACACGGGGTGAAGCTAAAAACTATATTGATTTATACTTTAGCCGTTATCCTAAGGTTAAAGAGTACATGGATCGTATGGTTCAAGAGGCTCATAAAACTGGTAAGGTTCGCACTATGTTCGGCCGTCAACGCGAACTTCCTGATATTAACAGCCGCAACTTTAACCGTCGTTCCTTTGCTGAACGTACGGCGATGAATACACCAATTCAAGGTACTGCTGCAGATATTATCAAGTTAGCAATGAACCAAGTTGAGCAAAAGCTAGAGGAAGGAAACTTCAAATCTCGACTTTTATTACAAGTACATGACGAACTTGTATTAGAAGTAGTAAATGAAGAATTAGAAGCAGTTGAAGAATTATTGCGTTCTACAATGCAATCTGTCGTAGAATTACATGTTCCTCTTATTGTAGATGTGCATCATGCTGAGAACTGGGCATTGGTAAAATAGTTTAATTGATAGTATTACGTGTTAGAAGGTATATATGTTTAAAATAGGCTTAACTGGTGGTATTGCATCAGGCAAGAGTACAGTCCTTACCTATTTTAAGGACAAAGGAATACCCTATATCGATGCTGATATTGTAGCTCGCGAAGTAGTAGAGCCAGGGACTGAGGGCTTAAAGGCCATTGTAGATACCTTTGGTTCTAATGTTTTACAGGATGATGGCACACTCAATCGTGAAGCGCTTGGTGCTATAGTCTTTCACAATGAAGAAAAACGACAATTATTAAATAGCTGTCTAAAAATACATATACGCAATCGTATTATGGAATTGACATCTCAATATGAACAAGGAAATACGCCGATTTTAATCTATGATATTCCATTACTCATCGAAGGGGAATGGTATACCATGATGGATGAGGTATGGCTCGTATATGTGAATGAAACGACTCAAATCGAACGTTTAATGAATCGTAATGGATATACGAGAGAGGATGCAATTGCTCGTATTAATAGTCAAATGCGGCTTGATGATAAACGTGCCTATGCAGATGTAATCATTGATAATAATGGTACGCCTCATGATTTGACAGTACAGTTGAATATTATTTGGAATGAGCGTATAGAGACAGTTTTACAATAAACGAAATAATTGTCTATTGTGTACTAAAATTGGTATATAAAAATAACTATTAAATGGTATAATAAGCCCATAAAATTTAGTATAATAGTAACCTAATATTTGGTGGATTAGTATATTGTATCGATATTAAAATCGGATAAAGATTGTGTAAGGAAAGGGGGATATATGAAACGTGCAACGGCAACGGCGCTATCGTGCGTCGTACTTGGGTGGTTTTATTTTACTCATTTAGATGATCCTATAGCGCGTCAAGTGGCGTACCCCTTTAACTATAGAGATGTAGTGATGGCTGCAGCTGAAAAGGAACAAGTACCACCCTCCTTGGTGGCTAGTGTTATCTTAGCTGAAAGTAAATATAAGAATACTGCCGAATCAGAAACAGGTGCTCTTGGATTGATGCAACTTATGCCTGATACGGCGCGATGGGTAGCTCAACAAGTTGGACATGGCAATTATACAGATCGTCAGCTAAAAGAGCCTGAAACTAATATTGAGTTAGGTACATGGTACCTAGGTCATTTGTTAAAGGAATTTAATGGTGATGAGGTGCAGGCGTTAGCTGCGTACAATGCGGGACGTGGTCATGTTGAATCTTGGCTCAATGAGAATAAATGGAATGGAATGGTTGATACCATACCTTTTCCGGAAACGCGTAGCTATGTAAAAGCTGTCTTACAGTATCAAGAAAAGTACGAGGCATTATATGGAAACGATTATTGAAGCCTGTAAAGCATTAGATTATTCATGGTTGCCTCAGCAAATTGAGGGCTTTACCTTAGTGGCGTCCAATGAAGCTGATTATACGGCACTACTTGAGCGTATCGCAGCATGTGAAGAGGTATTAAAGGTACCCATTTTCCATTATCAAAATGATTTGGGGTGGCGATGGTCTGCCTTATATGATAAAGAGGTAGAGGACTATACAGTACATATTGAAATGCCACTGTTTTCCTTTGTTGATATTTCTTTTGTACGTGCTGATTTAGAGTCTTTCTGGCAAGGATTACAAGATCGCTGTGTCAAAGGGTTAACGAATATGTTAATAGAGCCAGCGAATAACTTTACCTTTACCTATCGTCGTCGAGGCATTCCTGAATGGGATTTTTCCGAGGTTATGCCTAAAGAACTGGAAGGCTTTGTATGTGATGTTGATCCAGCTCATGCAATCCGGATGATTAATGGTTCTTTTATTATCGGCGAGTATCGTAAGATGGACGAATGTACAGGATTATTGCTATATTATAACGAATTGCGAGATGAATACTTTGCAGAGCTTCGTTATAAAAACTATCCTGAAATAGACCATCACCTAGATGCTAAAAATTTAGATGATTTAACTGCAGTTCTACGTGAACATTTGGGTCCTATATTAAAAGGATTAAATGAACGCGTTGATTAAGGATAATCATTATATATGACTATGCTATTTTTTGAGTTATTTTATAATCATATGAAATAATCTGAGTGGGAATGTTTGGTTAAAGCCCATAAGAAAGCGTAGAATTTGTATATACACAGCAAATGTGATATACTATATATGACTTTTATATAAATCTTTTAAAAGAGTGGGCTTATGTCCACTCTTTCATTTATGATTAGCCTAATTAAGGTGTTTGAAAAAAAGAGATATATACAAGATGTAGTAATGAAGGAGGCGATGGCTATGAAGAGAGAAGCAGTAGAGGAATTTGTATCCTCTGTAGTTGAAGGTATTATAGCCGGCACCGAAATGGAACTAGTCGATGTAGATTACGTTCGTGAACGCGATTGGTATTTACGTGTCTACCTTGATAAACCAGGTGGTGTAGATTTGGATGATTGTCAGATGGTTAGCGAAAAACTAAGTGCTGTCCTCGACGAAAAGGATCCAATTACGGAAAACTATTTATTGGAAGTATCTTCTCCAGGCCTAGATCGAGTTCTTAAAAAGGATAAGGATTTGATTCGCTATAATGGTCGTGATGTTGATATTCAGCTATTTAAACCGATTAATGGCAGTAAACAATTTACTGGTGCATTAGAAGGTTTTACAGACACAACTATCGATTTTACTATCAATGGTGAAAGTATGACATTCGAACGGTCTGCCATTGCACAAATTCGATTACATCTTGATTTTTAATATATGGAGGCATACGAGTGAGTCAAGAATTAATTCAAGCGGTAATGGTGCTTACAAAGCAAAAAGGTTTTGCTCCTGAGGTTATTTTTGAATCCTTAGAGGCTGCATTGTTACAAGCATATCGCAAAGAACCAACATCTAATCCAGATGCTTACGTTGTGATTGACCGTGAAACAGGCGTTTATAAAGTTATGGCTAAAAAACAAGTGGTAGAAACTGTAGAATTGCCAGAAACAGAAATTAGCTTGTTAGAAGCTCGCAAAATTGACAAACGTTTTGAAATTGGTGACGTAGTAGAAGTTGATGTTACTCCAGCTAACTTTGGCCGTAGTGCTGCCCATACTGCAAAACAAATGCTTATTCAACGTTTGAAAGAGGCTGAACGCAGCGTAGTATATGAAGAATACTATAGTCGTGAAGGCGATATCATCACTGGCGTTATTACACGTGTAGAAGGTAAAAATGTGTTTATCGACTTAGGTAAAACAGAAGCTATTTTACCGCCTACAGAACAAATTGCTACCGAAACATATCGCGAAGGGGATCGTATTAAATGCTACATCGTAGAGGTTAAGAAAACTACGAAGGGCCCTCAAATCATGATTTCCCGTACACATCCTGGACTATTAAAACGTCTCTTTGAATTAGAGGTGCCAGAAATTTATGAAGGCGTGGTTGAGCTCAAATCCGTAGCTCGTGAGCCTGGTATGCGTTCTAAAATTGCTGTTTATAGCCGTGATGAAAATGTTGACCCAGTAGGTGCTTGCGTAGGTCCTAAAGGTCAACGTGTACAACATATCGTTGATGAATTGCACGATGAAAAAATTGATATCGTTAAATGGGATGAAGATCCAGCAATTTATATCGCTAACTCCTTGAGTCCAGCAAAGGTTGTATCTGTTGATGTAAGTGAAGAAGAAAAATCCTCTTACGTTGTAGTCCCTGATTACCAATTATCCTTGGCAATTGGTAAAGCTGGTCAAAATGCTCGATTGGCAGCCAAATTAACTAACTGGAAAATCGATATTAAGAGTGAAACTCAAGCAGCTGAAGAACCTTTTGCAGGCTTCGGCAATGCTGAGGACGGTGAATAGTCATGAAACCGAAATCCCAACCTATGCGCACATGCGTAGGATGTGGTGAGCCTAAGGTGAAACGTGAATTGATTCGCGTAGCCTTAAGTCCAGATGGCAATATCAGTATTGACCGCACTGGAAAAGCACCAGGACGTGGAGCGTATTTATGTGAATCCATGTCATGCTTTGAGCAAGCCTATAAGGCTAAGCGATTAGAACGGTCATTAAAGCATAGTGTATCGAAAGAAATATACGAAGCATTACAACGTGATTTACAAGAGAATGAGTAATCACTGATATACATGAATGAAGATAAAATTTTAAATCTCTTAGGATTAGCACAACGAGCTGGCAAGGTTATTTCTGGTGACTTTATCGTAGAAAAGGCCATGAAGAGAAAGGAACCTAAACTAGTCCTTCTCGCTGGCGATTGTGCATCCAATAATGAAAAGAAATATAATCAATTAGCAGAAACACATCATATCCCACTTCGTAGCATTGGTACTAAAGAAACTTTAGGAACTGCTATTGGTAAAGAGGTTCGGGTAGTAGTCGCAGTACTAGATGATGGATTTGCAAAGGCGTTACTAAAAGAGATTGATCGATAATAAGGGGGTATGTAGATGTCCAAAAAGCGCGTTCATGAAATCGCCAAAGAGTTTGGCGTAGAAAGTAAGCAGGTCATTTCTATCTTGCAACAACATAATATTAATGTTACAAAAGCAGTAAACTCTGTAGATGATTCAGGTTATGATATTGTAAAAAAACAATTAAGTAAGAAAGCTGAAGCACCTAAAGCTACACAAAAGGTAGAACAAAAATCTGCTCCAACAGCAGCACATAAACAAGACGCTGCACCACATAAACAACAAAATCCAAATCGTTCTAACGAACACAAAAAGGATAATTACAAACAAGGTGGTCAAAAACAAGACGATCAATCTAAACAAAATGACCATAAAAAGGGCAATGTACGTCATGTACAAATCTCTGAGCCTACACGTAAATCCGAAGGTAACCAACAATCTGGTGACCGCGCTAATAACCGCCCTAACAACAACAGAAATAATGATAATCGTAATAACGGTCGCCCTAATGATGCTCGTAATAACGATAATCGCAATAACGACAATCGAAACAATGATAACCGCAATTCTAATAATAATGATCGTCGTAACAAGAAGAATAAAAAAGGTGGCAATAACCGCCCTCAATCCTTGTTATCTACATCTATGCAAAAGAAAAAGAATCGCGTAAAACATCGTAATGAACAATACTTACAACAAAAAGCTGAAGCTGAACGTAAGGCTGAAGCAGCGATTGCTACAGAAATCGAATTATCTGGTTCTTTAACTGTTAAAGAACTTGCTGAGAAAATGGGTCGCGAAGTATCTGAAATCATCAAAAAATTGATGCTTTTAGGTGTTATGGCTAGCATTAACCAAGAGGTTGATGTTGATACAGCTACAATCGTAGCTGAAGAATTTGGTGTAACTGTAACAGAAGTAGAACCTGAAGAAGATCCTACAGATGTTATTGAAATTGAAGATGCACCAGAAACATTGAAACCTCGTCCTCCAGTTGTTACTATTATGGGTCACGTTGACCATGGTAAAACATCCTTGTTGGACGTAATTCGTCAAACTAATGTAACAGCTGGCGAAGCAGGTGGTATCACTCAACATATCGGTGCATACCAAGTTCGTTATAACGACAATAAAATTACATTCCTTGATACTCCAGGGCATGAAGCGTTTACGGCTATGCGTCTTCGTGGTGCTAAATCTACAGATATTGCAGTTCTTGTTGTAGCTGCCGATGATGGTGTAATGCCTCAAACTATTGAAGCCATTAACCATGCTAAATCTGCTGATGTACCAATTATTGTTGCTATCAACAAAATGGATAAACCAGGTGCTAACCCAGACCATGTTAAACAACAATTGTCTGAACATGGACTTTTACCAGAAGAATGGGGCGGCGATGTAATCATGGTTCCTGTATCTGCTAAACAAAAACAAGGTATCGACGACTTGCTCGAAAATATCTTGCTCGTAGCAGAAGTTATGGAATTGAAAGCTAACCCTAACCGTAAAGCGTACGGCGTAGTTATCGAGGCTCAACTTGATAAAGGCCGTGGTGCTGTATGTACAGTACTAGTACAAAAAGGTTCCCTTCGTGTAGGTGATACTGTACTTGCTGGTACAGCATACGGTAAAGTACGTGCCATGACAAATGAACGCGGTGAAAAAGTAAAAGTAGCTCGTCCTTCTATGCCAGTAGAAATCTTGGGCTTCTCCGAAGTTCCACAAGCTGGTGAAATCATCAATGGTATGGATGATAACGAAGCACGTGCAATTGCTGAAAAACGTATTGCAAAACAACGCGTTCAAGAATTACAAGCTACTCACAAGGTTACATTGGATGATATCTTCAACCAAATTCAACAAGGTGAGTTAAAAGACCTTAACATTATCATCAAAGCGGATGTTCAAGGTTCCGTAGAAGCATTGCGTCAATCCTTGGAAGGTATTAAAAACCCTGAAGTACGTATCGTAATCGTTCATGCTGCAGTAGGTGCTATTAACGAATCCGATATCATGTTGGCATCTGCATCTAATGCAATCGTAATGGGCTTCAATGTACGTCCAGATGCAAATGTTCGTCGTGCTGCGGAACAAGAAAAAGTTGACCTTCGTACATATCGCGTAATCTATGATGCTATTAATGACGTTGAGTCTGCGATGCGTGGTATGTTAGCTCCTCAATTCAAAGAGGTTGTCGTTGGTCGTGCAGAGGTGCGTCAAGTTATCTCTACACCTAAAGCTATCGTTGCCGGTTCTTATGTAACAGAAGGTCGTATTACTAACGACTCTGAAGTACGTTTGATCCGTGATGGTATTGTTGTATTTGAAGGTAAGGTTGACTCTTTACGTCGATTCAAAGACGAAGTTAAAGAAGTTAAAACATCCTTCGAATGTGGTATTTCCTTAGAAGGTTACCGCGACATCAAGGAAGGCGACGTAATCGAAGCGTACTTGATGGAAGAAATTGCACCTCAAATTTAGGAGGTTTATATGAGTGACGTTCGTGTCAGAAAATTACAAGAATTCATCAAACAAGAGGTAAGTCAAATGTTGATGCGCGGATTGAAAGATCCACGCATCGGCTTCACTACTATTACCGATGTTCATGTAACAGGCGATTTGCGTGAAGCTACGATTTATGTCTCCTTGTTTGGTTCCGATAAGGAAAAAGAAGATACACTTATCGCTTTAAAGCATGCAGCAGGTCATATTCGTACTGAGCTTGGCAAAGTACTTAAATTGCGTCATATTCCTTCTATCACATTCGATAAGGATACGTCTTTAGACTATAGCATGCATATTGAATCCCTTTTGAATGAAATCAAAAAGGACGAAGAAAAAAATTAACACAAAGGATACAGAACATGAGTAAGATTACTATTAATCAATTACATATGGCTCTGTGTGAAGCTAATTCTATTATGCTAACCGTCCATGTTAGACCTGATGGCGATGCTATCGGGTCCATGGTGGCCTTTTACGAAGCCCTTGTAGGGCAAGGTAAAACTGTATATATGGTAGTGGATGATGTAGTTCCTGAGAAGTACTCATTCTTACGATATACGGACCACATCCATGATGTAGCGTATTTTGAAACAAACCCTGTTGATATTGATATGCTAATGGTATTGGATGCTAGCACGTATGAGCGAATTGGCAAAGTAGGTGCACTATGGAGTGCACCTATTTTTAATATAGACCACCATATTTCTAATACAGAATTTGCTGATCATCTATATTTGAAGCCTGACTTTGCTGCTACTGGTGAAATCGTTACCGATTTATGTACAAAATGGAATTGGCCTATCACTGAGTCTATGGGTACTGCTTTATATATGGCTATTGCTACTGACTGTGGTTTCTTTAAGTTTAGCAATACAACTGCTAATACATTAGAAATGGCTGCTAAATGTGTAGCAGCCGGTGCTAGACCTAATGTTATTTCTGAAACGATTGAGGCTGTGTCCGCAAGTCGTCTAGAATTAACAAAACAAGTTATGCAAACTATTGAGTTCTACAAGAATAATACAGTAGCTACCATCGAGTTGAATCGTGAGGCTATGAATATTCTCGGCGATGACACAGATGGCTTTGTAGATATTATTAGAAATGTAGATACTGTTGATATAGCTATTTTATTGAAAGCTGAATCTGATGACAGAACACGGGTAAGCTTACGATCTAAAGGGACCGATGTAAATGCTATTGCTAGCAATTTTGGCGGTGGCGGTCATATTAGAGCTTCTGGTTGTACGATTAATCTACCATTACAAGAAGCAAAACAGGCCCTCATCGAGGTGATTAAATAATGGATGGCATTTTACCATTTTTAAAACCTCCGGGTATAACAAGCCATGATGCTGTTGCTATTTGTCGTCGCATTTTAAAAGAAAAGCGCATTGGCCATAGTGGTACTTTAGATCCAATGGCCTATGGCGTGTTGCCCGTTTTTCTTGGTAAGGCTACGCGTCTTATTGAGTATACAGAGGGTTTTGATAAAACCTATGTGGCAGAATGTAAATTTGGTACTTTTACCGATACTGAAGATAGTTCTGGGCAACCCGTATTACCTGATAAAGATATGGTATTGCGAGACGGCGTTCTATTGAATGAATCCATTCAAAGTTTAGAACTTTCCGATGCCATGCTTAAACCTACTTTTGATGAATTAGTTAATACATTGAATACCTTTATTGGTATTCAAAATCAGAGACCATCAAAATATTCTGCTATTAAGATAAAGGGGATACGTGCTTATGAATATGCTCGTAAAGGGATTCCTGTAGAATTGCCATTACGTCAGATTCATATTAAACATATTGAGCTGATAGCGTATGGTTTTCCTTATTTTACAGTTCGTGTAACTTGTTCTGGAGGCACCTATATTCGCTCATTATTACGTGATATATGTGTTTCATTAGGTATACCAGGAACCATGACATCCTTGGCACGTACCCAAGTGGGGCCGTTTGATATTAGTTCTGCTAAAATGGCTGAAGAGTTGATGATTCATGGTGAAAGCCTATTGTTACCAACGGATACAGCCGTTTCTCATCTTTCAAAAGTAACGGTAAATAGTGTACAATTAAAGATGATGGTGCAAGGTAAGGAATTGCCTATTAGTAGCGAATTTTCTTATACTGAACCAGAACATTATTATAGAGCCTATGGTCCTCATGGATTTATAGGGATTATGAAACGAACTAACCACTCTTTGAAGGTGGACAAAAATATTTTTATTGAAGGATAAGTATGAAGCAAATACATTCGTTTGATGAACTGCGTCAAATCAAAGATACAAAAGTATATGCCCTAGGTACCTTTGATGGTATTCATCGAGGTCATCAACGAGTTATACGCAAGGCCGTTGATGAGGCAATGGCAGTTAATGGTGTTAGTATAATCATTACCTTTGAACATCATCCACTAACTATACTACATCCAGATCGAGTTCCTAAACGGGTTATTCAAGAAGAGATTATGGATTCAGTTCTTGAAGATTTGAATGTAGACTATATTTTACGGTTGCCTATGACTGAAGAGTTGCTAAAGATGAGTGCTGACGATTTTTTAGGAGCTCTTTGTACAGATATGAATGTAGCTGCTATTGTAATTGGAGAAAACTTTACATTTGGTGCTAAAGGTCTTGGTAATCCAGAGTATATGAAACAAGTATTAGCGGATAAGCATATACAAGTTTTAGTGCAGCCCTTATTGCCTTGTGATGGACTTAGTACACCTATTTCAAGTACGGAGATTAGAAAGGCTATTCGCGAAGGGCGTTTAGAAGATGCTACTCATTGGCTTGGAAGACCATTCCAATTTAAAGGGACTGTTATTAAAGGTGATCAACGAGGACGTACATTAGGATTCCCAACATTGAACTTGTTGCTTCCTAATGAAATGGCTACACCTCCAGATGGTGTATACGCTAATCGCGTGTGTATCGATGGTATTTGGTATGATGGGGTAGGTAATATTGGGGATAATCCTACATTTAAGAATCAGTACCATAGATGCGAAGTACACGTATTTAACTTTGACCAAGATATATATGGAAAAGAAGTAATTGTACAATTTATTTCCTATCTTAGAGGGGAAGTTAAATTTAATAACTTACAAGATCTTATTGATCAAATGAAGGTAGATGAAGAACAGGCTCTAGCTGTTTTAGCTAAAGCATAATAAGGGGGTTCTCATGGATATTAAAGAAGCTCGCAAACAAATAGATAGTATTGACTCCGTACTTGTTACAGAGTTTGAAAAACGTCTTACATTGATTAAAGAGATTGG
The DNA here is from genome assembly GCA_900538355.1 of uncultured Veillonella sp. Taxonomy (GTDB): domain Bacteria; phylum Bacillota; class Negativicutes; order Veillonellales; family Veillonellaceae; genus Veillonella. The sequence goes on from UPXS01000003.1 coordinate 101,276, forward strand.
TAAATATAAAGATGAACATCATTTGCCACTCATTGATGAAGAACGTGATGAAAGTATTATTGCGTTGCATACTGAAAACTGCAAAGATAAAACATTGGCACCTTATATTGAAAATTATATAAAAACTGTTGTGTCTATGAGCAATGAGTTTTTAAAAGAGCATATGCATAAGCATATTTTCCTCATTGGCATGCCAGGCGCTGGTAAGACAACAGTTGGCAAAATGCTAGCTAAAGAATTAGGAAGAGATTTTTACGATCTAGATCAAACGATTCAAGATAAGGTTGGTAAATCTGTTCAAAAAATCTTTATTTATGATGGTAAAGATGCTTTTAGTGAATATGAATATAATACGATTAAAGAATTAATTCATAATAAACCATCTGTTATTGCTACCGGTGGTGGTACTGTTACTTATGATAAAACAGTTAAGCTAATGCGCAATAATGGTCTTGTTGTATTTGTTAATCGCGATGTGAATCATATCTTAGATGATTTGGATCTTGAAATTCGTCCACTTGTAAAAGAAAGTATTGAATATATCTTCAATGTATATGAAGAACGATACCCTTTATACGAAGAAGTGGCTCATATCAAAATTGGTAATGAAGGTAGCATTACCGATGCGGTACAAGAAATTATTGAAGCTTTGCCTAATACGGAGAAATAATGGACGCCATACGAGGATTTGTATACCGAACTATATATGAGAATACACAACGTACGTATTGCGTGTTTGTCCTTAAGGATTATAATGAGGAATACATTACTTGTACTGGCAAGTTTGAATCTCCTAAAGAAGGAGAAGATATTGAAGTTCGAGGCCGTTATGTAGAACATGAAAAATATGGTCGTCAATTTGATGCTACTAGTGTAGAAAAACTTAAACCTGATAACATGGGTGCTGCTAAGACCTATTTATTGAATTTAGGTATTAAAGGTTTTGGTGAAAAGTCCGTAGAAAAGGTTCTTGAGTATTTTGGTATCCGTATTTTAGAAGTTTTACGGGAGGAACGTCCCGAAGAAATTAAGGATGTTCCTGGACTTCGTAAAAGTGTTAAGGACGAATTATTTAATACCTTACTTGGTGAAGGTATTTTATCCGATTTAAATCACTTTTTTGAAAGCCATCATATTTCTTCTAAATGGAGTCGTACCGTATACACCTATTATGGTGTTCAGTCTGTTGCTGTGATAGAGGATAATCCGTATACCTTGTTACGTGTGGCGCCAGATATGCTTTTTGGCACCGCTGATACGCTAGCAGAACACTTGGGTATTACAGGTAGTGATACACGCCGTTTAGAAGCGGGATTAGAATGGATTCTACGCAGTTTGGATAATCAAGGGCATACCTGTTTGCCTGTAGATCAACTTATCGGTCGTTTAGACGATTTATTACAAACTGATGTAGATGATATTGCTAATTTTATTGAAAGTCTCTTGGAGCAAGGTGCTTTATATAGTACGTATTATGAAGATATCCTATATATTTACCCTCCAGAAATGTATGTGTCTGAAGTAGAGAGCGTTCATTATACAAAAGATTTCTTATTAGAGGCTGATCCCATTTCTCTAGATATTCCTAGTTTTATAGAAAAGTTTGAAGCTGATAATCATATTACATTTGGGGATGCTCAAAAAGAGGCTATACAGCTATCCTTCTTTGAAAAGTTTTCCCTTATAACTGGTGGTCCTGGTACTGGTAAAACGACGATTATTAAGGCTTTAGTAAAAGGCTTCCAACTTGGTGGATTAGGGCGTATTATTCTTTGTGCTCCTACGGGACGTGCTGCTAAACGACTTACAGAGGCAACAGAATTTGAGGCTACTACGATTCATAGATTGCTAGTACCTGTTCAAGGCAGTGACTCTTACGACTTTACTAAGAATGAAGATGATCCATTAGATATAGATGTTATCATCATTGATGAAGCATCAATGCTCAATGTACGGTTATTCTATTCATTAATGGCGGCCATTCCAAAGGAAGCCCATGTGATTATCGTTGGTGACGTAGATCAACTACCACCTATTGGAGCAGGTTTTGTATTAAAAGATTTACTCGATAGTGATTGTGTTCCTTATACACGACTCAACCAGATTTATCGTCAAAGTTCTGGTAATACTATTGTTGAAAGTGCCTATGCGATTAACCGTGGTGAAATGCCAAATTTAGACAGCTTGAGTGAAGAGTTTTCTTTTATTCCTGTTAAGTCTTATGACATGATGATGAAAGCCATCATCGATGTATATAAACGAGAACAAGAGCATGTAGAGGACGAGCTAGACATTCAAATTATTTCTCCTATGCGCCGTGGTGAAGCCGGTAGTACATTAATTTCTCAATATGTACAACAAGCTGTTAATCCACCAGATAGCTTAAAAGGGGAAGCCCGTGTAAATGGTATTACTTACCGCGTTGGCGATAAGGTTATTCAAATTCTCAATGACTATGAGTTAGAGGTCTTTAATGGTGAAATTGGTGTAATTTACGCCATTACACGAAGCGATATTTGTATCCGATTTATCCATAAAGAGGTTCGTCTACCTATTGATGAAGCTCATATGATTATGACTGCTTATGCTATTACAGTTCATAAGAGCCAAGGTAGCGAGTATGGTGTAGTTATCATTCCATTTGTACCACGCTATGGTGGTATGTTGCAGCGTAATTTGTTGTATACAGCTGTTACAAGAGCAAAACGGAAGGTTATCATTGTGGGTACTACAAGCGCTATAGAACGTGCTGTACGTACTGTAAATGCAGATGAACGATATACATTGTTTAAAGAACGACTACAAGGGAGATGTGATTCGTAATGAGTCTTTGGGATTTCCTATTTCCACCTGTATGTCCTCACTGTGGTGCCTCTGTTGCAACACAAGGTGATTGGTGTGAAACTTGTTTTAACGATCTATTACATATTCGTCATGTGCCACATAAATTTTTACATTATGTAGATGATGTATGTGTGCTAGCAGACTATCGTGGTGGTCTAAAGTCTATGATTTACGATGTAAAATTTAATGAAAAAAAGGAGCAGTCCAAGGGGGCTGCTCCTTTTTTAGCATCGTACAACTTTTACATGAATTACGATGAACCTAATATTATAAAGGGAAATTGTAAGACTATCTATGATTATATAGTTCCTGTACCGTCTAGTGAGATGAAGAAGAAAAAAAGGGGGTATAATCAGGTCGATTTATTCTTTAAAAAATGGGCATACTCATTAGAGAAAATAGATAAGCCATATTTTGTATGGTTAGATTGTATATATAAGTTTGATACCTCTAATGATATGTGGTCCTTAACACATAAAGAACGACATCAAAATATAGAGAATGCTTTTGTGATCAAAGCAGAGTATAAAGATATTGAATTTTCCACAAAGCGTATTTTAATTGTAGATGATATTTATACTACAGGAGCAACAATCGAAGCTGTAGCCAAGATTCTTAGGTCATATAATCCTAGTAGACTCGATGCTTTAACACTAGCTAGTGGTAGCTTTTAATTATTACAAAAAAAAGCGTTCACCGAATGGTGAACGCTTAATCATTATATTAGCCTAGCACATCGATAAATGCTTTTACCACATCTGGATCAAAGAGAGAGCCGGATGCACTAAAGAGTTCTTCTTTAGCTTTAGCTTTTGTTTTTGCCCAAAATTCTGTAGAAGGATTAACTGTTGTATCATAATAATCTGCAACAGCAATGATTCTAGCTCCTAATGGGATATTAGCACCACGCAAATGTTTAGGGTAACCAGAGCCATCCCATTTTTCATGATGGTAACGAATATAAGGCAAGATTTGTTGGCAGCAAGGGTAGTTTTCGATCATATTCGCACCACTTGCAGCATGTTGCTTATACTTGGACATTTCTTGTTTATTAAGATATGGAGATTTTTGGATTAATGCATTAGGTACCATTAATAGTCCTACGTCATGAAGTAATGCTGCATGGCGAATTTGTTCAATTTCATTTAACGGTAAACCCATTTTAGCAGCAATACTAACTGCATAGTTTGAAACTTGGATAGAATGAGTGTACAGATGATAGCTTTTCATTTGTATCATCTGCAAGAGCTGAGCGCTAATGGCTTCTAAACTGTCCTTCTCCAGTTCGTACAACCCAGATGGTTGCATTAATGATAACATAAACATAATAAACCCCTTTAACTAACATGTAGAACATATGGTACAACCCCTCGTACTTATGTTCATATCGTACAACTTTAGGCCGTTCTTATTTAATAGTATACAAATTATACACCATAAATAATATTTTGTGTATGATACGTATGTTCTATTATACATGTTGTATTCATATTTGGCATACTAAAAATAATTGACATTTTAGGAATGTACTAAATATAGTACCTAGAAAAACTAATTTTATAAATATTAAAATAATATGAAGAATATTTTAGGTTTTCTATGACAATTTTCTATACATACCAAAAAAGGGGTTGCAAAATTTATTCTCATTTCAATGAGAACTGAACGATGCTATGTTCGGAAATATAATTTAATAGGTACGTCTTATTAATTTTAAGAATGTATATATAATTATAAATCTAGACATGTATACTGTTATTCTTTATAATACGTCTATACGGGTCTGTGGTTGAAAGTCGATGCCAGTCGCAGGCGAAACGATCCACATAAGCAACCCAAGGGGTTGTGAGCATGGTGCGGCTTAGGTGTAAGTCCTGCCGGTAAAACCGAGAGGGGTAGTAGTGGGGAGTCTCGGACTTATGAGCGAACCCTCCAGCAGGCGAGTGTGGGGGCAAAGACCAGGTCAGCCGTATGCGGGCACATGAGGCTTTTCTCATGTGCTTTTTTCTTTTTATACATCTGTATATTTGAAAATGGTGAAAATACCGATTCTTATGGGAAAGTTTTTATACATTATTGTTATAAATATACAATTCGTGTATAAAGATAAAATATAAATATAGTGATTAATTGATATTTAGGATAATTCTATACAAAATTGTTGACATAATTATACTAAGTGGTATACTAGTGAAATAAAAATAGTTAGTTTAGTAAATGAGGATGATTTGATGTTAAATAGTAAGTTAAAAAAATTAATCATTGGTGGTTGTATGTTGGTAATGGCCGGTACTGTAATTGGCGGTTGTGGATCTTCTACGCAAACAACTTCTAATAAACTAATTGTTGGTACTAATGCCACATTTGTACCATTTGAGTTTAAAGATGAAAAAACTCAAGACTACACAGGCTTTGATATTGAATTAATTCGTGCCATTGGTAAACGTATCAATAAAGACGTAGAGCTTAAGAATGTTGCTTTTGATGCTTTGATTCCAGCATTAAATACACATGATATTGATGTAGCTGCATCTGGTATGACGATTACCAAAGCTAGAAGTGAAAAGGTATTATTCTCTTCTCCATATTATGAAAATGCCCTTGCTGTAGTATATAAAGATGGTGCCAATATCACATCTCTTGATGATCTTAAAGGCAAGAAAATTGCTGCTCAATTAGGTACTACTGGTGCAGATTTAGCACATAAAATCGAAGGAACTACTGTAAAAGAGTTTGACCATAGTAATGAAGCTTTGTTAGAATTACAAAATGGTGGTGCTGATGCAACTGTTATTGATTTGCCTGTGGCTCAATATTACAGTACTAAACATCCAGATCAACATATTAAATTTATGGCATATCCAAATACAAAAGAATATTTGGGCTTAGCAATTAATAAAGATAATAAAGCTTTACAAGAACAAATTAATAAAGCAATTGCTGATATGAAGGCTGATGGTGAATTTAATACATTATATAAAAAATGGTTTAATGTAGATGCACCTGCTGATATGCCAGTAGTGGTAGAATTTAAATAATAGGAGAAATCATGAGTTTTAATTGGGGGTTAATTGCGGATAATTTACCGCTTTTATTACAAGGTGCACTTGTAACCGTAGAAATTACAGCTATGTCTGTTGGCTGTGGTTTCTTTATCGGTTTATTAGTAGCCTTAGCAAATTTATCTAAATTTACTGTAGTTAGATTATTAGCAAAATGTTATGTAGATATCATTCGTGGTACACCACTATTGGTACAAATCTTCTTGATTTATTTTGCATTGCCAATGATTACAGGACAACGTATTGATCCGTTTATTGCGGCTGTTACTGCATGTAGTATTAACTCTGGTGCATATGTATCTGAAATCTTCCGTGCTGGTATTCAATCTATCGATAAAGGCCAAATGGAAGCAGGTCGATCTCTTGGTTTAACTTGGGGTCAAACTATGCGTTATATCATCATGCCTCAAGCTTTCAAAGCAATTATCCCACCATTGGGTAATGAATTTATTGCTATGTTGAAAGACTCCTCCTTGGTTTCTGTAATTGGTTTCGAAGAATTGACACGTCGTGGTCAATTGATTATTGCTAAAACGTATGCATCCTTTGAAATCTGGGGTACAGTTGCTGTTATTTACCTTATTATGACAGTAACAATTTCACAATTGGTTGGTTACCTTGAAAGGAAATATAGCATTAAATGATTAAATTAGAAAATGTACATAAATCCTTTGGTAAAAATGAAGTATTAAAGGGCATTGATTTACATATAGAAAAAGGTCAAGTTGTCGTTATCATCGGTCCATCTGGTTCTGGTAAAAGTACAGTTTTGCGTACCATGAATTACTTGGAAGAGCCTACATCTGGCAAGGTAATTGTAGATGGTATGGATCTTTCTGATAAGTCTAAACTCAATGAAGTTCGTGCTGAAGTAGGAATGGTATTCCAAAACTTTAATCTTTTCCCACATATGACAGTAATGGAAAATTTAACGTTAGCTCAAACTAAGGTTCGTAAAACTTCAAGTGATGAAGCTAAGAAAATCGGACAAGCTTTACTTGATCGCGTTGGGTTAGGCGATAAAGCTAATGCATATCCTGACTCCTTATCTGGTGGTCAAAAGCAACGTGTTGCCATTGCTCGTGCTCTAGCGATGAAACCAAAAGTTATGCTATTTGATGAACCTACATCTGCACTCGATCCAGAAATGGTTCGTGAGGTTCTAGATGTAATGAAGTCTCTCGCAGAAGAAGGTATGACAATGGTTATTGTTACTCATGAAATGGGCTTTGCCAAAGAAGTAGCTGACCGTGTATTATTTGTAGATGGTGGGTTGATTTTGGAAGATGATACTCCTGAAAATGTATTTGATGCTCCAACAAATGAGCGAACAAAATTATTCTTGTCGAAAATTTTATAATAATATTTTCTAACATAAAAGGAAGTAAGTTCTGAAATTCAGAGTTTGCTTCCTTTTTTTGTATTTTTAAAGATAACCAAATTTGTAGATATTTAATTTCTTAATATATAAATCGATTTATACCTATTAATAAATTTTATGACCTGTTTTTGCTAAATCTGTTTAACCCTAGAATATAAGCTCTTTTATGGATTTCTTAATCTATAAAATACGATTATTGCTATAAATATTTGTGATATATAAATATTTTATACATATATATTTTGGAGTAATAATATTTAATTCATATATTTTTATGATTATAAAATTATGTAATAATTTAATATGCTATTCGGAAATATTTATAATATAGATAAATAAAGGTTTTAATGTAGTTTTTAGGGTATGAATTATCAATAAGATATATTTGTATATTCATTAAAAGTGTTAATATTATTGTTTGATATTTTATACATGCTGTGTTATGATACAAGTGTAGTGCAAGACAGTAAGACAATATATATATTTTTAGGAGGATGTTACCATGTTAGGTAAAGTAAAATGGTTTAGCGCAGAAAAAGGTTATGGTTTTATTGAACGTGAAGACGGTAGCGATGTATTCGTACATTACTCTGCGATCCAAGACGAAGGCTTCAAATCTTTGACAGAAGGTCAAAATGTAGAGTTTGATATCGTTGATGGTAACCGTGGCCCTCAAGCTGCTAACGTTGTAAAAGCGTAATAACATACCAAAAAATACATAAAAGCAACATATAAAGAAACTCCGATATCGCATGATATTGGAGTTTTTCGATTGTTACTGGAAATAATATTTATAATTCTGCAAAAAATATAAAAATTCTTTTGAAAAAAAGAGGAGTTTTATACCTTGATGTAGAAATACTAAATATAACACGAGAGATAAGTAAAAAATTACTACACACTCGTATCTCGTGGATGATTTTTAGAAAGGGTGTTGACTTATGAAAGTAGCAATCAGAGGTAAAAACATTGAAGTGACAGATGCTCTAAGAGCATACATCGAAAAAAGATTGAGCAAATTAACTCGTTACTTCGATGATGAGTTAGATGCACAAGCGGTTTTATCCGTTGTTAAAGATAAATCTACTGTTGAACTTACATGCTTCGTTGATAAGATCGTTCTTCGCGGTGTAGAAACAAACGATGATATGTATGCAGCTATTGATTTAGTAATAGACAAGATCGTACGTCAAATCCATAAACATAAAACTCGTTTAGCAAAACGCTTCAAAAAACAAGAAGCTTTCCATCCTGAAGCTTTAGCAGCTCCTGTAGAAGAGGAAACTATAGAAGTTGTAAAACGGAAACACTTTGCAGTACGTCCTATGGATGTAGAAGAAGCTATCTTACAAATGAATCTTATTGGCCATGACTTCTTTATGTTCTTCAATGCTGAAACAGAAGCAATGAACGTAGTATATCGTAGACATGATGGATTCTATGGTTTGATTGAGCCAGAATTACAATAACCTATAATATCGGCTGACAATAATCCTAACTCCTTTCTACTTTTTAAATCAGCCGATTATTATATCAAGGTGGATGACCATTTTGAGTCATCCACCTTTTTTATAAAATGCTATAAATAATCGTGAAATGCCTTGAATTCTTTGACTATTCAAGGCATTTTCGTTATAATAAATTAGATAAAATAATGTAAGATGTCCTATAGAGGAGTGATTTGTTTGTTAAGCTTTTTACAAAGGCTATTAGGCAATAATAACGCAAAAGAAATTAAAAAAATGCGTGCTATTGCTGATCATATTAATGAAATTGAACCGAATTATGTTAAATTAAGTGATGCTAACTTAGTAGCAAAAACCGATGAGTTTAAACGTCGTTTGCAAAAAGGGGAAACGTTAGACGACATTTTGCCAGAAGCATTTGCTGTAGTTCGCGAAGCATCTAAACGCGTGTTAGGCATGCGTCATTTTGATGTACAGTTGATCGGTGGTATTTGCCTTCATAGAGGTAATATCGCGGAAATGCGTACTGGTGAAGGTAAAACATTAGTTGCTACATTGCCAGTATATCTAAATGCTTTGACAGGTAATGGTGTACATGTTGTTACAGTAAATGATTATTTGGCTACTCGTGATAGTGAACAAATGGGTCGTTTATATAACTTCTTAGGCCTTTCTACAGGTCTTATTGTGGCTAATCTCGATTTTAACCAACGTAAAGAAGCATATGCATGCGATATTACATATGGTACAAATAATGAGTTTGGTTTTGACTATTTGCGCGATAACATGGTATCCGATGTAGCTCAAATGGTACAACGTCCATTGAATTACGCAATTGTCGATGAAGTTGACTCTATTCTTATCGATGAAGCGAGAACTCCATTATTTATTTCTGGTCCTGGTCAACGTTCCACAGATAATTACTACAAGTTAGCTAAAATTGTTCCTCATCTTGTAAAAGATGAAGATTATACGATTGATGAAAAACAAAAGACTATTGCACCTACTGACTCTGGTATCGCAAAAGTCGAAAAAATGCTTGGTGTTGAAAACTTGTATGATGCTGAAAACATCGAGTTGAACCATCTACTTGGTGCCTCTCTACGTGCTTATGCTATGATGCATCGCGATACGGATTACGTAGTTAAAGATGGTGAAGTTGTTATTGTCGATGAATTTACAGGTCGTTTGATGTTTGGTCGTCGTTATTCTGATGGCTTACATCAAGCTATCGAAGCTAAAGAAGGATTGAAGGTTGAACGTGAAAGTCAAACATTGGCTTCCATTACATTCCAAAACTATTTCCGTATGTATAATAAGCTTGCTGGTATGACTGGTACAGCAAAAACAGAGGAAAAAGAATTCATCGATATTTACGGTTTGGAAGTATTGCCTATTCCTCCAAATAAGCCATTAGCCCGTGTAGATTTGCCAGATCAAATCTTTAAAACTAAGGCTGCTAAATATCGTGCTGTAGTACGTAATGCTGTAGAACGCCATCAAACTGGTCAACCTATCTTGATTGGTACTACATCTATTACACAATCTGAAGAGCTTTCAGATATGTTATTACGTGCAGGCGTACCACATAAAGTATTGAATGCAAAACATCATGAAAAAGAAGCTGAAATTGTTGCCGATGCTGGTCAAATGGGCATGGTAACAATTGCTACAAACATGGCAGGTCGTGGTACTGATATTACATTAGGGGAAGGTGTACCTGAATTAGGTGGCTTAGCTATCCTAGGTACTGAACGTCATGAAAGTCGCCGTATCGATAATCAGTTGCGTGGTCGTGCTGGTCGTCAAGGTGACCCAGGTTCCTCTCAATTCTTCTTATCCTTAGAAGATGATTTGATGCGTATCTTTGGTGCTGACAATATTACAGGCATCATGGATAAACTTGGCATGGAAGAGGATGAACCTATTGAGCATTCTTTGATTACTAAATCTATTGAACGTGCTCAAAAGAAAGTAGAGGATCATAACTATAATATTCGTAAATATGTACTCGAGTATGATGATGTTATGAATCAACAACGTGAAGTATTATACGAACAACGTCGTCGTATTTTACGTAATGAGTCCTTACGTGACACAATCAATGAAATGATTGATAAACTTGTTACTGAATCTGTAGATGCTTATGCAGATGAAAAATTATATCCAGAAGAATGGGATTACGAAGGTCTCTACAAGCACTTGAGTCAATATTTCTTAACCGAAGATATTATGACTCCTCAAGATATGGAAGAATATAGTCGTCAAGAATTATTAGAACGCTTGCTTGAAATTGCTCATGCTGAGTACCAAGATCGCGTTGATATGCTTGGTGATGCTATGTTTGGCCAACTTGAAAAGGCTATTATGTTGCGCGTTGTTGATAACAAATGGATGGAACATTTGGATAATATGGATATGTTGCGTGAAGGTATCGGCCTTCGTGCATATGGCCAAAAAAATCCATTGGTGGAATATAAATTTGAAGCCTTTGATATGTTCCAAAACATGATTGCTGCTATCCAAGATGAAACAATCATGGCGTTGTACAAAATTCGTGCACAATTGATTCAAGAAATTGAAGAACCAGTTGACCACTTAGAAGGTGCACAACCCCATCATGAAGATGTGTTGGAGCCACAAAACATAGATTAAGATTTGTGAATGGCACGTTGCTCAATGGGATTTCCTTCTGGGCAACGGCCATTTTTCTATTTTATTAAGGTGATAGTTTATCGATGTAATAAGCTAATAAGTTAAAGGTGGTGAACATAAATTGTTAGAAGATTTAAAACCTATTATTTCTAATCTAGAAGAACGTATTTATGGAATGAGGGATTCACTTTAACATCGCTCAGAAAGAAGATCGAATCTTTACACTTGATGTGCAAATGAGCGACCCTACATTTTGGGATGACCCAGACAAGGCTCGTGAGATTTCTCAAGAAGCCACACAATTGAAAAATGCTGTAGAAAGCTATAAACAACTTGTTAGTGATATTGAAGATGCTAATGTAATGCTTGAGATGGCAATAGAGGAAGATGATCGTTCTCTAGAAGGTGAAATCAAGGATTATGTTCAACAAATAGAAGAAACGGTAGAAAAACAAGAAGTTCTTTTATTGCTTAGTGGTGAATATGATGCTAATAATGCGATTTTAACATTCCATGCTGGTGCAGGTGGCACAGAGGCACAAGATTGGTGTTCCATGCTGATTCGCATGTACTTGCGTTGGGCTGAAAAAGCAGGATTCTCTATTGAATTGATGGATGAACAACCAGGTGATGAGGCGGGCACAAAATCTGCTACATTTTTAATTAAAGGTGAAAATGCCTTTGGTTATTTGAAATCTGAAAAAGGTGTACATCGTCTAGTACGTATTTCACCATTTGATGCTGCTGCACGTCGTCATACATCCTTTGCTGCTGTTGATGTAATGCCGGAAATTGATGATACAGTAGAAATTAATATTGATATGAAAGATGTACAAGTAGATACATATAGAGCTAGCGGTGCTGGTGGTCAGCATATTAATAAAACAGATTCTGCTGTACGTATGACGCATAGACCAACAGGTATCGTAGTACAGTGTCAAACTCAACGTTCTCAAATGCAAAATAGGGAACAAGCATTACGTTTATTGCGTGCTAAATTATTTGAATTAGAATTAGAAAAACAAGCAGAACTTAAAGAGCAAATTGGTGGTACCTATCAAGCGATTGAATGGGGTAGTCAAATTCGGTCGTATGTATTCCACCCATATAATCTCGTTAAGGATCATCGCACAGGGGTTGAAACAGGGAATGTACAATCCGTTATGGATGGTAATTTAGATCAATTTATGGAAGGTTTCTTGAAAAAAGAAGCGAATTTAACAATTTAGGAGTTCTTATGAAAAAGTTTTTACTATTCCTATTAGTGCTGATTATTGCTTTAGCAGCAGCAACTCAATTTTTATTACCTTCTTATATTAGTTCCCGTATTGAAAAACAGTTAAATGATTCACTAAAACCATCTGCTCAAACGGTAAATGTTGAGTCTCAACCAGGATTTAAATTACTCTATGGTGAAGCTGATCATGTATATGGTTCTTTAGATGATGTAAAACTTGGTAAATTAAACTTTGCAAACTTCAATTATGATGCAACACAAATTCTTGTAAATCCAATTTCATTATTGGCTAGCCAAGAAATTGATGTAGTAAGTGTAGGTAGTTCTAGTATCGAAGGTACTGTGACTAATGAAGATTTGGCTAAATTCTTAAGCACTCAAGCTGGTAGTGAAATTCAAGATGTAAAAGTAAACATCAATAAAGATAACATCAGCTTAACTGGTAACATGAATGTTGGTATGGTATTTAAAGGTTCTGTTAGATTAGATGGCAACTTAGAATTAAAGGATAATACTTTACTATTCGCACCTAAAAAGTTCACCATTAATGGCGCTACTATCCCAGGTTTGACATCTAATGTATTAGAGGCTACAGAAGTTTATAACTTTAATAACTTCCCAATTCCTGTGAAAGCTGAAAGCTTAACTGTTGATAATGGTGAAATTCACATCAAAGTTAAACCTGTACTTAATTAGAAAGGATTTATCGTGAATCATCGGAATACACAAAAAAGTAAGTACTCTTGGATTCTAATACTCTGTATTATAGTGGGACTTGTATCCTCTTTATATTTAGTATTTGAACGCCATCAGATTGAAAAATCTCAAAATCATATTGAAAATATCGTAGATTATGATGCTGTTCTAAGAGCTAATGCCTTTGAAAAGCGTAGTCAACAAGAGGCTTTTGATGCACTTCGTAATGCAGGTGTAACAGCATTCGCCATTTATGATCGTACCTTAGAAAAAGCTAAAGATTCAGGTCAAGTTAAGGTGTTAAGCTCCGAAGAGATGGATGCAGTGCGTATTAATGGGGCATCCGTTAAAAATGGTGCAACCTACGTAGCATTAATTTCAGGTAAAGAAGGCTATTATAAAGAAATTCGCGAAGACTTGTATCATCGTATTGGTAAAGATAAAGTTAAAGAGCTTAATACTAGTATTGGTCCGGTCCTTGAATTATATGGTGCTACCGCTGATAGCTATCTAAAAATGAATCTTGGTATTTCCAAGCTACAAGCTCAAGAAGTTGCTAATCGTGGATTTAATGTTATAGTTCGTCCTACAAACTACAGAAATGTAACATCAGATGACCTCCAATATGTGTTTAAGCGTCTTGAAGGAATTCCACATGTAACAGGCATGATCTTTGCTGGTAAAGAGGCCCTAGGAGCTCCTGATTTAACGGATGAAACATTAGAACTATTACATAAGAATCATATTCCTCTAGTTGGTATTGAAGCCGTTAACCAACTTCAATATGAGCCACAACAAGGTTTCTTGGAAATGGCTGCTAAAGATAATTATAGTGTGGGCCGTGTATATACAATTGCTAAGGATGAATTAAAGAAAATCACTCCAGAAGAAGCAGCTCAACGATTCTATATTAGTGATATTGAACGTAATATTCGTTTTAACTTATTCCCTATGTATGAAACAGGTGTAAACAATGAAACAGTATTACAAACAACTATTAACTATATTGGGATGACCACTGAAAAATTATCTACTAAAGGTTATGAATTCGGTCCTGCTGATATTTATCCTCCTTATACGCCAAATCCTTTATTAGTAGTCATCACAATGATTGGTGCTATTGCGCTATTCGTTTATGTTGCTCAAATGTTAGTTCCAATGCGTAAACATACACAATTGGTAGCATTCTTTGGCATTTCCCTTGTATCTGTAGTATTATTCATCATTACAAGTGGTACATTGATTACTCAAATCTGGGCTTTATCTAGTGCTATTATGGCTCCTGTAGGTGCCATGATTCGCTTGATGGAGGAATGGCGTCGTTATGATGGAGCTCGTCCATTAGGTGCTATTAAATCTACCGTATTAGCAGTGCTTTATCTCGTAATTGCTGCATTATTTGCGGCTATTGGCGGTATGTATATTGCATCTTTATTAGGAAATACGAAATTCTTTATGGAATTTGCTATCTTTAGAGGTGTTAAGTTAACATTTGTACTTCCAATTGTATTGGTGATCATCGCGTACTTACAACGTTTCCCTTTGTGGAAAGGTCGTATGATTAACTCTAAAGAAGAAGCAAAGAAATTTGTAGTTGAATTCTTAACAATGGATGTTAAATTTTACGTATTCTTTGTAATGGCTGCTCTTGGTGGCGTGGCATGGGTATTTGTTGGCCGCAGTGGTCATACAGCAGGTGTTCCTGTACCAGGATTTGAACTTATGCTTCGTCGTTTCCTTGAAAATACATTGTATGCAAGACCTAGAGAAAAAGAGTTCATTATTGGTCACCCAGCATTAATGTTGGCTACGTTTGCATTCTTACGTAAATGGCCTACAGTAATCCATTTCTTATTAACTATTGCAGGTGTTATCGGCATAGCTTCAATGGTTGAAACATTCTGTCATATTAGAACTCCTGTATTCATGTCTATTATGCGTGGATATGATGGTTTATTAATTGGTGCTCTCTTAGGTTTGCTTCTTATCATTGCTGTACGTTTCATGATGTATGTAACACAATGGTTCCAAGCGCGGGAGGTTGACCATGAGTAATATTGTTATCTCTGGTTATTATGGTTTTGGTAATGCTGGCGATGAAGCAATGCTTTGTGCCATTATCGATGCCATTCGCAAAGAGGAAGCAGATGCGTATATTACGGTTATTTCTGGTAATCCTACAGAGACAAGCAAAAAACATAACATTCATGCAGTGGGGACATTTTCCGCATTTGGTATTTTAAATGCAATTGCCAATTCTGATTTAGTGATCAGTGGTGGAGGCAGTCTTTTACAAGATGCTACAAGTATTCGTAATACATATTACTATTTAAGTATTATGGCTTTAGCTAAAATGATGGGAAAAAAGGTAATGCTTTACTCTCAAGGTATTGGGCCTTTAAATCGTCCCTCTACACGAAGAGCTGTTAGCTTTATATTGCGATTTGTGGATACCATTACAGTTCGTGATTCTATTTCAAAATCTGAATTAGAGTCCTTAGGAATTGAAGATGTAGAGGTTACAGCTGATGCTGTTTTGGCTATGCAACCGGCAGATTTGTCTATTGGTAAACGTATTTTAGAAGGCTATACATCTAAACTACCTAAATCTATAGAGAATCCAAAACGAATTGGTGTTGCTGTTCGTAGTTGGAAAGATGATACAGAATATCGTGAATCATTAGCCAATGTGTTGAGCCGATTACAAGAGCAAGATGAGGTAGAAATTATTTTTATTCCTATGTCTCATCCAGAGGATACAAAAGAAGCTAAAATTATCGCTAGTTATATGCCAAAGGGGGCTATTGTTCTTGAAGGCCCATTCTCTACAGAGGAACAAGTATCCTTATCGGGGAATGTGGATCTAATGATTGGTATACGTCTTCATGCTCTAGTATTTAGCTCTTTAATGGGGAAACCTGTTATTGGTATTTCCTACGATCCTAAAATTACAAGCTTCTTACATATGATTGGTCAGGAACCAATAGGAACAATGACACATCTTAGAGAAGAGGCGCTATATCAGCGATGTCATAAGCTCTTAAATTCCAGAGAAGAGTATCAATCCTCTTATGATCGTATTGAAGCATTGCGTTTAAACTCTCAACGCAATGCAGAAATCGCTATTTCATTACTTAAAGATTATTAATATATTGGATCCAATCCAGAAAGTGAGGTCTCTATGGCTACATTAACACAAGATGTTAAACAACTAGTTCAAGAGAAGGCAAAAGCTATTCGCGTTAGTATTGTTCAGTCTGTAACGGCAGCAAAATCCGGTCATCCAGGTGGTTCTTTATCTATCGCTGATGTGATGGCCTTGTTGTACTATGTAGAAATGAATGTAGATCCAGCAAATCCAAAAGCTCCAAATAGAGATCGTTTTGTCCTTTCTAAAGGTCATGCAGCTCCTGCTTTATATGCTACATTGGCTGAAAAAGGTTATTTCCCTAAAGAAGAACTTTTGAATTTACGTAAAATTGACCATATGTTACAAGGCCATCCTGATATGAAACATACACCAGGCGTAGATATGTCTACAGGCTCCTTGGGCCAAGGCATTTCAGCCGCATGTGGCATGGCATTGGCCGGAAAAATTGATAATGCAGATTATCGCGTTTACACGATCCTAGGTGATGGTGAACTTGAAGAAGGTCAAGTATGGGAAGCAGCTATGTTTGCTGGTCATTATAAACTCAATAATTTGACAGCTTTCGTTGATTTCAACGGTCTTCAAATCGATGGCGATATTACAAAAGTACTGTCTCCATTACCAATTCCTGAGAAATTTAAAGCGTTTAATTGGAATGTTATTGAAGTCAATGGCCATGATCTTGATGAACTTCATAATGCCATTGAATCTGCAAAAGCTTTCACAGAAGGCCCAACATGCATTGTAATGCATACTGTAAAAGGTAAAGGCGTAGCTGAAATGGAAGGCCAAGCAGGTTGGCATGGTAAAGCGCCTAGTGCAGAGCAAGGTGAAACCTTTGTTAATGAAATTATGGGGGTACAATAATGGGTAAAGCAACACGTGAAGCATATGGTAATGCGTTAGCTCGCATTGGTAAAGAAAATACAAATATTATCGTATTAGATGCAGATTTATCTAAATCTACTAAAACTGATACATTTAAAAATGTCTGCCCTGATCGTTTCTTTAATGTAGGTATTGCAGAACAAAACTTGATTTCTGTTGGTGCCGGACTTGCAGCAGCAGGCAAAATTCCATTTGTTTCTTCCTTTGCTATGTTTGCAACAGGTCGTGCATTTGAACAAATTCGGAATGCTGTATGTTATCCAAAATTGAATGTAAAAGTATGTGCTACTCATGCTGGTATTACTGTAGGTGAAGATGGTGCTACACATCAAAGCTTGGAAGATATTTCTTGTATGCGTACTTTACCTAATATGACTGTAGTAGTACCTGCAGATGAACGTGAAACAGAAGCAGTAGTTGAATGGGCTGCATCTTATAAAGGTCCTGTATATGTTCGTTTAGGCCGTGCTGGTGTGGATGATGTAACTGCTGAAGGTTATACATTTGTGCCAGGTAAATCTACTACATTGGTAGAGGGCTCTGATGTTACAATTATCGCTTGCGGTGCATTAGTTGGTCCTGCTGTAGAGGCGGCTAAAACATTAGCTGAATCTAATGTGTCTGCCCGCGTTATCAATATGGCTTCTATTAAGCCTATCGATGCAGAGGCAATTGTAAAAGCAGCTACTGAAACAGGTGCTATTGTAACAGCAGAAGAACATAATATCATTGGTGGTCTTGGTTCTGCTGTGTCTGAAGTTGTTGTGGCTAATAAGCCTGTTCCTATGGAATTCGTTGGTGTACAAGATACATTTGGGGAGAGTGGTACGCCAAAAGAATTGATGGCTAAATATGGTTTGACAGCAAAAGACATTGTAGAAGCAGTAAAACGTGTAATCACTCGTAAATAATCAAAGGGGATCCCATGATTGAATTTAAGAATGTTAGTAAAGTCTATGTTAATGGTTCTGTTGCATTAGACGATGTGTGTTTAACTATAAATGAGGGCGAATTTGTCCTCATTTGTGGTCACAGCGGTGCAGGGAAATCAACTCTATTTAAATTGTTAACTCATGAAGTGGTACCTGATTCTGGTACTGTCATTGTTGATGATTTTGATGTTACGCGTATGAAGCGTAGTAAAATTCCAAAATTACGTAGAAAACTTGGTGTTGTATTCCAAGATTTCCGTTTATTACCAAACAAAACGGTATCAGAAAATATTGCCTTTGCGCTTGAAGTAATTGAAGAGAAACCAAAGGTAATTAAGGAAAAGGTAAGTCATGTACTAGAACTTGTTGGCTTAAGTGATAAAGCAAATGATTTACCAGAGGATTTATCTGGTGGTGAACAACAACGTGTTGCTATTGCTCGCGCTATTGTAAATCGTCCATCTGTACTTATTGCCGATGAACCGACTGGTAACTTAGATCCTGATACAAGTAAAGGTATTGTAGATTTGTTTAAGCATATCAATAATTTTGGCACAACTGTTATTATGGTTACCCATAATATGGATCTTGTTTCGTATTTAAATAAACGTGTTATTCGTCTTAAAGATGGTCGCGTTCAAAGTGATAATATGAGAGGTGCAGAAATTAATGAAGCCTAGAACATTGAAATACTTTTTTAAAGAAGCCCTCAAATCTATGAAGCGTAACGGTCTTATGACGTTAGCATCTATTTCTACAGTGGCTTTATCTTTATTTATGCTTGGTGTATTCCTTTGCGGTGTTATCAATTTGAATAACATGGCATCTAGTTTAGAAAACCAAGTTCAATTGAGCATTTATTTAAAAGATGGGTTAACAACTGACCAAATTATGGCGGTAGGTAAGCAAATTAAAGCTATACCAAATCTTAAGCATTTAGAGTTTGTTAATAAAGAACAAGCGATGAAAGAATTCAAAGCACGCCTAGGTGATCAACAACAATTGGTAAATGCATTAGGCGATGTAAATCCATTGCCAAACTCTTATGTATTAACCTTTGACAATCCTAGTGATGTTAAGGCTACAGCTAAACTAGCCACTACATTCCAAGGTGTTGAAAGTACACATTATGGTCAAGATATTGTAGAAGAACTTTTCCGAATTACTCAAGTAATCAGAATTGGTGGTATTGTATTAATCGCATTCTTAGCAGCAGCTACATTATTCATCATTTCTAATACAATTCGCTTGACTGTATTCGCCCGTCGTAAAGAAATTGCCATTATGAAATATGTTGGTGCTACCAATGGTTTTATTCGCTGGCCATTCTTGATTGAAGGTATGTTGTTGGGCTTAGTTGGGGCTGTAATCGCCGTACTTTGTGTAGGTGAGTTTTACCATTTCATTACCATGGAAGTTTCTGAGTCTTTAGCATTCTTCCCATTAGTACCAATGTTCCCATTCTTCTATGATGTGGCTATCTATATTTTAGGTGGCGGTATTATAGTCGGTGCTATTGGTAGTACGATTTCTTTAAAACAATACATGAAGGTGTAATGTTTATGAAATACAACACAATCAAATCTCGTCTTGTAGCAACAATTTTAACAGGTATGGTGGTACTGGGAACACCACTATATATTGTTGCCGAAGATGAGGATTTAACGAATCAATTAGATTCAATTCAACAACAAGTTAATCAACAAAATTCTATTAAAGCGGATGCAGAAACTGTCATTGTAAGTGTATCTGAACAGTTGCGACAAATTGAAGAGCAATTGCGTCAGGCCCAACAACAGTTAGAATCTATTCAACAGCAACGTGTAGCCGTTGAAAATGATATTACTGTTAATGAAAAGTTACTAGCTGAAGCACAAAAGCGCTTAGAAGGGCGAGAGGCTGTATTTTATAAGCGTGTACGAGATATTTATATCAATGGTCGTCTAAGCTATTTAGATGTTGTTATTGGATCTAAAGACTTTAGCGATTTTGCAAATCGATTAGAGATCTTAAAACGCATTATCGATTCCGATATTAAGTTAATCGATGAAATTAAAAAAGAACGTGCTGAAATTGCGGCACGTAAACAAGCTCTTGAACAATCACGAGCTAAGTTAGTAGAGCTTGAAAAAGCTGCTGTAGCAAAACAAGCTGAAATTGAACAAAAGAAAAAAGAACGTGAAGTAGTTCTTCAGAAGGCACAAAATGACCGTGCTACGGCGATGCAAGCAGTGGAAGAACTTAATGCTTCTTCCGCTCAAATTACAGCATTATTGAAAGCTCGCCAAGCTGAACGTGCGGCAGCTCGTGCAGCTGCAGAAGCAGCAGCGGCAGCTGCGGCTCAACAGTCTGCACCAAGCTACTCTTGGGTTCAAGGATCTGGTCAACTTGGTTGGCCTGTAAGTGGTGAAATTACTTCTCCTTATGGCTATCGTACACATCCAATTTGGGGTACAACTATCTACCATTCCGGTATTGATATTGGTGTTGATGAAGGTACACCAGTTCATGCTGCTGATGGAGGTACTGTTGTTTGGTCTGGTTGGATGGGTGGCTATGGTTACGCTGTAGTTATCGACCATGGTAATGGTATGTCCACCCTTTATGGCCATAATTCTGAGCTTGCTGTCTCTGAAGGACAAGATGTATCTAAAGGTCAAGTTATTGCCTATGCTGGTAGCACTGGTAATAGTACTGGGCCACACGTACATTTTGAAGTTCGTATAAGTGGGGATCCTGTTGATCCTATGGGATATTTATAATATGAAATTTGATACACGTACGGTGTTATGGAGTCTATTGAAATATATAGGCTCCGGTATCGTTATTATGTGGCTTACGTTTTGGTACTTATCTGGTTCATTCTGGGGATTACCAAGACTATTTGTAGCCTACTATGCTGCGAGTCAAGTCTTTATGACACCGATGTCTAAAGCGACCCTTTATGATGGTATGCTTAAAGGCTTAATTGGCTCTTTGGGAGAGCCCCATAGTATTTATTTAGATGCTGACGAATTTAAGTCCATGAAAATGCAAACATCTGGCACTTATGCAGGTGTAGGCATGGTTCTTGGTCATGATGATAAAGGTTTATATGCAGTTAGTATTATGGAAGATCAACCAGCTTTCAAAGCGGGCATAAGACCTGGTGATCATATTATTGCTATCGATGGTCAATCCACAAGTGATATTACTGTAGAAGATGCATCCTCTCGAATTCGCGGCGAGGCTGGTACCGTTGTCGCCCTTGATATAGAGCGTAATGGTGAAAAATTACACTTTGATATTACCCGTGAATCCATTGTGTTACCTACTGTTAAAAGCAAAATGCTCACAAGTACAGTTGGATATATTCGGATTAGTCAATTTGCAGAAAATACAGCTGATGATTTCGAAACACAATTTAAAGAATTACAATCTCAAGGTATGAAGGAACTAATTTTAGACCTTCGAGATAATCCTGGTGGGTTATTATCTACTACAGAAAAGATTTCTAACTATATTATGCCTCCAGGAACATTAGTAACCGTACAAAATAGAGCTGGGAAAAAAGAGGTTTATAAGTCTAATGGTCCAGACGTAGCTATGCCTTTAGTAGTTCTTGTTAACAAAGGGTCTGCTAGTGCATCTGAAATTATAGCTGGTGCTATTCAAGACCGTAAACTAGGTACTATTTTAGGTACTAATACATATGGTAAGGGTACAGTTCAAACTATTTACCCTAGCCTCGATAATGAAGGTGTTAAGGTAACTATTGCCAAATACCATACACCAAATGACCGTGTTATTGACGGCATTGGTATTAAACCTGATGTAGAACTGGATTTACCAAAAGGTGTAAATCCATCTAGTACATTAGATGATATTCAAATTAAAAAAGCATTAGAGTTATTACAGCAATAATGCATAGGAGTTAAAGTATGTTTATAGATAGAGCGCGTGTCTTTGTTAAGGCCGGTGACGGTGGGGACGGCATGTCTAGCTTCCGCCGTGAGAAATACGTGCCAAATGGCGGCCCTAGTGGCGGCGATGGTGGTAAAGGGGCAGACGTTATATTTAAAGCGGACAAGAATATTAATACTCTTGTAGACTTTAGATATAAACGTCAGTTTAAGGCACCTGCTGGTGGTAATGGTGAAAGCTCCAATAAGCATGGTCGCGGTTCTGAGCCACTTATTATTCCGGTTCCGTTGGGCACTGTAATTAAAGAAGAAGAAACAGGTAAAATTTTCTGTGACCTCGTTAACGACGGTGATACGTTTGTTATTGCTAAAGGTGGTCGTGGTGGCCGTGGTAATGCACGCTTCCAAACAAGTGCTAACCGTGCACCTACATTTGCAGAAAAGGGTGAACCTGGTGAAGAGTTCTGGTTACAACTAGAGCTTAAAGTATTGGCAGATGTTGGTCTATTAGGCTATCCATCTGTTGGTAAGTCTAGTATTTTACGTAAGGTTTCTAAAGCGCAACCAGAGGTAGCTGCTTACCACTTTACTACATTGACACCTGTACTTGGGGTAGTAACCATCTCTGGAGACCGTAGTTTTGTATTAGCCGATATTCCTGGTCTTATTGAAGGGGCTAGCGAAGGTGTTGGCCTAGGGCATAACTTCTTGCGTCACGTAGAACGGACTAACATTTTAATTCACGTCCTTGATGTATCTGGTATGGAAGGTCGCGATCCAAAGGTTGATTTTGATGCTATTAATGAAGAACTTCGTAAATATTCTGAAAAATTAGCCAATAAAAAACAAATTGTTGCACTTAATAAGATTGATATGGTCTTTGATGATACAACAATTCCTGATACAAAAAAATATTTTGAAGATAAAGGATATGAAGTATTCCTTATCAATGCATTAAGCGGTGAAGGCTTACCAGAGCTCATGGAACGAGCTTACTACTATGTAGAAAACTACGAGCCAGAACCAGAAGCAACTGATGATACAGTTGTATACGAAGCAAAACCAGATGTGGAATTCGTTATTACTCGTGGTGATGATGCTGCATTCTATATTACCGGTAAACGTATTGAACGCTTAGTGGCAATGACAAATTTAAGTGATGACCAATCTCTTCGTAGATTCCAACGCATCTGGCGTTTTATGGAGCTCGATGCTAAATTGAAAGAAAAAGGTTGTAAAGACGGTGATGAAGTTGTGATTGGCGATCAACGCTTTACATTCCAAGAGTAGGAGTAATAATGACAGGAAAACAAAAACGGTATTTACGTTCTTTGGCAGCAACAATGCCACCAGTAGTTCAAATTGGTAAAAATGGTTTAGAAAATAGTGTTATTGATAGTGCTCGCGCAGCATTAATGGCTCGTGAATTAATCAAGGTAAAATTACTCAACAATAGCCCTGAAGATAAGACGATTTTCCAAGAGTTAGCTGATATGCTTGGTGCTGAATTAGTCCAAGTTATCGGCTTTAACGGTGTATTATATAAAGCTAAAAAAGAACCAAAAATTATTCTACCTAAATAAATCGTCATATTACTAACATGTATTATATGGGGGTCTACATAACCTGTTAGCCCTAGGAGGTTATTCTATGCGCAGTGCTATCATCAACGCAAAAAGAATAGTAGTTAAAGTAGGCAGTAGTACGCTTTGTTATGCTAATGGTCATTTAAACCTAGAACGCATTGAACGATTAGTACGCCAACTATCAGATTTAGCTAACCAAGGTAAAGAGGTTATCCTCGTTTCTTCTGGTGCAACAGGTGCTGGACTGGCCCCTTTAGGATTTAAGGAAAAACCTAGAGACCTTGTATTAAAACAAGCTGCTGCAGCAGTAGGACAAGGCATCCTTATTCATATGTATGAGCGTATGTTTCGTGAATATGGTCGTACAGTAGGTCAAATTCTTTTAACAAAAGAAGATAGTACTGGTCGCCATAGTTATCTTAATTTGCGTAATACATTACATACGTTATTGCAACTCAATGTTATTCCTATCATTAATGAAAATGACGTGGTTGCCATTGAAGAATTTAAAATCGGAGATAATGATACTTTATCTGCTACCGTAGCAGGTATTGTAGATGCTGATTTGCTCATTATTTTGTCTGATATTGAAGGCTTATATACAGCTAATCCAGCTACTCATCCAGATGCTACATTAATAGAAACAGTTTCTGAAATTACTGATGAAACCTATGCTATTGCAGGTGGAGCAGGATCTAACATGGGTACTGGTGGTATGTATACTAAAATTAAAGCGGCTCATATGGCTACAAACTCAGGCGTACCGATGGTAATCACATCTGGTGAAGTGGAAGATTCTGTTCGTCGTGTATGTAAGGGCGAACAAATTGGTACTCTCTTTGAAGCGCATGATGCTGGGCTATCAGGTAAACATCATTGGCTTGCCTTTGGTAAACGATTGAAAGGGTCAATCACTATTGATGATGGTTGTGCTCGTGCTGTATTAGATAAAGGGGCAAGCATTTTACCAGCTGGTATTATTGATGTAGATGGGTCATTTGGACCTGGTGATACAATTTCTATTTATCATGATGGTAAAGAAATTGGCCGTGGACTTATCAACTATGGCATCGAAGATATGAAGGCCATTAAAGGTCATAATACAAATGATATAGCTCAAATTTTAGGTATTAATACAACCTATGATGAAGCAGTACATCGTAATAATCTAGTTTTATTACATTGAGGATATCCTATGAACCAGTATGAAGAAATTTGTAAAGATATGGGTCAAAGAGCTAAAGCGGCATCCTTTGAATTAGCTCAAATTGATCAAGGTACATTAGATTCTGCATTATTAGCAATCGCTGATGCTGTAGAAGCACAAGCCGATGAAATTATGGCTGCTAATCAGTTAGACTTAGATAAATCTGGCGATTATAATGTGCCTCAAACCATGATAGATCGACTAACATTGACACCTAGCCGTATTTCTCAAATGGCAGAAGGTGTTCGTCAAGTAGCTGCTCTTGAAAGTCCAGTAGGTTCGGTTATAGAAACAATTACACGGCCTAACGGTTTGACTATTGAAAAAAGAGCGGTGCCTTTTGGTGTTATTGGCATTATTTTTGAGGCTCGTCCAAATGTAACAATTGATGCTGGTGTGCTTTGTTTAAAAACATCGAATGCTACGATACTGCGAGGTGGTAAAGAGGCATTCCATACCAACCAAATTATCGTGACTATTATGCGTAATACCTTAGAATCTTTAGGTATTACGCCAGATGCTATTCAACTTGTGGAAGTTCTTGATCGGGATATGGTTGGTGTATTATTGCACCAACGTGAATATATTGATGTCATCATTCCTCGTGGTGGAGCTGGACTGATTCGTCGCGTTGTAGAGGAAAGTAGTATTCCTGTTATTGAAACCGGTAGTGGTGTGTGTCATACATATATAGATGAATATGCGAATCTCGATATGGCATTAGAAATTGCAATTAATGCAAAGGTACAACGTCCGTCTGTATGTAACTCTATGGAAACATTGCTAGTACACCAAGCGGTGGCCGGTGAGTTTTTACCACGTCTTGATGTGGCTCTACAAGAATATGGCGTTCGCATTCACGGTGATACAGATGTAGCTCAATATATGGAGAATACAATTCCTTTAACAGAGGATTCCTTCCATACCGAATATAACGATATGGACTTAAATGTACGTATTGTTGAAAATCTTGAAGAAGCCATCAATCATGTTAATTGTTATTCTACACATCACTCTGAGGCTATCGTAACAGATGAACCGATGCGTGCAAGAGTATTCATGAACTTAGTAGATTGCTCTACTGTGTATCATAATGCTTCAACGCGTTTTACTGATGGTTTTGAATTTGGTTTTGGTGCTGAAATCGGTATTAGTACTCAAAAGCTCCATGCTCGTGGTCCAATGGGATTACAAGCACTAACATCATATAAATACTTTGTATTTGGAGAAGGCCAAGTTCGAAAGTGAAGACAGTATATTACTTAATAAGGGCATACTACAGATATATTCAGACTCCAAAAGGTCGATACGAATGGATATCCTATGGAAAAGCACTGCTCTTATTTATCATTATTTGTGTCATTGTCATTAAGGGTGTGACATTATTATGGTAGAGAAACGTCGTATAGGTATCATAGGTGGAACATTTAATCCTATCCATTTAGGGCATCTAATGATTGCTGAGGTGGCTTGTGAAAGTTTTAACCTTGAGAAGGTTATTTTCGTGCCAGCACGGATACCACCTCATAAGCAACATGATGTAATAGATAGTCATCATCGATATGCTATGACAGCAGCAGCCGTGTCAGATAATCCAAATTTTGAAATTTCTGATGTAGAGATGCGTCGTGAAGGCCCTTCGTATACAGTTGATACGATTCAACATTTTAAGATGATCTATGGACCAAATGTTGAATTTTACTTTATAGCGGGAACGGATACAATTCGTGCGTTGCCAACGTGGAAATTTATTGAGGAATTATTAGATGAGGTCCACTTTATTGGTGCTACAAGACCTGATGGATCTAGTGCAATTGATGAAACATTAGATATTTTAGGACCAAAAGCACGAGAAAAAATACATCTTATGGAGGTTCCTGAGATGAAATTATCTGCTACGTATTTGCGAGAGCGGTTACGTTCTGGAAAAACTGTTCGGTACATGTTGCCTAAATGTGTAGTGGAGTATATAGAAGAAAACCATATTTATGGGAAGGAATAAAGGATGTTATCATTTGATGAAATACAAGTTAGCGTGAGTCAATGGTTGAGTAAAAAACGTTTTAAGCATACTCTTGGCGTTGTTGAATCAGCCACTCATTTAGCTGAACTTTATGGCGTTGATGTGGAAAAGGCTAGATTAGCCGCATTGTTGCATGATTGTGCAAAGGAGCTTTCGCTGAAGGAAATGCAAAAGCTAGTTAGTGCTGAATCCTATGAGGCTGATCAAGAATTATTAAGCAATGGTAATCTTTTACATGGACTAGCCGGTATGATTCGTGCTAAACAAGAATTTTCCATATCTGATGCTGATGTTTTGGAAGCCATTAGGGTTCATACGACTGGTAAGGTACATATGTCTAAACTAGATAAAGTTATATTCTTAGCAGACTATATAGAACCTAATCGAGATTTTCCAGGTGTTGATGAATTGCGTAAAGTGGCGGATCAAAATTTAGATAAAGCAGTATTGCTTGGTTTTGATAACACTATTATTCATCTTATTGAGCAAAAACAATCTATTTATCCTTTGACCATTCTTGGTCGTAATGATGTGTTACAATCTTGTAAATAATGGAGTTTATATATGGAAGAACGTGAACGAGCAAGAGCTCGCCGTCGAAGAAGAAGACGTCAACAAAAGTCATCTGTTAAATGGCCTAGAATTATATTAGCTATTATTGTAGTAGTAGCATTACTTGGCGGTATAGGATACGGTCTATATACTGGCGTATCTTATGCATATAGAGCTATTGTAGGTACTACCGAATCAACTGATGCATCTGGAGATAATGGAAATAAACAAGATGGTAATACGGTATCTGTAGAGCAAAAAGGCTTAGATAAACCATTATATATTCTTGTTGTCGGTACTGATGATAATAATCCCAGTCAAAGTGATAGCTTATTCTTGTTATCTATTAATTTAGATCAAAAGACTATGGATGTTATTGGCATACCTAGTAATAGTAAAATTGATAACAGAGATCAGACTGATGCAACAATGCTCAATAGCATCTATGAAAAAGGTGGTATTGATTTAACAAAAGCTGTTATTGAAGATATGTTCCATATTTCAATACCATATTATGTTGTAGTGAACCAAAATGCTTTCAAAAAAACGAATGATGTATTAGGAAATCAACAAATCTATGTAGAACAAACTATGGAACACGTAGATGCAGACGGAAATAAAGATATAGATTTGCAACGAGGTTATCAAACATTAGATAGTGATAAAGCATTGGCTTATTTACGATATTCTGATCCAAAACATGATACATTTACACGTGTACAACGACAAGAACGCTTTTTAAAACTATGGGTAGAAGAAGAGCATAATGCATTCTTCTTAACAAATGCATGGCATATTTGGCGAATTTGGGATCATTATGATAGCAATATTTCTACATTAGATGCTATTAAGCTTGTGTATAATGCTAGCAAAATCAATAAGGAAGAAATCCATTTCTACATTCTTCCTGGCGAAAAAGAGCTAGTAGGAGATATGACATATTGGAAGGTAAATCCTACTGAAGCACAACGATTAGTAGGCATTACGATGGGAAATTTACCAGCTAATGAAATGACACAATTTGTAACAGCTCCAACTAATAGTACAGCCAAGGTTGCACCAGAATCGGAACATAATGGCGGGACTATTACAAAGCCAACAGAACCTGGTGATGAGAGTAGTAAAAAACGGTAAAAGGGGAATAGTATGAAAAATAAAGAAGAAATTAAAGAAATCGTATTACAATTAGCACAAGCTGCTTTCGATAAAAAAGGTAGAGATATTGAAATCCTCGATTTAGAAGGTGTATCTATGTTAGGTGATTACTTCCTAATTGCTAGTGCGAACAATATCAAGCAATCTCAAAGTATTGCTGATGAAATGGAAGATAAAGCAGCAGAATTGGGCATGACAGTCAACCACAGAGAAGGTTACCGTGAAGGGGAATGGATTTTACTTGATTTTGGCGATGTTATTTGTCATGTCTTTGGTGGTGATGAATTGCGCGAATTCTACGGTTTAGAAGAATTGTGGAATGATGCAGTTCGAGTTCCATTTGAAGGAGTATAATATGGCTACAGAATTGTTGGAAAATACAATTGCCACATTAAAAGTATTGCGTACTAGTGACCAAGGGGCCTTTCTAGATGGTCAAACAGGCAATACAAATGATGATATTTTGCTTCATAAGGATCAACAAACATCTCTAGTTGCTATTGGTGATGAGGTAGAGGTATTTTTATATCGCGATCCAAAAGGACGTTTAACTGCTTCTATGCGTTTACCTGCGATGAAGGTAGGTCAAATTGGCTATGTTGAGGTAATCAACACTACAAACTTTGGCTGCTTCGTTGAGGTTGGCACTGAGCGTGGTATCTTTATGCCACATGCTGAGATGCGTGGACGTCCTCAAGTTGGTGAAAAGGTTTGGGTTCGCCTATATACTGATAAATCTGGTCGATTTGCAGTATCTATGGATGTAGATGATGAAATGCGTCGTGCTTCTAAGGCCGCTACAGAGGCTAAGGTAGGACAACTAGTTAAGGGTGCTATTTATAACTTAACTAGTGATGGGGCATTCTTTATTACTCCAGAACGATGGATAGCCTTTTTACATCGCTCAGAAATGACGAGAAAACTAAAGGTTGGGGAGATGGTTGAAGGTCGCGTTACCTTTAAACGTGATGATGGCCGAATCAATGTATCTATGCGCCCTACCAAGGAAAAGGCCCTCATATCTGATGGAGATATTATTATGGAATATCTTCTTAACCGTGGTGGTAAGATGCCGTATAGTGATGAATCTTCTGCTATGTTGATTAAAGATAAGTTTAACATCAGCAAAGCCGCGTTTAAACGTGCTTTAGGGCATTTGATGAAAGAGAAAAAGATTGTTCAAGATGATGGTTGGACATTATTAACTGAAATAGGACGTCAATGGACACCTCCTGTTAGTAATGAATCACAAGAAGAGGAATAAAGACGATGAAAATTGTCATTGTAGGTGCTGGTAAGGTAGGCTATTCCTTGGCACAACGCCTGATACAAGATGATCATGATGTGTACGTTATCGATCGGTCATCAGAACGCATACAAAATCTTGAAAATACCTTAGATGTTAGCCTTGTTCAAGGTAACGGCAGTGATATACAATTGCTTAACGAAATCGGTATGGATGATGTAGGAATGTTTATTGCTGTTACCGATTCTGATGAAGTAAATATGCTATCCTGTGCTGTAGCTAAAATTACAGGTGTTCCTACAACGATTGCTCGTGTTCGGGATAATACTGTAGCAGAACATATGGATGATGAGATGCGTGCCAAATTAGGCGTAGATTTGTTCATTAATCCTGAAATGGTTACGGCTCAAGAGCTTTTACAAATTTTAGAAACGCCTTCAGCTATTGATGTTGAGGACTTTGGTCAAGGCGCTGTGCGCCTCATGGAATTTAAGATTACAGATGATATTCCATTAATCGGAAAACCTTTAAAAGAAATCAAATTCCCTGAAGGTGTTTTACTAGTAGGTGTTTTACGCTATGGTGAAATGATTATTCCTCATGGTGAAAGTATTCTACAGCCTGATGATAGTGTATTCTTCTTAGGCTTGAAAGAAGCCGTTGAAGAGGTAGAAAGTCTTTGGTTCCATAATCATAATACATTCTATAAAAGAGCTGTTATCATTGGAGCTGGCCTTTTAGGTAGAAATTTAACGGTCCTTTTGGAGCAAGCTGGATTTTCGGTTAAAGTTATTGAAAAGAATTTTGACCGTTGTGAACAGCTAGCAAACCTTGTGGATAAGACAATTGTTATTAATGGGGATGCTACGGATTTCGATCTCTTAGAAGCAGAAGAGATTGCTGATAGTGATGTTATCATTGCACTTACGGATGATGACAAGCTTAACTTGTTAGTCGCTCTTGTAGGTAAACATATGGGGATCCCTAAGACTGTAGTACGTGTAGGGCGACCTGAATACATTATGCTTATGGAACAAGTAGGCATTGATGTCGTATTCTCTCCACGTTTATTTACAGCTAGTCAAATTTTACGTTTTGTTCGAAGCGGAGAAGGTGTTTTATCAATCTCTACCTTTGAAGGTGGGAAAGCGGAATCTATTGAGGTTGCTATTACAAGTGAATCACCTGTAGCCGGTAAACAATTGAAAGATATACGTTTACCAGGGAAGGCTTTAGTAGGTGTTATTTTGCGTGGTGATGAAGCCATTGTGCCACGTGGTAATACTGAGATTTTAGATGGAGATCACATTGTTCTCTTTGCGTTACCTGAATCAGTAAGTAAATTACTTAAATATCTAACCTAGTTTGGAGGGACTATGCGCATTCAAATTGTCATGTCCTTAGTGGGGCGGCTATTATATATATTTGGGATTTTTACATTGATACCCTTTATATATAGTGTCGTATTTGAAACTGCATATTGGTCATTTTTGATTACCACCGGTATTTCATTCGGCTTAGGTGGACTTTTATCTTATTATGGCAAAGAAAGTCAAAGTTTTAGTCTTCGCGATGGGTATTTAGTAGTATCAGCTACATGGATATTAACCGTTATCTTAGGCTCCTTACCATTTCTTGGTAGTGGTATTTTAGTCAATGTGTTTGATGCGCTGTTTGAAGCTACATCTGGGATTACTGCAACTGGTGCTACTATTATTAATAGTGTAGATGATTTACCGAATACATTTGTATTATGGCGTGGACTTATGCACTGGATTGGTGGGATGGGGATTATCGTCCTTATTTTATCCTTCTTGAAAAATCTTGGTGCTGACGCAGCTCATATGTTTAATGCAGAAGCTTCGGTACCAAAACCAGGTGTAGTTATGCCTCGTATTCAATCAATGGCTACAAAACTTTGGCGGTTATATATTGTGTTCACTGGAGTTTGTTTCCTCATGCTATGGGCGGGTGGAATCGAACCATTTGATGCACTTAATTATGCATTTTCTATTATATCTACAGGTGGTTTTACACCTACATCAGCTGGTACGTTTGTTTATGAGCAGAATAACTATATTTGCTTTGTATTTATTTTCTTTATGATATTAGCAGGCGGAAATTTTTCTGTATACTATAATGCTCTTCATAAAGGGATTCGTATTTTAATTGATGATTTTGAAACACGCATGTATTGGCTTGTAATTCTAATAGGCATTATAATTATTGGATTATCATTAGCCTTACAATCTACTATAAATGATCCAATACAAATTATTAGGGATGCGTCCTTCAATCTTGTATCGATTCAAACTGGTAGTGGATTTGCTGTAAGTGATTATGATTTATGGCCTGCTGCAGCTCAGATGATGCTCTTTATTTCATCATTTTTTGGTGGTTGTAGTGGTTCTACCACAGGGGGCGTTAAAATTATACGTCTCATTATTTTAATTAAAAGTAGTATCATTTACCTGCGTAAATCGATTCATCCAGATATGGTTCAAGTTGTACGCATCAATGGTAAACCAATGCCTACCAAGTGGATTCAAATGACACAACAATTTTTATTTTTATACTTAATGATTTATGTTATTTCTGTCTTTTTGATGACTTGCACTGGTTTATCCACATATGATTCTATGCAAGTGATAACAGCATTCTTAAGTAATGTTGGCCTTGGTTTTGGTGGATTTGGTCCCACTGATTCCTTTGGTGCTATGCCTGACTCAGCAAAATGTATAGCTATTGTTGATATGATATTGGGACGTTTAGAATTATTTACCATTCTTGTTATGCTTCATCCTCAATTCTGGGAAGGGTATTTTATAAAAAAACAATCTTCCAAGCGGTATCGTATTCTATAGGGGGCGAATAATATGAATATTATAAAACGCCCTCTAGGGCTTTATAAAGCGAATTGCTACGTACTCGTTAAAGAGGGTAAATCTTTAATAATTGATCCTGGATTTCATAGTAAGCATATCATTGAAATGGTAGGGAATTCTGAACCAATAGCAGTTCTATTGACACATGGTCATTGTGACCATGTGTCAGCTCTAGATGAGGTATGTGAGCATTATAATATTCCTGCTTATTTACATCCTTTAGATCAAGAATTATTACAATTAATTCGTCGCAGACCAAGTGTTTACAAGAAGAAAATGTATACTAATTGTAACGATTTAGTAACAGGTAAACTACAATTAGGACCCTTTGAAGTTATTGTCCATCACACACCTGGTCATAGTGCTGGTTCTGTTTGTTTTGAAATAGAAGGATATCTATTTTCAGGGGATACTGTATTCAAACAAAATGTAGGGAATACTGACAATTATAATAGTAATCCAGAAGATTTGATTACTAGTTTGAAGTATATATTAACCTTGTCTAAGGATTTAATAATCGACCCAGGACATAAAGAATCCACAACATTAAAAGATGAAGAAGAATTCATCAAAAATATTGTAGGATAGTGTTGACAAAAGTCCTGATAACCGATATACTAAGCAAGTACTTTGGATACGGCCCCGTGGTGTAGCGGTTAACATGTCGCCCTGTCACGGCGAAGATCGTCAGTTCAAATCTGATCGGGGTCGCCATTCATGCCTCGGTAGCTCAGTTGGTAGAGCAACGGACTGAAAATCCGTGTGTCGACAGTTCGATTCTGTCCTGAGGCACCATGTACATGCGGGAATAGCTCAGCGGTAGAGCACCGCCTTGCCAAGGCGGGGGTCGCGAGTTCGAATCTCGTTTCCCGCTCCAACTTTATATGGCGGCATAGCCAAGCGGTAAGGCAGAGGTCTGCAAAACCTTTATTCCCCAGTTCGATTCTGGGTGCCGCCTCCACAAACGTTACCCATGCCGGGGTGGCGGAACAGGCAGACGCAACGGACTTAAAATCCGTCGGTTGGAAACAACCGTACCGGTTCGATTCCGGTCCTCGGCACCAATTAAGACTAACTTCGGTTAGTCTTTTTTTCTTATGTAAATTAAGTTTTAATACTACATATTAAATAATACTATGAATAAGAAACCTAAATTGCTAATTAGTGAATGTCTATGCGGCGTATCATGTCGTTATGATGGAAAAGATAATTATATAGGGAAATTACCATTGTTAAAAGAAATGTTTGATTTAGTACCTGTATGTCCAGAAGTATTAGGTGGACTTAGTACACCGCGTGATCCTGCAGAGCGACAAGGAGAACGTATATGTACGGCTAATGGGACTGAAGTAACTAAAGAATTCCTTGCAGGCGCTCAGAATACATTAGATATAGCTTTTCAAAATGGGTGTAATCGGGCTCTAATGAAAGCAAAAAGCCCTAGTTGCGGCTATAAGCGTATTTACGATGGCACCTTTAGTAAAACCCTACGGGATGGTCATGGATGCACTGTAGAGGCTCTATTAAAGAATAATATTGAAGTGTATACAGAAGATGATATTGATTTATTAATAGAACAAAAAAAGAGATGAGTCTTAACTCATCTCTTTTTTTCTTTATTATAACCTTAACTGGCTATCATTACATAATTATATGCTTTACTGATAACAGATTAATATGATTAACTCAGCACAAGAAATAGTCTAGATTATTTACCTGCATTTACAGGATCGTTAGTTAATGGTTGTTCCCCTAGTAAGGTAGTAAGGTTATGTAAATTAAATCGATACTTACCATTACTGAAGTCTCGTGTTGCATCATAGCGTTGGTTAGGTGCATGCATGAGACCGATTAATGTGTCATATAGTAAATCATTTGTAAAGTATTGATGTTCATGCTTAGTAAGTTCCTCTGCAGTTTGAGGATACGCTGCACGATATTGAGGAGATAAATAAATCCAGAATGGAATGTGAGTCATAACAAAGTCAAATGTATCTGGGTTATGAGATTTATCTAAACTTTCACCGTGGTCAGAGAAATACACCATAGCTTGTAAGTTTAATTTTTCCTTACCATACGTATAGATTTGTTGTAATAACCAATCCGTATACAGTTGGCTATTAGCATATGCTTCTTGGCCATCTGGGTATGGGCCTTGTTTCCATTTACTAAACTCATGAGGGTAACGGTCATTGTAATAAATATGGCTACCCATGATATGAATAACGATAAAGTTATTTTTCGTAGGGTCTACAGATTGTAATAAAGGCAATAGAGATTCATCATAGCGATCAGAGAATGCATATGATTCGTGAGACCATTTTGTAGTATCTGCAGTTTTGGCCATTAGAGAAATGGCTGTATCGTATTCACCAAATACACCTTGGTTACTAAACCAAGAAGTAGTATAACCAGCCTTTTTAGCTACGTCTAAGATGTTTGCTGAATCAAGGAATGGTTTATCATCATATTGATTGCGTTCAGAGAGAGCGCGTTCTAGAGTAGGTACTGTTTGTACATAGGATGAATATGCGTTATCAAAGAATATAAAATCTTTGTTATCAGAGCGCATATTACCTTGCCATGGTGTATCGTCATAAGGGAAGTTTGGATTATAAACCTTCATATAATCACGAGAACTAGATTCACCAATTACTAATATGATCGTACCTGGTGTTTTATTGGCAGAGGTTTCCTTTGTATCTAAATTGAAGGAATCGAAAACTAAATGATGGTTATCATTATATTGTTGCATCTGTTTTACATAATCGCCAGCAGCAATCCAGTTTGCTACAATACATGTTTTAGGGAATAAGAAGAATGGTACATATACTAAGAATGCTACTATAGATGCAATGAGCAATGTAGAGCGCATAGGTCGTGTAGTATTTAAGTTTACCACTGCTTTCATTCCTAGATTAGACCAGTAGAGTAGATAAGTCCAAGCTATTAGACCAATACCAACAGCAATAAGACCAGGAATACCGGCCGCATTTTTTAAGAAACCAAAGGCTTCTTCTGGGTTCGTCATATATACTGCTAGTAAACTAGCTGGTGTTAAACAATGCCATGTAGTTAAGTAGTATCCAATTTGTAAAAATGGAATAAGACTTAATATCATGGTAATGATTGCCATGATTAATGATGTGGTTTTATGAAGACGATTCGTTTGATTTAGTAAGAATTGAATTCCAGATAAGCCCATAAAAATGAGTAGGCCAAATAAGAAGTCATTAGCGAATTCATAGAAATATAAAGGCTTAACATAGGACCAGTGGAAAAGGAGTGGGAATGTAAGAGCCCAAAGAATACCGACTAAGCCATATCCTAAAAATGGTCTATGAAAAACGGTACACCCCATAAAGTATTGAAACAAGAATGTACCAACAATGGTGGGCACCGCTAAAATCGTTATATCTTCAACATCTAGACCTAGTGTAATAGGTTCATAGATGAAAAATAGAGCTATATATAAAACAATACCAATGATACCAAAGCGAAAGATGGGGTTTCTCCCAATTTGCTTTAAACTAGATAACATAATAAATCCCCTCTTGTAGGAATACACAATAAATTTTTTTCATAATATATAATAATTACTATAATAAAGATAGCAGATGACTGTAAAAAAAACAATTATTTGATAGTACTACTATAAATGCTTTATAATTATATAGTTAAAGTATATTTTCTAAGGATTGGGGTTTATGGGAGATTATAATTATAAGTTAGATGTTTTTGAAGGTCCTTTAGACTTGCTTTTACATCTCATTGAAAAACATAAAATAGAAATCACCGATATTCCTATCGTTGAAATTACGAGTCAATACTTGGAATATTTAGATAATTGGAATCACTTTGATATTCATTATAGTAGTGAGTTTCTTGTAATGGCATCTACCTTATTGCAGATCAAATCGCGTATGTTACTGCCTAAAGCTGAACCTGAGCCAGATGAAGCTGAGGATCCACGTGATGAATTGGTAGCAAAATTAGTAGAGTTTAAGAAAATCAAGGATTTTACAGCTCTATTAATGGAGCGTACAGCTGTTTCTGCCAACATATTTAGTAGACCTGAAGAAACAAGCGTACTTGGATTAGATAATGTATATAATTTAGAACTTTCCCAATTATACGAAATTTTTTATCAAACCTTAAAGCGAGCTAAGGAATTACCTGAAGAGGAACCTATTCGTGAAGTAAAGGTTGAAAAAGACAGTTATAGCTTAGAAGATATGATTCTGTCTTTATCTAGTCGTATACGTCGTGGTGAAAGTTTACACTTTAGAGAGTTATTAGTAGCAATTGAAACAAAAAGTGGTATGGTAACGATCTTTATGGCTGTTTTAGAATTGTTGAAACAACAAATCATGGAAATGCGCTATGAAGAGAATGATATTGTATTTACTGCAGCCTTAGAAGGTACCGTATAGAAAGGGGGCTATATGAGCTTACCAACAATGCATTTAGAGGCCGTATTGTTTTCATCGGCAAAGCCTATATCAATAGATATGCTTGGAGAAGTATTTGGACTTTCAGCAGAGGAAGTACAGGACTATATAGAAACATTACAACGTGAGCTTGAAGATCAAAATCGAGGTATCCGATTGAGAGTATCAGGGGCCGGTGTTGAGTTAGTCAGTGCTATGGAAAGCGCTGATTATGTAGGTCATATACGTAAGCGAGAAGATAAACTATCTAATGCAGCGATGGAAACATTAGCTGTTATAGCCTATAAACAACCTATAACTAAAGCTGAAATTGAAGAAATCCGCGGTGTAAATAGTGATAAGATTATTAAACAATTACTCACTCGATCTCTTATTGCTGAGCTAGGTCATAAAGACACTGTAGGTAGACCTATTCTTTATGGCACAACCGACGAGTTTTTAAGAAGTGCTGGTGTAGAATCTATTGAAGCTTTACATCAAGAAGTTTCGGAAACAGAAGGATAATATGGAACGATTACAAAAATTTATTGCTAGTTGTGGTGTTGCATCACGACGTAAGGCAGAAGAATTAATTACGGAGGGGAAAGTTCAGGTTAATGGCCGCAAGGTAACTGAGCTAGGCGTTAAAATTGACCCTCAAAAAGATAAGGTTAAGGTTAATGGCCAATTATTAGCTCAAGAGAAACCTGTATATTACTTGTTAAATAAACCAAAGGGCGTCATTACATCTGTATCTGACCCTCAAGGTCGAGAAACTGTTTTAGATTATATTAAAAATGAATCTAAACGCATTTATCCTATTGGTCGTCTCGATTTATATACTGAAGGTTTATTATTACTTACCAATGATGGTGAGTTAGCACAAAACTTAACACATCCATCTAAAGGTGTAGAAAAAACCTATGAAGTGCGCATTAAAGGTCGCGTTCGTGATGAAGATTTACAAGTCATTGCCAATGGCGTTAAACTTGAAGACGGAATGACAGCACCTGCTACAATTGTAGACTTAGGTTTTGACGATCATAACGGTGTTCATGAAGTAGAGATTACAATTCATGAAGGTCGTAATCGCCAAGTTCGTCGTATGTTTGAACACTTTGGGTATCGCATTCATAACTTAAAACGTATTGCTTATGCAGGTCTCACATTGGGCGGTGTAAAACGTGGTGCTTCTCGTCAACTTACTATTAGAGAGGTTAAAGCACTTAAAGCGTTGGGGACTGATAAGAAATGAAACAAATCATAGTCATTGGTGGTGGTGCGGCAGGTCTTATGGCGGCTGTTATAGCAGGTCGTGAAGGTGCTCGTGTCATATTACTTGAAAAAATGAATATGGTTGGTAAGAAGATGGGGATTACCGGTAAAGGTCGATGTAATATTACAAATAATGCAGATATGACCGAGTTCATTAAAAATACACCAGGTAATGGCAAGTTCCTCTACGGTGCTTATGAACGCTTTAGTAATGAAGACTTGCTTGATCTATTACATAGTTGGGGTTTGAAAACTAAGGTAGAACGTGGTGGTCGCGTATTCCCTGAATCTGATTCTGCTCTAGAAGTACGCAATACATTCATGAAAATCTTGAAAAAGTATAATGTTCAAGTTCATTTAAATGAACCTGTTACATCTATTACTGTAAAAGATGATCGAGTAGTGGGTGTTACAACAGATAAAGAACAATATGCTTGTGATGCTGCTATCATCTGTACTGGGGGTGCTTCTTATCCTTTAACAGGTTCTACTGGTGATGGATATGCCTTAGCTGAGAAGGTTGGTCACACTATTACAGATATTAGACCTTCTTTAGTACCTATTGTAACTGAGGAATCTTGGGTAAAGGATATTATGGGGCTTAGCCTTCGTAATGTTGAGGTATCCGTAATTTCTAAAAATAAGGTACAGGCCAAGCAATTTGGAGAAATGATGTTTACCCATTTCGGTCTTACAGGTCCTACCATCTTGTCGTTAAGTCATACAGTAGGCAAATTATTGCGTAAGAAAAATCCTCAAATTACTATTGAAATAAATCTTAAGCCTGCATTAACTGCAGAAGTATTAGATAAACGGTTACAAAAAGATTTTGATCTATATTCTAAGAAACAATTGGTTAATGGGATGAAGGATTTACTGCCGGTAAATCTTATTCCTATTGTTATAAAGCTTGCTGAATTAGATCCTAGTAAGCCAATTAATCAAATTACAAAAGAGGAACGTTTGCGTTTATGTCATGTATTACAACATATGACATTAACCGTTAAGGAGTTACGCCCTGTGGCAGAAGCCATTGTTACAGCAGGGGGAATCTCGTTAAAAGAATTTAGTCCAAAAACAATGGAATCTAAATTAGTGAAAGGTTTATATGGCGCTGGTGAGGTATTGGATATTGATGCCTTTACGGGTGGCTATAATTTACAAGCCGCTTTTTCCACTGGTTATGTAGCGGCTATGCATGCCGTACATGGTGATGAAGAATAGAGGTTATTATGAATACTAAAAAAATTGCCATTGCTATTGATGGTCCTGCAGGGGCTGGTAAAAGTAGTATTTCAAAAGTCGTGGCTAATGAATTAGGTTATTTATATATTGATACAGGTGCTATGTATCGAGGCGTTACATGGGCTGTCCTTGATAGTCATGTAGATGTTAAGAATCAAAAGGAGGTTGAGGCTTTACTCCCTTCATTAGATTTAACACTAGAGCCTACGGCAAGTGCTTGTAAAGTGTATGTAAAAGGTCAGGATGTAACTGATTTAATTCGACAACAACAAATCAATGAAAATGTATCAACCATTGCTTCTTATAAAGGGGTACGTGAATACTTAGTTGAACGTCAACAAGCAATGGCAGCTGTTGGTGGTGTTATTTTAGATGGTCGTGATATAGGTTCTGTTGTATTACCGAATGCAGAATTGAAAATTTACTTAACTGCTTCTGTAGATGCACGAGCTAAACGTAGATGGCTTGAAGTTCAAGGTACTTCTAATGAACAAACATTAGAAGACATTAAAAAGAACGTAGAAAGTCGCGATGAAATGGATAAAAATCGTGATGAATCTCCACTCGTATGTGTTGAGGATGCCATTGTTGTGGATTCTAGTAATATGACTTTTGATGAAACAGTGAAACATATATTGCATCTAGTACAGGAGCGAATCTAAGATGAATAAATTTTCTACATGGCTTTGGCGTACTGCCTTTTGGTTGCGTTATAAAGTCGGATATGGATTAAAGGTATACGGTCGTGATAATTTCCCTATGGAAGGTCCCGTTATTGTTGTACCAAATCATTTGAGTAATAATGATCCACCTATTTGTGGGTATGCATTACCAAGACATGTGCACTTTATGGCAAAGCAGGAGTTATTTGTAAATCCTATTTCTCGATTTTTCTGTACTTGGCTTGGTGCGTTTCCTCTAAACCGTGGAGCTATTGATAAGGTGGCTATTCGTCATGCATTAGGTTTATTGAAAGATAATAAGGTGCTAGGTATATTTGCCGAGGGGAATCGACAAAAGAGTGGAAAACTTGGTAGATTCCATGATGGAGCCGCATCCATTGCGTTGCGTACAGGTATTGGCATTACACCCGTTGCGATTATTGGATCTCATAATATGAAGAAAAATCAAGTCGCATGTATTATTGGTAAACAAGTTCCTGTAAGTAAAGCAAAGCCTACACCGGAAGCAATAAAAGAAGTTAATGATCGTGTGAAAGGTGAAATTCAACGTATGATAGATTCTTATCATGAAAATCGTATAGAGGAGACTTTATGGAAATAATTTTGGCTGAAAACCACGGCTTTTGCTATGGCGTAAAACGAGCTGTTGAAATGGCTGATGAAGCTGCCAATAGCGATAGTAAAAGTTATACATTAGGTCCTATCATTCACAATCCTCAAGTTGTAGGGCGCTTAGAAAGTAAAGGTGTAAGCCCCATTCAAGAGGTTGCTGATATCGATGAAGGAACTATGATTATTAGATCTCATGGTGTAGGTCCTGCTATTTATGCTGAAGCCGAAGAAAAGGGCTTACATATTTTAGATGCTACATGTCCTCATGTAAAAAAAGCACAACAAGATGCTAAGTCTGTCATTGAAGATGGCATGACATTGGTGATTTTAGGCGAAAAAAACCATCCTGAAGTTAAAAGTATCAATTTATGGGCAAATAACAAAGGAATAATCATCGAAGATGAAGAATCCGCCGAAAAACTACAAATTGTGGAAAAAATGGGCGTTGTTGTACAAACTACCTTTTCACAATTCAAATTTAACAGTATAATAGAGATATTAGAGAAAAAATCTAAGAATCTTAAGATTTTCAAAACGATATGCAATGCAACGCAAGAACGACAGAACTCTGCCG
This sequence comes from uncultured Veillonella sp., assembly GCA_900538355.1. Taxonomy (GTDB): domain Bacteria; phylum Bacillota; class Negativicutes; order Veillonellales; family Veillonellaceae; genus Veillonella. The sequence goes on from UPXS01000003.1 coordinate 142,963, forward strand.
TTGACTTAGCACGTAATGTAGATCTTATGATAGTGATAGGCGGTAAGAACAGCGGCAATACAAACCGATTGGCAGAGGTTTGTCGTGACGTTGGATGTACAACATATCACATTGAAACTTCTACTGAATTACAACTGGAATGGTTTAACCGAGTACAGACGGTAGGAGTTACAGCAGGAGCATCGACTCCCGACTGGATTATTAAGGAGGTCATTGAGACAATGAAAGATTTTGCAGAATTATTAGCAGCAGAAGGTCAAGAAGAATTTAAGAAAGGGAACGTTGTAGAAGGTACAGTAGTTCAAGTTGAAGATGAACGCGCATATGTATCTTTTGGCTACAAAACTGAAGCCATTTTGAACAGAACTGAAATTTCTTATCCAGCACCAGAATCTGCCAAAGATGTGTTGAAAAATGGTGATGAAATTAAAGCAGTTATCATGAACCACATCAAAGAAGATAATCCTATTTATCTTTCCATGACTCGCTTGGCTAAAGATGAAGATTGGCAATATGTTATCGAAGCACAAGAAAAAGATGAAGCTATCGTATGTAAAGGTATTGATGCTATCCCAGCAGGTTTGGTAGTAACAGTTAAATCCCTTCGTGGTTTCATTCCATTGTCCCAAGGTGATGTTCATTTCGTAAAATCCTTGGACAACTTGGTTGGTACAGAATTCGAAGCTAAAGTACTTGAAATCGACGAAAAGAAAAACCGTTTGGTTCTTTCCCGTCGTGCAGTATTGGAAGTAGAACGTCAAGCTAAATTAGCTGAAGCATTGAAAAACATCAACGTTGGCGACAACTATAAAGGTATCGTTCGTAAAATTATGCCTTATGGTGCTTTCGTAGATATCGGCGGTATTGAAGGTTTACTTCACATTTCCGACATTTCTTGGCAAAAAATCAAAAAAGTGGAAGATGTTCTTTCCGTTGGTCAAGAAATCGAAGTTAAATTACAATCCTTCGACGCTGAAAGCAACAAATTATCCTTGTCCTTAAAAGCTTTATCTAAGAGCCCATGGGACGTAGCTGAAGAAACATTGCACGTTGGCGATGTTATCAACGGTAAAGTTGTTCGTTTGGTAGCTTACGGTGCATTCGTAGCTGTTAACGACGACATCCAAGGTTTACTTCACATTTCTCAAATTACAAAACAACGTAATGCGAAAGTTGAAGATTACTTAAACCGCGGTCAAGAAGTTGAAGTTAAAATCATTTCTCTTAACAAAGATGAAAAGAAATTGGGCTTGGCTTTAACTGAATTGATGGAAGCAAAAGAAACTGCAGAAGACGCTGAATAATTCATTGTCTAATATAAAGGCTAACCAAGGTTTCCTTGGTTAGCCTTTTTGCGTACTTTACGTAGAATATGATAAAATATAGTAATGTATTAGATTAGATAATGAGGTGAAACCATGGCAAAACCATTAGTGGCCGTTGTAGGTCGTCCAAATGTAGGGAAATCTACACTTTTTAATGCCATTGTTAATAAACGGATCTCTATCGTTGAAGATATTCCTGGTGTAACACGGGATCGTATTTACTTTGACGCGGAGTGGTTAAATCGTGAATTTACAATGATCGATACTGGCGGTATCGAATTTATTACAGATAATAGTCATGTTATTCCTAAGATGATGCGATTACAAGCTGAATTGGCTATTGAAGAGGCAGATGTAATCCTATTTGTTGTAGATGGCAAACAAGGTATTGTACCTGCTGATGAAGAGGTTGCTAATATCTTACGCGCTAGCGGTAAACCTGTAGTATTAGTAGTTAACAAAATTGACAGTGTTAATCAGGAACCTAATATTTATGAATTCTACAATCTTGGCTTAGGCGATCCTATCGGTATTTCCGCTAAAAACTTAATGAATTTAGGCGATTTACTAGATGATACGGTTAAACATTTCCCTCCAGTTGGGACAAATGTTGATGACGAAGATACTATTCATGTAGCAGTTATTGGTCGTCCAAATGTAGGTAAATCTTCTTTGACTAATGCTTTATTGGGTCAAGACCGTGTAATTGTATCTGATGTAGCGGGCACAACACGTGATTCTATCGATACATATTGGACTCATGGAGATCAAAAGTTTGTTCTTATCGATACAGCAGGTATGCGTCGTAAGTCTAAAATCGAAGAAGCTGTTGAACGATATAGTATTGTTCGTTCCTTGCGCTCTGTAGACCGTTCAGATATCGTCGTTCTTGTCCTTGATGCTCAAGATGGCGTTACAGAACAAGATAAGAAAATTGCTGGCTATGCTTATGAAGCCGGTAAGGGTGTAATTATTGTTGTTAATAAATGGGATCTTATTGAAAAAGATGACAAAACAACATTACGCTTTACTGAAGATATTTATGATGAATTAGGTTTCTTGCAATTTGCTCCAATTCTATTTGCTTCTGCACTTACAAAACAACGTATACACCGTTTAGCAGATATGCTTAAGTTTGTATCTGAACAACAATATCGTCGCGTGTCTACAGGTACATTGAATCAATTATTACAAGATGCTCAAACAGTAAATCCTGTACCTTCTCGTAATGGTAGAATTCCAAAAATTTACTATATGACGCAAGCTAGTGTTAAACCACCTACATTTATTTTGTTTGTAAATGAACCAGAGTTAATTCACTTCTCATATATGCGTTTCTTAGAAAATAGATTACGAGAGTCCTTCGGTTTTGAAGGAACACCAATTCGTTTAGTATTGCGTGGTAAGAAACGGGATGATGAAGACTAATGGATATTATGATTGTTGTTTATGCCGTGTTGGCATACCTTATTGGTTCAATTCCTAGTGGTCTGATTATTGGTAAGACCTTCTTTAATACGGATGTACGTCAATACGGTTCTAAAAATATTGGTGCTACTAATACATATCGCGTTATAGGTCTCAAAGCTGCATTACCAGTATTTCTCTGTGATGCCTTAAAAGGGGCAGCTGGGGTTGTATTGTTATCCTCTTATGGACCTATGTATATGATCTTAGGTGGTATCCTAGCTATGATGGGTCATAACTGGTCTATTTTCTTAGGCTTTAAAGGTGGTCGTGGGGTAGCTACAGGACTAGGAGTTCTAGTTGCTTTATCACCATTAGTGGCTTTGATTGCCTTCTTGGTATGGGGCGTAATAGTATATTTTACTAAACTCGTATCATTAGGATCTATTATAGCGGCAGCTTTAGTACCAATTTTGATGTATTTTACAGGAGAATCTTATTGGTTCGTAGGCTTTGGCGCTTTGGCAGCTTTATTTGTCATTGTTCGACATTGGGATAATATTAAACGTTTACTTGCAGGTAATGAGTTAAAAGTAGAACGTATCAAAAAGGATTAATCTATGAATGTTGTTGTTGTCGGCTCTGGTAGCTGGGGTACTGCTCTTGCTATTAAATCCGTATTAGCTGGAAATACTACAACTTTATATTGTCGACGCCCAGAATTTGCTACACAATTAGCAGAAGATCTAGAGAATAAAGAGTACTTACCAGGGGTAACATTACCAAAGGCATTACTATATAGCTCAGATCTTGCTACTTGTATCAAAGCGGCTGATATCGTTCTAATGGTTACACCGTCTGTACATGTACGCACTAGCTTAGAGTCCCTTAAACCATATGCACAAAAAGAACAATCCTATATACTTTGCTCAAAAGGTGTAGAACGTACTACTGGCAAGTTATTGACTACAGTCATGCGAGAGGTTCTAGGTTCTGTAGGTTGTAATCTCGCAGTTCTATCTGGTCCAAATCATGCAGAGGAAATCGGTCGTGATTTGCCCGCTGCCTCTGTATTGAGTACAGAAAATCTTGAAGTGGCCACTATGTTACAGAAAACATTATGTAGTCAAAACTTTAGGATTTATGCAAATACAGATATTACCGGTGTTGAATTAGCTGGGGCGACGAAGAATATTATTGCTCTTGCCGCAGGGATTGTTGATGGATTGAAGTTAGGTGATAACTGTAAAGCCTTACTCTTAACTCGTGGTTTACATGAGATGACTCGCTTTGGTGTAGCCTTAGGGGCACAAAAGGAAACTTATGCTGGTCTTGCTGGTATGGGTGATTTGATTGCCACTTGTATGAGTCCTCATGGACGTAATAGAGCCGCTGGTCAACAATTAGCAGATGGAAAAACAATGGACTATATCATTAATCATACGAATATGGTTGTAGAAGGCTTCTTTGCTACGGATATTGTTTATAAGATGGCTTGTGAACATCATATTGAAATGCCTATAACTAAGGCTTTATATGAAGTCTTATATGAAGAAAAATCTCCAGCTTTGGCATTAGCTGAATTGATGGGACGAGATATTAAAATTGAAGTATCATAAATAAAAGATACTTTTAATTTGGTTATTTATATACTATAATTAATGAGTATAATCTTGTGAGGGTTGTATGCGAATTATTGGCGGAACTGCAAAGGGACATACTATAAAAGCACCTAAAGGGGTAGATACTAGACCTACACTTGATCGTGTTCGTGAAAGTGTGTTTAATGTATTATCTAATAGAGGTATATTTGGTACTCATGTATTAGATATATTTTCTGGTACAGGTGCAGTAGCTATTGAAGCCTTAAGTCGTGGTGCAGCACATGCAGTAGCGGTAGACTTTAAAACAGGAAAATTGATTTTAGAGAATGCTAAACACTGCCATGTGGAAGATCGGTTAGAAATCATTCCGAGGAAACTTTCACAATTAAAAAACTATATAATGGGACAACAGTTCGATTATATTTTTTCTGATCCACCATATGAAAATGGATTTATACAAGACACCATAGATTTGGTTGTGACCTATGATTTATTAAAGCCTGACGGTGTTTTACTATTAGAACACCACAAGGATGAGGCATTTACCTTGCCTGAATCATGGGAATGTATAAAAGAACAGAAATTTGGTTATACGATGGTTTCCTATTTTGTAAACACAGCTGAAAGGAGCTAAACCTGTGCGTATAGGTGTGTGTCCGGGTAGTTTTGACCCAGTTACAAATGGACATGTTGATATTTTTGAACGTGGCAGTCGATTAGTTGATAAATTAATTATTGCTGTTAGCTCTAATCCGAATAAAAATTCCTTGTTTACCATGGAAGAACGGGTTGAGATGATTCGAAATTCTGTCAAACATATTCCTAATGTTGAGATTGATTGTACAGGCGGTTTGCTTAACGAATATGTTAAATCTAAGAATGCTACTATAATCATTCGTGGTTTGCGCGCGTTAAGCGACTTTGAATATGAATTTCAGCGTGCTTTATTTGCAAAATATTTGGATGACGATATTGAAACTGTATTTATTATGACTAATAATAAATACTCTTTCGTCAGCTCCACAGGTATTCGTGAACTTGCAAAGTTTGGCGGTAAGCTAGATGGGTTAGTTCCGGATGATGTTAAGGAAAAACTTGAAGAACGCTTTAATACGGTCCATAATAAATAGGGGTGAATTGTATGAAAACAGAAAAATTATTAGAAGATTTAGAGGTTCTTATTGAATCTAGCAGCCGTATTCCTATGACTACTAAACGTATGGTTGAGGAAGACGAAATTATGCGTATTATTGATTCTATTCAAGAGTCCTTACCTTTGGAACTTGAAGAGTCTCGTCGTATTGTAGCTGATAAAGACAAAGTATTAGCTGATGCTCAACGTCAAGCTGAAACTTTAATTGATCAAGCAAAAGACTACATTGCTAAATTAACTGCTGAAAGCGAACTTGTTAAACAAGCACAAGAACAAGCAAATCAAATTATCAATGCAGCTAACCAATCCTCTGAAGAATTGAAATCTAGCTCTATTCAATATGCTGGTGATGTTCTTAAATATGTGGAAAACAACTTAGAGAAAACATTGGAAAGCTTACGTCAAAATCGTGAAAGTTTGAAACAAACTGAACAACGTACAGAAGAAAACCAATAATATAAATAAAAAGAAGCGAAGAAAATCCTTCGCTTCTTTTTTTATTCAATATAATTATCAGGTTTTTTAGGCTCTACAATCATTGTTTGATGAGTATTAAAAATAACAAATCCAAGAGGAGACCCAGGTGGTTTTTTAATATTTTTAATATATGTGTAGTCTACAGGTACCTTACTAGTTTCACGAGCCTTACTAAAGTAGGCCGCATATTGAGCAACCTTTGATAAAATCATATCATCAGGCTCTACATTAAGTCTTAATATGAGGTGAGAACCTTGAATATCTTGTGTATGGAACCAAATATCAGTTGGTTTTGCAAACCGATGTGTTAAATATTCGTTTTGTTGGTTGTTTCGACCTATAAATATTTCGCCTTCATCAATGGTTAAATGAATGTAATTCGATTTACCTAGCTTATAAGATAGTGGCTTCTTAGATTTTTTTATGATGCCCGCATCCATACATTCTTTTCGAATTTCTTCTAAGCTTTCACGGGTAGTGGCTAATGAAATACTATATAAAATCGATTTGAGGTATTCAAGCTTTGTAGTACTTGCATTAAGTTGATATTCGCCGCTAACCATACGATTTTTTAATTTAGTATAGAGCTTATAATACCATTGTCCGTTTTCTACAATCGTAAGATTTGGCTTTAGAGGGATTGTTAATAATTCTCCATCTTCAGAAAGAAGATTTGGTAATTGAATAGAAGGTTCATACTGTACTTGTAAGTGAGCATTGATCATTAAGATATCACCATACAGTTTATAGGTATCCATTTTATTAGTATCATCTAATTCATCTTTGATCTTTTGATGACGGATTTCTTCTTTTTTGATGGCTGCTGTTAAAATCTTTTCTAGTTCCTTATCAGCAGTGTGAATAGATTTTGTATTGTGAATCGATTCTTCTAGAGCTTCTGAAATCGTACTATATTCTTTTAGTACCTTGTAATTGTGTAACGTAAAGGTGGCGTGTGCTTTTTTATTATTATCATTGATTAAAGTAAGCAAGCCATGACTGTCTTGGAGTTTTGCTTTTAGCTCATATAATGATTTAGCTAATGTATCTATTTGATCTGGACTTAAATCAGTTATAGATTCATCACCATTTAGATTGGAAGTCCATAATACTTCATCTAATAAAGGTTTACCGAAACCGTTAAAGATAGCCCGTATAGATTGTTGTACACTACCATCACCAAAGGAAGTCAGTAGATTTCTTATTTCTTCATAATCGAAGTCCATCAAACTTACACGATTAGCATTGGGTGGTAATTCATAGTCAAGCTTAGGACTAATAGACCGTTCACGATTCATTAAAGGGGATACGTGAATTAAGGATTCTAAAATCACTCCATCTTGCACAAAGATACAGTTTGAATATTTGCCCATTAATTCTACATAGATAAATGTACTTGTAATAGAGCCATCCATTTCAAGCTTATCCGTTTGGATGCACATGATCCGGTCCCCATTAATTTGTTCCACCTTTACAATGCGGCTACCTTCAATATGTTTACGTAAAAACATACATAGTGAACTAGGTTCTTTTGGTAAATCCTGGAGCGGTTTGCTAAGATACATTGCAGGGGTTGCACCAACGGTAACAATCAAGTTTTGATCTTCGTTAAGGGCTCGAATTTTAAATAGTAATGTAGTTTTATCTATTTGATATAATTTTTGTATTTGACCTGTTTGTAATCGCTCGTTTAATTCTTTAGCGAGAACAGACATGGTAAGTCCGTCTAAATTCATAGTACTCCTTTCAATTTTATTTAGAAGTATAGTTTAGTATAACATAATGTACATATAATTCTTAGTATTTAAACACGGAATGTATAATTCGTGGTACAATAATAAAAACTGCTAAGGAGGATATCACATGAAAAGTATGACCGGTTTTGGTTCTGGCACGGCAACCAAAGATGGCATTACCTGCACGGTAGAAATAAAGTCCGTAAATGCGCGATTTCTTGATTTGTTTATACGTAGTCCAAAGCAAATAAACCCTTTTGAAACCATTATTCGCGGTTTAGTACAAGATCGAATTACTCGCGGTAAGGTCGAAGTTTCGGTTTCTATCCAGGATGCGGGAGAGAGACCTAAGACCTTTACAATAAATAGTGTATTGAGAAAACAGATACAAGAACTACTTGTTCAAGAAGAGTTTTATGATGACCCTAAAAAGGTACCTTTACAAGCGGTTAATTCTGTTTCTAACGAATGGATACAACAACAAGATACACCGATTGCAGAAGATGTGCTTTCAGAAATAGTAAAAGAATCTACAACTCAAGCATTAGATGCTCTAATAGCAATGCGTACGGTGGAAGGTAAACATATTGAACAAGATTTATTATCACGTATCTCTACCTTAGAAAATGTCATCAAACACATTGATGAGAATAAGGCGGGAGCCGTAGAAGCGTATCGCGAGCATATAAAAGGTAAAATTCAAGAGTACCTAGTTTCTTTGGAAGCGAGTATCAGTGAAGATCGTTTTTTGCAGGAAATAGCTTTACTAGCTGATAAGACTGATATTACGGAAGAGATTGTCCGATTCACCTCACATGTGGTACAATTAAAAAACACACTTGTAGATGAGAATTCCATCGGTCGTAAGGTGGATTTTATTTTGCAAGAAATGAATCGTGAAGTGAATACAATTGGTTCCAAAGCTATGGATTCAAGTATTACAGAGTTTGTGGTTCAACTTAAATGTGAGTTAGAAAAAATTAGAGAACAAGTACAGAATGTAGAGTAATAGGAGGTCCATAAATGAGTATTCAATTATTGAATATAGGCTTTGGTAATATGGTATCTGCTAACCGTGTTATGGCTATCATTAGTCCTGAATCTGCACCAATTAAACGTATGGTTCAAGATGCACGTGATAAGGGCCTGCTCATTGATGCTACATATGGTCGTAAGACTCGTGCTGTATTAGTTATGGATAGTGGTCAAATTGTATTATCTGCAATTCAACCAGAAACCGTAGCACATCGACTTGTGCAATATGATGTAGACGAAGATACAGTAGAATCATAGGAGTACATATGTCAGACAGAGGATTATTAATCGTTATATCCGGGCCATCTGGCGCAGGTAAAGGTACGATTTGTGCGAATATTCGAAAAGAAATGCCTAATCTAGTTTATTCCGTTTCTATGACAACACGGGCACCACGTGTTGGTGAAGTGGAAGGGGTCAATTATTTCTTTCGCTCAAAAGAAGAGTTTGAATCTCTATTAAGTGAAGATGCATTTTTAGAATATGCAAAAGTATATGATAATTACTACGGTACACCGAAACAACATGTAATGGATTTATTAGATGAAGGTAAAAGTGTACTGTTAGAAATTGATATTCAAGGTGCTATGCAGGTTAAGGAACGTTTTAGTGATGCTGTATTTATTTATATTGTACCGCCATCCTTAACTGAATTATCTGAACGGTTACATAATCGTGGTACTGATGCAAAAGAGGTTATTGATAAGAGATTGTCACTAGCTTGTTCTGAATTGGCATTAGCACATCGTTATGACTATATCGTTGTAAATGATGATTTAGCAGATGCATCTGAAAGAGTAGCGTCAATTTTGCGTGCAGAAGCTTGCAAGATTAGTCGTAATAAAGAACAAATACAATATATTTATAAACAGTATCAAGAGTCTAAGGAGAAGTGATAGTATGATGGTAAAACCTCCATTGAAAAAATTGGAAAGTCAAGTTGATAGCAAATATACTTTGGTAACATTAGCAGCTAAACGCGCTCGTGAATTAACAGATGGTGAACCATGCTTAGCTGAATCTACACATGCTACTGACAAGCCTGTATCCTTGGCATTCTATGAAATTGCCGAAGGTGAAGTGACTTATAAACGCACTAAAGAAGGCATTAAATAAGATTAATCAATTCCTTGTATCCTTGATACAAGGAATTTTTAAAAGGAGAAGAACATGCGCGGAAAACATATCATTGTCGCTGTATCTGCAGGTATTGCAGCGTATAAGGCAATTGAAGTAGTAAGCCGACTTCGTAAAAAAGGTGCTGAAGTAAAGGTTGTTATGACTGAAAACTCCACTCATATAGCTTCACCACTTACATTTGGTGAAATTAGTGGACATCCTGTAGCTATCGACATGTTTGAACAAGTACACCAATGGGATGTGGAGCATATTGCATTAGCAACATGGGCAGATGCATATGTGGTTGTACCTGCCACAGCAAATGTGATTGGCAAAATCTATGCTGGTATTGCAGATGATATGCTAACAACAACAATAATGGCTACTACGGCGCCAAAATATCTTTGTCCTGCCATGAATACAGAAATGTATAATAATCCCATTACGCAACGAAATTTAGAGGGATTACAGGCTTTGGGATACCATATTATGGAACCGGCTGAAGGTTGGCTAGCCTGTGGTATCACTGGTGTAGGACGCCTACCAGAGCCTGAAGCCATTGTAGAATGGCTTGAATCGCAGATGTGCAAATCTAATGAGCTTGAAGGTACCACAGTACTTGTTACCGCTGGAGGTACGCAAGAAAACATCGATCCTGTTCGTTATATTGGCAATCGTTCTAGCGGCAAAATGGGGTACGCTATTGCTGAACAAGCAGCACGCATGGGGGCTAATGTTATTTTAGTTAGTGCTCCTACATCTTTAGCTGTACCAAGTGGTGTAGATTTCGTTCCTGTTGATTCTGCTTTATCTATGCAAGAAGCTGTTGAATCTCGATATGATCAGGTAGATGTAGTTGTTATGGCGGCTGCAGTATCTGACTTTAGAGTTCTTCACAAAGCAGAGCAGAAAATCAAAAAAATGGAGTCTATGACATTAGAACTTGTTAAGAATCCAGATATCCTACAAGGTTTAGGTGCTAAAAAGAATCATCAAATTCTTGTGGGGTTTGCAGCAGAAACAGAACATGTAATCGAGTATGGTCAAGATAAGGTAGCTAGAAAAAATCTAGATATGCTTGTAGCCAATGATGTAAGTAAGTCTAATGCTGGTTTTAATGTAGATACAAATGAAGGCTACTTCTTATATCCTAATAAAGATCCAAAAGAAATGCCTAATATGAAAAAATCTGAGTTAGCTCATAACATTATGAAAGAAGTTGTGGAATTAGTAAAAAATAAATAGCACTGATATATGATTGTATCTTATATTTTGTAGTTTGTTGTACATAGAAAGAAGTGTTATTTATATGTTTGCTATTCAAAAAGCTTATTTGGATGGCTCGTTGAGCAAAGATAAATGGAGCAATAATATTATTGCTGGTTTGGTGGTAGGGGTTGTAGCACTACCGTTAGCCATGGCCTTTGCTATTGCTAGTGGAGTTACGCCACAGGCAGGTATTTATACGGCAATTATTGCAGGTATATTTGTATCCTTATTTGGTGGTTCACCTGTGCAGATTGCAGGACCTACAGGGGCTTTTATCGTCCTATTAAGTAGTATAGTTGTAAACTATGGGGTTGAAGGTTTACAAATCGCTACTATGATGGCTGGTATTATGCTTATCTTAATGAGCGTAGCGAAGTTAGGTACAGTTATCCGATTTATTCCGGCTCCTGTTATTATGGGGTTTACAGCTGGTATTGGGGTTACGATTTGGGTTGGTCAATGGCCTTATTTCTTTGGATTTCCTCAATTACCTTATATGGCTCATTTTCATGAGAAATTGTGGGCTATGATTCAATCATTGCCAAACTCAGATTTACCAACATTGGGTATTGCCGTATTAAGTTTAGCTTTATTATTGATATTACCTAGAATTCCGTATGTCAAAAAAGTACCAGCTCCTATTGTGGCCATGGTTGTAGCTACTATTATTCAAGCTGTTTATCAATTTCCTAGTGTATTGACTATTGGTAGTGCTTTTGGCGGCATCCCGCAAGGTTTACCAGAATTCTCTATACCAATTTTAAGCTTTGATAAAATATTAACTTTAATCGGACCTGCTTTTACCATTGCTATGCTGGGTGCAATAGAATCATTGTTATCTGCAGTTGTAGCAGATGGTATGAGTGGTACAAAGCATGAATCAAATACTGAGTTGTTTGGACAAGGACTGGCTAATATATTTGCCCCTTTATTTGGTGGTATTGCATCTACAGGAGCGATTGCGCGTACTGCTACCAATATTCGCCAAGGTGGTAATTCTCCATTGGCCGGTATCATTCATGCCATAACACTATGCATTATTTTGTTATTTTTAGCGCCTTATGCTGTTTATATTCCGTTAGCATCAATGGCAGCCATTCTATTTGTTGTTGCCTATAATATGAGTGATGCGCCGCGATTTGTTCGCATGCTTGTTTTAGCGCCACGGCCAGATCAAGTCATTTTGCTGCTTACATTCTTTTTAACCATTTTTACAGACTTGGTTGTAGCTGTGAATGTAGGCGTTGTACTTGCTGTATTACAATTCATGCGTAAAATGGTTAATACTATTGACGTGCACGAAGCAAGTTGTGCTGAATTATCCGAGCAGATTAAACATGAAATTACAATACATCCTGATATCATGGTATATACAGTAGAAGGTCCGTTATTTTTTGGTGCCATAAGCGCTTTTGATCGGGCATTAAATTCCATACATAAAGATCCTAAATATTTGATAATTCGTTTTGTGAAAGTACCATTTGTGGATTTAACGGGCTTGCGTATATTACGTAGTATCATCGAAGAACTCCAAAAGAGAGGTATTGAGGTGTTACTAAGTGATGTAAGTTATGATATACGACGTGAAATGTACAAGTCTGATTTTTTAGATATTCTTGGTCGCCATCACATGTATCGAAAATTTGATAGTGCTCTTCACAAAGCTGAACACGATTTGGCTTTATCAGAGGTGAAAGAAATATAATAATGACTTGCTTTATCAATGCAAATACACTATAATATTTCTGTAACTCATCAAGAGTAGTGGAGGGATAGGCCCTGTGAAGCTACAGCAACCATTCCAAGAGGAAAAGGTGCTAATTCCTATGACAAATGTCGTTAGATGGGAGGGTCTCTCATGAGTACATGAGAGGCTTTTTTTCGTATTAGGAGGATAAAATGGCTGAAAAACATATGTTTTTTACTTCTGAATCTGTTACTGAAGGCCATCCAGATAAAATAGCTGACCAAATTTCTGATGCTGTTTTGGATGCGATTATTGAAAAAGATCCAACTGCTCGTGTAGCTTGTGAAACTTTAGTTACTACTGGTCTAGTTCATGTAGTAGGTGAAATTTCTACTAATACATATGTAGATATTCCTCGCATCGTACGTGATACAGTTCGTGAAATTGGTTATACACGTGCAAAATTTGGCTTTGACTGCGATACTTGCGGTGTACTTGTTTCTATCGATGAACAATCTGCTGATATCGCTATGGGCGTAGATGAAGCTCTTGAATCTAAAGAGGGTAATGGTGAAGCACTAGATAAAATTGGTGCTGGTGATCAAGGTATGATGTTTGGTTATGCATCTAATGAAACCCCTGAACTTATGCCTATGCCTATTTCTTTAGCTCATCGTTTGTCTCGTCGTCTTACAGAAGTTCGTAAAGATGGCACGTTAACATACCTTCGCCCAGATGGTAAAACTCAAGTTACTGTTGAATATGTTGATGGTAGACCAAAACGTATTGATACAATTGTTATTTCTACGCAACATAGCCCTGAAGTAACTCAAGATCAAATTAAAGCTGATTTAAAACGCTATGTTATCGACGCAGCATTGCCTGCTGAATTTGTTGATGAAAATACAAAATACTTCATCAACCCAACTGGCCGTTTCGTAATCGGTGGTCCTCATGGTGATGCTGGTTTGACTGGCCGTAAAATCATCGTAGATACTTATGGCGGTATGGCTCGTCATGGCGGCGGTGCTTTCTCTGGTAAAGATCCATCTAAGGTAGACCGCTCTGCAGCATATGCTGCTCGTTATGTAGCTAAAAACGTTGTTGCAGCAGGTCTTGCTGATAAATGTGAAGTACAAGTTGCTTACGCAATCGGCGTTGCTCATCCTGTATCTATTTTAGTTGATACTTTTGGTACAGGCCATGTTGAGGAAACTAAAATTCAAGAACTCGTTAAGAAACATTTCGACCTTCGTCCAGCAGGTATTATTGAAATGCTTGATTTGTTAAAACCTCATTATCGCAAAACTGCAGCATATGGTCACTTTGGTAGAACTGATGTAGATTTACCTTGGGAACGTACTGACAAAGCAGCAATTTTAAAAGCTGAAGCTGGCTTATAATACAAAAGGTCTTAGTAGAATTTCTACTGAGACCTTTTATAATAAATGAAAGGAAATAGTGTATGCGTGTCGCAAAAGTTATTATCAATAGACCTGCTAAACAACTTCATAAACCATTAAGTTACTTAATGCCTGAAAAGTTTGGGAATGTCTTACCTGGCACACGTGTACTTATTCCATTAGGCAATAGTCGTGAAGAGGGTATTCTAATTGGTTATGAAGAATTATTAGAACCCCCTGAATTTAAATTACGAAATATTGTTCAAGTATTAGACAATGAACCGTGGTTTACCCCTGAAATGATGGACACTGCACGTCGTTTAAATGAATATTATTTATTCTCTTATGGCGATGCACTACGTTTGTTTACGGTTAATAAAACCCTTAAATCCTATGAAGCGCCTAAGGAAGAGTGGCTTGTTGTTACGCCTGCTTTTTCTGTAGAACAATTTAGTGAGCGAAAAAAGAAGCAACGGGAATTGGCTAAATATTTACTTGAAGTAGGTGGTGCATCAAAAGCTTTATTATTGGCCAAAGGATTTTCACGTATGGTCATTAAACAAGTGAGTGAAGCTCAGGGGATTACCATTGAATCTAGATTTAAAGCTACAAAGACTACCTTTGATGAACTGTTTACAGAAGAAGTAAATATACCATTAACTGATGCACAACAAGCGGTATATGAGCCTATTCAAAAGGCGATGAATTCACATCAACATAAAACCTTTTTATTGCATGGTGTAACAGGTAGTGGAAAAACGCAACTATATTTAAAAGCCACAGCAAAATGTATAAGTCAAGATAAGACGGCTATTATACTGGTTCCAGAAATTATTCTGACAGATCAAATTGTACGGCGCTTTGTAGAAACCTTTGGTGATGAAGTTGTAGTATTTCATAGTAAATTGACGGTCCAACAACGCAATAATAACTGGGAGCGGTTACGTCGTAAGGATAGTCATATTATTATTGGTGCCCGATCAGCAGTTTTTGCTCCTGCAGAGGATATTGGTCTTATCGTAGTCGATGAAGAACATGATACATCTTATAAGCAAGAGGATATGGTTCGTTACCATGCGAGAAATGTTGCATTATGGCGTGGAGAAGCACATGGTTGTCCTGTTATATTAGGCTCTGCTACACCATCAGTTATTTCCTATTATAAAGCTAAGCAAGGGGAGTATCATTTGCTTGAGTTGCCACATCGTATTTTTGAACAACCGATGCCAAAGGTAACGATTGTTGATATGAAGGAAGAAATTCTTCATGGCAACTATTCTGTTTTTTCTGATGCTATGAGTAGCTTGATTCAAAAAACATTGAATGAACATAATCAAATGATTATTCTTTTGAATAGACGTGGTTACAATACCTTTGTTAT
>UPXS01000004.1 GCA_900538355.1 uncultured Veillonella sp.
TTGTCTTAGGGAGGGAATATAGGGTCCTTTTGAGCGACTTTACGGTTAGTATGGAGCGATGAAGGAGCCCTATATTCCTCCCCCTGGAAACGTAACATCAATTACTGGATGAAATGTGTGATAGAATTATTACAGAAATACAAGAACTCACAAGCAGAATGCCTTTATTATATTGACAAATTTACGTTTTAACTCTATAATTACCCTGTTATGGTATAAGTAAAACAATACAAATGACGAGGAGGTGTTTTACTAATGAAACGTACTTACCAACCAAATACTCTTTGGAGAAAACGTACCCATGGTTTCCGTGAACGCATGAAAACTATCGGTGGCCGTCTCGTTTTAAAAAGAAGACGTGCAAAAGGCAGAAAACGCTTATCTGCATAATATAATAGCTGTTAGGCAGGAGAAAAAACTTGGCGCTGCTGCCAAGTTTTTCTATTCTTAGGACTTAAGGACAATGCATATGGATTATTGCCTCGATAAAGCAAGACGACTGACGCACAATAATGAATATCGCCTTGTGTATAAGCACGGAAAATACGAAGTAGGCCGTATGTGTGTACTCTATCGTATGCCCGTGGCGAAGCAATCTACGCGCATTGGTTTTGTAACCGGCAAAAAGGTTGGTTGTGCTGTTGAGCGCAACCGAGCTAGACGGCTCATGAAAGAGGTGTATCGCCTCAATCAACATTCCATACGCGAAGGGTATCATATCGTAATTGTTGGACGTGGCCCTCTGAAAAACGCTACCTACGAAAAAGCGGAAAAGGAAATTTTGTATCTCTTGCGAAAAAGCAAATTGTTGATACAAAATAATAAATAGGACCACAAGTTAGAGGCTTTGGTCCTTTTTTGTGTATATGGAGGTTTCCATGAAACGCTGTATAACTACGCTTTTACGACTTTTAATTAGGTTCTATCAGCTTGCCATATCTCCCTTAAAACCTGGATGTTGCCGTTATTATCCGACATGTTCCACATATACTTTGCAGGCCATCGAAAAATATGGTCCTTTGAAAGGTAGCTGGATGGGTTTAAAACGCATTCTTCGCTGCCATCCTTTCCACAAGGGTGGCTATGACCCAGTACCTTAATCTATTTTTGATTAGGCTGGATGCGTTCTGTGAAAGCAACTTTCACAAAAAACATCTAGCACAGTTTTGGAAATACCTGAGCATCTGTATGGATGAAATTTAGACCATACCATAACGATATATAGATGCGCAAAGGACGGTTTCGGACTGTAAGAAAAAGGAGAAACAATGGAATTCTTAAGTAGTATATTCCACCCTATCGTTGAATTGATGACTACATTGGTAACCTATGCGTTCCAATTAACTCAAATGGTAGGCTATCCAAGCTACGGTGTGGCTATTATCCTTTTAACAATCGTTATTAAAGCGGTTTTGGCACCACTTACTGTAAAACAAATCAAATCCATGAAGGCTATGCAAGAGTTACAGCCTCGCATGAAAGAATTGCAAGATAAATACAAAAACGATCCTGCAAAACTTCAAGCGGAAATGGGTGCATTGTACAAAGAAATGGGCGTTAACCCATTGGCTGGTTGTTTGCCTCTATTGGTGCAAATGCCATTCTTGATCGCTATCTTCTATGCTTTGCAAGGCTATCCATACGATCAAAACTATGTACAATTCTTATGGCTTCCTAGTCTTGGCGAACCAGATCCAATGTATATTTTGCCAGTATTGAGTGCATTATCTACATGGATTATGTCCAAGCAAACTAGTAGCGGTGCAACTGGTGCTGCTGCGCAACAACAAAAGATTATGACAATCTTTATGCCTTTATTCATTGGTTACATCTCTCTTAACTTCCCATCTGGCTTAGTTATTTACTGGATCGTATCCAATGTATTCCAATTTGTGCAACAACATTTCATTTACAAAAGCTTAGAAGCTAAGAAATAGGAGACACTATGGAATTTATCGATGTATCTGCTAAAACCATTGAAGATGCCATTGCCAAAGGCGTAGCTCAATTGGCTGCAGAAGGCCAAGAATTGGTAGAAACTAAAGTCTTGGAACAACCTTCTAATGGCTTCTTGGGCATTGGTCGTAAACCAGCAGTTGTTCGCTTATTCTTCACATCTGTAGCTAAAACTGCTACGCAAGAAGAAGTAGCTCATGTAGAAGAACAATCTGTAGCTGTTGCTTCCAAGCCGGTAGCAACAAGTGAAACAGAAGTACAAGATACAGCAGTTGAAACTTCTGAAGGTGATGTTGTAGAAAAACCTTCTAAAAAGGAACTTTCAAAAGAAGATCAACAAGAAATTGCTGAAAAAGGTAAACAATTCCTCGATGATATGTTTACACAAATGGGCCTCACTGTAGTTATCGAAAAAATGATGACTAAAGATAAGATTACATTCCAAGTGCACGGCGAAGATTTAGGTATTTTGATTGGCAAACATGGTCAAACATTGGATGCTATTCAATACTTAACAAATCTCGTGGCACACAAGGATGTATCTGGCCACTGCCACATCGTTGTAGATGTGGAAAATTACCGTTCTCGTCGAGAAGAAACATTGGTGAATCTCGCGAAACGCTTGGCTTCTAAGGTGAAACGCAACCGTCAAAAGGTTTCCTTAGAACCGATGAATGCTTTTGAACGTAAAATCATTCACACTGCCCTTCAAGGGGATAAAAACGTTGTTACTAACAGTGAAGGGGACGAACCGTTCCGTCACGTTGTGATTACGTACAAAAAATAATATAGTGGTGCAGCTTTCAAGTAACTGATATTCTCGGTTGCTTGAGGGCTGCCCCCTTTATTCTTTAGGTTATGGTGAAAGCTAACCTAAGTTAATCTTCGCATGCAAAGATTAGTTTAGTTTAACTTTCACAGGCGAAGAACATATACAAAAGCAAATACTAGATAATCGAAATACGGAGATATGTATGTATATAGATGATACAATAGCGGCCATTGCGACGCCGCCCGGCATCGGCGGGGTTGGTATTATTCGGGTCAGCGGCAAGGATAGTTTTCCTATTGTAAATAGCCTGTTCAAGAGCGCTGGCACCGTTCCTTTGATGGACCGCCAAAACAGAACGATACAATACGGGACCATTGTGGATCCTGCAACGAACAAGACCATCGACGAGGTTCTTGTATTATTAATGAAAGGCCCTCATTCTTACACCGCAGAAGACGTGGTAGAAATTCAATGTCACGGCGGTATTGTGCCGGTTCGACAAATCTTGAAATTGCTTGTAAATCACGATGTGCGTATGGCTGAAGCCGGCGAATTTACGAAGCGCGCCTTTATGAACGGACGCATCGACCTCACTCAAGCAGAGGCGATCATTGATATTATTGAAGCAAAAACGGAGGACTCCCTCTCTCTCGCTGTATCGCAGCTCGATGGGACCGTTTCGTCTTTTGTGAAAGATGTGCGTGAACAGCTTATCGCTATGATTGCTCATTTAGAGGTAACCATCGATTATCCGGAAGAGGATATTGAGGACGTAACGAGCCAAGAGGTTCGTGAGCAGCTTGAGCCTATTTTGAAAGCTATGGATGATCTATTATCCACAGCGAACACAGGTCGCCTCATTCGCGACGGTATTACAACGGTTATTGTAGGCCGTCCGAATGCGGGTAAATCGAGCTTGATGAATGCTCTCTTGCGTGAAAATCGCGCTATCGTAACAGATATCCCTGGTACGACGCGGGACAGTATTGAAGAATATATGACCGTTGAAGGCATTTCCTTGCGCCTCATCGATACAGCAGGTATCCGCGATACACAAGATACGGTGGAAGCCCTCGGTGTGGAGCGTGCTCGCGATTATATCAATAAAGCAGACATCGTACTCTGCGTTATCGACGGGTCTACTCCTTTAACTACTGAAGAAATCGAAATTTTGACCTCTGTGAGCGGTTTGAACACCATCGTACTCCTCAATAAGTCTGACGTGGCACAAGTCGTTACAGACGAAAATATTAAAGAACACGGAAACTTTACGGCTATCGAACGCATCAGTGCCAAAGAAGGCGAAGGCTCTGCAGTTCTCTCCAAATGGGTGCAAGAACTCGTTTACGGCGGTCGCGTAAAACAAGACAACAGCGCCATGATCAGTAACGTGCGCCACATCAGCCTCATGGAACAAGCGAAGGCACAAGTCGAACAAGCTCTCTCCTCCATCGACATGGGCATGCCAGTAGACTTTGTAGCTACCGACCTGCGCAGCGCCTGGGAACTACTAGGCGACATCACAGGCGACACCATCCGTGAAAGCATGATCGACGAACTATTTAGTAGATTTTGTCTTGGTAAATAACTTTCAAAATAAGTAATAATTATAAGGAAATTCATATGTACACAGTAGATAATTATGATGTCATCGTCATCGGTGGTGGTCATGCTGGTTGTGAGGCGGCCCTCGCCGCTGCCCGCATGGGTCATCGCACGTTGATGGCGACCATCAGTTTAGATAATATTGCGCTTATGCCATGTAACCCTGCCGTTGGCGGTCCTGGTAAAAGCCATCTTGTTTATGAGCTTGACGCCTTAGGCGGTCAAATGGGTATCAACGCGGATGCTACGGCTATTCAAATGCGTATGCTCAATATGGGTAAAGGCCCTGCCGTTCATTCCTTGCGCTGCCAATCGGATAAAATCAAATACCAACATTTGATGAAACAAACCATTGAAAATACAGAGAACCTCAATGTTAAGCAAATCATGGTGACGGAGCTTAAGGTTGAGGATGGCAAGGTAACAGGTATCGTTACAGAGCTTGGTGAGTTCTATGGTGCTAAAGCTGTCGTTCTTTGTACAGGTACCTATTTGAAAGGTAAAATCCTCATCGGCGACATCGACTACGTAGGTGGCCCAAATGGTCAACGCGTAGCGGAACACTTCTCTCAATCCTTGCTAGACAATGGCATTGAGTTGATGCGCTTTAAGACTGGTACGCCAGCTCGTGTTGATAAACGCACTCTTAACCTTGAAAATATGGAGGTTCAAGAAGGCGATACACATCATCACTCCTTCTCCTTCATGGATGAATGGATCAACCGCAATGAAGATGTATGTTGGTTGACCTATACTAATAAAGAAACGCACGAAATTATTACAAGCAATATTCACCGCGCTCCAATGTATAGCGGTAAGATTGAAGGCGTAGGCCCTCGTTATTGCCCTTCTATCGAAGATAAAGTGGTGCGCTTTGCCGATAAAGAACGGCATCAATTATTCGTAGAACCAGAAGGTACAGGCACAAACGAAATGTATGTACAAGGTATGAGTACGTCCCTTCCTATGGACGTACAATATGCGTTCCTTCGTACTATTCCTGGTTTAGAAAATGTAGAAATCATGCGCCCTGCGTATGCTATTGAATACGATTGCTTGAACCCAACACAATTGACATCAGCCCTTCAAGTGAAACATATTGAAGGCCTCTACTCTGCTGGTCAAGCCAATGGTACATCTGGCTATGAAGAAGCGGCTGCTCAAGGTCTCATGGCTGGTATTAATGCAGCATTGTGGCTTGAAGGCAAAGAACCATTTATTCTTGCTCGCTCTGAAGCGTATATCGGTGTTCTCATCGATGATCTCGTAACAAAAGGTACAAACGAACCGTACCGTATGATGACGAGCCGCAGCGAATACCGTCTATTACTTCGCCAAGACAATGCAGATATGCGTCTTACTGAAAAAGGCCGTGCTATCGGTCTTGTAAAAGACGATCGTTGGGCTAAATTTACAGCTAAGAAAGCTGCTATCGAAGAAGCAATGGATATGTTACGAAATACACCTGTAAATCCATCTAAGGAAACACAAGCTTTGCTTGAAAGTTTAGGTACAGCACCTATTAGAACAGGTATTCACGCTTATGATTTAGTAAAACGTAATGAACTCTCCTATGCTATCGTAGCCGATGCATTTGGTTTAAAACGCTATACTCCTGACGTAGAAGAAGCTGTTGATATCTCCATTACCTACGAAGGTTATATCAAAAAGCAAATGGACCAAGTCGATAAGGTTCGCAAGCTAGAAGAAAAAATTCTTCCAAAAGAATGGGACTATACACAAATTAAGGGCATTTCCCTTGAAGCTCAACAAAAGCTTAACAAAATCCGCCCTCACTCCATCGGCCAAGCAAGCCGTATCTCTGGCGTATCCCCAGCGGACGTATCTGTGCTGTTGATCCAACTAGAACAATACAATCGAAGCAAATAAAATATGTGATTACATAGAAAAAGCTAGCTAATTATATTAGCTAGCTTTTTTAGTTATAAGGCTTCCCGTTCTTGATGCTCATCGATTTCACGACCTTGGCTCATATAGTCTGGAGTAAATAATGATAGGCCCATTTTAAATAATATCCACATAAATTTTTGTTTCATGGGTACCACCTCCCTATTAATGGTAGTGTATCCATAAATAAGTTTATTCGCAAGTTTTATTTTTAATAGATGTAAAAGAATTCTATATAAGTAAATGTTTGTATATTTATATGAATATTTATAAAATACATAGTATTCTATGATTAAAATATGTACACCAGGAGAATACATTAGGTGTACATTCAGAATAGACAAAACAATCTATAAGTGAAGAAAAGTTCATGGTGATAAATTAGAAATAAACTGCGGTGAAAAGATGAATAATAAAATTGAAAAAGATGAGGTAAAAGGTTAACAAAATAGGTTTACAATGATTGATCGATTGGATGGTAATGAAATTTTGATTTACATTAAAATAGGATAAGGATTTGAAAACTTGATATCAGATTGAAATGTAGGTTAAAAAGATGGACCGATTTCTCAATATTGTTATTTAAATGATAATAGTTGATTAATACCACTCCTACTCTATGTTCAGATGGTGTTTTTAGGAAATATATCTATTTAAATGAGAATTAATTGAGAATATGCTATAATATAAAGAAAAATGACTTAAATATTTCGCTTATATGGTCGTTTTATTAGTTTTCATATATAAACTTATATAAAATAGATTAAAAACGGCGTAGAACGCAAATTTTTGAGTTTTACAGGGGTTGAAATAAGAAATACTATTCTTATAACTTATATATTGTTAATTACCTGGATTTGTTTATATGATCTACCATATGACATGGGATTTTCTAACTATGTGTCTATTACTTTCACTATCATATAAATATCGGATAATTCATTAGGAGTACTTATGAAAGAAAAATACGATGTGCCTATTGCACCTGAGTCTGAATTTGTTTCATATATGATGGAGCAAATGAGCCAATTTGGTTTGCCGTGTACTGAAGAGCAAGCAAAAGACTTCTACGTGTATTATGCGCGCATGATTGAAACAAATAAATATCTCAACCTCACGGGTATTACAGACATGAAAGAGGTTGTGGTTAAACACATGATCGACTCCCTCTCCTGCTATGACCCACATATCATTAAATCTGGTATGTCCATTATCGACGTTGGTACTGGAGCTGGTTTCCCGGGCATTCCATTGGCCATCTACGACCGTAGTCTAAAGGTTACGTTGTTTGATTCTTTGAAAAAACGTCTTACATTCCTTGAATCCATTATGGATGAGCTACAATTGACGAACTGTACTACTTTACATGGCCGTGCAGAGGATCTTAGTCATCAAGATTACCGTGAAAGCTTCGATATTGCTACGAGCCGTGCAGTAGCGAGATTACCTATTCTGTTAGAATGGACTGTACCATATGTAAAAGAAGGTGGCTACGTTATTGCTTTAAAAGGCGCCATCTACGAAGAAGAAGTGGGAGAATCCAATAAAGCCCTTAGCACATTGAAAGCTAAGATTGAAGAAGTACGTACTGTTACACTTCCAACTTTGGATGATAAACGAGCAATCCTGTACATTAAGAAAACAGGTAAAACACCTAAACAATACCCACGTAAACCAAAAGAAATTAAAGACAAGCCGCTAGTGTAATTTAATAGTTCTATTACGCAATAGCGGATAATAGAAAATAATTGCCTATACAAAAGAGGATGCAAATCTTAGATTTGCATCCTCTTTTTCCTATCTTCCCTGGTCTATTTAAGGATATCGTTTACAACAGGATTATATATTTTGTTCACTATATAAGTCGTATACAAAGATAGATAGAACACCTTTCCATAAGGACGACTTAGGGTTACTATGGAGGCCGTGGGAAAGGTGTTCTATGATAATCTTATAATGACTTATATGTGATCAATGATATGTAATGTTGTATCGATATCGTTTAAAGGCATAATATGTACGCCTGCAGCGATTTTTTTGATTTGTTCCAATGTTTCGATAGCGATTTCTGTACCCGCTTCTTTACCGCCCTTTTCTACGCGGTCTAGGATTTCTTGTGTAAGGTTGATCCCAGGCACTTTTTCGTGTAGATATGTGGCCATTTTGAAGCTTTTAAGTGGAATTAAACCGAGCATAATAGGCACATCGAACTCAGACATTTTATCGATGTAGCGTTTTGCTTGTTCTAAATCGTAAATTGGTTGTGTTTGTACGAAATGCGCACCATTTTTAATTTTAGCAGCCAATTTTTGACGTTCAATTTCTAAATCTGGCGCACCAGGGTTACCAGTAGCACCGATGTAGAAGTTTGTAGGCTCGTCTAAGTCATTACCTGCTAAGTCTTTGCCAGAATTCAAAGTTTTAGCGATGTTAAGTAAGCCCATGCAGTCTACTTCAAATACGGATTGTGCAAATGGATGGTCCCCATTATCTGGTTTGTCACCAGTAAGGGTTAAGATATTATTTACGCCAAGTGCTGCAGCACCAAGTAATTCGGATTGTAAGCCGATGATGTTACGGTCGCGGCATGTAAGGTGGAAGATAGTTTCGATATCTTTATTGTGTTGTAACAAATAAGACAAGGAAATTGGGCTCATACGCATTTTGGACATAGGGCTATCAGCGATGTTGATAGCGTCAACCTTACCCTTTAAACGCGCTGCTTGGTCGAAAACTTTTTGAGCAGAACTGCTCTTTGGAGGGTCTAATTCAACAGTGATGGTGAACTTCCCTTGTTGATGTTTCTCTCTTAATGTCATCATGTACCTCTTGATCTATACATATGGTGAAAGCTAATCTTGTTTACTCTATTAAGTGGTTTTCACCATCAAAATAAGTTTTTAAGATGAGCTTTCACCTTGTTTTGTGTCATGTAAATTAGAAATTATTTTTCTAATGTTTCAAAGTAATCATTTGCGTGGTTAACGGCAGCGATACCGTCTTTAGCGTAGATGTCTGCGCCCGCTTGGTCTGCGTAGTCTTGAGAAACTACGGCACCACCAACCATGACCTTAGTTTTAAGGCCTGCAGCGCGGATAGCAGCGATAGTATTGTCGATTTGAGGCATTGTTGTAGTCATCAAGGAACAAATACCAACGAGAGCTGCCTTATTGTCTTTAATCGCTTGAACGATAACTTCTGGGTCAACGTCCTTGCCAAGATCGACAATTTTGTAACCATTGTTTTCAAGTAAGGCTGCTACGATATTTTTACCTAAATCATGGATATCGCCTTTAACGGTTGCCACAACGACTGTACCTTTATCCAAGCTTTCACTAGCAGGAATGATTTCTTTAATAGTGTTGAAAGCAGCTTGCATTGTTTCGGCAGCGAGCATTACTTGTGGCAAGAATAATTTACCAGAACCAAATTTATCCCCTACTACATTCATCGCTTCAGATAAGCCTTTTTTCGTAATATCTAATGGGTCCATGCCGTCAGCCAACGCTTTTTTCACAAGGTCAACAATAGCTTCTTTTTCGCCTTGTTCTACACAAGCACGGATATTCGCTAAAGGATCATTGCTGTCGAAGGATTTCTTTTCAGGACCTTTTGGAGCAGCATTACCAGGAGCACTTGTTTCATCTTCGTAGCCGTATTCTTTGATGAACTCTGCAGAACCTGGGTCCCAGCCTAATAGTGTTGTACTAGATACGAACGCTTTTTTAGCTGGATAGTTTAATGGATTCATAATTGGTGTTGTTAAGCCACAAGCAAGAGCCATTGTTAAGAATTGGCCGTTCAAGTAAGGACGTTGAGGCATACCGAAGGAAATATTGGACAAGCCCATTACTGTTGGGAAGCCAAATTTCTCTTTGTATAACTGTAATGTACGCAATGTTTGACGTGCACTATCTTCACCGCTGGCAAGTGTTAATACCAATGGATCAAGTAATAAGTCATGTGGTTGAAGACCATAACCATAAGCGCGATTTACGATGCTTTCAGCTAAAGCAACGCGGTCCTCTGCTTTTTCAGGCAAATCACCACTGCAGATTGGCAAGCAAAGTAAAGCTGCACCATAGCGTTTAGCCAAAGGCATAACGTGAGTGATGGACTCCTCTTCCCCATTTACGGAGTTGATAAGAGCGCGACCTGGGTAGTTTTTAAGAGCTACTTCCATAGCTGCTGGATCCAATGTGTCGATGGACAATGGAGTTTCAACGAGCATGGATAATTCGAAGATAGCACGTTCCATTAATGGAGTTTGGTCCATACCAGCTACGCCCATGTTTACGTCGAGGATGTCTGCACCCGCTTCTACTTGGTCCAAAGCATCGCGTTTTACGCGGATGAAAGAGCCATCGCGTAACTCTTGAGCAAGAACTTTACGGCCTGTAGGGTTGATACGTTCGCCAATGATAAGAGGTTTTGTATTGTGACCTAATTCTAACAATTTAGTACGGCTCGTAATGATTGTTTTAGGTTCAATATGAGCACGCTCTTTAGGTGTATGTGCTTTCACAGCGTCGGAAATAGATTGAATATGAGCTGGTGTTGTACCACAGCAACCACCTACATAGGTTGCACCTGCATCTACGATTGGAAGCATCAATGGACCCATTTCTTCTGCTGTAAGTGGGAATACAGTTTGTTTATTAATTAATTGAGGCATGCCTGCATTTGGTTGGCAGCTAATTGGCAAGTTTGTAACACTAGCGATTTCCTCAATAAGTGGTGTGATTTGTTCAGGTCCAAGAGAACAGTTGATACCAATGATATCAGCACCCATTGCTTCTACGATAGTAGTTGCAACTGCTGGCGGTGTACCTGTAATGGTACGGCCGTCTTCACTGAAAGAAAACTGACAAATAATTTGTACATCTTCTTTTGTTTTCCCTGCTGCTTCACGAGCGTCAAGAGATGCTAATAAAGCGGCACGCATTTCTTGTACGTCGATGATAGTTTCAATGATAATGAAATCTACGCCACCTTCGATCAATGCATCTGCTTGTTCACGATATGTATCGTAAATAGAGTCAAAGCTCATATTGCCTAATGGTTGCAAGAAACGACCTGTAGGACCCATAGAACCAGCTACACGAGCAGATGGTTTAACCTCTGCGATAGCCTCTTTTGCTACTTTTACGGCTGCAATATTGATTTCTCTTACGCGATCTTGTAAGTCGTAATCTTCTAACTTAAGACCACAAGCACCGAATGTATTTGTAGTAATAACATCACTGCCATGTTGTAAGTATTGAGCGTGAATATTCTTTACTACTTCTGGTTTTTCTACGTTAAATAATTCTGGACAATAGCCCTCTTCTAAACCTGCCGCTTGAAGCATTGTGCCCATAGCACCGTCAAATATATACATAAACATCTTCCTTTATCATCCTAAAATTTAAAATGTTTCACGTGAAACATTATTCTGTTGGTTGGCCTTTCATAGCGATACCAGAGACTTCAGCTGTTGTTTTGCTACAGCCCTCTTCTCCTTCGTTATCAGTGGTTACAGATGCCTTTTCTGGTAATTTACGAGATGCACAATCCTTTTGGGAACAAGATGTGCAACCACGTTTTGTATTAATATCTTCGTCAGCTGGCATTAAACCAATGATAGCTGTTACGGACTTACGTGGAAACAATAAATAGTTTTCTGTTACTTGTAAGCCAATCATCTCTGTTTTGATGATTTTAGCTAATTGTGGCTGAATTTCTAGTGGCCAGTTGCCGTAACCAGGGCTAAAGCGCCATGTTGGTTTATAACCTTGTTTTTTAGCGATGGTATTGATAACTTCATTTACTTGATCAGCTACTTGTTCTACAGCTGTTGTAGCTGCTGCATCAAGTAATAAACCTACAGTGTAATTACCTTGTTTAAATAACTGTTCACTGCGGACCTCTACATCTTCACCTACTGTTACGCCTAATACATAAACTTTTGTAGACTTTTCAAGATGTTTTTCAATGATGGAACCTTCAATTTTAAGCGGTGGATTGCTCAAAATTGTTTTTGTTTCTGCATCATAATCATATTCTTGATATACACCTTTAGGTGTAGCTAATAACTGGATTTCCTTACATGCTTCGTCTACATATTGTTGAGGAAAATCCTCTGCATGACGAAGTCCTGCGTATCGTTTTACTTCTGCTTTATCGATGGCAGGAAGCATTCCGTTATAAATGGGCATGGAAACGCCTCCTTTTCAAAATAAAAAGCTCTGCGTATCCGTAGAGCGTGTACTTAATCTTTAGTATATTGTTTATAGATTAGATTAATCTCAAGATTTATCTATTTTACGTCCATAAATATTATTACTATCTATTAATAGTATATAGATATCGATAATGCCTGTCAAAGCATATAGGACCTGTATTCTCATATAATTTAGTAGTGTATTGATATAACTTAAAGCTATATCAAATTATATTTTAATCCTAAAAGTTATTAGCACTGTTGTTTTAAGCATTTTATAAATTATATCTATTATATTTACTTGATGATCTTATTATTTTCATTCTAATTGTTTCACGTGAAACAATTGAATTATTTTTATTAGCTTAACTATTTCAATTAGCGGATTGAATTTTTAGGTTAGTTATATATTTTAGATTAGTTGGGTTGTAATTTTTTTAGCTTAGTTATTTCAAAATAAAACTGTGTGAAAAAATATGTGTAAAAATTATAAGTTGGTATATATTTATATACCAACTCTATTTTTTTACTATAAAAAATTTATGTTAAAATATGTATTGAACAACTATAAATTTACGTTTTGAGTAACTACAAAATTTTGATTATCTATAAATGTTTCACGTGAAACATTTATGTATGAGTTTTAACTCACACATTTCTGAAAAATTAAATTGTTTCACGTGAAACAATCAAGGAAACTAATTCTAAAGTTTAAAGAAAAATGCATTAAACCCATTTTGTTTGCTGATGTAAACTATATAATTTTTAAAATAATGTGTATGATAGATGAAATTATAGATATTTTTCTAGAATTTGATTTGTAATTACCGTAATTATCGTTGTTTTATGTTATAATTAAAAAGAAATATTTTGAACGAACATGTGAGGTGAATTAAGTGGGCAAAGTTATAGCTATTACTAATCAAAAAGGCGGTGTTGGTAAAACAACAACATCCGTAAATTTGAGTGCTTGTTTGGCTGATGCTGGTAAGAAAGTATTGCTTGTTGATTTAGATCCACAAGGTAATGCTAGTTCTGGTTTAGGCATTGAAAAAGATGATTTAGAACTCTGTGTACATGATGTTCTAATCGATGGTGAACCTATTGCTGATATTGTTCAGCCTACAATGCTTAAAAAGCTATTTGTAGCGCCTGCAACGATTCAATTAGCTGGTGCAGAAGTGGAACTCGTTTCCGTTGTTTCACGTGAAACAATGTTGAAAAAAGCATTGGCACCAGTACGTGATGAATACGATTTTATTATTATTGACTGCCCGCCATCCCTTGGTTTGCTAACATTAAATGCTTTTACAGCAGCAGATAGCGTTTTAATTCCGATTCAAAGTGAATTTTACGCATTAGAAGGGGTTAGTCAACTTGTAAAAACCATAACAATTGTGCAACAAACATCTAATAAAGACCTTGAAATTGAAGGTGTTTTGTTAACTATGTTTGATGGTCGTACAAATTTATCTATTCAGGTTGCTGATGAAGTGAAAAAATTCTTTGGCAATAAAGTATATAAGACTATTATCCCTCGTAATGTACGTCTTAGCGAAGCGCCAAGTTATGGTGAACCAATTATCGTATATGATCCAAAATCTAAGGGTGCTGATGTATATACTAAATTAGCTAAAGAAGTAATTAAAGCATCAAAAGCTAAATAAATGGTTATATATAGCTGAAAGAGCTAAATGACTAAGTGTTTAGTTAAACAAATGTCTGAGATTAGTAGAATTAATGCATTGGCTATTAAATAATTGAGTGTTATTAATTAATATAGCCACTATATGTAAGGTGAGAGAGGTTAGTTATGCCTAGAGAAGTTAAAAGTAAGAAAAGTAAATCATCTGGCTTGGGGAAGGGCCTTGGAAACTTAATGAAGGTGGACACTGTAGAGTCTGTGTTACCTGAAAAGGAGATTCACGAATTACCAATTTCCGAATTAGTTCCAAATGTAGATCAACCTCGTAAAAGCTTTGATGAAGATAGTTTAGCCACATTAGCTGAGTCTATTAAAAATCTTGGTATTTTCCAACCAATTGTAGTACGTAAACAAAAGAATAAATACCAAATTGTAGCTGGTGAACGTCGTTACCGTGCTGCTATTATTGCAGGCTTAGAGACAGTACCAGTTGTTGTAAAGAAATATAATACAGAAGAAATGACAGAAGTAGCCCTCGTTGAAAATTTACAACGTGAAGGCTTAGATCCTATTGAAGAAGCTTTGGCATATCAAGGTTTAATGGATACTTACAAACAAACACAAGAAATGATTTCTGCTCGTCTAGGTCGCAGCCGTTCTTATATTGCAAACATGGTTCGTTTGTTGAAATTATGTGATTCTGTACAAAAAGATCTAATCGAAGGTGACTTAACAGTAGGTCAAGCTCGTCCATTGTTGGCATTGCGTAGTGCAGCTCAACAAATGGAAGCTGCTGAACGCATTAAAGAGGGGGAATTAAGTGCACGTCAAGCAGAGGCTCTTGTTAAGTCTATGCAAAATAAAACGCCTAAGGCAAAGACTGCTAAGCCGCAAAGTACTGCTGAGGTACGTGCTCTTATGGACCGTTTAAAATTAAGCTTAGGATCCCCTGTAAACATTAAGTTCCGCGCTGGTAAAAAGGTACAAGGTAAGATTGAAATTGCCTTCTCTTCTGAAGCAGAATTAGAACGACTCATTGCTTATATGGATGGTCAAGAGCGTACAGATGATACGGAAACTGTAGAATTTAGAGTATAATTGCTTAGCAATAGCAATAGCAATAGCAATAGCAATAGCAATAGCAATAGCAATAGCAATAGTAATGCATAACTATATACTCTTTATTACTATGTAATTACTATATATAGTGGATTTTTAATTAAATATCATAATAGGTATACTAAATTTGATATCGAATTATGTAAATTTAGTAATGACAAATCGATAACAATTCTGTATAATGTAAATACAATTTACAATCCACGGTGAAAGCGTAGTCTACGGGCTGCGCTTTTACTGTTATGTTAAGTAACAAGGATAGACTATGGAACAAACACCTAAAGCAAACCGCGTGCATATTGGCTTTTTTGGTCGTTGTAATGCTGGTAAGTCTACATTGATTAATATGTTAACGGATCAGCCTGTATCCCTCGTATCTGAGGTGGCAGGGACAACGACAGATCCTGTGAGCAAATCTATGGAGATTTTACCACTAGGACCTGTAGTGATTACCGATACAGCTGGTATAGACGATACAACTGAATTAGGTACATTGCGGATGGAGAAAACAGAAGAGGTTGTGAAGAAGATTAACCTCGCTGTCTATGTACTTCGTACCGATGAAGAACCAACTGCTGATGATATGCATTGGCTAGGGCTTTTAAAACAAAACAATGTGCCTATTGCATTGTTTATAAATGAAATCAACGCAGAAATTGACAAAGAAAATGATAAAGTAAACAACATAGAAAATAAAACAGATGCATCTACTTATATAGAAACTCATAAGAGATTATCTGAATTAGCTACTGTCATTGGTTCTGCTGATTTTACATCTAAAGCTAAACGTTTAGAATTACTCGATTTGTTGGGTGGTTTAACACCGCTTGATGTAGAAGGTGATCAAACTCTATTACAAGGCTTAGTAGAAGAGGGGGATGCCATAATTCTTGTGTGTCCTATTGATAGTGCAGCACCAAAGGGCCGTCTTATCTTGCCACAGGTACAAACGATTCGAGAAATTCTAGATTACAAAGGCTTAGCGTTAGTGTGCCAAACAGAAGAATTACCGGCTATGATCAACTCTCTTAAGAACCCACCTAAGATGGTTATCTGTGACTCTCAAGCCTTTGATCGAGTTGATGAGTTAACACCAGATACCATTCCATTAACATCGTTCTCCATTTTGATGGCTCGCTTTAAAGGAAAATTACAAGACTTAGTAGCTGGTGTAAAGGCCATTAAGAATTTGAAACCAGGTTCTAAGGTGCTCATCAGCGAAGGCTGTACACATCGCCGTCAATGTGATGATATTGGGACCGTAAAAATTCCTAATCTTCTTAAGAAGCAAGGTCATACAGATTTACAGCTAGAATTCACGAGTGGGGGAGCCTTCCCAAAAGACGTATCTCAGTATGATTTAATCATCCACTGTGGTGCTTGTATGCTCACACGCCGTGAGGTGTTACGACGCATTGAATGTGCCGTTGTACAAGGCACACCAATCGTAAATTACGGTGTACTCATAGCCGCTCTACATGGTATACTAGAACGAGCGATAAGCCCATTTGTTGACGAATTAGAGGGCTAATAAATAGTATTGTAATATGTATCTAATACATGTATTGAGATACAGCATTACATACTTTTATATAAATTACTATATAGGTATCGTTATCTATATTAGATATATTAAATTAAATTGTATGCAGTCATTTAACTTTCACAATAAGAATGGTATAATTAAGTGTTGGAGTTTGAATGATTGTATAGGAAGGAATATACATGTTCGAATCGATTCAACCGTGGATTGGCATGGCAACCATCGTCCTTGTTATAGCGTTGTTAGTGTATTGTGTCATCTTACACATTCGCTTAGGGAGCCTTAAAAAGAAATACGATTTCTTTATGCAAGGGGATAATGGTGCGAGCCTAGAACGTAAATTATCTGTAGAGGTTAGCGAAATTCGCGATGCTGCAAAGGGTCTTGAGACTATGATGACTGAGCAAGCGGCGATCCGCAATATTCAAAGCAATACGATACAAAAAATTGGCTTTATTAAATATAATGCCTTTGAAAATATCGGTAATGATTTGTCCTTTGCGCTTACATTGCTTGACGGCAACAATAACGGCATCTGTATCTCCAGTATTTATGGTCGTAATGAATCCCGTATTTTTAGTAAACCCATTGTGAAAGGTAAAAGTCTCGTAAGTCTTTCACAAGAAGAATTAGAGAGTTTGAACGAAGCGTTGGGCGAACGCACCAATGAGGAAGCGTTAACGAGCGCCATCGTTTCTAAATAAGGAAGGTTTGTATTGAAAGTACCGGCATTTATTTCAAACAAAGTTGAAAGAAATGGTGACAACTGCATATTGACATTAACAACCAAGCAGGCGAAAATAGCAGCCATTGTAGGCTCTATCGTAATCATCGTGGCGTTGGTTCTCGGCATTTGGGGCATTGTGCGTCAAGCCGAGGTAGTGCAATTACGTCAACAGACACAATTGCAATCGGAACAGCTGAAATTATTACAACAAAAGACAGATGTTCTAGATAAGAAAATCCAAAACTTAAATCAAATTAGCGAAGAGAATAAGCAAATGCTTAAGGGCGCTGAATCTGGCACACCATCTCAAGGTGGCGGGGACGGTAGCGACCCAAAGCAGCCAGCCGCTGATGAAAGCGAAGTAAAGACGCTGACGGCGGCACAATTATCAGCGCGTCTATCCAAAATGGACAAGGATGCACAAAAATTGTTAGTTAGTTTCTATACAATGCGTAATATCCTTCGCGATGGTGGTGCGCAAGACCTTATGGCTATGCAATCCATCAACTTCTCCGCTGGCTCTGGTGGTGTTACGAATAATACAACACCAAGCATCTGGCCGAGCAAGGGCGTTATTACCTCTCCATTTGGTAGCCGTGTGGATCCTGTAACGGGCGCAATCGGTGCGTTCCATGAAGGGGTAGATATCGCAGATGACTATGGTACACCAATCGTGGCTACCGCTGCTGGCGTTGTAACCTTTGCGGGTTATACAGAGGGTGGTTACGGTAACCTCGTTGAAATCGACCATGGCAATGGCTTCGTAACACGGTATGGCCATAATAGTGCTGTATTGGTAACGGTCGGGATGAGCGTAAAACAAGGCCAAACAATTGCCTTGATGGGTAGTACAGGTAAAAGTACAGGTGCCCATGTTCACTATGAGGTACGCCTCAATGGATCTCCTACAGACCCTATGATTTTCTTGCCAATTAGCAACTAGAAACCTTGATTATCATATACGTTAAACTCATTACAATATACGTAAGATCAATTATGCTAAAGGTAATCTAAAACAGAATATATGTAACATACAACATAATTCATAGGAAAAAGAACTTGTTATGCGTGCAAATGCACTAATAGCAAGTTCTTTTTCTTTATTTTTGCATATATATATTGTAAAATAAAAGTATATGAACGGAGGTATATCTATGAAGGCCTATGTACAAGTTTATACCGGCGAAGGCAAGGGCAAAACGACCGCTGCTATCGGTCTAGCTATCCGTGCCATCGGTGCTGGCAAGAAAGTCCTCTTTTTGCAATTTATGAAATCTAAAGTATATAGTGAACATACTATTTTACCTACCTTACAGAATTTAACCTTAGAAACCGTGGGTAAGCCATTCTTTATCATCAAAGAAGGGATGAAAAGCAAGGATGAACTCGCTAAATGGGGCGATGAAGTCGTTGTCTTTGAATCTGGCAATCCGCCAAAAGACTATGTGGCACTCATTGAAAAAGGCTACGAACGTGCACTGGCTGCTATTAGCAGTGGGGAGTACGATCTCGTCGTTCTTGATGAATACAACATGGCGCTCTTCTTTGAACTCATTACATGGGATAAAACAAAGGCGTTGCTCGATGCTCGTCATCCAGAAACGGAACTTGTATTCACAGGCCGTGGGGCTCCTCAAGAGTTAATCGACGAGGCAGACCTTGTAACGGAAATGAAAGAGGTTAAACATTACTACCTTCAAGGCGTAATGGCTCGAAAAGGTATTGAAAACTAATCATAGGTACACCTAAGGAGGTGATGTGGTTGAGTACAGTGGCTATTGTGGCCCTCGTTATTGTGGCCATCATTGCAGCACTCATCTTGATTATCCTACTGACACCAATCACATATAGCATCGAAGTTAACGGACGCTCGCCATATCGAGGCGAGGTGCGCGTCAAATGGCTGTGGCGTGTATTTTCACTGCATCTAGCATATTTGCAGGACAAACCATTTTTTAAGGAATTATATATTTTGGGCATGCTCAAGATTGGTCCTGTGAAAGACTATGAAGAATGGCTTGAAAATCGTGTAGACGAAGAATACCAAAAAGTTGTGGACGAAGACGATGATATGTCACAAGCAGAGGCCTTTGCTAAGGCGATGCAAGGGGGTGGACAAGGCCCTTCTGCAAGCTCTAGTGGTACTAGCTTTGAAGATTTGAAGAGCTCTCAACGTTCTGACGCTACCTTTGGTGATGAAGAATCACCAGGGGCTGGTAGATCTGAAAACCCAAATGAACGCATTGAACGTCCTGAACAAGTTTCTAAGGATATGGATGCACAGGCTCGTGCTGATCGGTATGACTCCATTCAGCAAGATCCAACATCCCATATTAAAAGCGATGACGAAACAGTGAGCCGCGTTACTTTCAACAGTGACGGTTCTATCAAGGAAAAGGTATTTACGAAGGTGAATGATATCAAAACAACTGTGAAAAGTCGTTTTGCAAAGCCAGATCCAAATGATCCGGTAGCATCATTTAAGTCTAAAATTCCTACATTCTGGTTCATGAAACATGTTCAAAATACAGAATTATGGCACCAGCTATTCCTTGTTTCGAAGCGATGCTATGACCACTCTAAACCACGCGATGTGGCCATAGAAGGTCGATTTGGTATCGGTGACCCATATAGTATGGGGATTATCGCATCTATGCTGTACAGCATTTGGCCTGAACAAGCTGAGAACATCGAGCTCGATTATGTAAATTGGGCCGGTGAAGGTAGTGGTCATATTAAAGGGCGCATCATTTTAGCTGTCATGGCTTGGCATGGTACAAGATTCTTGCTATCTAAACCAATGCGTTCCCTATTGGGCGAAAGTGCTCGCGTCTTCTGGGTTAAACGGAAGGAAGCTAAGCAGTTAGAAAAGCTGAAAGCCGAACAAGGTCAAACAGCGTAAGGATATATTAAGTCAACTAAGTACATGAGCTAACATAGCAATGATACTTTCACAAAAAGCGGAGGTACTGTGATGGAGAACAGTAATGTAAAAGAGAATTTGGAAGTCCTATTCGAGAAATTCAAAAATATGATTAAAGTGGAAACTGTAGTAGGCGAAGCTGTGCAAATCGGTGATACTACACTTGTTCCATTCGTAGACGTAACATTTGGTTTTGGTACTGGTACAAACCACAACACGGCTAACAAAAACCACGAATGTGGCGGCGGTGGCGGCGGTGCCAAAATGGAACCAAGCGCTATCCTCGTTATTAAAGGCGAACGCATTGAGTTGTTCAATATTAAAGGCAACCCTTACAGCAGCAGCTTCGATCGTCTTATCGGTTTGGTGCCTGACCTCGTGTCCAAATTGAAATCCGATAAATACATTTATTTGAATGATGAACAATAATTCGATGTCGAATTATAAATACTAGGTGAAAGCCGTAATACCCACATGTGTGCTCTGAATATGTCCGTAGCGACTGCTATTATAGCTTCAGAGTATACTTGTGGGTATTATTTTAACTTCTATAGACTTTCATAAGCATTTCATAGGGCTTTATTATGCTATGTAACATAGTCTTGTGAAAGTTAGCGAGATTTGTTATAGTAAAAATAGTACACTATTGGATTGTATAGTGACACTTTTATTTCGAGGAGGATTTCAGATGAAATTATCTAAAAAATTAACTACCTTAGCTATCGTTGGTGCTATGTCTGCTACTGCTGCAGTAGCAAGTGCTGCTAACATTGGCTTAGTAAATATGAGCCAAGTAGTAAATAGCTACCCTGGCTATGGTGCATTAGATATGAAAATGCAACAAGTAGACGCTCAATACCGTCCACAAATTGAGAAAAAAGTACAAGAAATTGAAAAAATTCAAGATCAAACTCAAGCAGAAGCTGAATTCAATAAATCCGTAGCTCCATTGCTTCAAAAAGAAAACGATGAAATCAACAAAATTGCTCAACCTATGATGCAAGCAATTCACAATGCAGTTGAAACTATTCGTGTTGAGAAAAAAATGGATGTAGTATTGGATGATCCATACACAATCCGTGCGGCTGACGCTAACAGCAAAATCGAAAACATTACTAACGAAGTAATTAGCCGTCTTAAAAAATAATACCGGCTAAAAAATAATATGAAATGGCCCCTTATCTGGTTTCAGATAAGGGGCTTTTGGATTTAAAGGACTTTTATAGTAAGATAGAGAAATATATTAACAGAAGTAGTCTGTATAGAGATAAGATATTGTAGGTTACATTTATATTATCACGTAAACTAAGGAGAGAGACTTGTCAGTTTTATATCCAATAGCTATTGCTTGTGATAATGTGTAAGCCATTCTAGAAAGGATTTATTATGAAAGATAGTATTGTGAATGAAGTTATGGAAATGGTCGATACATTCCTTAGTTTAGTTACGATAGAGGATGAGCTTGATAGACAGTTAGCGGCAGCATATATTTTTGGAATGGTAAATGGGACGGCTCAAAAGGAGTCTCTTACACCAGAGGATGTCCAAGCCTTGATGGTTCATATTGGTATTGATAAACTTACTTATTCAGCGGAAGTAGCTTATCAAATGACGCAATTCGTTATTGATGCCACAGATGAGGAGTTTCACCCAACAGTAAATGCGATTATTCATAGAGGTTTAGAAGGTTATTTTTTATATTCTGACCAAGAATTTGATGCCCTTTCAGAAGATTTTAGTGAAGTTGTTCAAGTAGTAAAAGAAGAGCTATAATAGCGAATTAATATATTATAAGTAGTATATAGGTGTTTTCTTTAAAATAGATTAGCTTATTTCAAATAAGGAGTGAGATCTAATGAAAGATTTTAAAGCATTAGCCACAGAGCGGTATTCAGTACGAAAATTTGATACGAAGCCTGTTGAGCAAGAGAAGTTAGATATCTTGTTAGAGGCAGTGAGATTAGCACCTACGGCTCATAATTATCAGCCGCAACGCTTACTTGTGCTGAATACGACAGATAGTCTTAAAAAACTAAAAGACTGCACTAATGGCCACTTCAATGCACCGTTGGCAATTATTGTTTGTTATGATAATGCAGTGAGTTGGAAACGGGAATATGATGATGCGGATATGGGCGTTGTAGGCGCAAGTATTGTAGGTTCTCACCTCATGTTTACCGTGGCAGATATAGGCTTAGGAACAACTTGGATTGCTCATTTTGATCCAGCTAAAGTACGAGACGCATATAACTTGCCGGATAATATCATTCCTGTAGCGATATTCCCAATCGGTTATCCTCATCCAGATTGCGTACCTGCTCCAGGCCATACAAAACGCTTTGACGTATGCGACTTTACAATCTATAATTCCTTTTAATTTCTCCAAAATATAAGCTCTAAAAATGTAGGCGCTATAAAATGTAAGCACTACAGAATTTAAGTAATACAAAAAGGCGGTTAATCAATTACGATTAACCGCCTTTTCTAATAGTGTTTGTAGGTTCTGTTAGTATTTATTCTGGTTTATGAATAAGGTTTACTACGAATTCGCTGTCTTCTACAAGTGTTGCTTGGATGTAGTTGTCGCCGTTGAATTCTAATACTTGGCCTGGTACAAGTACGTGTTCTTCAGTTTCGTTAAGGAATACTTGTACTTTACCTTTTACTACTGTAAAAATGACGTTTGCTTCTGGGTGATTGTGTTTTTCAACTTGTTCACCAGCTTTGCCGCCTTTTTTTACGATTACATAGTTAGGACCTTGGAATAATAAACCTAATTCTTGATTAACTGTGCCTGCCATAATAGACCTCCTAATTCTAGCTTTTTATGTTTTGAAAGCTGACGCCATCACTTAATTAAATGAACTTATGTAATTACCTTATGCTTATATTATAAATGATATTGCTTATCAATGCTGTGCCTATAGCTACAGTTTTGTAAAATATATAGAAAATTCAAAATTTCTCACATAAATCATAGAATGAATAGGGTAGAAACGTTAGTTGCCTATAAATAGAAAGGGATTTATGCTCTCTACTAAATTAATTATATATCAACTATTAGACATAAAAAACGAGCGTAATTTACGCTCGTTTTTAGTACATATATCTGAGATTAGATAGTCATTGATGAATCAGATAGTCATTAATTATTTTTTACGAATGGAATACAAACGTGTGCCGTTTTCTTCAGTCGTTACAAGTTCAAAGTTAGGATCTACCGCTTTTACAAAGGCTTCGAACCATGTTTGGTACGCAAGTGCCATGAACTTAGGATCAACGCCTGCCGTACGCCAGTAGCCTGCTTGTAATCTGTGATCGCCAACCCATGTGAATTCGTCAGGACTTTCAGAAACAACTTGGTCACCACCATCGCAAGGCATACCATTTACGTAGAAGTTTTGCAACGCATTGTAAATCGCTGGTGCAGTGTGTTCCTCAAGATTGTCTTGCGCCACAACGCCACATGCTTGGCCTTGTACAGCAAACGCATCAAGAATAGCTGTTACTACGTTTACCGCTTCGTCGCCGGAGTTAGTGTCGAGCAAATCTTTGATGAAAGCCGCTTCGCGAACAGATGCGATGTTAATTTGGTTGGACAACCAGCCATGGATATTGCCATGGTCGATGATGTTTTCTAATGGAATACTTGGGTTGATTGGCTCGCCGTAAGTATCTACGGAGATGGAGTGCAATTCCTCTGCCAAATCATCAACAACCTTAGTTGTTTTCTCTAAAATCAAGTTTTCACGCTCAACGAGCAATTGAATTTTACGGTATAACCAATAATGGATGTGACCTAAGAATGCGGACATATTAAGCTCCTTTTCGTGCTGTTTCTAATTTTTGAACTAAATCGTATACATTAACACCGTGAATTTCTGCAGCTTGCCATAATGGTTCAGCCGTAGAAGATGGGCAACCAAGGCAACCCATGCCGATGCTTTGTAACACAGGTACAACATTTGGATATGTATCTACGATATCACGAATGATTGTATCTGGTGTAATAGGGGCACCTTCTTCGAGGCGTGGTGCTTCTGGTTCAGGATCGTTACCATGACCAGGCAAGAACACAGCTGGTTCGTCGGAGTTGCTTTCAGCTGGAGCACCTTCAAGGTCGCCTAATACAGCTGCTTTAAAAGCCTCTAAACCAATGCGGTCAATGAATTCGCCCATGCGCTCGATTTGTGCATTTTCTTTATAGTATGCAATGATACGATCTACTAATGCAAGAGCTTCTTTTTCAGTTGTTACTTCAGCGATGAGGTCGCCGATGCGTGGATGAGCACCGCCGCTACCGCCAGCGTATACATTCCAGCCCTCTACAGTACCGATAATACCCACATCTTTCATGCGGCTTTCAGTACAAGAGTTAAGACAACCGGACACGCCGATTTTCATTTTGCTTGGCATTTCTTGAGACAAATATTTGCGCTCGATTTGCATGCCAAGATGTACGCTATCTTGTTTAGCACGTTTACAGAATGTAGTACCTGGACAGATTTTTACGCTGCGCACGCGATTAGATACAGTGTACGCTGGCTCCATGCCGAGCATTTCCCAAGCTTTATCTACGTCTTCTGCTTTTAAATTCGTAATCATAATGCGTTGGCTGCCAGTCAATTTAAGAACGGCGCCGAACTCATTAGCTACGTCGATATATTTTTGTAATTGTTCAGGTTGAATGAAACCTGCAGGAACGCGAGGTGTAATTGCATAACGGCGTTGACCGTTTTTAATGCGTTGTAAATTTGCTGCAATTTGTGCCATGTTAAATCCTTTCTCGAGCCCTCTCTGCGGAGAATAGTGGCTAAAACTACTTAGTTAATCTATGTGATTCTTTGTTTGTAAAAAATATACGCCGTTGGGTTTTGTGAAAGCTTCGCACGTATACGAACAGCGTGATGAGATCAACTAGGCGATGCCTCATCAAAACCCGGCGTAACGATCAGTACGGGTATTAAATACTGACCTGATGTTCCTAGTATAAACTATTTTAACACGTAATAATGTAACCTAAGCTACAAAAATGAAAAATTTCAATATTAATTATTAATAGCATACATGATTTTTGATACTACATAGTGTTATTAAATTTACCCAATTGGTAAATTATTTATTTACATTTGTATTTGAAAAGGTATAATAGAATTAACCTACTAGGTAAATTATTATAAATGGCCATTTATATTGTATCAACCATTCACTATGATTTGAGAGAGTCGGTGACATATTGGATATACGATATAAGAATAATAAGATACGTAAGATATGTACAGATATTAATGTAGCACAGAAAAAATATAATCTTAAAATGACAGTAAAACTATATGAACGGTTACAACAAATTACTCAAGCTACATCTATTGAAACATTAATTATTTTGCGATTAGGAAGATGCCATCCTTTATACGGAGATCGATTAGGACAATATGCTATGGATTTAATCCATCCATACCGCTTAATTTTTACTCAATATGGTAATACTGTAGATATTGTAGAAATCCAAGAAATTGTTGATTATCATTGATAAGGAGTGTAAAAAATATGAAAATTTATAGAAGTAATACTTTTATAGCGATACCACCAGGTATGACTATAAAAGAGGTTTTAGAAGATAGGCATATGACGCAAAAAGAATTAGCTACACGAATGGATATGAGTGAAAAACACATTAGTAAGCTTATTAATGGAGAGGTGCCACTAACTCAAGATGTGGCAATGCGTCTTGAGCGGGTATTTGGTGTAGAGGCTAGTTTTTGGAATGGTTTAGAAGCTGCATATAGAGAATCTATCTTGAAAGTAGAATATGAGAACTCCATTGATGAAGAAATTAATTTCGCTAAGCCTTTTGGTTATGCTAAGCTTGCACGTTTGGGTATCGTGCCAGAAACGAAAAAGGCAGCTGAGCAGGTCAATAATTTACAGAAGTTTTTTGAGGTAGCTTCTTTAAAAAATGTAGCTAATGACATGGTTATGCCCTTAGTATATGAAAATATTAAGGATATGGAGCCTGATAAAAAGAGTGCGATTTATACACTAGTACAGATCACGAAAGGAAGGGCCCGTTTTGTAGAGGTAAATCCTTACGATGCGGAGTTACTAAGAAAATTTATACCAAAAATTAAGGATCTTTCTAGCGAACCTTTAATCGGTGTGAAAGAGCCTCTCAAGGACATGCTAGCAGCCTGTGGCGTAATTATTGTGTTTTTGCCAATTATTGATAACATAACTTCTACATGTATTACCTATTCCAAAGGAAACTCCATTGTTCTTGGTATACCAACGGAAGATTCTGATGCTTTTTGGACGTTATTAGAAGAAGCACTACAGAATTTGGTAGAACGAGACTTTCCACACAGTAATCGGAAATATCGCAACAATGATCCTGTAACTGTGGTGAATTATTAATTCAGATTTTGTAAATATGTAAGGTGGTACTTCTTAGTCTTTTCTTAGGGCATTCACCATGCAATTTGTAAGGACTTTCAAAGTACAATACGTAGGACTCTCATCCTGTAACAAAATAGCGTATAATAGACATATAGAATATTATTGATATAGGAGATACAATGAAGGTCCTTTACGATACAATTTTAAAAGCGAAATATACAGGTCGCCCGAACCGTTTTGTGGTGACCTTAGATTTAAATGGTGAAAGCGTTCTCGCTCATTTGCCAAATCCAGGCCGTATGTGGGAGCTCTTATTTACAGGTGTAACGATGTATATCGTGCCTCACGATAAGCCTGATGCGAAAACGAAATATCGTGTTGTCGGCATCGAGCGCGATGGCGTCGTGATTATGCTCGATACCAACTATAGTAACGATGTAGCACAGCATTTGATTGAAAATAAACTCATCCCTGGATGGGAAGAGTGGCGCGTTGTACGACGTGAATATACAGTTAAACTACACGGTACATCATCACGTTTTGACTTGCTTCTCACCAATGATAAAGGTGAGGAGTTCTTGTTAGAGGTTAAGTCTTGTACGCTATTCTCTAAGACCGGTGCCATGTTCCCTGATGCCATTACAGAACGAGGGCGCAAGCATTTACTACATTTGAAAGAATTGCAAAACGAAGGCTACCACACAGGGGTTCTATTCCTCGTACAATGGGATAGAGCGCAGTGGTTCTTGCCGGACTACCATACAGATTTGGAATTTGCTCGTACTTTTAAAGAGGTAGCTCCATCTCTAGATTGGAAAGCCGTTGCTGTGACCTGGGATGAGACTTTTACCATGCCCACTGTAACACGAGAATGTTCCTATCCGAGCACCATCCTCGACACAGAGGCTCACGATAGCGGCGTGTATGTGATGGTCATGCACCTGGACCACGACCTGGACCTTGAGGTTGGTTCTAAAGGGATGATGCATTTCAAATCTGGATACTATATGTATGTAGGCTCTGCGAAGGCGAACTTAACGAAACGCATTGAGCGACATAAACGAAAACGCAAGAAAATGCACTGGCATCTAGACTACTTCCGCGGTCACTGCGAAATGATTGCAGGTCTTCCGATACGAACTAGCTGGGCTGATGCGGAATGCGCTCTCGCTGATGCGGTCCGTGGCGTTGCCGAATGGGACGTACTTAAATTTGGCTGCTCTGACTGTGACTGCAAAAGCCACCTATTTGGGATGACGGAAAATCCAATACACAATCAATCCTTTATGGATGTAGTGGAGG
The DNA here is from genome assembly GCA_900538355.1 of uncultured Veillonella sp. Taxonomy (GTDB): domain Bacteria; phylum Bacillota; class Negativicutes; order Veillonellales; family Veillonellaceae; genus Veillonella. The sequence goes on from UPXS01000004.1 coordinate 28,099, forward strand.
ATTATCGTATGAATATGCTGGACGAACTAATTAATAGGTAATTATTATTGATGGGGCGCGAGGGCTATATGCTTAATTAGTTAAGTGATTGTTGTTGGGGCCCCGTCACATAGTGGTTTACTAGTTAAAAAAGTTAGACACTTATTCCTTCGCTCCATAGTGACCTAAGTCGCTCATTCATAAGTGTCTAACTTTTTTACAACCCTATATGTGGACTAGTCCCAACAACAAAAGCACTTTTCCTTTCGCATGGGGCGAGGCCCCTGATGGGGAAAGGGTGTGAAGTAGAGTATCAACAATCAGCTGATGTTATCAATAATTGTGTCTGTATATTTGATAGAAATACTTGATATGAATGGGAGAAAAGGAGAGAGGGGCAGTTTGGTATATGAGGTTGTTTAGGTTTGTGTTGTTGGTTTTGGTGTGCATTTGTAGTGTTGTATCGAGTGGTTGTACTTCTTCTCGGTTAACGACGCTCGATGCTGAGCCGTATACGCCGGATGATGTAAAGGCAATGGTTGAGAAGCGTTTTGCGTCGTATCATCCTCGTCTAGTGTTGCAGGCTTCTGAGGTTGTTACTACAAAGCCTTATAAGCACTATGAATATACGTTTTTTGATGAGAATAATGGTATTGTCTTTACTGCGCGTGCTTCTGTTGAGGTTCCTCAGTTGCCTATTCCTGGTGGTCAAAGGGTTACGAACGCAGAGTATAGGTATGCAGAGGCTTATTTAGATCGTTTGAATAGTGAGGTAGCACTGCTTGCTGCAAAGTATAGATTTCAGGTAGCTAATAATGAGGAGCGCAAAGCGCTAATGGATGCTAAGATTATGCGTCTAGAGGGTAATAGTACAGCGCCTTTGTTTGAGGAAGGGGATTTTATATTTCTTAATCAAACATCTAATGGCGCAGGTGTCGTAGGTATGTTAAGAGACATATATTCTCTATATAAACCTAATGGTGACGAAACCTTAGTAAGTAGCGTGTATGGCCGTAAGGTTAGCTTTTACTATTTACCAAATGGTGAAACAGACAAGAGCAAGGCTCTGTACCTAATAAGTTTTAAAATTAGAGGGCGGGAAGATTGGCGAGATACCTTAATGAGTGGTGTTGGTTATCAAGATAAGAGTTCTGAGCAGATTGAACAAGACATAATTACCGTTGTTGATCGGGAAATACAACAGGCTGTGCGAGGAAAATAGGTCAGGGAGAGGTGTATCTATGAAGCAGTTGATTAGGTATATATCATTAGTTGTTGTGTGTATTTGTACATTTTTATTGAGCGGTTGTTCTTTTGTGTGGACCACGGAAAATGGTGATCCTGCGACGCCAGAGGATATCAAGTCTAGCGTGGAAAAGGAGTTCGCTGTTGTTCATCCTAACCTTGTTCTCCAGTCCTCTGTATTGGAACAGGAAAAACCGTTCCAGCGGAATGTGTATGTCTTTTATGATGAAAGCAACGGTTTTACTTTCACTACGAATTCTGTAGTGCAACGCCCAACCTTGCCGGTTCCAGGTGGTGAAAGATACACGAATGCTAATTTTGCCTATTCACAAGAGTATTTAATTCATTTGAACGCTGCTTTGGTGGAGCGTGCTAAGCAACATGGTCTGCGGATGGCCACACATGAGGAAGTTTTAAAGCTAAAGAAATCTGAAGCAACACGTGTAGCAGGTACTAATCAGATATCTCTATTTAGATCCAATGAAATTATCTTTGTAGATAAGTCTGTAAAGGGTGAAGATATTCTAACCTTTATGAAATTTATATATAGCGAGTATAAACCGCAAGATAATCCAGCACTGTTACATCCTCGTGCTGACAGAAGCGTTGGTATTTACTATTTACCAAAAGGGGAAGCGGATAAAACAAAAGCTGAGTATTTGATAGGTTTTAGGTATATGGCAAGAAATGACTGGAAAGAAACTATGCTAACAGGCATTGGCAGTACTGGTAATGATACTTCTGCCGTAGAACGAGACTTTGTTAGTATTTTAGATCATATGATAAAGCATGCGGGGCACTAAATAAGGGATAGAGATAGTTATAAGTGTTCAATAGGATATAAATATTAAATATAGAGGAGAATTCTATGACATCTTTAGAAAATGCAATTACAGGAAATGTTATTGTATATCAAGCAGAGAATGAATCTGTTTCTACGAATGTACTATTTAAAGATGAAACATTTTGGATGACACAAAAAGATATGGCAAAACTATTTGATGTTAATATACCTGCTATTAGTAAGCATCTGAAGAATATATTTGAAAGTGGAGAACTAGTTATATCAGCAGTTATTTCCAAAATGGAAACAACTGCTGAAGATGGTAAAATTTATCAAACTAATTTTTATAATCTCGATGCTATTATTGCGGTAGGTTATCGAGTGAATAGTAAAAAGGCAACTCAATTCCGGATTTGGGCAACAGGCGTTTTACGGGAATATATTATCAAAGGATTTGCTCTGGATGATAATATGTTAAAAAATGGACGTACTTTTGGGCAAGATTATTTTAAAGAATTGTTACGAAGAGTCCGTTCAATTCGTGCTAGTGAACGTCGTATATATCAACAAGTGACAGATATATTTGCTGCGTGTGCAATCGATTATGATGCACAATCACCTATTACTAGAGAATTTTTTGGAACGATACAGAATAAGTTTCATTATGCTATTACTGGTCAAACTGCTGCAGAGATCATTCATAGTCATGCAGATGCTACAAAGGATCATATGGGATTGACTACGTGGGAATCTGGACCGGAAGGGCGGATTTATAAGAAGGATGTAATCGTAGCAAAAAATTATTTATCTGTTGAAAAGATTGAACAACTTGAGCGAACGGTATCCTCATTTTTCGATTATATAGAACGTATTATTGAACGACATGAAACATTTACTATGAAAGCTTTTATTGAAAGTGTAGATAAGTTTTTAGACTTTAATGAGTATCAAATCCTAACAAACAAAGGACTTATTTCTATGACACAAGCACAGAAGAAAGCTGTTAGGGAATATAAAGCGTTTAATGCACAACAGAAAGTAATTTCTGATTTTGATAAGTTTGTGAAAGAACATAGTTAATAATGAAGGATTTATAGCGTTAACCCCTTAAAAATGCTATAATATTATGATGTATTATAATAAGTGTTAGTAAAATGAGGTGAGATTGTGGCAGACCAACAATGGTCCCACGGGAATATTCATCCCGTTCAGATTGATAAAGAAATGAAGAACGCCTATATCGATTATGCGATGTCCGTAATCGTAATGCGTGCTCTTCCAGATGTGCGCGATGGCTTGAAACCAGTTCATCGTCGTATTTTGTACGCGATGCACGAAACAGGTATGACGCCAAATAAACCGTACAAGAAATCAGCTCGTATCGTCGGTGACGTACTCGGTAAGTATCATCCACATGGTGATATTTCTGTTTACGACGCGACTGTACGTTTGGCGCAAGATTTCAATACGCGCTACCTCTTGGTAGACGGCCACGGTAACTTTGGTTCCATCGACGGCGATAGTGCCGCTGCGATGCGTTATACTGAAGTACGTATGGCAAAAATTACTCAAGAAATGCTCGCTGATATCGACAAGGAAACTGTTGATTTCATGCCGAACTATGATGAAAGCTTGCAAGAACCAACAGTATTGCCAGCGAAGATCCCAAATCTTCTCATCAATGGTTCCAGCGGTATCGCCGTAGGGATGGCGACAAATATTCCACCGCACAACCTTAACGAAGTATGTAATGGCCTTACAATGCTCATCGATAACCCAGATGTAACTGTGGAAGAATTGATGACACAAATCAAAGGTCCAGACTTCCCGACAGGGGCGCTCATTTTGGGCCGGGAAGGTATTAAAAAAGCGTACTCCACAGGTCGTGGTAGCGTAAAAATGCGCGCTCGTGCAACCATTGAAGAAATGGCGAAGGGCAAGCATAAAATCGTAGTGACTGAGATTCCATACCAAGTTAACAAGGCTCGCGTTATTGAAACAATTGCGAACTTGAGCCGCGACAAGGTAATCGATGGTATCACAGCACTTCGCGACGAATCTGACCGTCAAGGTATGCGCATCGTTATCGAATTGCGCGCTGATGTGCAACCAGATATCGTTCTTAACAAATTATATAAACACACTCAACTTCAAGAATCTTTCGGCGTGATTATGTTAGCCCTCGTGGATGGTCATCCTCGCGTATTGAATTTGAAAGAAGTATTGGGTTACTACTTAGATCATCGCCTCGATGTTATCGTACGCCGTACACAATTCGAGCTTAACAAAGCAGAAGCACGTGCTCACATCTTGGAAGGCTTGTTGATTGCTCTCGACCACATCGATGAAGTTATCGCTACAATCCGCAGTTCCCAAACTGACGAAATCGCGCGTAACGCATTGATGCAAAAATTCGGGCTTTCAGAAAAACAAGCAGTAGCCATCCTCGACATGCGTCTACGCCGTTTAACAGGCTTGGAACGCGAAAAAATCGAAGAGGAATACAAGGAATTGTTGGCATTGATCGAAGATTTGAAAGCTATCTTGGCTAGCGAAGCGCGTCAACGTCAAATCATCAAAGAAGAACTAGAAGATATGAAGAAGAAATACGGCGACCCTCGTCGTTCTGAAATCACTATCGATACGTCCGACCTTGATGTAGAAGACCTCATCGCTGACGAAGAGATGGTTATTACCTTGACTAAACAAGGTTATATCAAACGCATGAACGCGAACGTATATCGCAACCAACATAAAGGTGGCGCTGGCGTTATCGGCATGAAGACGAAGGAAGACGATTATGTAACGCAAATTATGCATGTTCGTACGCATAATACATTGTTGTTCTTCACGTCCACTGGCCGTACATATCGCCTCAAAGCATACGAAGTGCCAGAAGCAGGTTCCCGTAACTCTCGCGGTACCGCTATGGTTAATGTATTGCCACTTGCTGTCGGCGAATCCGTTACAACTATGATTGACCTTGAACGTATCCATGAAGATGTAAACTTATTCATGGTTACTGAGTTCGGCGTTGTAAAACGTACAGCTATCGAAGAATATCGCAACATCCGTCGTTCTGGTCTCAACGCTATCAACCTCGACGAAGGGGATCGCTTGATTTCCGTTAGCGTAACGACTGGCAATCAAGATATCTTGATCGGTACTAAATTGGGTATCGCTATTCGTTTCAGTGAAAGCGACGTACGTCTCATGAAACGTGCGGCTCACGGTGTGCGTGGTATTAAACTTAATACCGGCGACGTAGTAGTAGGCGCTGGTGTTCTTAATGCTGATGAAAGCGAAGCACAAGTGTTTACAATCTCCGAAGAAGGTTTCGGTAAACGCAATGATGCGGAAGCTTACACATTGCAAAAACGCGGTGGTAAAGGCTCTAAGAACTTCAAGATTACGAACAAAACAGGCGACGTAGTTGCCGTAGAAGTAGTTCATAACGATGATGAAGTTATGCTTATCTCTGAACAAGGCAAAATCATCCGCTTCAACATGAACGATATTGCTGTGAAGAAGGGCAAAGCTATTTCTGGTGTGAAAACACAAAATCTCGACGAAGGTGATAAAGTAGCTAGTATTGCTGTTATTCCAGGTGCTGAAATCGAAGACGAAGAAGCAGAATAATTTGTATTAATAGTATATGTAAGAAACTATGGGCGGCCATCTTAGATGGTCGTCTCTAGCGTTAAGGAGTTTAGATATGAAAAAATGGTTAGCTGCTATGTTTGCAGCAGGGGTTTTATTCTTAGGCGGCTTTGGTCAAGCTAGTGCTGCTGATTGGTACTATATCGATGCTGATGCTGATGATGCAGCATGGTTCATCGATAATGCATCTGTATACAAAACAGATGATGCGGCTACAGTACTTGTTAAAATTAACAATGTAGAAGGTTTCACATACATCTACACAGTACGCATTGACCGTAAAGAAAAAACATGGACAGAACTTGATACAACAGTATACAGCGCTGCAGGCGTAGCGTTATTGTCCAGCAAAGAAGCACAAAAACCTACAAAAATTGAAGATGATACTATGGGTGCGGAAGTTATGAAGGCCCTATGGGGTAAATAATCCAACAATTTAATAGAAGCTTATATTCGCTCTGTTTATTTAGATACTCAGAACGTATTTGGCCCCGAACTATCCTGAAAGCCTCCATAGTGACCGAAGTCGTTTTCAGAACAGTTCGGGGCTTTCTATGTTTTGTTGACCTTACAGCGCGAATATCAGTCATCAAATACGTTATATTATCAAAGCCCATAGGACTCGGCACATCGTCCTTAATAGATTTATATTAATTATGCAGTTTATAGAGTTTTTATTAGTAATATGCAATTATGGTGTTATAATGAAGGCGTAGGGAATTTATGGTATGCAGATTGCATAGTTATTTGAATTTTATAGTCAGGAGAGAATAGTTATGAAAAAATGGTTTGCCTGTTTAGCGGTAGCCGGGTTATTATTCAGTGCTGGTGTGGGCGTGTCTCATGCTGAAAGTTGGTATGCTCTTGATACGGATCAATATGGTCGTACTGGCTATATCGACAATGACTCTGTTGATAAAAACGATGCTCGTGCTACATTGCGCTTGAAGATTGTAGATCCAAATGGAGATCACTCCATTTATACAATGACATTCAACCGTGCTGATAAAACAGTACAGCTCATTGATGTTGCTACATATAACCCACAAGGCTATATGATTGGTTCTGAAACATTGGCAAATACAAAAGTACAAATACAAGACGGAAGTAATCTAGATCGCGTGTATCACTTGATTTGGTAAATTTCCTCTACTAGTAGAAAGGGTTCTATCTCTCATCGACCTCCATAGTGACCTAAGTCGGTCTCAAAGAGATAGAACCCTTTCTGCATGTATAATTAAATGTATCCAAATTATTTATTCCCTTATTTTATGGTATAATTTAAGGGAATAATTTTATGTATAAGGGATTAGAATCGAATGGAGGTGTGTGTATGCGTCGTTTTGAGTATGGTCGGATTCAGTCTTTATCGTGGGATATGGATATTTTAAGTCTTATAGCAGGGATTTACCGGGCGAATGGCAAGGAGGAGGTTTTGCTTTCACAGAGTCCTGCTATACTAGATTCTCTTGTAGAGTTGGCAAAGGTGCAGAGTACAGAGGCGTCGAATGCGATTGAAGGGATTATGACGACGAGTACGCGCCTTCGGCAGTTGGTAGCTGATAAGACTACGCCTCGAAATAGGGATGAGCAGGAGATTATGGGGTATCGTGATGCCTTAAATGTTATCCATGAAAGTTATGATTCCATATCTTTGTCTCGCAATCATATTTTGCAGTTACACAAGATTTTGTATAATTACCAGTTCAATGCCCGTGGTGGACAGTTAAAGAGTGTACAGAATTATATTAGTGCTACCTATCCCGATGGACGGACCGAGGTGTTATTTACTCCCCTAGCACCCTATGAGACAGCAGAGGCCCTCGATAAGATTTGTGCTGAATATAATCGTGTTGTAGGTAATGGAGAGGTGGAGCCACTCTTAGCCATTCCTATTTTTATACATGATTTCTTATGTATTCACCCATTTAATGATGGGAATGGACGCATGAGCCGTTTGTTAACGACATTATTGTTGTACCGTAGCGGCTTTATGGTAGGTAAATATGTATCGTTAGAGGCTAAGATTGCAAGACATAAGGATATGTATTATGCTGCTTTACGCGAGTCTAGTGATACTTGGTATGATGAAAGTTCCTGCCCGATATCGTTTATTCGCTATTGGTTACAAATGCTGTTAGCCGCGTATCATGACTTTGAGGACCGCAGTTCTATACTGGCAAATAGTGGTTCAGCAATGGATCAGGTGAAAGCAGCTATCGATAGACATTTAGGGGCTTTTACAAAGCAAGATATTAGAGAATGGTGTCCAAATCTCAGTGATAGTTCCATTGAAGGCACTATACGTACCCTTGTGAAGGATGGCCATATTCAACGTAAAGGAGGGGGACGGTCTACCTATTATGTGAAGTCTTAATGTTTGGAATAGATATTCTAATAATTGAGCACATTTGTCTTTCATAAAATATTTAGTTTTATCGAATATACTAGATTTCATATTCTTGTATTTAATTCGAGAGGTAAAAATATGAAAAAAACATTGGCAGCTGTTTTGGCAGCAGGCGCTTTATTCATTGGTGGTATTGGTAGTGTTGATGCGGCAAATTGGTATACTGTTGGTACTGATAGCAATGGTATCACTTGGTCCATCGATAACGATTCCGTTAAAAAAGATGACAAAAAAGCTACTTTGGACATCAAAGCTATGGACTACGAAGGTTACCACTATATCGTAACTGAAGAGTTCAACCACAAAAAACGCGAAGTAAAAGACGTTAAGGTAACTCTTTATAACCCACAAGGTTATGTTGTGAAAGAAGAACAACCTAATAAGTCTAGCCGTAAGGTTGAACAAGGCACTCCTGCATATGCTGTGTACACACTTATCTGGGGTGACAAATAATCTGATCCTTCGAGGGTTATGATTCTTTGTGAAAGCTTCACATACGCACGTTCTCGTTAGAGGACGTGCGTTTTTTCTTTTATTTAAATTGATGTGCGTTTTTCTTTTATTTAGATTGACGTGTATTTTTCTGTTGTTTTAATTCCCGAAAAAATGGTGAATTATTTACCCATTCGTGTTACAATGGGAATATTATTACGCATTTATGTAATTTCTATCTTATTGAAATATACTCACCCGCAATGTCATGTAGAATGTTATTCATAATGTCATGGGCAATATTATGTTATCTAGAGAGGGATGATGGACCATAATTTTGTACAAAAGTGTAACATTTCTACATAGTATAAACTTTCACTATAGCGTATACTAAAGGTAAGATGTGGGAGTACGCCTTGAGCACAGTGCTCCGTAGTTTGGCCGATATTTCCCAAAAGGTTTGATAGTTTTAGTTTGTTAGAGGAGGTCCTCATGTCTCAATACGAATTTATCGATAAACGTGTGCCGATTGCGCTCGACAATCCATCCATTTATCACGACATTTCCAAGTGTAAAAACTGTACGTTATGCCGTCGCGCTTGTGCGGACGTAATGAGCGTACTCGACTACTATGATCTCGATGCAAACGGCGACGTGCCTGTATGTATCCACTGTGGTCAATGTGCGGCTGCATGTCCATTCGACTCCATGCATGCTAAATCCGAGCTTGAAAAGGTGAAAGCAGCTCTTGCAGATCCTGAAAAAATCGTGGTTATCCAAACAGCTCCAGCTGTTCGTGTAGCTATTGGTGAAGGCTTTGGCTACGAACCAGGTACATTCCTTGAAGGTAAAATGGTTGGTGCTTTGCGCGCATTAGGTGCAGACTATGTAGTAGATACTAACTTCGGTGCAGACTTAACAATCATGGAAGAAGCATCTGAGCTTGTAGAACGCCTTAAAAACGGCGGTCAAATTCCTCAGTTCACAAGCTGCTGCCCAGCGTGGGTACGCTTTGCGGAAATCTACTTCCCTGAATTGATTCCTAACTTGTCTTCCACACGTTCTTGTATCGCTATGGAAGCGGCTATGATTAAAACATACTTTGCTGAGAAAAAAGGCATTAATCCTAGCAACATCGTATCTGTATCTGTAAACCCTTGTACGGCTAAAAAAGCAGAAACAAAACGAGAAGAAGAAAATGCAGCGGCTCGTTACCATAATGACGAATCCCTTGGCATGGATACAGATATTTCCATTACCACACGTGAGTTCATCCGTTGGATCCAAGAGGAAAACCTCGACTTCAATGCGATTGAAGAATCCCAATTCGATGACTTAATCGGTATGGAAACTGGCGCATCTATCATCTTCGGTAACACTGGTGGTGTTATGGAAGCGGCTATGCGTACAGCGTACAAGCTCATTACTGACAAAGAGCCACCTCCATATGCTTTGACTCACCTCGAAGACGTTCGTGGTATGGAAGGCGTTAAAGAGGCTACTGTTCAATTAGGTGATGATGTAACCTTATCCGTTGCTGTAGTGCATGGCGGTAAAAATACACGTGACTTCCTTAATGCGTTGAAAGACAGCGACAAACACTATGACTTCATCGAAGTTATGGCGTGCCCAGGCGGCTGTATTGGTGGCGGCGGTCAACCGCGCACTAAATTGCCACAAGCTGTGAAAACTAAGGAAGCTCGTATCGGTGGTCTTTATGAAGCTGATGCTAACTACAAATGGGTTGCTTCTTATGAAAACCCAGAAATCCAAGCATTGTACAAAGACTTCTTAGGCGAACCATTGGGCCATAAGGCACACGAACTTTTGCATACACATTACACAGACCGCAGCGCGGTTCTTGGTGATCGCAAAGACGTAACGCCTGAAACATGCCCAACATCCCCTAAATATAAGGGCTAATAGCATTACAAATTAGCTAATTTACTCAGTACAAGTCGTTTCAAATGTATTTCGGCGATGAATACATCGATACATTAGTATAGTTAGACTGGTATATGGGTAACTAACTGAACAGAAATAAATCCTACGGGTCATGAGTGACTTGATACTTATGTAGATATTGACTACTAAGTGTCACCTTACATGCGATTCGTAGGATTTTTATGTATAACCTTCTTATAGTTTTGTATATGTTATATGTATGGATCTCATAAGACACGATATTGTGACTGTATGTACTATCATAGTTATTTCATATCAATGGATTGCCTCGTATATTAATTGTTACTGTTACTTTATAACTTTATTATGATAAATTGATATAGAAAACTAGCTTTCACATGAGGAAAAGATGAATTATATAGTGTATAATATATAGAAAAGTAACATGTAAGAGAGTATGACAAGGAGTTTTGTGGAGAGATGAACTTGTTTTTGCGGCGTGCCCTATGTGGCATGGCCTTGATCGTCGCCGCCATCGGCACTGCAGGATGCCAGCATGAGAGTCAGGCAGAGCAGGAAGAGGTACGAACTGTGTCGTACCGAGCCGTTATGCAATCAGACAAGCCTGTCCCTGAGAAGGTAAATACCTGGCTCGGGGCTATGTCTCAAGAGGACAAGATAGGCCAGCTGATGATGATTAGCCTTCATGGCAGCACGGTAGGACAGTCCCAAAAGGACGTCATCAGGAAATACCGTGTGAGCGGCGTTATGCTAACCAATGAAAATCTAAATAATAAAAACCAAGTGAAAGCTTTCACAAACGACATCATGCAAACGGCTACGACGGCGAGCATGGTGACGCCTTATATCGCGATCAATCGGGATAAGGTGTTGCGTTCTAATGAAAGTTTCTTGCGCTTGCCAGAGCCCAATCGTTGGGGCCAACTGCCGATGGAACGAATCATCAATTTGGCGACCCGTTCGGCTATTGAAATGCACGACATGGGATTCAACCTTGTCATCGGGCCGAATGCGAATCTTGGGGTTCCTAATGTGTCCTATACATCTGACCCTACTTGGGCAGGCCATATGGACCTTGCCATGGCGGAGCGGTACCAAATCAACAAAATGTGGTTTGGTTACAACTACTTCCCAACGGTGAGCCTCGGCGATGCATCCTTTGAGACAGCTAATGATGCGAAAGCATATCTCAACACTACGGATGTAGCTGTATTCAAACGCCTCATTACACAGACGACGGCGAATACGTACATGCTCGTTATGAGTCATGTACAAATTCCAGCTATCGACAATGCTCACTTGGCTAGCACTTCTAAAGCAATCATTACGGACTGGTTACGACATGAGCTTGGTTATAATGGGGTGGTTATGACAGACCGTGTCGATGTAGGTGCTTTGCAAGCAAACCAAAAAATAGGGGACTTTGCGGTAGCATCCATCGTAGCAGGCAGTGACCTCGTTCTCCTTGATGCCGACACCGTTCACATTGATGAAGTCCATCGTGCATTAACTCAAGCCGTGGCAAACGGAACGATTACGAATGATCGCCTTAATGATGCGGTTAAGCATATTTTGCTCATGAAGATGCAAACGCAAATGCAACAATAATGTTAGGAACGCCCTCGCAGGTATCGTCCATAAACAAAACTATTACATATACATATAGATATACATATACATATACATATAAACATATACATATAAACATATACACATGACGTGCTTATCCTAGATAGGCACGTCTTTTTTTATACTTTCCTCTGTATTGTCGTATTAGGGATGCAACTGTATAGAATGTAGTAAATATGGGAACTTTCACAAATGTATGAGTAAAAAGTAAACCATTAAATAAGTGCATTTTATGCGTAAAAAATTTAACATAATCAAAAGTCATGTTAATAATATGAAAATAAGTTTAAATTTGTTTTAAATTTATGATATAATAGTCTCCATAGAATGTTGGAGGTGAGAGTATATGAATTTTGTGGGACGTGCTGAAATTATTGAGAGTATCCAGTCCCGTATTGCGATGGGTCAAATGAGTCTATGTGTTGTGTATGGTCCGCATCGCAGTGGTAAATCCTATGTGGCTTCCCAGCTTGTACGCCGTCATAAGGCGCTATACTTGGCAGGTCGCATGGCTAATGAAGCAATCCATGTAGCCGATATGAATCGAGCTCTTGAGGCACGTTTTGTTCCTGCTGATGGGCAGGATAAATTCGAACCGATCACTAGCTTGCAAGAGGCCTTTGAGGGGCTATTTGAAAGCAGTGTAAAAATGCCTCAGACTGTGGTGATTGATGATTATCCTTCCTTGGTGGAGGCTGTACCTCAGTTCCCTATCTACTTGCGCGATTTGTTAGATTCTTATAAAGAAACGAGCCATTTGAATATCATCTTGATGGCGAATGGATTAGAACAGCTCGATGGCCGCATCATTGGCGATCGCAGCTTGATTGGTCCCTATGTGTCGGAATATTTCGAGGTGAAACCGTTCTCCTTGGTGGACATGAAATCTTTGGGCCTTCACTATGCTAAGGATGACTTGCGTACCGTATTCGCCGTAACAGGTGGTTTGCCTGCCTATGTGCAGTACTTTGATAATGGTGAAAGCATCGATACGAATATCATTAATTTGTTCTTCTCCGTATCGGGCGCACTCTTTGAAGAAACGCAGCATATCTTACATCGAGATATGAAAAATATAACAGGTGCTAATGCGATCCTATCTGGCCTTGCTACACTAGAGAGACCATATTATGTGGAGCTGTTGCAAGCGAGCCAAATTAAAAGCGGCACCTTTACATCTCGCTTAAACGACTTGATGGCCATGGGCCTCGTAGGTCGTATTCAAGCGAATAGCCGTGGACCAGCGAAATACGCTGACTACCACTTTACCAATAGCATGTTCCATTTCTGGTACCGCTATGTGTATAAATACTGGGGCGACATCGTCCGTGGCAATGGTGCAGACGTGTACCAAACCTACGTAAAACCACAATTGAAAGACTTTGTGGAAGCCTCCTGTATTGCAATGTAATCAGACAATTTAAAATACGATTACCTGTAAAGTTACTTGTAACATCAGAATACGTTACGCCTAACGTATATCAGTAATCGTAACTTACGTACTATTACCCAATGGTAGTACTAATTCCTCTAAAAAAGACACCACCTTTCCTCTGTGGTGTCTTTTTTGTATTATTTTCAGCAATTACCTATTTAGGTGTATAGTTATGTCTTTTAATGGATAGAAATTAATGCTAGCTTGTAACCGAATATGTAGGAATTCTAAAGAATTGCCAATTTGTCAAAATCCCCATTCCGCGCTATTGTGTAGATAAGCGCTATGCCATGGCAGGAAAGGGGATTTATGTTATACACAAACGAAGAACCGTTAGTACAACGAACCTGTATTAAAACTGCAAGCTTACAATCTGAGGAGATATCTTCAAAGGGAACATTTTCCAAAGAAGTACTATCTAAGAGACCTTCTTCTAATGAACTAGAATCTGAAACGATACCGCCTAAGGAACCAGAGTACAAGGTGCCGGAGGAGTTGAAATTACAGACTCTTATCTGTGGTCATCAGGTCTTAACGTCTTTATCAGATAAGAGCCTCGTGTCGATTTGTCAAAATCCGAATATGCGGATTCAGACCGTTGGGTACCAGCCTTGGTCCGCTGATGAGCTGCGCCATGATGCGGCTCAAATCGAGCTCTGTCGCAGGTATCGGCCACTCATCTTACACTATACGAATAAGACGGGGAACCGTGAGTTCCGTGAAGACTTAGAGAGTTATCTGTGGGCCATCCTTTTAGAGTCGATTTATAGCTTTGATCTAAAAGGTTCCGTACCGTTCCCTGGCTTTGTGAAAGCTGGTGTTAGGTATGGTTACATGCGGTATTGGAAGCGGGAGCGGTTGCGTAATCATCGTGAGATTCATATACCAGACCGCATCACCGATGATGGCGAGGTAACGGTTGGTATGGATATCTTCTCATCGGGAGAAAATATAGCAGACATGATTATGACAGCCGATGAGGAGCAACGACTACGGGCTCGCCTCGTATGGGCTCTTGGCAGATTATCTCCAGATCAACAAGACCTATTGCGCCGCGTGTACGGTGATTGTAAAAGCCTCGTATCCGTCAGCGAAGAATTGAACTGTAGTCGGCAAGCTATCCAACGCCGCCATGAACGAGCCCTGCGGAAGCTGCGTAGATACTTAACGACGGACTTTAATAAGATACGAGTGCACTAGATACGAATGGAATAAGCCTATACATTCATTAGAGATATACATGTTTTAGAGATGTCCACGTATTAGAGTTAGATGCTAATTAGCGTTATGTACTAATTAACGTTATACATGTATGAGACTCTTAGAACTCTGAAGCGATTAGAATGTGTACTGTAAACATATGAGTTTTAGTCTATTAGAGTCAAGTTTGTATCAGGATGATATGTGTTAATATAATTTAATTTCTTATTTATATTCTGATTCTTGCATAATTACGTTAATCGCGATTAACAGATATACATAAAATATGCAATTCTCAATTTAAATGAGAAAATAATGACACATATAGGTATATATTACTTTTACAAGATCATAAAGTCTTTAATTTTACATAAATTTCTATAGTTTTGTGTATATATTTACAAATTATACAGTGTGATATACAATTAAACCAACAGCAGATTAAAGCATGCGAATCTGCTTTCACAGAACACGTGTTCATTGTATTGTTGAAAGGAATGTTCCTAAGTTGAGGGGAGAGAATTCCTATGATGACATGTAATGAAGTACCAGTAGCGGTGGCCACTTGGCTATCTAAGGGAGAGAATTTGGATATGATCTATACGAATCCGAAGAATCATATTGTTTGTTTTATTCCTACCTATGAACCTGGCGGCGGTGACAGCACGATGTGCTATTTCGTAGACGGCCGTCAAGAATTGGTACATCTGCCAATTCGTACCATCTTGCGAGAGCTGGCCTTACAAGAAGGGTTGAGACCGAATTACATCATGACCAGCGATGGTCGGCGCAGCAGCTATACAGCGCCTAAGACCTATGGCCCGCATCTGACCTTTGGTCATATTAAATGTCGACGCCCTATTGGCAAGGACGTGGTATACGGACTCTTTAACGTGGCGATACCTTATCAATACATCGTCACCGATGGTCCTGATCCAGATACGAGCTACATTCACGTGGGCGACTTTAAACCTATCTTGGTGTACCAAGCCCCACACCACGTGAAACACAAGTTGAATGAAGCCATGCTAGAACACTGCAACTACGTGCGCAAAATGCTAGCCCGCATCAAACTCAGCCAAAACCCACAAGTCGTGGCCGAACTATTTATCGCCTGGAGAGACCTAACAAGATAAGACTGTTAGGGGGGAAGAGAAGAATAAGTAGGGGGAGATGAAGTAATAGGGGAGAGAAAAAGGAGGAGAATTTATAGGGAAAACAAAATACGGGAGAAATAAATAAAAGGTTATCATTAAGACACTACAAATAATGTTTTACTCTTAATAAGAGGTTGTAGCAAGAATGCGGGAAGACCGTACTCTGTTACAACCTCTTATTTTGTTTGTATAATGTAGTCTCATAAATTTATAGATTTTATTTGCTCATTTAGGTTACAATAATAAGAGTATTTAGAAAGGGGTTGCATGCATGAGTAAGATAGACTTAGCGTCACCAGTGGTGAAGTGGGTAGGCGGTAAACGTCAGTTGTTAGAACGATTGATGCCGTTATTTCCAGAAACATATACTACCTATTGTGAACCATTTATTGGTGGTGGTGCTGTATTATTTGCACTGCAACCAAAGAAAGCAATCATAAATGATATTAATAGCGAGTTAATAGGGGTTTATCGCGCTATTAAGGATGATGTAGATGCATTGATAAAACGGTTAGCACAGTTTGAAAATACAAAAGAATGCTTTTATGATGTGCGAAGTTGGGACCGTAATGCAGAACTTTATAATCAGTTAACAGATATTGATAAGGCTGCACGTGTTATATTCTTGAATAAAACTTGTTATAACGGATTGTATCGTGTGAATAGCGCTGGTGAATTTAACACACCTTTTGGTCGTTATAAAAATCCTAATATTGTTAATGAAAGTACACTACGTGCGGTACATGAATATTTTAATACTGCAGACGTAACAATATTAAATACGAGCTACTCTGAAGCTGTTCAAGGTTTACCAGAAGATAGTTTTGTTTATTTGGATCCTCCATATGATCCGATATCGGTAACGGCAAGTTTTACTGGCTATAATGCAGGTGGGTTTAGTAGAGAGGATCAAATTGCTTTACGAGACTGTTGCCGTCAACTTGATGCGGCGGGCATAAAATTTATGCTTTCAAACTCTGCTACGGAATTTATACAAGATATTTATAGTGATTTCAATATTACTATTGTTCCTGCAAAACGTGCTATTAACTCTGTAGGCTCAAAACGTGGCTGTGTCGATGAGGTTGTAGTTAGAAATTATGAGTAAAAGTAAAAAGAAACGAAAAATAGATATAACATGGACTAAGTTGAACGATAAGCATCATATTCTAGATGCGATTAAGGATAAGGGATACTTTATAATTTCTGCTAAGCAAATCGGAGAGTTTCAAGAAGCACGATTAGCTGTTAAATTCGATCATTCTGATGCTCGACCAGATTTGTTTGAAGAAAATAATTTATCAATTCTACCAATTACGCGCGGTGATTATTATATCTCACATATAAATGCGTATCATAACTTTGAATCGGATACTTCAGAGATTACCTATTTAAGACCTCCTGAACATATTAAAAGCTTAGATGTAACATCTATTAATAGTGAAAGTAAGGCTTTGAATATGGCCTATATATCCGGTATTTTTGCGGACTTTTTAGAAGACGAAAGTTTATTACCTACCGTTTCTGGTCGCATGAGTTCCGAATCATTTGCTTTTTATGCGGATGTTGTTAGTAAAGATGTAACTGATAAAGAACCAACTGTAACAGTAGAAAATTCACAAATTGAAATTGATGCGGCTTATGAGGGTGTTCATAGTCTTGCTTTAATGGAAGCAAAACGAGATCTGACAGAAAACTTTTTGATTCGTCAGTTATACTATCCTTTCCGAACTTGGCATCAGAAAATGGCTGGAAAGCCAGTACGTCCAGTATTTCTAATTTATAGTAATAGTATTTTTTATCTCTATGAATATAGATTTAAAGAATTACAACATTATAATTCATTAGAATTAGTGAAACATAAACGATATTGTTTAGAAGATACGCATATTTCGAAAGAAGATGTACAAAAGGTATTGAAAAAAGTACATCTTAATAAGGAGCCTGACATTCCATTTCCTCAGGCAAATTCCTTTGAACGTATAATTAATATGTGTGAATTACTTTATATTAATGATATGGAAAAGAACTTTATTACAGATGAGTATTCTTTCGATGAACGTCAATCTTTATATTATCTAGCTGCAGCAAAGTATCTAGGCCTTGCAGAAAAATCACTCGATATGGATGGACATGATTGTTATACATTAACAAAATTAGGGAACTCCTTATTTTCTATGTCCTATAAACAACGTCAGCTAAAATTAATTGAAGCTATTTTATCTTATAAAAGTTTTAATTTAACATATAAGGCTTACTGTAAATCTAACAAGAGAATTACTGATCGTGAGATTGCGGAATTTATGAAACAAGCTGGTGTTATTAATCCGGAAACAGGATTACCGTATAGCCAGTCTACATATGAACGTCGAGCTGGTACTGTGCGTGCTTGGATTCATTGGATTCTTAATGTTACGAATAATTAAATATAAGAAGCTTTTCAGAAGAATAGGGCCTCACATATGATGTGGGGCTCTATTTTTTATATCAATAAAAGTTTTTCTTTAATAATTTACGTCTTAGTTTTTTTGAATACATCTACATTAACTACTTTCATATAATAAAGATGTAGCCAATGAGTTTAGTTCCATTCACATGATTCTAGTTATGCTTGAAGGAATTTACTTAGGCGCTTATATATTAAGTATTTATTTACACTATATTAATGTTTTTAAACTAAGGAGGAACAATTATGTTACCATTATTCGCAGTTGCAGCGGCAGTATCCGCATGGGAAGGTTTTGCAGCAGGGGCCACATTGGGGCTTACTATATACCAAGCTGCACGATCCACTCGTAATCGATAATAGTTAATTTTAAAAGGAGGTGATCTTTATGTATCCATTTGCTGGTTTTGCTGTAACAATTATGATGTGTTTATTATTGGAAGATTAATTATAGGAGGTGTTAACCATGTTGCCTTTAGTAACTTTAGGTTTAGTACATGTTTGCTTTGAGGAGTAGCATTTGAAAAAAATAATAAACAATGATATATAATAGGCCTATTTGTATGATGTCATATGAATAGGCCTTTTATTATGAGTAATTGAGTGCAGATAGCTGAAAGTTAAGAAAAATTATTACATATTTTTAGAAGGATTTTAGATGAAAATTAAATGAAAGAAAAAGTGGCGCTATATTGACGTAAAATTTGAAAACCCTTATAATAACTATAATCTTAGAAAAAACATTTACCACCAGTATTTATCTATATTTGTAGGCTTTTTCGCCTTAATGGGAGCACAACTAGACCGTTTACGGTATGAGGTTTTCCAAAACCTATTTTACAGCCCCATGAATACTGGATTTCTAAGTCCCGCTGTTGTAACAGCACCTACCGTTTACGGTATTGAAACCTAAAGAAGAGAATTCAGATACAAAGTTATCAATAGCGTTGTAACAGCACCTACCGTTTACGGTATTGAAACAGTACAGAGCTATTGATATCGTTGCCACCACTTTTAATTGTGTTGTAACAGCACCTACCGTTTACGGTATTGAAACATATTATATATAGCTCTTATATAAAGAATGAGTTAGTATTTATGTTGTAACAGCACCTACCGTTTACGGTATTGAAACTAATCTCATTTTTGCGGTTTTAAGATTTTGTTTTGTGCGTTGTAACAGTACCTACCGTTTACGGTATTGAAACGCAACAAAAAATTTATCAGTTTTAGTTTTTTTTACGTTGTAACAGCACCTACCGTTTACGGTATTGAAACGCCGTTATTTTTAGCAGCTTCATATTTGTCTTCACATGTTGCAACAGCGCTTACCGTTTACGGTATTGAAACTCGCTAGTATCTACAACTTTTTCAATAATAGATTCGTTGCAACAGCGTTTACCGTTTACGGTATTGAAACATAGAAGAATCCTGTGTCGTTTCTTCAACTGTAGGGTTGCAACAGCGCTTACCGTTTATGGTATTGAAACGAGAAATTTTCTAAATCATCCTTAGTTACAATCATAGTTGCAACAGTGCTTACCGTTTACGGTATGCGCCGCAGAGTGTGAGGCAGCAGAGGAGCAGAGCGACGATGAGGCCCACACATTGTAAGTACCTGAACGAAGTAAAGGTAAAACGAGGGAGATAAGGAAAAGGCTTACCATTTACGGTATGCGCAGAAGGGTGCGAGGCAGCAGAGGAGCGAAGCGACGATGAGGTCCGCACATCTCAAGTACCTGAACAAAGTGAAGGTAAAACGAAAGTGATAAAGGAATAGCACCTACCGTTTACGGTATTGAAACTCCGCAACGATGCTGCAGACATAGCAATTGTTGCATACGTTGCAACAGCACTTACCGTTTACGGTATTGAAACTACCTGACATCTTGTAATATTGCTCGGCTGCTTGTACGTTGCAACAGCACTTACCGTTTACGGTATTGAAACTCGACAGTGCCATTATACTCAACCTGAATTTTTTCGTTGCAACAGCACTTACCGTTTACGGTATTGAAACGCTTCTAGAGCTACGTCGTATAATTGACTACCATTGATGTTGCAACAGCGCTTACCGTTTACGGTATTGAAACGCGTTATGTATTCCTGTTGTGTCAATATGACTGTCTGTGTTGCAACAGTGCTTACCGTTTACGGTATGCGCCACATAGTGTGAGGTAGCAGAGGAGCAAAGCGACGATGAGACCCACACATTGCAAGTACCTGAACGAAGTGAAGGTAAAACAAAGGTGATAAAGGAATAGTATTTACCGTTTACGATATTGAAACGTAGATTGACTATTGTGATCGCGGTGATTACATTTAGTTGCAACAGTGCTTACTGTTTACAGTATTGAAACGTATAAACATAAGTTGTAGTAATCATTTTTATTTCCGTTGCAATAGTTCCTACCGTTTATGGTATTGAAACCCTCATTGTAGGTGGCATGAAGTTCGCATATTTTGGGTTGTAATAGCGCTTACCATTTACGGCATGCGCCGAAGAGTGTGAGGTAGCAGAGGAGCAAAGCAACGATGAGACCCACACATTGCAAGTACCTGAACGAAGTGAAGGTAAAACGAAAGTGATAAAGGAATGGTATTTACCGTTTACGGTATTGAAACGTAGATTGACCATTGTGATCGCGGTGATTACATTTAGTTGCAACAGCACTTACCGTTTACGGTATTGAAACAAACCACTTTCATATACTGCAATAACACACATATTAAGTTGCAACAGCACCTACCGTTTACGGTATTGAAACGCGTTATGTATTCCTGTTGTGTCAATACGACTGTCTGTGTTACAATAGCGCTTACTGCTTACGGTATACGCTGTAGAGGAGCAAAGCGACGATGAGATCCGCACTTCTCAAGTACTTGAAAAAAGTGAAGGTAAAACGAAAGGGTTGTAATTACTGTTTACAGTATTGAAACTGTATGATTACGTCAGTTGGAGTTTTGTCGTTAGCCGTTGCAACAGTGATTACCGTTTACGGTATTGAAACTAATTCTGACGCAACTTTTCCAGTTCTGCTTTTAATTGGTTGCAACAGCGCTTACCGTTTACGGTATTGAAACCTACGAATCTATATGTATCTGGGTCATATTGTAATTTGCGTTGCAACAGCGCTTACCGTTTACGGTATGCGCCGCAGAGTGTGAGGCAGCAGAGGAGCAGAGCGACGATGAGGTCCACACATTGCAAGTGCCTGAACGAAGTGAAGGTAAAACGAAAGAGTTCTACTTACCGTTTACGGTATTGAAACTCAATTGCAATTGCAGCTTGTTCTTCGTAACGTTGTTTCTGTTGCAACAACACGTACCGTTTACGGTATTGAAATTTTATATTTAACATAAAACCCCGAGTGTATTTTTTGATTCACTCGGGGTTTTGTGTCTTAGTATTTTTGATTATCGGTGTATTAAGTTTTCCCATATAATGATCATATAGTTTAGTTGGATTTATATGCAGAATATAGTTCATTATGTGGATTGCTAATATTTTGTGTTTGTATACTGTGCAAAATTATATTTATATAATATTTTATAAATCTTTATGGTGAAGATTAAGATATTATATTTTAGAAAGTAGGTGAATATATGTTAGGTTTTATGCCTCCTCAAACAGAATGGGGACGTCGTATGCAGGCTTGGGGCATAGTTATGTTTTAGGACAGTTAGTATACGGTGTCATTAAATATAAATCTGATTATCTATAATAATATTAAAAGAGCTTGATTGTATGATAGTGTACAATTAAGCTCTTTTAGTTTTGTTTATGAAGATTAGATGATAAAATAGGTAATAATAGTTAGTATATATGTAGTAAAGGGATAGTTAGTAAATAGGGGCTATAGTATGATTACCATTGCAATCGATGAGTACGGGGATTTTAATTTTCTTGGACTTAAAAATGATGATAGACAGAATGTTCAATTTATTGCGGGCATAGTATATAACGATATGGATGATCCGCAGGATGCCAATTTTGAGAGGCAGCGTTTAGATGGATTTTTTAGGATAATTGCTGAGGATAAAGGCGTTTCTTATCCAGAGGCATTTTATAGTAAAACTAAGGGCATGGTTTCTGAGAAAGGTCTGTTTATTTCTAAAAATGAGATTAATGAACTTAATACACTAGACTTAAAACTCGAAGGTGGCGGGGAGTCGAAAGAACATCCCTATGCTGCGAAGAAAACGGTTTTAGTTAAGGAAAAGGCTATATATAAGTCTGCAATTTCTGCAGCATTACCTGAATTTTTTAAGAATGGTACGTATCAGGGGAAATCAATAGGAAATATACCGCCTAGAAAAGGATTTTATTCTATTG
Source organism: uncultured Veillonella sp. (assembly GCA_900538355.1). Taxonomy (GTDB): domain Bacteria; phylum Bacillota; class Negativicutes; order Veillonellales; family Veillonellaceae; genus Veillonella. The sequence continues at coordinate 50,738 of UPXS01000004.1, forward strand.
CCGTTATGCTTAAGAGCAAACAGGGGAAACGTATATTCACAGATGAGCAAACAGGGTTACTGATGAATGACGGTGTAGGCAGTAATTTGTATTGGCACATGGCAGATGCGATAGTATCTAGATTAGTCTTTCACAATCCGTATAATTTAGACGTAGACCGCATAGAGTTCAATTTACCAACGCGTATAACAGAGGTTAGTGAACAAAACCTAATTAAAATTGAAGAGTTTCGTGCATTAGGTTATAAAGAATACCAATTTCCACGTGGACGCAAACCTGATCCACATAAGGTATATTTTCAAGTTACTAATGATTTTAATTACCGTGCTGCCTTAGATAGAAGATCTATTGATTATAATCGATTATATATGGATGTTAAGCAATTTAAGACGCTATCTATTAATTATGATATACAGGACTATAAAGAAACAGAGAAATATGCATTCTTATATTTAGCTAATTTCTTGTGTGGTCATTTTAGTTACTATGGGAAATTACACACCTTAGTTTCTGATGGTAGTCGCTTTGATGCTATAAGAGCGTTAACAAACGAATTGAATGGATCTGTTCCAAATCTTCTATTTGTTTATGATGACATAGATAGTGTATTTGAAAAAGCAATGACTGAGTATCAACGTCAGAATTATGTGGTGACGTTAGAAACATTATATGATGGTAGGCATGAAGCAAGTCAATTTACTGATTATTATCAGACGGAATGGTTCCCTCATATTGAGGAATTGATTCATGGAGAATCAGACGTTCGTGGGATAGAACGAGCCATTCAGGATTTAGCATATTATTCTGAACGTGTGAACTGTAATGCAGATAAATTGGCATATATGTTTGAACATCTGGAAGAACTAGTTCACAATTTGGAATGCCTAGATTTATTAGCTAGTGATATTGCATATGCATTTTATGATACGGGAATGACTGCTTTTAACCATGTTGGTAATAGTTCCATGGCATTGCATTGTTTTAATAAATGCCAAGAGCTGTCTCGATATGTACCAATTGAGAATTATTTATTAACGTTGAAGCGACGCGTGGTAAGTCTTATAGATTGTTATGGCTATAAAGATGCCTTAGAATTAGCCTTATCTATAGTTGATATGGAAGAACGCATCCAATCACTACGTATAGAGTTACTTGGTCCATCTGTGGGTTCAATTAGTTTAGGGCAAGCTTATAGCCAATTAGGTCAAGTATATGCATATCTAAATCAATCTGAAGCGGAAGAAGCTTTCAAAAAAGCTTTAGAGATTTTTGATTCTCATTCTACAGACGCATATCGCACGATGTCGTATTTATTGCACTATTATATCGAGTCAGGTAATCGTAGTGATTATGAGGCGCTAGCATCTGAGTACTTTGGTGGCCGAAATACATTAAGTGAACAATTATCCTATATTGTATCTCTTACAAAAGAAGATAAAGGGCTTCAGTCTATGGCCTTTGCCTTATTTGTATTTGTGAAAGCCTTATTTATTTTGTATAAAGATGATATAGATGCAGATATGGTTAAACGATTAGAGCAAGCAGAAAAAAGAATACGTGAGTCGACGTTGGTCAATAGCCATCCGTGGGAGTTGATTTATACCTACTTGTCTCTCATTGCATTGCAAGCTAAATGTAATCCGATTGCTATCGTATGGCGTCAACAGATCATGGATTCTGTGGATAATACAGGATTACCAATCGAACATAGTATGATATACGGTTTGATACGTTTCTATGAAACTGTAAATGACATTAATAAAGCGGCCTACTATAGGGAGTTATTGATATCTGCTGGTGTAGATATTCAGCACGACATGACATATATGAACCGATAATTTTACATAATGAGAGCACAGCCCCTCACGTTAAATTGAGGGGCTGTGCTCTTTTGTAATATATAGTATCAAGCGTTAGATTCGTTGATAGGAGAATGGCTAAGTGCTGTTTTATAAATTATTTCAAGTTTTTCACGCAATGGAGATTCATCGACAATCCGTATGGCACAACCTAATTTTAGTAAGTTACGCAAAATATCCTCTTCTTGAAACGGAAGATAATTTACCTCTATTGTGAATTCCTTAGCAGCTATATCTTTTGTTTGAATCGTATAATTACTAAAGTAATTAAAGCAACGATCAACTGCGTTATTTAAGTCATGGAGCTTGAATATAAGGGTTTGTTTAGACTCATTTCTATAGGTGGTGTAAATCGTTTCTAAATCTTCTAATCTCGGTATATCTAATATCGAGATATTGGCAATATCTTGAAGGGAAATGTTGAGGAATGTTTGTGAAACATGATCATAGGCGATGAGTGTATATCCGTTACTTCCTACAGAATACTCTAATCTGCATGGAGAGATTTCTTTATCGTTTAGTATAATACGTACATTCTGTTGTATTGCTACTAAACACTGCTTGATAGTATCCATATTAATTGGTGTATCATCTGTCATTGTAGGAACTTTTCTCCATGTCCCATCAGGGAATGTAGTATTGATATTTTTTAGCTCATTGTCTAATTGTTGACATAGTTCTGGTGAAAGCAACCAATTCGCCCGGTCATCATTTATAAGGTCTTTTAGAAACAATCGTTCTGCATCAGACATAATAATCAGAGGCAAATCAGATAGAATCGATTCGACGTGCTTGCCATCATTGCTTGGTTTTATTAGTATATTGGCTAAGTCTAGTTCGTACTTATCATTGGGCAATGATTTTTTATATATTTCTGTTGTTAGTAGCCTACGGTGATTGATTAAATCCTCGATATCTTGTTTTGTATAGGAGACTCCATTTATCAAATCGAGTTGAATTTGGTATTGTGTCGTAAAGGTAATGGCATTAATATCGTTAAGGACTGAAGAGACATAAATACCATTTATATCGGTGTCTCTTTTAGAGGCTTGTTTTTGTAGTCCCTTTTTTGCACCACTATTTTCTTTTGGTATAAGAAATGGATTGTCTTTTTGCTTGATTTTATAACCTTCTGGTTCTTTAAATTCTTTTTCTAAAGAAGCACATAGGTTACTGTAGAACCTCTGCTTTATACTTGGTTTGTCACTAGATATGATGTGGATATAAGGTAAGTAACTACGTAGTAGAGGAAGCCATTGCAAAATATCTATTGATGTTAATTGTAATTCAATATATTCACTAGTCGTGTTTAATATGTTTATAAGTGATTTAAACTGTCGTATGAATTGATTGTATAGAGGTTCATATCCTGGAAGTGTCAAGAAATGAAGGATACAGCTATTATAATTACTTTTTAAAGGTGCTGGAGTTTGTATAAAATCAGAACTGTTGTATTTCGTTACCTCTAATGATTTGATGCGGTCAATACGATTTATTTGCAGGTGTCCATTGTTAATACTATGAAGTATATTTTTATTTTCTCCATAATATGTTTCTACTGCCAATGGAGTAACAACTTCCTTTGGTTTACCTGGTTCATAGAATGTGAGTCTTACTTTTTTATGGCGATGTAAAGCATCTGCTAAAGGATAGAATATATCTCCATCGATGACATTGTTAGGATTATTATCTTTGAATGTAAAGTAAGTATTATTAAACCCGTACATTATGGACTCTTGTTGTTGTTTAAGTGAAAGCCCAGTGATCAGATACATAATTTTTTGGAGTAATATGTGACCTGTTGCTGATGTGAGAGATACATTAGTATAAAAGAATACAGCCATAGCAAGCTCTTCGAGCTGCTGCTTAGTTAAACTATCAAGAATAGTATTTTTTATAGAATATAAATATCCTTTACTACGCTCCTTTTTTTCTATGACTCCTAATATTTCTAAGGTTTTAACTTGGCGTTTAATATATTGCTGATCCATAACCTTTTCTTTTTGAGATTGTTTATTTCTCTGTTTATGAAGTATTTTTAGTAATTCTTCGTAGAGATTGCCATAATCAGATAGGCCTAAGTTATTAGTTAAGGTGGTAAGTGTTATATCATCACTTTCTGTTAGGCCAGCTAAAATACATAATTGTACATAGATTTGTTCTGGAACAGCAGCATATAATTCATATAAATTATTTAAGTAGTTATATCCATCTATAAAATCATTTTTTTCTAAATGATGAATACTTGCTTTGCCAATTCGTTGCGTATAGATATGGCGCATAATATCAAAATAATCAAGGCGACGTATGATATCGTCATGTTGGCTTCCCTTGATACCACGTACATTGGCTTTCCCTCTATTGTGATTACCAAAGGTTAAGCTACGAATAAATTGACGCATGCTAGCGAGATCGTTTAAATAGTTAGTACTTGTAGCCATAATTATCTCCCTTACTCATATATAGCCCCAACTATACAAAGATATTCTTAATTATGAATATAACATGATACAATATAAAATGTAAGGAAAATATCGTAGTAAGTCTAACGTATTAAAGTTTGTTTTGATAATGGAGTATTGGGTAGGGGAAGTTAGTATGGCAATACATAATCTATTTTTAACATTTTTGAGTCCTGTAAATAATCAGGAGCCTAAGCGTCTTATTAATGAAGATATAGATGATTCAATACGGGATATTATCACGACTAACGAATCTGCGCTGAAATATATCTTATATCATACATGGAAGGCTAATTTATCTTTTGATAAGATATTTTTGATTTGTACAGATGCTGTTAAGACGGGAAAAAATGGTGAGCAGTCATCATACGATATTTTTAAATCAAGAATGGCGAACTTTTACAAACAACAAGGACAAGATGTAGATGCGCTAGAACATAGTCTTGTTCCGGTTTCTTGTGGGGGAAATCTAGATGATATAGATTTAATCAAAGAAAGTATTATCGATGTATCAAAGCGTATCCTTGAATTCAAATCTAGTATTGATATGACTAAAGATAAGATATGTTTGTATATGGATACTACTGGAGGGCCTCGTAATGCAGCGATGATTTTGTTGGTCATTAGTCGGATGATGGCGTACCACGGAATTGTTGTAGCAGATATGTATTATTCTAGCTATAAAAATATTAAAAATGAATCAGATCAAATTACGGTTCATCGTGTATTAGATATCTATAATCTGTTTGATATCGTGGCAGGTTTTGAGGAATTTAAATTATTTGGTAGTGCTAAAAAATTGAATGCTCACTTTAAGCCTAATGAAATGGATAATAGTGACTCAGATGCTATAAGTGATAAGGATGACAATACATCTATTATAGCCATTCATGAATTATTGTCGGCCATGGATAGTTTTTCCGAAGCTATTAATATCTCCAGTCGTGGATCCTTTGAAACATCTATTAAACGGTTAGATGAAAGTTTAGCTTTGGTGAGTGATACAACTAATAAACTATCTAATAATAAAGACTTTGAACAAGATTTGGTAACACTTTTAAAAGAACCTATTGAAGAATCATATGCTACATTGTTGGAACAACATAGAAAGAATAGCTCTGATGAGCTAGCCTACATTGACTGGTGTTTAGACCATGATTATCTGCAACAAGCTTTAACCCTATTTTACGAATATGTGCCAGAATATGCAGTGAATAAAGGTATCATTTCATGTAACCAAACAGAATTTTATCAATACTATAAAAGTCAGAAAGAGAATAAAAAGAATATTGATAAAGATATCAGAGCACTATCTATGCAATTATTTAATACGATTAATCGTAAGAAAGGTGATAGGCTATTATCGATTATTGATAAAGAAAAAGCGTGTATTGCACTAAATGTATCTAAAGAAATTAATAGATACATAGAAAAGATTGCTAATGAGAAACGACGAATTCGTGTTATAGAAAAGGACATAGTACAGCAAAAAGAACGTTTAAATATATTTACTAATACTATGACTACTAAACTGATAGAAAATTGTGAAAAATATTTAAATGAGTATAGATACACCTTGTATTGCCAAGATGAAAATGATACTACACAGTTTTCCTTGCTTGAATTAATACATTTTTTGAAGGATATCCTTAAAGATGCAAGTAAAATTATAAGGGTTAATGATATATTGGAGTCATTGCGAAAACATATTATTTCTGAAATTAGTAAGGGCAACAAGTTTAGCGAGTATATTATTTGTGATCGAGAAAATGGTTTGATCTCTATGCGTCAGTCAAGTTCTTTTGCGTATAACACTGTATGTAATGCCATTTTAGATGTATTCCTAATTAAGAATGAAAATGGTAAGACTGACTATAAACAAGGCAAATATAAAAATTTAATATATTATAAGTTTCCAGATCTCGAAGAATGGCATATCACATATACTAAAGAGCTTATTGCAAAATATCCTCATAATAAATTAGAAATGCCTTTATTTGATATTCCAGGTGTATTTATTCCTCATGTAGATGAAAAATCAATTATTGATACATTAGAATTTATGGATCAGTATTTTGAAATTAAAAAAGCACGGAATGATACGAATCATGCTAATAAAGAGGCACAATGCAAGTATACAACCTCAAAGGAATTACGTAGAGAAATACGGAAATGTGTTGAACAAGCGAGACGATTGAGTAAATAATTAAAATAATGGCAAATACCATTCAAGTTTTAAAAGGTATTTGCCATTTATATATTATTGATTATAGTTTTGTATTTCTAGACATAAAGTCTCTTATATAACGAATCTCTTTTAAACAAAGCTTTATTTGTTCTTGTATATCAGTACTTTTTTTAAATAAACCACGTTTATTTTCCCTAGCATGGGCGGTATCATTACGACTTGCTTTGAGTATCCTATATAGATTTAATATAGTAACTATTTTTGGAATTAAGTCATGATGTTTTTTCAAAATTGGATGTAGAATAAGTCCATTTACATTACATAGAGAATTTGGAAATAAATTAAGTGGATATTGATAAGTGATAAGATTCCTAAATAAATATGTGAAAATATCTTTAGCGTTAGGATTATTAAAGATTTTAAAAAAAGCATTTCGCACTAAATAGAGCTTTTTGGAATCAGTAAATTCTATCTCATATTGTTGGTTCATTATAATTAAGTCAGTGGGAATATCTTTATCTAATTCTAATTGATTTTGTAAAAAAGCTAGTAAATACTTTCTAAATTCTAATGGCAATTGATTGATTTGTAAGATAGCTTTTCCTGAAAGCGCTAGGTTACTCATAATTTGTAGAAGTTGACTTGGAAGATTATTATTATCATTGTTATATGTCATATAATTTAAATATTCTAGAGGTTTTTTTTCTTTTTCTTCCATAATTATAGTATTGATCTCATTTAATAATTGAAGCTCTAGCTTTGGAAAATCTGTTAATTCTCGTCTTATAGGAGAATTAACAGATAGTTGCGTTCTAACACGATGAGCTTCTTTTCTCAAGCTATTACTTAGATATATACGAAAACATTCTATTATTTTATTTATGATAGAGTCAGAGATTTCCTTAATTTCTTCGAATAGAGGGCCTGTTAGTTCATTAATTTTGTTGAAGTTTTTGGTAGATGCATGCCCGTTAACATCAGTTTTGGCAGTGAAGATTGTGTTGTTTAAGGAGATTATTTGTGATTTTAATATAACACGAGGTATAAATTCAGAGAATAATGCTAATGCCTGTTGTAGATAACCATTTTGGATACACCAATCAATATATATTAAATCGTCTTCTTTATCATCCATTACTGGTTTATATGTGCTTTGAATTTTATTGCTCATTAATTTTAGTGCTTCAAATTCAAAGTTTTTATGATCATTTTTGTTGTTAAGATGAGACGTTTGTTTTGATATTTCGAGTTCTGTTAGGACTGAGTTAATATCTTCCATAGCGGTTTGGAACATCCCTCGGCTAGACAAACGAATGGCCTCTGAAAAGTCACTCATGGCAGATAATAATTGCTTGATATGAGTATCTGGTGTTGGTAGTGTTTCTATATATGTTTTTAAGGTATTTACACTACCAAACTGATTAAATTCAGCGAATCCTGTAATCATATCATAAATATTATAGATGGAGTTCCCTTCATAAACTAATATTTCATCACGTTTTGTATTGTTTTCACTTACATAAAGGTTTGCATAGAGAATAGAACCAATTTGAATACCTTGAAATGCAACTAGCCGAATGATTGCAATCATAAGCATAATGGCAGTACGAGGTCCACCTGTTAAATCAACGTGTAATATAACAGTATCCTCAGGTGGTTGAGCGTTATAATATTTCATAATAGCTGTAGACATATCGATAATACTATCTTTTAGATTATTTATATCATCAATATTTTTACATTCAATATATGTTTTAGATGTATCAAAATCAAAATGTGGTACAACATTTGATGTGTATGTTTTAATTTGTTCTTCAAATATATTGAGGGTAGTTTTGTTTAGGTCTGCAACCTTTGTGTTAGTCACTTCTGGTGTAGTGAAAAAATAAGTTTTTTCTAATATAAAACCTGGAGTTTCTTTATTTTTAATATTAAGCAAATATTTTAAGGCTGATTCGCTAGTTTGTAGAATGATGTTGAAAGGTGCCGTTAATTCAGGATTAATAACAGTTTTTTCTACTTTATCTCGATTAAATTTGTCACCGGCATATATGGCACTTAAAAATGTTAAATAAATATGATGCTCCATAATAATCTCCTAACTCTAATCTCTAAATGAACCTTACATGAATAATATACCAAATTATATTAAATTTATATAGATTTTCATGTTATTAATACGGAAACGGGGCTTCATAGACTTTTAGCTGGATAAGTTTTTGTTTTTTAGTTTTATTGATTCTTTTTGTATTACTATTTTCCTCATATGATTAAATTATAGTTTGTGAATAGACCGATGAAGTGCCGAATACATCTTTGGTAATTGAGTTTAAAGAGCCTATCAAGGTAATAGATGCAGGACAGATTTTCACAAAAGATAGTAATTTGTGAAAGATAGACCTCATGGAAAACCGCCCCTTATATTGACGTAATTTCATAAAACCCTTATAATTACTGTAATCTTAGAAAAATCATTTACCACCAGTATTTATCTATATTGATCGATACTTTTGATCTGATGGGAATATAATTTGACCGTTTACGGTATAAGGTTTTCCAAAACCTATTTTAAGCCTCATGAATACTGGACTTCTAAGACTCGCTGTTGCAACAGCACCTACCGTTTACGGTATTGAAACAATAATCATTTATCTAACGCCCTTAAATACTAATTAGTTGCAACAGCACCTACCGTTTACGGTATTGAAACTTCTATATTGGAAGGGATTGCATTGAAATATTGATAACCGTTGCAACAGCACCTACCGTTTACGGTATTGAAACTTGTCTAAATTGTCGCGGTTTTCTACAACCATACCAGAGTTGCAACAGCACCTACCGTTTACGGTATGCGCCGAAGGGTGCGAGACAGCAGAGGAGCAAAGCGACGATGAGGTCCGCACATCTCAAGTGCCTGAACGAAGTGAAGGTAAAACAAAACTAATGAGGTAATAGTCCTTACCGTTTACGGTATTGAAACTGACGAGTGATACGCAATTGGATGCCAGCTTCTTTGCTAGTTGCAACAGCACCTACCGTTTACGGTATGCGCCGAAGGGTGCGAGACAGCAGAGGAGCAAAGCGACGATGAGGTCCGCACATCTCAAGTGCCTGAACGAAGTGAAGGTAAAACAAAACTAATGAGGTAATAGTCCTTACCGTTTACGGTATTGAAACTGACGAGTGATACGCAATTGGATGCCAGCTTCTTTGCTAGTTGCAACAGCACCTACCGTTTACGGTATGCGCCGAAGGGTGCGAGACAGCAGAGGAGCAAAGCGACGATGAGGTCCGCACATCTCAAGTGCCTGAACGAAGTGAAGGTAAAACAAAACTAATGAGGTAATAGTCCTTACCGTTTACGGTATTGAAACGGAATATCATATCCCAATGCTTTTGCATATTTAACACATAGTTGCAACAACACCTACCGTTTACGGTATTGAAACGCTACAACATAATTATAGCCGTTGATATTTAGTACTGTGCCTAGGTTGCAACAACACCTACCGTTTACGGTATTGAAACTCAGGGCGAACAACGTTTACAGTGTAAAGAAATGTTTCAGTTGCAACAGCACTTACCGTTTACGGTATTGAAACGCACGACTAGATGCTGTTTCAGGGCGTTTTGCATAGGTTGCAACAGCACTTATCGTTTATGGTATTGAGACAAGAAAATACCAGAATTATTAGCTTGTTTTTAAGGGGGCTAATACGACTTGTATATTTACGTATGGAAGGACGCGAGGCAGCAGTACGATGATGAGGCCCACAAATTCTTACCTGAACGTAATGAAGGTAAAACGAGGTTGATCTGGAAATAGTGTTTACTGTTTACGGTATTGACACACAAATGGATTGAAATTTTGATGACTGAAAATTTCTAAGTTGCAACAGCACCAACCGTTTACGGTATTGAAACTGCTCTTTTGCTACTACTTTGTAACCTTTGTTAAATGTTGCAACAGCATTTACCGTTTACGGTATTGAAACCTGTTATAATCGAAACAGTTGCGAAGTTCTTCTTCATGTTGCAACACCACCAACCGTTTTGCAGTATTGAAGCTTAAATTGAGCCATGTTGGTCTCCTCCTTTAGTTAAAGTTGCAACGGCATTTACCATTTACGGTATTGAAACGGAACAGCTTTAAAGCCGTTAAAATCGGTTATATATAGTTGCAACAGCGCCCACCGTATACGGTATTGAAACTTTTTCATATCTACATTTTCGATAATTGCTTCTTGTTGCAACAGAACTTACCGTTTATGGTATTATAAGAAAAACTAAATATAGTAAGATTAATAAAAACCACGGCATTTGCCGTGGTTTTTTGTTTCCTAGTTTTTCTGATTATTTTGCTCGTGCTAAACCTCATATAATGTAGTCAACAAAACAAGTGTTGTTATACAGGAGGTCTAGTATGGGCTTTTTTATGTTAATGTTACTTTTGGCTTTATTGGCTGACTTTGGTGAACATCGTTAAGGAGGCAGTATGGAAAATTTACAGCAAGAATTGAAATCAATGTTGTACTTGTCCGGACGTATGAATCGGCGATCTTATTTTATGAATTTAATGATGATATTTGGTATTGGCTATATTGGTGGTCTTTGTATTAGTTTAGCTTATGTATCAAAAATTTTCTGGATGTTAGGTTGGCTGATTATGGGGTATTCTGTTGTTCGTGAATTAGCGATTGCCTCTCGTCGTATTCATGATTTAAACGGGCCAACCTATCTAGCTGTTTTTTATATCACGGCTGCTATTATTGCACTTTTTGTACCAATGCTGGCTAAGATTATGCTTTTGGTGAAAGTTGGTTTGACTCTTATGCCTGGAAATAAAGAGGTTAATGATTATGGTGAAAGACCAGCCTCTATGATTGTTGTTTAGAAAAGGAGTATTAAAGATGACTGGATTTGTAGCTATGTTTTTCTTAGGTGTTTTATTACTTGTAATTTTTGATGCCCTTACAGGCGATAATGATAGGGATTAAATAGGTATAGGAGGTTTTGATGAGGTATCTTATTTCTTATGATATTTCTGATACTAAAACTAGAAATAAGGTAGTTAAATATTTAGAGTCCTTTTGTTACCGTGTCCAATATAGTGTATTTTTATGTGTACATGCACATGTAAAGGTAGAGTCGATTGCGAAAAAACTTGAGATATTAACTAGATGTGATGAAACAAAGCGTCTTCTTATCGTCTCTATCTCAGATACCGCCAAGACACCTATATGGTGTAATGAAACGATTCCATTAGAAGCGGATAAGATATTAATTGTTTAACTTTTGAAGGAGATTGTGATGTTAGAAACTTTATATGTAATGACTCCAGGCGTATCAATAGGACAAAATGGAGGCTTATTAGTTTTAGAAAAGGACCATGCTATCATTAAAGAAATTCCTATGGCAACAGTAGGTAGTCTAGTATTGGGGAGAACCATACAGATTTCTACACAAGTTATGTTTTCTCTAGTGAAACAAGGATCTCTTATTCAATTTGTGGATCATAAGTATCAACTCGTAGAAACTTTGGGTGATGAGCATATAATATTGCAACGCTTGTTGTGGCAAGTAGAATGCTTTCAGAATAAAGAATTTGCCTTAAGTGGTGCAAAGTATATAGTTAAACATAAGATTAAAGGGCAAATTTCCTTATTAAACCAATATAAGAAAAGTAGAGAGATTTCAAATTTTAAGGCCATAAATCATACCTTGCATGCCTTGCTAAAACGCGTAGATAGAACAAAGAAGGTAGAAACATTACGTGGTATAGAGGGACTTGCATCTAGAACTTATTTTTCTGTATTTGGTTTTTTATTATCTGAACCATGGCAGTTCACTGGAAGAAACCGATATCCAAGTACGGATCCGGTAAATGCAATTTTAAGTTATGGCTATTCCTTTTTAGAACGTGAAGTAAGAGTCTCTTTATTAGCAGTAGGCTTAGATGTACGTATTGGTGTGCTACATAGTACAAATAATAGAAAGGATAGCTTTGTGTATGATGTAATGGATATCTTTAGACAAGATATAATTGATCGATTTGTATTAAAGCTATTGAATCGTCATATGTTAAGTCTTGAAGATTTTGATATATCAGAACAAGGGTATTTTTTATCTAAATCGGCTAACAAGAAATGGATTAAGCTTTATGAAGAATATATGGATACTGAGGTTACTCGTCTTGATAACGTAACACCACGAAAGTGGATACAACGAGAGGTTCAATCTTTTATGGCGTATCTTCAAGCAATAGAGGTACATATACCTAAACATGATTGTGAAAATATATCTTAATAATGATGGGCTGATTCACATTTTTGTATGTGCTATTAGCCCATTTAGTATATGTAATTATATATGAAGTATAAAAAATGAAAAATCTTTCATAAATCGTATACTTATAAGTGATTTTTTTCTTAGGTTTTGCTATTATTTAAGATGAAGATATAATGAATTCGTATTGACATAAACTAATATAGAGAGGAGTGCTTATGTTTATCAATCATACCAATCACCTTTCACAATATTGGTCGCATGCTCAATTGACTGCGGCATGTGAATATGGAGATATTTTGGACTTACCGTTTCCTAGTGTTGATCCACAAGCATCCTCCTCAGAGGTACTAGAGTTAGCTCAAGCGTATGCAGGTCGTATTATTGCATTGCATCCCTCTGCTGTATTATGCCAAGGAGAATTTGTTTATTGTCATGCTCTAGTAGAGCGGCTACTGGCCGCAGAAATAACTGTATTAGCAGCCACTAGCGAACGTGTTGTAGAAGAGTTTTATCATAATGGCATAAACGAAAAAAGGATTGACTTTCAGTTTGTCCAATTTCGGGAGTATAGTCGTTAATAATTGCTGTTTGTAGTTAAGGAGTGAGTATATGCAAGTAAATGCTATTTTATTTGATGTACAATCGATTCAAAAGTACATATTTGCAAACAATAAACTGAAAGCTAATGTTGGGGCTTCGTATATTGTGGATCGATTGTTTGAGGATGTATTGTGTAAAGATATTATCTTAAAATTCGAACCTGGAGCTGATATTACATCTTGGAAAATAAGACGTGATAGTATTACATCCATTCCAACACCTGTATATGTTGCCTATATTGGCGGTGGTAAGGCGTTGATTCTTATTGATAATGATCATGTAAATATGATTGAGGATATCATTAAGAATTTTACATCCCAAGTATTGACTCAATATCCAGGTCTCAAGGTGGGAGTAACAACAGGTCCAATTACACTTGAAAAGGATCAGTTTAGTATAGATGAACATCAATTGTTTAAGCAATTGAAAAATAACCAATATACATTAAATCCGATATTACGACCTGCTAATACCGGTTTAACTGCTATTTGTGATTATAGTGGTGATACCGCTGATACAGTTATAAACTTTGATGATGGGAAACGATTGGTATCCACATCGTTTATCTCTAAATTTAATGCCTTTGAAGCAGCTAATACACGTCTAAAAAAAGATTTATTTGGTACTGAGGATATCGAATGGGTATTTCCAGTAGAATTTGATGAATTAGGTCAGAACAAATCGACTGAAAAAAGTAAAACTGGTATTAATGACATCGCTATCGTCCATATTGATGGTAATAATATGGGGGCTAGATTTATTAGTTGTGATGGACTAGAAGAACGTAGTGCACTATCTGAAAAGGTAGCAACTAAGACCTTGGAAAGTTTCAAATCTCTAATACAATGGATTATTGATAAATATGATGTTCTTACTAAGAATCTTGAATTAAAAAATAAAATGTTGCCAATCCGACCAATCATTGTTGGTGGGGACGATATTACCTTTGTTTGTAATGCTCGCATTGCCGTGCAAGCAGCTCACTATTTAATGCAAGAACTCTTGAGTGATAAGAATGGTCTGTCTATTTCCTCTTGTGCAGGCATTGCCATAATTCCTACGTCATATCCTTTCTTTAGAGGATATCAGATGGCAGAACAATTATGTGATAGCGCAAAGTCTAAAATGCGTACATATAATAAAGATAATGAAGTGAGCGAATCTTGTTGGATGGATTTTGCCTTCCTTCATGGTGAAACCGCTCCTACATTAGAGCAGTTTTTTGCTAGTGAATATAGTAGCTTAGCAGGTAATATGCACTATGGGCCATATCGTGTATATGAAAAGGGGAAAATATACGAAGCTGAACGTGAAGGTTTATGTCAACTCTTAGAGTGTACTCAACAATTTAAGGATGGCCGTGTGATGGCTCAGAATAAGGTAAAAGAATTACGTTCTGTATTGCAAGACAATGAACATATGTGGACTGTATTCCTTGAACAATTGCAACATACAAAACAATCTATGCCTGAAGTATCTGGCTGGGACGCTTTTAAAGAATCATTATGGGTTAAAGTAGATGGCAAAATGCGCACACCATATATAGATGCTATAGAATTAATGGATTATATTTTGCCTGGATTGGAGTAAGTATGTACACATTAACTATTAAATTATTGTCGCCAACAATGCTTATGTCCGGTCAAGGCGATGTGAATACGGACAGTACCATCGTTCATGATTGTTATGGAATTCCTTTTATTCCGGCTAAACGTGTGCGTGGTGTTTTATATGAAAGTGCCCTTGAAGTAGCTGAAATAATGTGCGCTGCAGGTTTGAATACATTTACCATTGATGATGTAAAGGTATTGTTTAATCGCCTTGAAGGTGTGGAGGATAATCCTAGATTGTCTATTTCTAATTTAACCATTGCTGATTATGATGTGGTAGCTAATGAATTAGCAGCGCTTGAAGAGAGATACCCTGAAGTATTTACGAAGGAACGGGTTCTTAAAGAGTACACATCTATGCGTTATTACACATCTATCGATCAAGTAACAGGTATAGCCCGCGAGGGTACATTACATAACTCTCGTGTTCTCAATAGAGGGCTTGAATTCAGTGGTCAAATCGGTGTGGAAGATATGACAGAAACAGAACGATTGATTTTAGCATGTGCCGTACGTAATTTGACTGGCATTGGTGGCAAACGTAACCGTGGTTTTGGTCAAGTGGAATGCACAATTGATGATATATCTTTTGATTTAGAAACTTTAGGGGGTGCATTATGGAACAAGTAAATATTACGATTACCGTTAAATCCCCAACACTTATTGCGAACTCCTCCACAGCAGGTGTATTAACATCTACGCGTGGCTTCATTGATGGTCGAGTATTGCGTGGCCTTTTTGCATCCCAGTTTATTTCTTCTCATAAACTTGGTAGAGAAGCTCATAAAAACCAAGATTTTATGAAGTTATTCTATGGTGACTTACGCTTTGTTGCGGCCTATAAAGATACGCCAAAAGGTACGTCTTTCCCAGCACCATTAAGCTTACAAAAGAACAAAAATGCAGACGGCTATGCTAGTGATGCTGTAGTGGACCTCTACACAGGTAAAGATCTTTTAGGCTTTAAGGGTGTTAAAGGTTTTGTCGTTGTAGATGATAAAGAATGCAGCCCTGTACAAATTGAAACGGCTATTAAATTGCATATGTCTCGTTCCTTAGAACAAGAACGTGTACAAGGTCGCAGTAAAGATGGCAATATTTTTAACTATGAATATCTTGAGCCAAATCAAGTGTTCGTTGGTTCTGTAGTGGGGCCTAAAGCAGCATTAGAGGAGTTTGTTCGTCAATTCCCTAAACAGTTAGATTGTCATATTGGTCGATCTCGTCGTACTGAATATGGTCACTGCCTCGTTGAAATTGGTGATATTACTGCTGTTCCAATGCTGGTAACCAGTGGTAATTCTGTATATGTGCGACTTCATACGCCATTAGTATTAGGTAATGAATCTATTGGTCATGTAGTGGCACATGCAGTACAACCGCTTGGCACAGATATCTCTGTAGGCGCTGTATTTGCCTCTTACCAAGAGGAGCAAAGCTTTAATAGTATTTGGGGTGTTCGTAGTAGTGCTGAAGTATCTGCAGCTGCTGGTAGTATCGTAGAGCTTGTAAAGGCATCTGGTTGGTCTCAAGAGAATCTAAATACATTACAACATATTTTGTATAACGGTATGGGCACACGCCTTCAAGAGGGCTATGGTCAAGGTCGTTTGTGGACTCCTGGTGAGTTCAAGATGGTGAATCTAGGTTCGCCAGAAGCACCTAAGCTCAAATCTTTACATACTCATACACAAGATATTGCAAAAAAAGTATTGGAAAAGCAAGTTATTGTAAATGCTCGATTGCGTGCTGCTCACGATGTAGATACTTATATTAAACGGACCATGACTAGAGCCGGTGTATCTAAACATTTTGCATCTGTACTATTAACTGAACTTGGTACAAATCATGAAACTGGTCATAAGAAATTACAACAATTCTTGGTAGATAAAAGGGAAGAAGGCCAAAAGAAGAATGAGCCAAGAGTTATCGAAAAGAACTTACGTGTATTCCATTTAGAGCATGCCTATACGCGCAGTGAAACAAAATCTGTTAACTTGATGGAGTATATTATCGATTTTGATGCGCCTACATTAGTAGCGGCTTGTTTGGCAAAATCTGGTGAGAGTGGTACATATTACGAAATTCCTACTGAATTAGTTGATATGGTAGGCTTTGATAAACAAAAAGTTTCAAATGTAGTAGCCTACGAATATTGGACATATTTCTTTAGACATATTAGAAAGATTAAGTAAGGAGGACCGTCGTATGTTAAACTCTGCAAGTGTAATTGGGCGGTACACTCTAACTGGTACTGTCAAACTCATAAGCCCTCTCGTTATTCGAGCTGGTGTTAGTAATGATATTTTAAATGATACGGTAGATGATGTTGTAGTAACCTATCACGATGGTCAGCCATTCATTCCTGGCACATCCTTAGCTGGTGTATTACGCCAAGCGATTCAAGGTTTTGAACCTATTTCAGAAGATGTATTGTTTGGATCAATTGATGATAAAGGTACACAAAGTGCATTACAGATTAATGATATTCCATTAGATAATACAAATATTGTCGTTCGTGATGGTATTCGTATAGACGATGTGCGTGGTGTTACTGAAGATGGCGCTAAATATGACTTTGAAGTTATCGAATCTGGTGCGACTGGTCAGTTGCGTATCGATTGTGTAATCCGTCAATGTCACAAAAATGAAGTGGATAAAATTGAGCGAGCTCTTGTAGCGTTAGCGAATCTACTTAAAAACGGTATCTCTATTGGTGCTCGTACGGTGAATGGTTTAGGCCGTGTAGCATGTAAAGATATTTCTTTGGTGCATTATGATTTCACTAAGCCAGATCATGTAAAAGCGTGGTTATTACGCAAAGCTGGTACATCTGTTGCTATTCCTGAGCGACGTATGGTTGCCGATAAAGATCTTGTTATCGATATGGAGTGCTACTTAGAAGATACAGTTCTTATTAAATCTATCTTTGAGGAGGCTTGGGAGGATAAGTCTGTAGCGCTCTTTATTCCAGGCACATCCATTAAAGGTGTACTATGTCACCATTGTAGCCGTATATTACAGGCATTAGGCCGTAGCAATCAAGCGGTAGATGCACTCTTTGGCTATAGCATTGAGAAAACAAATGAAAGCCGTAAAGGTCGTGTCATGGTAGATGAAGTATACTTTGATAAATCCTTTACCCAAGAGGAACAACCCCGTATTCGCGTGGATCGTTTCACAGGTGGTGCTATGAATGGGGCTTTATTCCAAGACCATCCAGTACGTAAGGGGAAAGGTAAACAGTTAGTATTCCCATTACGTATGATTATTAAAGACTGTAGTGATAGTGAAGCGGGCCTTGCGCTACTCCTTGTAAAAGATCTCATGACAGGACAAATTACGTTGGGCGCTAATCGTACAATCGGTTATGGCCGTATTAAAGGCAACTCTGTTACTGTTCAATATCATGGTAAAAGCTATGGTATCGATAGTACTGGTAAGGTTACAGAGGGTGAAGCCATTAAACTTGAAGCTTTGGTTCAAGCGTTACATCAATCTACAGAAGATACAATGTTAGCTAAGGAGGGCGCTCATGAGTAAACAATTACATAGCCATGAAGGTGTATATACACGTACTTGCGGCACATGTGGTCCTACAGCTAATGTGAACGTACTAGCTGTAGCAAAAGAACAGATGAAACAAGATGGATTAGTAATTACTTGGTCTGTCCATGAAGTTAAATGGGGTTATTACAAGCAAGGTGGGTTCCAATTTTCTGATGGAACAACTGATGTAGACTTAGCATATCTACAAGATATGCGTATCTTTAATGAAACAGAAGAATTGCATCTCACCGTACAACATGATGAGATTGTGTACCGCTATATTAATGATGCAGCTGGTGAGCCTGTAACATACGTTGATTCCTCCTCTCGTATGATTGGTGAAGTTGATGCCGGTCGTACGCAGCTGAACCGAGTAGAAGGCTTTACAAGCCTAGTTGATACAGGCCGTAAACTTTCACAAATTATCCCTGTGTCAACTACAAAACAATACTGCTATTTAACGACTCGTAATTACATTGGCTATTTAGATAATCATCAAGCGAGCTATACAGATTATCGATATGTCAAAATTGAAGCTAAGGAGGTCTAGTATGGCAAAAACGATGGCAGATAGAGAGAAGGCTAGTCGTGCTCGTCTAGAAAAAGTTAATGGCCAGGATTATATAGCACAACAAAGTAAAAAGAATAGTCCCCAAAAATCTTCTTCTCATAATCATAATAATTCAAATAATAATCCAAATAATAATCGAAATAGTGGTAAGAGTAGTAAGAGCAACCAATATCCGACTAAGCCAGCAAGTGCAGCGTATAACTTTGTGCGGTTGCCAGAGCATGTAATTCCAGCTGAGTTTTATAATGGTTACTTTGAAGGGGTTACAAAAGATGTGTTAGAAGCATATTGCGATCATGTACAACAAGCTGACACACATACAGGATATATCGACCTTACGATTACTACTGAAACACCATTATTCATTGGTGGCCCTTCTAAACAAAATGAGAATACACCGCTTGAATTTTATGGAGGCCAAGATAATCCTATAATTCCAGGGGCGAGCCTTAAAGGTATGGTAAAACAAATTTTTAAGATTGTTACAGCTAGTAGCTTTAGACCATACCAACATGATTCAGGTTTAGGTGATTTTGAAGATAGACATCTGTATTTCCGTGATTTTGCTAGTTCTATTACATCCCTTAAAGATTACTATACTTCTCGTATGGTAGGGGAAGAAAAGAATGGTAAAGGTGAAAAGAAGCCTGCTACAAAAGCGACACCAGGATTTATCATTCAGACTGTAGATAATAAATATTATGCTGTGCCTAGTAAATCTAGAAAAATATCTTATTCTAGTGATTATGAAATGCAGAAGAAGAGAAATAGAGCTTCTATTGATTGGACGGAACGGTATGTAAATATCCATACTGGTAGAATGAACTCTAAAATGTCTTATATGCGTATTAATCGACCTGGTAATTTTGAAGATAATCGTATACAGATTTCTCAAGAATGTATTGATAGTTATAAAGACGATAAAAACCGCGGTACATTATACTTATTGAATACAAAAGTCGGTAAATCTGGTGTTGAAGCGAAGAATTATACTCGTTGTAATGATGTTAAGTTTGTAGTACCATGTTTCTTCTTTGAAAAAGATGGTGTTGTAAAGCATTTTGGTCATGGTCGTTTCTATCGCATTGCCTATGATTTGAAAATTAGTGACCACTTACCAACTACATTAGAGAAATATAATAAAGGTGTGGATCTTTGTGATAGTGTATTTGGTCATGGTAATGATTGGGCTGGGCGCTTATCTTTCTCCGATGCACATATTGTGGGCCCTGTGAGGATGTGTCAGTCTGACTATCCTCATCCATTAATGGGACCAAACCCAACATCTTTCCAATTATATTTGGAGCAAGATGTAGATGATCACTATACTTATAATCATTGGGATCATAAAAATGCTTCTATTCGGGGTTATAAAATGTATTGGCATCAGCCATTAGCTAAAGCAAAAGCTTGGACTCGTACAGATTCAGAAAAAGCTATTAAAGGTACTCGTAAAATTCGTCCAGTCGATACCGGTGTTACCTTCAAAAGCCGTATCTATTTCGAGCGTTTGAGCAGCGTTGAGCTTGGTGCATTATTGATGTCCTTAAATTTAGATCATTACTCTGGTGGTACTCGTCGTACATACTATAAACTTGGTATGGGTAAATCTATCGGATTTGGTAGTATTAAACTAGAGACAGCTGTAACTGTTTTTAATAGTAAAGAACGATATGGTAGCCTATTCAGGGATGATACTTGGAATGCTGGAGATAGCACAACTACGATTAGTGAGTATGTAGACGCCTTCACTCGGTATAGAGATAATGTACTAGGTTCTAATGTATCCTCTTATAAGGCTATGTTAGATGATTTATTCATGATGTTAGATTGGAATATTGCTAATGGTCCAAATGCGGCTAAAAACTGGAGTGAAGGTACTTCTATGATGACTATTAAGAATAATAAAATGGATCCTCGTATTACATACCGTAGCAAGCTAGATACACCAGAATTTTTCATTGAAAAATGGTCTAAATAATGCTTGGAACAGTTACTATTGTTTTAGAGGCTCAGAATAGAGATAGATTACCTGTCTTTCCTGGGCGATACCTACATGCAGCGTTTTTCTCTATTCTGAGTCATATAGATGTAGATGAGGCTACATGGTGGCATGATATGGAAGGGATAAAACCTTTTACAGTACAGTTATCCTTGAAAGAGCATCATCAAGATAACTCCATTCGACGTGGAGATATCTTATACTTACATATTTCTGTATGGCATAGTGAGTTATGGGGCTTACTAGAACGTATACCTAAGGGATTAGAGGTTATTTTGGGGCGTTTACGTACTGCATCTATAGGTATTCATTATAGAACACCTTTCAATTTACCTTTGAAGGTAGATAATGAGTTGGAACTCATTAGCCGACGCCTTTCTGCAAAACAACCGAAACGCATTACTTTTAAGTTTATGATGCCTACATCCTTTAATGGGACACATGGGGAGATAACATTTCCTACATCAAGTCTTATTTTTGCTTCAATCATAGATAAATGGAATGCTGGAGATATGAAGGGCTTTCTGGATAAGGAGTTGATTAGAGCCGTTGCTAACAAGGTTATCCTTAAGTATTGGGAAGGGCATACAAAACAAGTATTCTATGGCCGTGACCGAGGACTTACTGGCTTTGTAGGTAAATTTATCTTTGATATATCTAATCTTACAGAAGAAGAAAATCAACTTATCACTGTTTTGGCACTTTTTGGTCAGCATTGTGGGATTGGTCGATTATCTAGCCAAGGTCTTGGCCAAGTACATGTGACATTACAAAATAAATAGAGTTTATAGCTAATACAACTGAACTCAATTGGAGTTCAAATATAGTTACTATCAATCAAAGAGGCCTTAGAGGCATCTGTTACAGATGTCTTTGAGGTCTCTTTTTTGTTCCTAGTTTTTTTGATTATCTGTATCGCTCCATAATCCGTATAATGAACACACAAGTTAAGCCTGAGGGGTGAGGTATCACGTAATCATTTTTACCTCCTTTAAATAATAGTGATAATTCTCCTTTTCAAATAAAAATTTCTCCTCTTTACATATATTGCCTCCCTAAGGTATGAGGTCGTTTTTGACGGATTGAAATTTAGTGATGCTCGTCCCCCAGATTTAACAATAATTATATAGTTTGTATACATGGAGGATCTTATGGAACAGTTGATTAAACGTTTTACCTTATCTAGTAATGCACATTTATGTCGAGATTGTGTTGGTTATTACCATGATTTGTATTTGGGCTATCGTGAGCCGGGAAATCCCGATTTTCTTAATACCTTAAAAAATACATTAAATAATTATTGTCCTAGTGTCCTAAAATCTGCCCGTCAGGAAGTGTATGATAGAGTGAGAAGGGATATACCGGATATCATGAAAGCGGAAGGCCTTGAGGAGGCGGTGGTTGCCGTTGTACCAAGATCTAAAGCAATTATGTCACCTAATCAGTTAGGCTTCCGCGATGCGGTGCAAGAATGTGTCAGAATCCTACAGGCCAATGGATATTCAGGTATCACTGATGGCATTGGATGTATTACGCGGCACACAGATACGAAGACAACACATATTCATAAATTTTTACCAGGCTTTGATAATTGCGGTAGCGAGCCCTATGTAGGGATTACGAATGATACTTGTCATATTGATAGCAACGCAGTTCGAGGCAAAACGGTTATTTTGATTGATGATATTTATACGAAAACAGTGAACGTTGATGAGGATTGTATTCAAGCGTTGTATGATGCGGGCGCAGCTCGTGTTATATTCTACGCTGTAGCATACACCTACCGTCGTTCTTCTTATAGAAAAGGGGCATAATATGAACATTTCACCGATAGCTTTAAAAATCTGGGCCGTCCATAATACGACGAGTCGCATTACAACGAGAAAGAGCTTTCACGATACGTGGAAAACAGAGGATGAATTCCTCGCCATGATGAGTGACATTCCCAACATCGATGATGTAGTGCATGAACTATCCGTTGCAGTAGATGACATGGACTGGATGGATGGTGCGGTATGCTGCTTTGATGCGGATTTTCCAGTTATTAATGAAAGCGCCCCTAAGGGCGATCGTCCCTATCTCTTGTTTTACAAGGGGGATTTGTCTCTGTTGAGCGACTTAAATCGTAATGTAGCAGTCATTGGTTATACAACGCCGAATGAGGATATCATTGCTCGTGAAAGCAAGATTGTTGACCGATTAGTACAGCGCGGTCAGCATATCGTGAGCGGCCTTGCAAAAGGTTGTGATGCCATTGGGCATACGGTTTGTATGGATTGCGGTGGAAAAACGATTGCCATCTTGCCTTCACCATTAGATGCGATTTCGCCAGTAGCCCATCGCGAGATGGCTCATCGAATTGTAGAAGAAGGGGGCCTCGTTATTTCTGAATATTACAATGGTCCCCGCAGTCGTCATGAAGTTATAAACCGCTATGTGGAGCGAGATCGGTTGCAAGCATTATTCGCTAAGGCTGTAGTACTCATCGCAAGCTATGAAGGCCGTGATGGAGATAGTGGGTCCCGTCATGCTATGGGAAAAGCACATTCTTACGGACATCTGGCCTGTGCTATGTACGATGAAACAACAGACGGCGAAGTGTTAGAGATGAAACTAAACCGTAGCTTGCTTTCACAACAAAAAGCGCGACAACTGGTGACAAATCCAGAGGGAATAGGTACTGCAGGGTATGCATCGGTAACGGTGGATGACCTAGCAAGCCTTGTAAATCCTGCGCTAGAGGCACAGCAAAAACTATTTTGATCGGTATATGACTAAAGGAGGTTCTTATGTTTCATATTGTAGATGTAGATAATACATTGGTTTTTACCGACGAATTAAATACAGCTGGTTATGTACACGCTTTGGCATGTATGGCATTAGAACCTCGTAAGGTCGTGCCACGCATCACCGGTGAAATCGTACAGGAATGGTATCCCCAGCTGTCAGAGTATGACTTAGTTCATATGGCTACCCTAAAACAGGCGTATGTAGAAAGCCACTTGGATATGTCTCGGTTAAATGACTCTGTAGCTCGTGTGCTCAGTACATATGGCAGTGAACGATGTGCCTTATGGACAGCGGCTAATCCTGAACGGATCCGCATGTTGTTAAGACACCATATGGTCACTGATTATAGGGCGATACGCTTTAGCAATAAAACAGAGAACGATATATCCCATGCGGTGCAAGATTTCTGTGTGCTCTTTGACTGTGAACCAGAGGAACTATGCTTTCACGAAGACAATCCTGAGGTTATTAACCATCTGCGAAAGCTAGGTATAACCGTAATGGCTGTTGAAGCGAAAGCAGTTGCATAGGGTGGTAGTAAATAAAGAAATAAAGAGTTAAAGAAACAGGATTTAATAATCGAGGCACTAGTTGTTATATGTTAAACAGTTTGAATAAAGAGAGTTTGTTATTATGTACTATTACGGACAGGGAGGATTTATGAGATTTTTAACCTTAAGTACAACAGGTATATTTAATGCTATACGACCATCGTTGTTTCCACCTATAGAAGGAAAGGAAACAACGACATTTTTGCTTGCTTTGGAGTACAATTTCCCTATGATTCCTTTTTTAGAGGATAATTCAGAGGAGGTAAAGGCCGCTCGTGAGGACCTTGCGTTAGAGCGGCAACGTATTCGAGCCTTTGTAAAAGCACTTTGTAATGATTTTGGAAAACCGATTGGGGAACTTCGGACAGAGGTTATTAGCTGTTTGCCAGAGTTTATTAAGCAAGGCACCTATGATGGTGAAGCATTACTATCTAAACCGCGTAAAGGGTCGTATAGGGTGTATCCGATGTATAAAAGCTACAGAGGTCGTAAGATGCTGTTCAAAAAGCATAGATTACCTAAGGACGAGGCTCAGTATATACACGACCATATGCTTCGATATTTTCTAAATAGATTCTTTTCAACAGATGGACTTTACGGCTATATGACGGGCGTGGATCATATTGATACACCTTTATCTGTTACAACTGTGCAACAAATATTGGAGGATGTTGAACATGCTTCTATGCCGGAGACCGTGTCTGTTTCATCTATTCCTAATACATATACAATGAACGAGCCTACGTTGATTAAATCAGAGTTCTTATTAATCGCTGATGCATTAGGAGCTTATATGGTACAAGGTATGGAAGGTAATACCGAAAGTGAGCAGCTAGCAAATTTAACTAAGGATACGTTCTTCTCTGATATTTGTGAAAGCTTGTATAAGCATTTTATTTTTATTAGTGACTGCTCAAAAATAGCTGTTTATGATGAATGGAATATTTGGGTAGATAAATTGTTAGATATCTATTCAAGAAATCAATATTCACAGCTACAACGTCTGTTACAGGAAGAGGTGCCATCCTATAATGATGGAGTTATAGGGTATGTGAAAGATTATCATATTGGACCTTTGCTCGATCGACTTGTAAATGACCTTACAAGGGACCGGTTGAATATTCCGTTGTATCCGAAACCCGACCAACGTCAGTCATACCTTGATTTTATAATAAATTATGGCAGTTCTATACAGTCAATTGTTGAAGGTATCTGTAAACAAGGTGGCGATGGCAGCGATGTTTATAAGTACCAGGATTTAGCTACTGTTCTGACATTAGACTCACGCCTATGCTGTACATTTTACTGCATGATTGATGCATGTTGTGTAGCTCTTAATAAATATATGTATGCCGCTATCATACCTATTGTGGATAAATTAGATGAAAAGTTAGCTAAGGTTCAAATCTCGACTACCGATACGTGGCAAGTTGAGTATGTAGTTAAACTATCTCGTATATCCCAGTGGTATCGTGCATTAGCATATGCTTTCACAGGCAATGAAAATGCAGATACAATATTTAAAGATCTAATGGATATGCAAGAAAAAGACCCTGTTAGACATAGCCAATACTTAGATCCTATTCTTATGGGGGGCGAAAATCCTGAACATGCCTTTAGTATCGATAGTTTACGGTATGTATTATTACACTATTATGTGGAAACAAAGAATAGACTCGGTTATGAGCGTTACATTAAAGAGATGTATCCATCGGTATTTGATTTAGACTTTGACTATTACGGGCAAATGCATGCTCTATTAGACCTTAGCGAAGATGGGGTTCATGCCAACTATTCCAATAAGGATTTTTATTTATGGTTGAAAGCTCTATATACGTTCCACTTAGACCATATTGATAAAGAACTTTGGAATGAAATGGCTAGTCTATGGGAAAAACCAGACAAAATATCCTATTTGTTTGGCGTAGACTATTATGCATTATGTACTAAATATATGGTTAAGCTCGCTATTCGCTTTGGAGATACTCAACGAGCAGAACGATATAAGCGAGAAATAACTGCTGCCATTACTGAAGTGGGATGCGAACTTGACGATGCCCCTAGTGACTATAAGTGGCCTTTGTTCGAGTACTATATAATGGCTCAAATTAATGAAACATTGGGTCATCTAGACTTAGCCAAAGAAGAGTACCATAAAGCATACAATTTGGCCATGTTCTCTAAAGCATCCTGGCAACATTACGAAGAAGATAACGGTGGAATTTGGAAATCCGATGAAGACTCTAACTTTGGAGTTCCAGAACTGATACTTAAAGACTGGATCAAAGAAAATACCGTAACATATGACACCATAGAAGAATACAAACAAAACTTAAGTAAATATATGACCTATATATTTGATTAGTAATCTATTAGGCTATTAGTTTACTAGTCTATGTAAAAGCCATCTAGCACTTTGTTAGGTGGCTTTCTCTTTTTGGAGTATAATAAGAATAGAACATATTAGAACATTAATATAACCTACCTCGTTAAAACATAATGAAGATAAAATGAATTGAATATTGACGCAAAATCTGAAAAACCTTATAATTACTGTAACCTTAGAAAAATCATTTACTACCAGTATTTACCTATGCTCAACGGCATTTCTGATTTAATGGGAGCCCAAACTGACCGTTTACGGTGTGAGGTTTTCCAAAACCTAAATCTAAGCCCCATAAATACTGGCCTTCTAAGACCCGCTGTTGCAACAGTGCTTACCGTTCACGATATTGAAACTCGAAATGTAACGGAAGTTAGGGCAGCAGCCTTTTCAGTTGCAACAGTGCTTACCGTTCACGGTATTGAAACTCGCTTTCTGTAGCGAACACAAACAAACCTTCATTCTTGTTGCAACAGTGCTTACCGTTCACGGTATTGAAACTGTTTAGCATTTGGCGTGTTTTTTGGACGCAATGCTTTGAGCGTTGCAACAGTGCTTACCGTTCACGGTATTGAAACTATCTGCTATTTAACAGATTAATGAAATGTTGTGCTGGGTTGCAACAGTGCTTACCGATCACGGTATTGAAACTTACAAACAATGTCACTGTATTCTTTGAGTATAGAAAGTTGCAACAGTGCTTACCGTTTACGGTATTGAAACACACCTTCAGGTACTACAAGGTCAAAACCGCTCAATTCGTTGCAACAGTGCTTACCGTTTACGGTATTGAAACTAACATGAACTTAGGAGTACATGGGTGAGTTACTGCGTTGCAACAGTGCTTACCGTTTACGGTATTGAAACTCAATGAGCATTTGATAACTGATAGCCGCCCAACGTGTGAGTTGCAACAGCGCTTACTGTTTACGGTATTGAAACCCAACTGCCTTAGATTTATCACCACCAACGAAACTATTTTCGTTGCAACAGTAGCTTACCGTTTACGGTATTGAAACGCATGATTCCATGCATAATGCACGAGATCTTTTTCAAATGTTGTAATAGAACTTACCATTCACGGTATTGAAACAATTTTGAAAGGTCTACAACTGTTCTCTTAGAGGTAGCAGTATTGCAACAGCACCTATCGTTTACGGTATTGAAACTGGTTTTTATTGAATTTGATATACCCTTGTTTAATCTTAGTTGCAACAACGTTTATCATTTACGGTATACGTCGCAGAGTGAGAGGCAACAGAGGAACAAATCGACGATGAAGTACACACATTGCAAGTACTTGAACAAAGTGAAGCTAAAGCGAAAGTGATATGGGAATAGTGCTTACCGTTTACGGTATTGAAACTTTAAACCTGTATGTGTTTTATTCCACTCTACAGGTTGTAACAGTACCTATCGTTTACGGTATTGAAACGCTCCTAACATACCACAAGTAACTGTGATTTGTTTTTTGTATTGCAATAGCCTTTACCGTTTATAATCTCCGCCGTTTTTTATATTTTAGAATCAGTAAATATCTGCTGTTTTAGTGACAGGGTTAAATTGAACAATCCCCAGATGGGGACAGAAACTCACGATTAAAAACTAATTCAATCATTTCTCTTACTTTTTTATGTTAAATTAAATATCTCTCATTGGGGTCAGATATGCACTATCTTATTTTTATAGGTAGTGCTTTTTTTTATGAGTTTTATTTCTTCTCCCCGTATCTATGCATCATAGTTATTTTTAAATTCTTCATGAATGTGTTATTGTTATATTTATAATGAGTTAAATGCACTTTATGTCGTTGAGAGGTATAGGGTGCAATCAAATAAATTACGTATATTGTTATTAGTTTTAATAGAATAGCGAAATGTATTAGCTCAGAGTGTGCTAGTGCGTTTCTTTGGATATGAATATGGTTCAATCAATAGAGCGTGGTATTGAGATACTCAGGTTGTTAGAGTCGGGCCCGCTTGGTGTGACTGAGTTAGCAAATGCGACGGCATTGCCGAAGACGACGGTTCATCGGTTGCTCAAAACCTTTGCGGCCCATCATTGGGTTGAGTGCAATGGGCTGAAGAAGTATCAGTTGTCTTGGGGTGTTTTGCCCATGGCAAAGTCCTTTCTTACGTCTTTGGATGTGCGTGCCATTGCGCAGCCGTATATGGTGGCCATTCGGGATCAGTTGCAGCAGTCCGTGAATTTGTTCTTGGCGCAAGGAGATTATCGCATCTGCATCGAGCGTGTTGCGGCGGACAAGCCATTGCGTCATGACATCAAGATCGGCACGGTGTACCCTATCTTTAAAGGGGCGGCCGGCAAGATTTTTGGGGCCTATCTAGGGGATTTCAAGGATACTGATATGAGTGCTGGTGAAAGCTCCCAAATTCGTCGTGATGGATATGTGGTAACACGAGGTAGTCGTGTACCTGATGCGGCATCCATCGCAGTGCCTATCTTCTCCTTTGGCAATAAGCTAGAGGCGGTGATGACCATCTCTGGTCCTATAGGGGACTATACAGAAGACCGTGTCAAAGAGTATCTAGCTGTCATGATAGCATTAGGTCAAACCATTTCTAAACAAATGGGAGCGACCTTATAAATTTATTTTTACCTATTAAATGGAATAGTGTTCCATTATACGGAACAATTATTAGTACATTAATCGACAAATAAATAGAAAGATAGATAAATAAAATAGGTTATTAGATACGGGTTTCATAAGGCTTGTATTGGTAGGTATATAAATTTATGTTTTTATAGTGTGTATGTTGGAGGTAGAAATGAGTCAGCTTTTACAAGAAATCGAATCATTAAGACAGCCCATGAAGGAGTTGAATGATTTCATTTTCGATCATCCTGAGCTCGGGAACGAAGAGTTCCAGGCCCATGAGTTGTTGACGAATTTGTTGGAGAAGGAAGGGTTCACTGTAGACCGCGAGGTGAGTGGACTTAAGACTGCCTTTAGAGCTGTGTACCACGTAAATGGTGGCGGCCCTAAGATTGGCCTACTTTGCGAGTACGATGCCCTTGAAGGTTTGGGTCATGCGTGTGGACATAATCTACAAGGTCCATCTATTTGTACGGCAGCGATTGCCTTGAAACGAACGTTGCAAGCACCTTGTACATTAGTTGTGTACGGTACGCCTGCAGAGGAGACGGCTAGCGGAAAGCTCGTTATGGCTCGCGAAGGCGTGTTTGATGATTTAGATCTTGCTTTCATGATGCACGGCAGCGATACGACGACGGTAGATGGCAAGTCCTTGGCGCTAAATCTTGTGAATATCAAGTTCCACGGCAAGTCTGCTCACGCGGCGATTGCGCCAGAGAAGGGTATCAGTGCGTTAGATGCGGTATTGTTGTTCTTCAACGGCATGGAGTACTTGCGTGAGCACATGCCAACTGAGGTTCGTATGCACGGTATCATCACTGACGGCGGCAAGGCAGCGAACATCGTGCCTGATTATGCATGTACCCAATGGTATATTCGTTCTTCTAGTCGCATTCGTCTCGATGAGATTGTGGAGCGCGTGAAAAATGTAGCTCAAGGGGCAGCGTTACAGGTGGGCGCTACCATGGAATGGGAAGAGGTTAAGTCGTACGACAACAAAGTCAATGTACAAACCTTGAACGATATACTTTTAAAAAATGCAGAAAAGGTAGGGGCCCCAGAGATTTCTGAGCCTCGCAAGGTGACGGGATCCACCGATTTCTCTAGCGTTACGTTCCGCGTGCCAGGGGCTTGCTTACGCGTGAAATTCGTAGGCAAGGGCGTGACGAGTCATTCTCAAGAATGGTTAGATAATGGTAAGAGCCAACTCGCAGAGGATGCTATCATGTATGGCGCAAAGGGCATTGCTTTATCTGTAGAAGAAATCCTTGAAACACCGGGTTTGTTAGAAAAAATCAAAGAGGATTTCAAACACGCAAAGGAAAACTTCTAAGTATTGTGTTGTGAATGGAGGGAATATGTATGAATTTGTTAGTTTGTTTATTGGTTATTGTCATAACGGGAACGCTGGTTATTAAGAAGTTTAAAGCGCAAACCGTATTGTTATTGGGCGGTCTCATTATGATGTTCGCAGCTTATTTGTTAGGCTATACAACATCCTTCGTAGAAGCGAAAAAGGCCACAGGGGTTCTTTTCTTTGATGCTTTTGAATTTATTAATATTACTACTGCCAAAGATGCGGCTAACCTAGGCCTTATGATTATGACTTGTACTGGTTTTGCGAAGTACATGGACCACATCGGTGCCAGCTCTCGCCTCGTTGTAACGGCTATTAAACCACTTGGTAAAATGAAATCCGCGTACCTAGTAATGGCCCTTACATTTATCCTTAATA
Source organism: uncultured Veillonella sp. (assembly GCA_900538355.1). Taxonomy (GTDB): domain Bacteria; phylum Bacillota; class Negativicutes; order Veillonellales; family Veillonellaceae; genus Veillonella. Next base: position 81,943 of record UPXS01000004.1, read on the forward strand.
TGTTCATGTCATTAGTTATTCCAAGTGCGTCTGGCCTTGCAATGCTCATGATGGTAACTATCTTCCCAATCCTTGTGCGCTTAGGCGTTAGCCCTGTAGGCGCTGCAGCAGCCGTTGCTACAGGTCACTTACTCGACATCGGTCCTGCCTCTGCTACTACATTACTCGTATCCAAAACTGTAAACATGCCTGTTCATGAATACTTTGTTGGGTATCAGTTAAAAGTATATATTATCTGTGGCTTGATGGCGGCTATTGCTCACTTCGTATGGCAAAAATACTTGGATAAAAAGTCTGGTCATGTTCCTGCGGAATACGTTGAGTCTCATAAATCTGATGAACTTGAAGTAGGTCCATTACCATATATCTTCTTGCCATTATTACCATTAATCTTTATCCTTGGTTTCAGCGATTATGGTATTCAAGGTGTTAAAATGAATGTAAACCTTGCCATGTTCCTTAGCTTATTCATCGCTATGGGCTGCGAACTTATCCGTCATCGCGATTTCCGTAAAATGGCGGCGAGCATCCAAACATTCTTCAAAGGTATGGGTGACCAATTTGCCAACACTGTAACATTGATCGTTGCGGGTGAAACATTCGCTTTCGGTTTGACTTCCCTAGGAATCGTAAAAGAATTCGTTGCTGCTATCCAAGGTCTTGCTATCTCTGCTGATGTAGTAGGTGTAATCGTATCTACAATTATTACAGGTTTAAGTATTGTAATGGGTTCTGGTGTTGCATCTATGTTCGCATTTGCTCCACTAGTGCCTAACTTTGCAGCTGATTTAGGTGGCAATGCGACAACAATCCTTCTTGGTATGCAAAATGCGGCTAGCGTAGGCCGTCTGCTTAGCCCAATCAGTGCTGTTATGATCGCCGTAGCAGGTATTGCAAATATCTCTAGCTTCGATCTTGTAAAACGTACAAGCGTACCTGTCATCGTTACATTCATTACAAGTACAATTGCGATTTTGCTTATTCACTAATTCTAAATGGTGCTTCGTTGTTCATATTGGAATTAAATTGATATTAGAAGCAAATACAATACATCAATAATAGAATATGTGAACTATAAAAGGCTCAATAATAGGCACGCTCTCTAGGTTATAGTATACTTATACTAATGAGAGAACGTGTCTATTATTGTTTGAGAGGTGTTGTATGAAACTAAAAAGTACTATGTTAGGATTGGTTGTAGCCCTAGCTTTCACCATGCCTATTAATGCGGCGCAGTATACGGTTCCTGAAGGGCAACCGCCTGTACCAGGGGCCGACGCAAGTATTCCGGATACTGCATATCAGAACTATCGTTATGATAAGACTCGTAATATTACTACTGCTGATCACCTTAAGAAAATGGAAGAGTATAATAAGCGGATTGATGGAGAGGTTCTTGAGAAGAAAGGTACCGCAGAGCAGGCAGAGCAATTAAAAAAAGCCTATGCGAAGTATTTGGATTTAATTACGCATGAATCTACGGTAATTTTATTGCACGAAGGTGACTATAAGGCTAAAGTGACATTGCCTATTTCCGTGGTAGAAAGTTATTTTGAGGACTTAAATAAAAAGGGTAAAGGCTCGTATGTTTTTGAACACAATGTTATTGCTGGGCTAGTAGGTGCTAATGAAGGATTTGAAGATTCAGGATTTAATAGAAATGCTCAACGTAAAGGGGAATTTATGTATCCGGGCATTAGTAAAGGCTATTGGGGAATAAGAGAGCAATATGTGAATGGGAATCTACCTATAATGTATGCAGCTGTTGCTTTTGATCAATACCCAAATCAGATGTATATGGCAATCCTAGGCAATAAGAATCAGCCCATTACAAAAAATCTAGAATCTACAATGGCTAATTTTGTAATTCCTTCTATGCAGACACTAGATGATCTAGATAAAACTAGTGATACTGTTACGTGGGATAATCTAACCTATCGACTACCTAAGGGTATGATGTCAGATAGAGAAGAAAAAAGTGATAACTTTCAAGGTCGCGTGTATGTTGGAGACGGTATGAAACTCATTGTTGCACGTAGTGCCTTAGCAGATAAAGCGGTGCCTATACAGTTATATACTCAGACTGTTTTAAAACACTTTTTCTATAAAAAGAATCCAATATTAGTAAAAGATATACCTCTTCAAGCAGCCTTAATATGGAATAATGGTGTTCCTTCTTATCTTTTGGAGCAATATAATCCAGGTAAGAAATCTCGTATTTTCCAACTGATAACAGATGGTAAATATGAATACTATATTTCACTTGCCTATGAAGATGGTAAAACTAAGTATAATCATATTGAACTACGTAATATAATGGAATACTTAGACTTCGGAAATGCCAAGCAACTGAGATACGACAGTAATAAAAGATTAAAGAAATAGGAAAAAGGCCGCACTTTTAGGTGCGGTCTTTACTGTATTTATCTATATATTTCTATTATTCGTTCCTTATTGTATCGAATGACAAATAGCCCTTCATTTCCACTAATCTGGAGATTAGTATAAAACGAAAAGGCCATTTCTCAAAATTTTATGTTTTCCGAGATGAGCCTGACGTAGCTACTCGTCTGACTATCTTCTTATATTATAGGGACAAAATTATATATCGTCAAATTATGATAAATGAGTACCGTTATATTGGTTTTATATAGATATTTGAGCTTACATATGCTGTATAATAAATATAGTTTTCGTACTAATTTATGAGGCTCTAGGAGAGATATATGTTAAAACGATTTTTAGTGATGATGGCGCTGACGCTAGCTTTCACCATGCCTAGCCAAGCGATTTCGATACAGGAGCTCAAGTCATCACCGCAGTTTAAGGTGGTTGCTGAGGTAACGCCTGATGTTCCCAATGCAGATGAGCATACTACGTGGTATTTAGACATGAGCTCTATTGAGGTGCTAGAGTACGCGCCGCCTATGTATAAGATCAAGGCCACCGTGTACAATGCGTATCAGTCGCCGTGGAAACATGTCATTTTTAGTGATTCTTGGGTTGTGTCTTATGATACGCGTTTATCGCTTGCAAGTCAGGTATATCGCGCGAAACAGGCGGGTGCTTCGTTGACGACGGTTATTGATGCGGCACAGACGAAAACAGGTATGACGGGCACTGAGGAACCATTGGGGAAATTCTCCTTTGATGGACAGTCGCTGCCGGTTCAGGTGAAAGCCTCGACTCGTGCTATTTTGCGCATGGCACCGAATACGACGCGTTACGATATAGCAGATACATTATTCTATGAAGCGTATCGTATGCATTTTGAGGATGTGGTGGTGAAATGAGGCCCATGATGAAAGTATTATATATAGCAATGGCGTTGGCGCTGTCTTGTGTGGTGCCCGCGCACAGCATGTCCATGCAAGAACTACAAAATACGAACCGCTTTGAAATACTTCATGGCTTTGGTGAAAGCGGCAATGGTGATGGCACCTTTATAGATAAGGACTCTATCAAGGCCTCTAACGGGCCGAATGGAACCAAACAAATTACACTCACACAGTATGTGCTCATGCCTGCTGGTGACATGATTCAGGAAAAGCAGGTTCTATACACCTTTGATACAAAGCAGTCCTTTGCAAATCTCATAAAAAAGCTAGAGGCTCATCAACTAGAGTCCTATCAGTTGGAATCGTATAAAGACTTATGGTTGGTTAAACAAAAGAATGCAGGGATTGCCTCTAGTATTATTGATTTTAAAGAGTATCATATAGATGGGAACCGGTATGATACACAAAGCGAAGCAAGAGATAGACGAATGGCAATGGCCCCTGTAGAATTTGGTTTTGCAGGATACCTCTTGGCGAACCGTCTGTATGAACGTGTGTATGGCGTACAATTCGATGATGTAGCGGGAAAATAAGAAAAACTCCTATTGGTTAACCGATAGGAGTTTTGTATTTATCTATACATTCCTATTATTCGTTCCTTATTGTATCGCATATTAGTTCGCTATATAATAACATTAGGATAGTTAGACGAGGTTGGGCCTCTCTTCGTCATCGAAGGGAGGGATAAGCCTATGAGTGATTATGAAATAATCATGCTCCTTTTACAAGTACTGGCTGTTGTCATTGCTTTTGGAGCACTGGTAGCCCTTATTTGCCTTACAAAAAGCAAATAGCCCTCCGTTACCGCATGGTAGCTAAGTAAACAGAAAGGCCATTTCCTAAGTATTTTGATTTTCGAGATGCGCCCGACGTTTCCACTCGCCTGACTATCTACCTATATTATAGTAAGGTTATGATATATCGTCAAATTGTGATGAACATGTATATGGCACACCATTTGATGATGTGGTTGTAATATAAGAAAAACTCCTATTGGTTTAACCGATAGGAGTTTTTCCTTTAGAGAACTCTTTTAGAACGTTCTTTTACATTATTCTTTTAAATCATCAGGTATAGCCGGTGGAGCCGGTGGTTTACCCATGGATCTTTCAATGAACACCACAGCCACAAAGACGATGAGGCTGACGATGGAACCAAAGATGATAGACATAATGCCGTATGGATTGCCAACGAACTCCCAGTACACGCCTGCGATAGAGCCGAGCACGATGGACCAAATACCAGCGCCAGCTGTTGCATTTTTCCAAGTGAGGCCTAGTAGGAATGCGGCGAATGGGCCAGCGGATCTCATGGTGAAAGCAAATACGAGCATCGGAATGATGGCTTTGCTTACGAGGGAGATAACGATGGCGATAATGCCGAGGAATAGCACGCATAGACGGCTGTAATTTGTGAGCTGTGCATCAGTGAGGCTTTTACCAAAATGATGTTCTACAATATCCTTGGTAAATACAGTAGCGGCGCCTAATAGGTCGCCTGCGCCTGATGAAAGTGTCGCTGATACGACAGCTGCCATAACGAAGCCCGCCATTACTGGAGGCATGAGGTTAAGGGCAACCGTTGCCACCGCATTGTTCGCTTCGATGTTCGGGAACTCAGCCAATGCTACGAGGCCTAAAACCGCAGGAATGAAGGCGAATAGAGCCATGATAATACCACAAATGATGGAGCCGAGAACGGCTGTTTTTTCATCCTTCGCAGCGAAGTACCGTTGTACGGACTCTTGGCCGGTGGAGAAGGTCATGAAGTACATGATAATGAGGCCGATGATGGTTTTCCAACCAACCTTAGTAAAGCCGAGCTGTTCAGGTGGTAATTTTGCTACTACCGATTCCCAACCACCCACATTATGGAGTACGAACGGCACGGCGATGGAGAAGCCCCCAACGAGAACGAAGAAGTGGATAACGTCTGTCATCGTTACGCTCCACATACCGCCGGACATGGTGTAAATTACGAGTACCGCGCCGCAGATGAGGATAGCGAGTTCTGTTGAAAGCCCGGTAAGAACGCTAATAATGGTTGCTGTCGCTGTAATCTGTACGCCTGCTAGGGTAATGGTTGCGAGCATAGAGAGAATAGACGTAATGAGATGGCTAGAGCCACCGAAGCGACGACCGATGATCTCCGGCACTGTTGTTGCCATAGCACGACGCAAAAGCGGTGCGATGAAAGCAACGAGAATAACCCCAATCCCTGCAGAGACTACGTACCAACCTGCAGATAAACCCCAAGAACCATATGCTTTTGCAGCTACACCAACGGTACTCCCACCACCGATTTCTGTAGCAGCTAACGTGCCTGCCGTCATAAGAACCCCGATACGACGACCTGCGAGTAGATAGTCAGTACTATCTTTTACACGAATATGACAATACACGCCGACCAATAAATTCAGTAATAAATAGGCACAAACAATAACCCATATAATAGTTAAAGAGTCCATATGCCACCTCCTAAACTACAAACTAGTTAGAGACACATACTAAATCACCCTTACTACTTGAGGTGCATATATCAAGTATAGTTTAATTATCCATAAAAACTGGGGAAAATACAAAGAGGAGTTTCTTGCTACATTGGAGAATGTATATATATTAGGAACTAAAAAAGCCCGTCAGTAACGGGCTTTTTTCTATATATTTATCTGTATATCTCTATTATTCGTTCCTTATTGTATCGTATATTAGTTCGCTATATAATAATTATAGGATAGTTAGACGAGGTTGGGCCTCTCTTCGTCATCGAAGGGAGGGATAAGCCTATGAGTGATTATGAAATAATCATGCTCTTATTACAGGTAATAACGGTTGTTATTGCTTTTGGGGCATTAATAGCGCTTATTTGTCTTACAAAAGACAAATAGCCCTCCGTTGCCTAGTGTAACTAGATAACTGAAAGGCCATTTCTCAAGATTCTTTGCTTTTAGAGATGCGCCTGACGGTACGACTCGTCTGACTATCTACTTATATTATAGGGATAAAGATATATATCGTCAAATGGAGATAAACCCTATAAATACTAAATATATATGAAGTCTATACATACTAAATTATAAAATTATTAATTATAGGCACGACCTTGTTTGCATAGTATACTTATGCTAATAAGGTTGTGCTTATTTTATTGAGAGATAAGATTCATTTTTTGAGAGAGGTTTTTATGATTCAACGTATTTTGATGCTAGCTCTTGTGTTGCTAGCTTTCACCATGCCTACAGAGGCAATCACCTATCAGGAGTTGAAGACGTCACCACAGTTTAAGTTGGTTCATACACGATCGATGAATGGTTCCATGGAGAGTGGTGGCTTGTATATCTATTTGAATACGTATTCTATTGAGGCCCTTCGCTATGCACCGCCACAGTATTCCCTGCGCGGGACCTACTATGTTGTGATGGATACGTCTTATCAATCTACTATCGATGAGAGACAGCTCACCGTGGATTATGATACTAACTATTCGTTAGCGACCCTTATTCATTCGTCTCGTATAATGAATCCGAGTCCATCTATGATGGCTTTGATTGAGGCTAGTGAAAGTAAGTCTGGTTTGGCTATGACAGAGGTAGATGTGGCGAAGTATACCTTTGATGGGGCGACGAAGCCAATGCATTATGTGAATGATACTCGTAAGTTCCCACTTAATCGTAATAACACTATTATGTATGATATAGCGGATGCTATGTTTATGTCCGTGTATCAACAGCATTTTGATGATATTGTGGTACCGTGAGGTGGACGATGAAACGCATATATTTACTTTCACTATGGATATTAGTCTGCCTCGTATTACCCATGAAAGGTCAAGCCGTATCACAAGCTGAGTTATTAAATGCAGAGCATTATCAGCATATCGATTCAACCGTTGATTCTGGTCGAGGAGATGGAAAATACTTAGACCTCAGTTCCATTAAAACTGTGGACGCACCCGATGGTCATCGACGTGTGGAAGCGACTGTTTACGTCTTAATGCCTGCATCAAATCTCATTCAAGGCATTCACTTGCAATATGATTATGACCTAGAGAGATCCTTGCGCCATTTGATTACCATTCATGAAAAAGGCTTACAACAAGGTGCTAACACACCGTATATCTCTATTTGGCGTGCAAAACAAGAAAACCCTGGTATTATAGGGACCGTTAACGGTGGTATTGCTTTTAATAATGAAGGAAGAACACGCAGACAACGACTTCAACAAGAACACTTAGAAGCAATGATACTACCGCCTCAATTTGGAATGGAACGATATACAATAGCGAATATAATCTATCAGAAGGCCTATGGTGTGGCCTACGATGATGAGCCGTGATAGCTTATGAAAAGTACTAAAATGGTTAAAGCAGTAGATAGACTCAGATGGAACACTAAACTTGTTTTGGGGCTCTTGTTAAAACTCATACTTGTACTTATTTGGGGAACCTCTATTTGGGGGATTTATACATTACTGTACGATCGATATGTATTAGAAGCGTACTCATTAAGAGATTATCTTCCTGTATTGATACTATGCTTTGGGAATATTTGGGCTTTACCATGGGTAATTTTATGGTATGAAAAGTTATATCCAGCATTTGATAAACCTAATCTATATTATAGAGTAAAAGCTTGGTTCATTTCTTTAAAAGAACAATCTACCGTGGGTATGTGTGTATATAATTTTATGGATTTTTTTATAAAGTTATGTGTAGTAACGTATGGTACTATTGTTGTTATAGTTTGTTTTATTTCGGCTTTTGCTATATTAGTTCCGATTCTACTTGTGATTGCTGGACTGATACTTCGTTAGTTCTTAAAAGCTCCTAAACATTCATATTAGATTTCTGATATATTCTTAACTTATTTGCATAATGCAAAAGCCAAGCTATTCATATTTAAAAATAGCTTGGCTTTTATTAGTGGAGCACTTGTAGCGCTTATTTGTCTCACAAAAGACAAATAGCCCTTCGTTATCTTAGATGATTCGATAACTGAAAGGCCATTTCTCAAGATTTTCTGTTTTAGAGATGCGCCTGACGGTACGACTCGTCTGACTATCTACTTATATTATAGGGATAAAGATATATATCGTCAAATTAAGATAAACCTCATACATACTAATTAAAGATAAATATTATAAATATTAATTAGAGATATATCCTATACACTAAATTATAAAATTATTAATCATAGGCACAGTCTTGTTTGCATAGTATACTTATGCTAATAAGGTTGTGCTTATTTTGTTGTAATGTGAGAGAAGAAAATGAGAGGGTTTTATGCTACGTAAAAGTGTAATCATGATGGCATTGGCAGCTGCTTTCACCATAAATGTAAGTGCTGTACAGATCGAAGTGCCAGCCGGACAACCGCCTATGCCTGGGGCAGACGCGAGTATTCCTGCTAATGCGTATGAGAATTATCGTCATGTTAATGAAGTAGCGGAGCAGAATGCAGAGGATTATAGTGAATTTATAAAATCACAACCTGTAAATCCTACATCTGGGATGGATAAGTTGTATCGAGAACGCCCTGGTTTGGCTAAGGCATTGGAGTTAGCAAATTATTCTCAGTCTACCGTTGTATTGATTCATGAAGGGGATAAGAATATTCGATTATCCGTACCAAACATTAGCTTTCGTGGAGATACTGTAGAGTCTAAGTCTGGAACTGGGCCGCTATATGCTGTACGAAGCCTTAGTTCATTTTTAGTAGTAGGCCCACCACATGGTAAAGAGCTCAATAAATATGTTGAAAGTGAAGGGAAATATACGTATCCAGGCTTGAAAAATGCATCCTGGAAGCTAATGTCCAACAATGCCCGTGTAATGTATACGGAGTTTACACTGAATGATTCAAAGACTACCTATGGGATTACTTATGGCGGTTGGGTTAATACGGAAGATCCGTATCAAGATAAATCACCGGAAGTTGTGATGAGTAATTATATTATTCCATCCATAGAATCCTTGTCTGGATTAGATACTTATAGTCGTGTTGAGCATTGGGGAAACTTTAGTTATCGCGTTCCTAAGACTGCAAAGCTAGTGAGTGAGGCTGTAGAGAATAGTCAATATGATGTGAGAACCTATGAGGATACAGGTTCCAAGATACGTGTAGTACGTACTTCCATATTGGGTGAAAAACGAGATGGGACGGTCATCAAGAGTTCAATATTATCTTTTTTGAGAAAGTATAATGATTTAGAAACACCTACACAATATGCAGTCGTATGGAATAATGGAATCGCAGGCTCTTTGATCGATTCTTACAAGCCTAAAGGAGAGTCTTATCTCCGTCATGTGGTGAAAGATTCTGTGTACTTTTACAGTTATCGTATTAATTATGATGAAAATAAAACATCTTACACGCATAAACAATGGAGAGATATGATTGAATATGTAGGCTTAGATGATGCGGCCAAACTCAGAAAAGGCCCACAATGGAGAGAAGATGGAAGCTATAAAGAGAAACTAGAAAGTGGCCCTATATTTATTCCTTGGTATATGGAGTGGGTTAAGCTGTTGAATCAATAAGAAATTTAGTTTTAAAGTTTTTATGGTATTAGATAGGAGAGCATCAATGAGTAAACACCAATACTTAAAAATTATATTAGTGCTTTTGCTTAAGGCTTATCTTGTCTATCTATGGATTAACTTTGTAGAGACGTTTACTCAGCTACTCTATGACATCTATGTATTAAAAGTATATTCAGTGGAGCATTTTGGCCTGTTTTTATTCTTTCTATTTGGTAACATATGTTGTATCCTGTGGCTTGTTCTATGGTGTAAACGATTACCACTAGCTTTTAGTAAGCCCAAAATATACTATGAAATTAAAGATTGGATACGATCTAAGAAACACGAATCACCTATTTATAAAATCCTATTTGGCAGTTTACTGTTTTTGTTAAAACTATGTCTTGTGGTGTATATCTTAATTGTCGTCTCCACTGTGTTAAGCATTCCACTGGTAAACTATTAGTCTATTTCATACTTAAAATATACTAAAAAATGAGCTACTATTTGATTAGTAGCTCGTTTTTATTTGTTTCACAAAAAGCAAATATCATAGGCACAGTCTTGTTTGCATAGTATACTTATGCTAATAAGGTTGTGCTTATTTTGTTGTAATTTGAGAGACAAGAGAGGATTTTATGTTACGTAAAAGTTTGATTATCATGGCTGCACTAGCTGCTTTCACCATAAATGTAAGCGCTGTACAGATCGAAGTACCAGCCGGACAACCACCTGTGCCTGGTACAGATGCAAGCATTCCTGACAATGCTTACGAAAATTATTCCCATATTAATGAAAATGCCCAAAAAGAAGCTGAAGCCTTTAGAGTGGAAGTACAGAGCTTAGAGGAGAAACCGAAAGCAGATAACTATAAGATTTTTAAGGCAAAACCAGATATTGTTAAGCCTTATAAGCTAGCAGAGTTCTCACAATCTACTGTGATCTTACTTCATGAAGGAAGAAATAATATCCGTTTATCTGTACCAACTATTAGCTTGCGGGGAGATACGGTTGAATCTAAATCGAGTGACGGCCCGTTATTTGTAGTTCGTGGTTTTACAAGTATCTTAATGGTGGGGCCACCACATGGTAAAGAATTTAGTAAACGTATGCATAATGAAGGTATCTATACATATCCAGGCTTAGAAAATGCATCTTGGAAAATCCTTAAAGCCAAGACACATGTAATGTACACAGAGTTTACACCAAGTAAGACGAAAACGACGTATGGTATTACGTATCTTGGTGGCGGGGATGTGAATGATCCATACCAAGATAAATTTGCTGAAGTGGTAATGAGTAATTATATTATCCCATCTATTGAGACTCTATCTAGGCTGGATAATTATAGCCATGTTAAACATTGGGACAATTTCAGTTATCGTATTCCTAAAAAGGCTAAGTTAGTGAGCGAGGCTATAGAAGATAACAAATATGAGGTTCGTACTTATGAAGCCTCAGGAATTAAGATCCGTGTGTTACGCTTTCAAATAGACCCGAATGTTGTTGATAAAAGTTTGGCAAAAAAACAAATTTTTGCATTTTTGAATAAATATGGTGACCTTGAGGCGCCTACACAGTATGCAACAGTTTGGAATAATGGTCTTCCAGGATTTCTAGTTGATCGATATAAATCTAATGGGGAATCCTATTTACGCCATTTTACAAAGGATTCTGAATATTATTATAGTTATCGCATTGACTATGATGAAAGCAAATCTTCGTATAAGCATAAACAATTGCGCGATATGGTTGAGTATGTAGATTTTGATAATGTTGAAAGTTTACGAAAGGCACCTCAATGGCGTATAAGTGATAGCCATAAAAAGAAGCTTGATGCGGATCCTATCTTTAATCCGTGGTATATGGAATGGATTAAAATATTAACTCAATAATAAATTTTGTTCTTAAATTTTATGGTATTAGATAGGGGTGAGCCAATGGGTAAACTCAAATATATCAAAACTATCTTAGTGCTTTTGCTTAAGGTTTATCTTGTCTATCTATGGATTAACTTTGTAGAGACATTTGCTCAGCTACTCTATAATATCTATGTATTGAAAGTATATTCATTGGAGCATTTTGGTCTATTTCTATTCTTTCTCTTTGGTAATATATGCTGTATTCTGTGGCTCGTTTTATGGTGTAAGCGATTACCGCCAGCTTTTAACAAGCCCAAAATATACTATAAGATTAAAGATTGGATACGATCTAAGAAACAAGAAGCACCTATCTATAAAGTCCTGTTTGTCAGTTTAGCGCTTATGTTAAAACTATGTTTTGTAGTGTATATCTTAATTACAGCTTCCATTATTTTAAGTATTCCATTGGTAAACCTTTAGTATTCTTTCAAACGTTAAATAAACTAAAAGCCGAGCTTTTAATTATTAGAATTAGCTCGGCTTTTATTAGTTAATTCGTATATTTGTATAATACGATGCTTATTGTATCGTATATTAGTTCGTTCTATAATAGACTTAGGATAGTTGGACGAGGTTGGGCCTCTCTTCGTCATTGAAGGGAGGGATAAGCCTATGAGTGATTATGAAATAATCATGCTCTTATTACAGGTAATAACGGTTGTTATTGCTTTTGGGGCATTAATAGCGCTTATTTGTCTTACAAAAGACAAATAGCCCTCCGTTGCCTAGTGTAACTAGATAACTGAAAGGCCATTTCTCAAGATTTCATTATTTTCGAGATGCGCCTGACGTTTCGACTCGTCTGACTATCTACTTATATTATAGGGATAAAGGTATATATCGTCAAATGGAGATAAACCTTATAAATATCAATTAGAAGTAACTCTTATATACTAAATTATAAAATTATTAATTATAGGCACAGTCTTGTTTGCATAGTATACTTATGCTAACAAGGCTGTGCTTATTTATGTTGTAATGTGAGAGAAAAAGAGAGGGTTTTATGTTACGTAAAAGTGTAATTATGATGGCACTAGCAGCTGCTTTCATCATGAATGTAAGTGCTGTGCAAATCAAAGTGCCAGCCGGGCAGCCGCCTATGCCTGGGGCAGACACGAGCATTCCTGCCAATGCATATGAGAATTATCGTCATATTAATGAGATAGCGGAGCAGAATGCAGAGGATTATAGTGAATTTATAAAATCACAACCTGTAAATCCTACATCTGGGATGGATAAGTTGTATCGAGAACGCCCTGGTTTGGCTAAGGCATTGGAGTTAGCAAATTATTCTCAGTCTACCGTTGTATTGATTCATGAAGGGGATAAGAATATTCGATTATCCGTACCAAACATTAGCTTTCGTGGAGATACTGTAGAGTCTAAGTCTGGAAAAGGGCCGTTATATGCTGTACGAAGCCTTAGTTCATTTTTAGTAGTAGGGCCTCCACATGGTAAAGTGCTCAATAAATATGCTGAAAAAGAAGGGAAATATACATATCCAGGTTTGCACGATGCATCTTGGAAGCTAATGTCAAACAATGCCCATGTAATGTATACGGAGTTTACACCGAATGACTCAAAGACTACCTATGGGATTAGTTATGGCGGTTGGGTTAATACGGAGGATCCGTATCAGGATAAATCACCGGAAGTTGTGATGAGTAATTATATTATTCCATCTATAGAATCCTTGTCTGGATTAGATAATTATAGTCGTGTTGAGCATTGGGGAAATTTCAGTTATCGTGTTCCTAAGACTGCAAAGTTAGTGAGTGAGGCTGTAGAGAATACTCAATATGATGTGAGAACCTATGAGGATACAGGGGCCAAGATACGTGTAGTGCGTACCTCCATATTGGGTGAAAAACGAGATGGAACGGTCATCAAGAGTTCCATATTATCCTTTTTGAGAAAGTATAACGATTTAGAAACACCTACACAATATGCAGTCGTATGGAATAATGGTATCGCAGGCTCTTTGATCGATTCTTACAAGCCTAATGGAGAGTCTTATCTCCGTCATGTTGTGAAAGATTCTGTGTACTTTTACAGTTATCGTATTAATTATGATGAAAGTAAGACCTCTTATACACATAAACAATGGAGAGATATGATTGAATATGTAGGCTTTGATGATGCGGTCAAACTCAGAAAAGGTCCACAATGGAGAGAAGACGGAAGCTATAAAGAGAAACTAGAAAGCGGCCCTATATTTATTCCTTGGTATATGGAGTGGGTTAAGCTATTGAATCAATAGTGTGTAATATAGTGAATGTAGTTTGAGCTAATTATAAGAAATTTCAGGAGAGAGACTATGAAAACAAAATATATGGTTATGGGGCTTGTTGTAGGCCTACAATTGGTAAGTGGTTATAGTTATGTGACAGAGGCAAGTTGGCTTAGTAAAACTTGGGACCGTCTAGAAACGAATGCCGCGAAACAATCTTATGATTGGCCCAAAGCTGAGCAATATACTCACTATGCGGGTGGGCAAATTGTAGGTACTACCTTGCCAGATGAGGATATGATGGTCCTTGGTGTTTCATTAGGTAATACTTTTGATAGTGTAAAAGCTAGTCTAGGACAGCCTACTAAAGAAACTAGTAGAGGACTTACCTATGGTGGGGTTACATTTGGAAACTTTAAAATGGATGGTGTGGGTCCTATTGTTACCTATATGATGATCGAGAATCGTGATGCCACAACACATAGAGGCATTGCCGTAGGCGACTCCATGCGAAAGGTCCTTAATGTATATGGCAGACCCGATTTAGTGGATACTAACAATCGATGGTTTTATGGGAAATACCGCTATCGAACTGATATGATGCATGGAATACAATTTGAACAAAAAGGCGATAAAGTCAGCAAGATTTTAATTTATAAATGATTATATTCTTACCATATCTATGAAAAAAGCCGAGCTTTTAATTCATAGAATTAGCCCGGATTTTATTAGTTTATTCGTATATTTATATAATATAATTCTTATTGTATCGTATATTAATGCATCATATAATGTGATTAGGAGAATTAGACGAGGTTGGAAAAATAAAAAAATAGCCCTCCGTTGCCTAGTGTAACTAGATAACTGAAAGGCCATTTCTCAAGCTTTTATGTTTTCCGAGATGAGCTTGACGCAACTACTCGTCTGACTATCTATCTATATTATAGAGTTAAAGATATATATCGTCAAATTAAGATAAACCGGAGGTCATTATGAAAGCATTTGAAACAAAAGATTATAAAGCGTTTTCTATGTTTGAGGATCGTTGGGCTCTTGTTACAGCTGGTACGCCTGAGGATTTTAATACTTGTACCGTTAGTTGGGGTAGTATGGGCAATGTATGGGGCCCTAATGGTGGTGACATGTCCACGGTGACGGTGTATATTCATCCGGCTCGTTACACTCAAGAGTTTATGGCTAAATACGATACGTTTACAGTTAGTTTCTTCCCTGAAAGCTATCGCAAGGCTCTTGGCTATTTAGGCTCTCATTCTGGTCGCGATGAAGATAAGGTGGCTAATTCTGGTTTAACACCGGTTGCAGCAGGTGATGGGGTAACTTTCAAAGAAGCAGATTTAACATTTGTATGTAAAAAACTGTATGAACATCAATTTGATGAAGCTCACTTAGAGGATAACGTAAAGGAATATTATGCAGCAAATCCGTCTATGTATACCCAAGTTGGCAAAGATCGTTGGGAACCACATTATATGTACATCGGCAAAGTAGTTGAGGCTATAGAGGGCTAGTCTTATATACAACTTATTTATATTGAGGGAATTGTATGATTAAAAGAGCGATTTTAATAGGCCTTTATTCGTTTGGCCTTATAGTAACAGTACATGCTGCCAATATAAATCTTCCTGGTGGAGATGCCATGGTGCCTGATACTGCTTATGAAAGCTATTCTTATAATAGTGTTGATATGGATCTGGTAGAGGCTCAGTTTAGACGTCGCTCAGGCCCTGTGGTAGCGCAGACTGTGAAAAATGGGCGTAGAACGGTAGAGCAAGCTAAGGCATATATGGATGGTAATGCCAAGTTTTTAAAACGCCAAGCCAATCAAAGTACGGTGTTCATCTTTGACGATGATACACAGCATATTCGCTTTTCTATGCCTTATCCAAGTCTTGAAAGTAAGGCGATTAATGATAACACTAATTCCGTTGTTAATGTCGTAAATGGTATTCCTCAATATTATATTAAAAGTATGAATGCAGATATCGTAGTCGATGTGGATGATAAGACTACCTATACGGATCGTGCTTTCACATATAAAACGGTAAAAAATGGTCAATGGCAGCAGAAGTATGGGATTATGACACTCATCCCCGGAAAAGAAGAGAAAGCTGAGCCGCGTACGAGTACGGGTGTTGAGTTTTCCCTGCCTAGTGATACGAACCATGTATATCGTGTTAACATCATAAATCGTGGTAATGGCAATCCAGATCATATTAGGTATGCAGAAGGGGCTTTAGCGAATTATGTGATTCCATCGGTAGAGGATACAAAAGCGATAGATCGCTATTCTAATGTTGAGAAATGGGGAAACCTTGAATATCGTGTGCTCAAGAATAGTACGAGAAAAGCCGATTATGAGCCTACCTCCTATGGTGAGGAAACGCACGTTTATAAGTTGGGAGATATAGTGCAGCTGATTAAGCGCCGCCCGATTTTTCCAAATGATGAAAAACATTTTTATTCAGGTGCTTTTTCTACGATGGATACGATGAGCCGAAAATACCCATATTCAGTTAATGATAATGCGACTATTTGGCGTAATGGTATGCCTGCATTTAGTGGCAGTGTAAAATTTGATAATGGTATTAATTATACATATTTTACAATCCGTGATGATAAATATGTGTACAGCATTGAAGTTGCTTATAAAGCCAATACGGTGAAGACGTCTTATCATGATATTCGTAATATGGTAGAAATGGCAAAATTGATCAATCGTCCGCATAAGCAAGAGTTTCCTGCGTTGAAGTACATTTGGGAGGCTGATGTTTTTAAATTGCCTTAAAGATTAATTAATATTTTGTCTATGTGTAGATACACTTATGCATAAAAAGAAATAGAGAAAGAAAAACAGCTAGTATTGCGATTTGCAGTACTGGCTGTTTTGGTTACACATCTTATTAGATTTTGAACGATGTTTTAATGGGCATGGCTCTCCTCTGTATCTGGGAATAAAACATGCTCTTTTAGTTTAAAGCTAGGATTATTGGTAGACTCAAAAAACTCAATCATATTTCGTAATTTTTGAATCTCTTCAACACTTAAAAAACTTGGATAAAAGATGATATAGGTAAAGCTATAGGTCCCATCATAGGATTGAAAGGTTAGGATGTGATCATCCTTATGAGGTGTATAGATGTGTGTGGATAATCCAGGAATATTATTATTCCATATAACGGAATAATTAATATAATCTGATGTTGGCTGGGAATAGTATATATTCCAGAACGTATCTAAATTAATGTTAAAATTGTAATGCCCGTTTACAACAAGATCGCGCGCATATGGGTTTTTAGGAATATTATTAGTAGAAACAAAGAATGTTATGTTCCCCTTTTTGTAGTATCTAATATCTTGGTACTCGGTGCCTTTTTCCTCACCTATGTATATAGCGTCTTTTGGTACGCGGTATTGTACACCGTTTAAGTTTTCTATGCGTGAATATTGATTTAATTCATTTAGATTTTGCACAGAAGGAAGCACATAATTAGCCAATAATTTATCTGTAGGAACTTTGTTCAGAATGGGGTTGTTATCATAATAGACAAACCCTGCATGATATAAGGGTTGACGCATGTTATAGTTCTTAAACTTAAAATTGATCGTGTCGATGGTCAAAGTTGTTTTTTTACCGTTTTCAAAGTGTGGCATCTTCATGCTATCCCAAGTGCTGTAGGTCAGAGTTGGGTATGAAAATACAGTGCCCTTTATATCAGAAATCTGTTTTGCCGGATTTTGTTTGGCCTTGTCTAGAAAGAAGTCACGAACATTTTTATCTGTCAACTTTTCATAAGCTATTTTGGTGTTGCGCCAGTCGTAGTCTTTGGAATCTGCGTAGTCAATTTCTAAATTGAGACTTCCATTATCGGTTAAAACCCGATAGTCTTCAATGGTTCGACTTGGGTTTTTGTAACGTCCT
Organism: uncultured Veillonella sp.; assembly: GCA_900538355.1. Lineage (GTDB taxonomy): Bacteria > Bacillota > Negativicutes > Veillonellales > Veillonellaceae > Veillonella. Next base: position 99,892 of record UPXS01000004.1, read on the forward strand.
ATATCATAATCACTTTTTTGGCCCGCTACTGGGAATGAAAGCCGAATTTGGTTGTATTGGTCATGAATGGAGATGACTGTATTATGGTAATGTTGACCGCGATATATAGAGGCAGCTTTAGCATACTCAATTTCGTTTTTACTAATACCGTTAGCCTTGTCTTTTAACTTTAGTGTTTCCACATAGTTTGCTACATCCCTTTCAATATCAGGGTTCGTGGCTTGATAATTTATGTAGGCATCCTTTGGAATCTTTGAATCTGCACCAGGAATATTAACATCGATGGCTCCTATTGGTGATAATATAGTGCTTATCATAAAAGCACCCGCTAATAGTGGTAGTTTTGTCATGGTAGTATCTCCCGTTTATACTCTCATATCTATTGATACTGTCATAATCCATTGGTTATGTTACTAAGTATAATTATATTACATAATACTTATTGTACTGTATATTAGTGCATTATATAATGGGGTTAGGATAGTTATACGAGGTTGGGAAAATAAGATAAACCGGAGGTCATTATGAAACCATTTGAATCTAAAGACTATAAAGCATTTACTATGTTTGAAAAACGGTGGGCTCTTGTTACAGCTGGTACACCTGAGGATTTTAATACTTGTACTGTTAGTTGGGGCAGCATGGGCAACATGTGGGGCCTAGTTGGTAATGATATTTCCACAGTGACTGTGTATATTCATCCAGCTCGTTATACCCAAGAATTCATGGCGAAATATGATACGTTTACCGTTAGTTTCTTGCCTGAAAGCCAACGTAAGGCTCTTGGTTATTTAGGATCTCATTCTGGTCGTGACGAAGATAAGGTGGCTAATTCGGGCTTAACACCAGTTGCAGTAGATGATGGTGTCATGTTTGAAGAAGCAGAGTTAACTTTTGTATGCAAAAAGCTCTACGAACATCAATTCGATGAAGCACATTTAGCGGATAAAATAAAAGAGTATTATGCATCCAATCCTCCTGAATATACAAAAGCTGGCAGTGATCGCTGGGAACCACACTATATGTACATCGGCGAAGTAGTTGAGACTATAGAGAAATAGACAATCTATGGAATACACAAATAAGGCAGTCCATCAGGACTGCCTTATTTGTAGTTATATTTTTTCAAAAGGAGAAAGTGAGACGGTATTTACTACCTGTATTAATAATAACATAGAGTATGAGTACAAAATGCCACATGATAATGATGCAAATTCTTAGTTGTTTGAGCAAGGTTTTATGGTGTAATTTACACTAGATTTTATGGTGTAAATTACACTATATTTTTTTTGTAATTTATCAAAATAAGTCATAAAATTGATGAAAAATCAGTATATATGAGCCGACAGTGAGGAATAGCTTATATAGTGGGTTCTTTCATTGAGAACTACTATAAATTGTATATTTTGATAAAATTTTATGAATTTTAACCCCACAAAAAGTGCAAAATCTGATATAATAATAGTATCAAAAATAACTACGCGAATGCGTAGTTTTCTTATTTTGTGTTTGGCGTAGGTAGTCCCATGAGTGTAGTGAAGCCCTTATTATGGCTATTAGAACCGTATATCGTATATAAAGCCTATTTGTGGGCGCTCCGCTTTATAGCTCATCCATTGATGTGGGAAGGCGAGATAGATTTATTCTCCTTGACCTTAACGGTGCTGCTCATCCTTGATGCGGTGGCGTTGCCCTTGGTGATTTTGTATTGCCCAGGACTCAATCCTAGAAAGCGTATGCCCGACTGGATTGTCCGATTAGGGACACCTATTTATATCGTCCATAATTGGCTTGATGGCAAGGTGGGCGGCGGTACGTCTACACCGATTGTATGGCTCCGCAGAGCCTTACATTCACTATTGCTATTTATCTATTATCTTGTGCCGTTTTATGTGGGCGGTCATCTCGTAATGGGCCTCGTAGTAGCACTCATGTATGATGTCCTTGTCTGGGCGCATGGAGGTGTGTAGTGGCTACTTGTGAATGGCCGACGACGCCCTTGTATCAGGCGTATCACGATCATGAGTGGGGCCGTCCTATTCATGATGATCGATTGCAGTTTGAACATCTCTGTCTTGAAAGCCTTCAATGTGGTCTCAGTTGGCTCACGATTTTGAATAAACGAGACATCATTCGAGGATGCTTTGATCACTTTGATATTGATGCGGTTGCTGCTTATGGTGAAAGCGACGTCAATCGGATTATGGAGACTGAGGGCATGCTCAAGTCTCGCCCTAAAATTGAAGCTATCATCAATAATGCTTCTGCTTTTAAACGTATTCAAGATGAATTTGGTTCGTTTTGCAACTATATCTGGGCTTTCACAGATAATAAAACTATTATTTATGAAAGCCATCCCGATGGGCATGTGCCAGCAAAGAATGGCTTATCTACGCGGATTAGTAAGGATCTAAAGAAGCGAGGGTTTAAATTTGTAGGCCCTGTGACTATCTATTCCCATCTGCAAGCTAGTGGCCTCATCAATGATCATGGCAAGGACTGTCCTTGTTTTGACGAGATTAATAAGCACGCAGATATTGTTCAATTGCCTGTAGACGCGGAGGATTAATATAGTTTTCAAATAATCGTTAGTTAACAATAGTTTTTATACATGATTGGTTTTACAAAATTGAACTTGTGTTAAACCACACTTTAAGGTGTACACTATAGTTGATGGAAAGATAGCGTTCCATCATATGTCGGCCCGCTTTATACAAACACATATATTCTCTCTCTCCAAAGCGGGTCTCTCATATACTTCTCTCTCAAAGCTATAAACACAACATAAAGCCCCTATCCTTCACGGGATAGGGGCTTTTTGCTATATATTTTTATCTAGGGCCATATAACGGCATAGATTGGTTGTATACCATGATAAATTGATTTATTTCGATATAGTTGGTATACTGATGATGAAATAAGCTATTACTTTCACAATTCAGAAAGGGAAATATATGATTGGTTTGGGCACGGCCATTAATATTGGCCTCATCATAGCCGGCAGCTTGTGTGGACTTGCATTTGGTCGGTTTATGAAAGAAAATTTAAAACAGACGCTCATGATGGTGAGCGGCATTATTGTTCTCCTCCTCGGGATGAGCGGTGCCATGCAGTATATGCTAGTCATCGTGAACGGAACGATACAAACGACGGGGCCTATGCTGATGATCATTAGCATGGTGGCAGGCGCCGTAATTGGTGAGCTTATCGACCTTAACCGTTGGATTACTGTATTTGGCGACTGGGTGAAAGCCAAAACTGGTAACACTGGTGATCCGCAGTTTACGCACGCCTTTATTACGGCATCCCTTACGTTTACAGTGGGAGCCATGGGCGTACTCGGTTCTATTCAAGACGGCTTAACGGGTAATTACCAAACGCTCTTATTAAAAGGTATCCTCGACGGTATCATCGTTATGGTTATGGTATCCTCTATGGGGAAGGGCGCGTTGTTCTCCTTTATTCCTGTAGGGATTACGCAATGGATCATTACAGCTATGGCACACATCGCGGCACCATTGATGACACCGAGTGCCATCGATAACCTATCCTACGTGGGCTCTATTCTGATCTTCTGCGTCGGTATAGACCTCATCTGGCCTAGTAAAATCCGCATTGCGAACCTACTGCCAGCTATTTTCGTGGCTATGGGGCTTACATTCTTGCTGTAATATAAATCGTGTTATGAATACTAAGAAAAATAATATATAGATTTTATACGTTTTATAAGAGACCTATATTCTCTAACCTTTCACTGCTGTACTTTACACAGGAAAGCCTGGAGAATATAGGTCTTTTTACATTCGTGGCTATTAGCCATCTTGGTAATTTTTTTACAAGTTAGTATTAAGGTTTGTTAATCTTCAAGTGATGACTTGAACTAGATACATTCCGAAATAGGTGACCAATAGAGTCAGAATAACAGTAGGATTTGAGTGCTGTTTTAGAGAAATCTTTTACCGAAATCATTTATAGAATAAAGTTATTCCACAATATACCTGAAATACAGGTATATATTATTGAGTTATACCTGTAAAACAGGTATAATCAAAGGAGAGGTTCTATGATTATCGGTTTTAAAGATAAGGAAACAGAAAAGGTTTATCGACAAAATTTTTCTAAACGCTTTTCACCATTTGTACAGCGACTAGCTCTTCGTAAATTAATGTTATTAGATAATGCTGAATCGATACAGGATTTAAGGTGGCCACCTGGTAACCGATTAGAGTTATTACAAGGCAATCGCTTTGGCCAGTATAGTTTACGGATTAATAGCCAGTATAGGTTATGTTTTAAAGTGAAAGATATTAATAGTTTTTATGATGTAGAAATTATAGATTATCATTAATAGAGAGGATATATATATGGATAAGTTCATTCCAACACCTACCATTAGTGAAATATTAAAAGAAGAGTTTATGGAGCCATTAGGACTATCTGCTTATCGATTAGCTAAAGATATACATGTGCCTGTTTCGCGTATTCAGGAAATCTTGAATGGGACACGAGCTATTTCAGCAGATACCTCTCTACGTTTAGCTAAATACTTTGGTGTTTCTGAAGGATATTTCTTGCGGTTGCAGATGGATGTTGATTTACGTACCGCAAAGCATAGTGCAGGGATGGAGGAAGTATTAAGCTCTATTGATCATTGTAATGCATTAGAACCTGTAGATTGTCAATAAATATTGATAATTTTCGATATATTTGGTATACTTAAGTCATAAATATATCGTTATAACATTATGTATTACTATAAGGAGACGCTATGTTATTCGTTGAATATCCTAAATGTACAACATGCAAAAAAGCAAAGAAATTCTTAGATGATCATAATATTAAATACACAGATCGTGATATTAAATCTGAAAACCCTACAGCTGAAGAAATCGCTGCATGGTACCCACAATCTGGTAAAGACTTGAAAGCATTCTTCAATACATCTGGTATGATTTATCGTGAACAACAATTGAAGGATAAATTACTAAACCTTAGTGAAGAAGAAAAACTCGCTTTATTAGCATCCAATGGTATGCTTGTGAAACGTCCTATTTTGGTTCTTGAAGACAAAGTACTCGTTGGCTTTAAAGAAGCAGAATGGGTTGAGGCGTTGAAGCTCTAATTTCATATTAGTTAACCGAAAGAACAGGTCCCTAAAAGCCTCCATAGTAAACTAAGTCGTTTTTAGGGACCTGTTCTTTCTACATCTAATAAAGAAATAAGAGCTTTCAACTAAAGCTCTTAAGGAAATGTCATTTTTAGAGATAGGTCCGTTCTTCTTTTTATACAACTTATAAATTTAGAGCAACAACTAGGGCCTAGGGGTAGAACCTCCAAAGTAAACTAAGTCGTTTTTAGGGACCTGTTCTTTCTACGTCTAATAAAGAAATAAGATCTTTTAACTAGAGCTTTTAAGGGAAAGGTTATGTTTATGAATTTGTTTTTCCCTATTCTATCTAGAAATTATAGTTCTTTATCATTTATCGAAAAAAATGATTTGTATATAATTCGCATATTTTGTATAATGGTTACATTGTAGATATACCCCTATGGGTACATAGATTTATCAAATAATTTAGGTTCATAGGGTTTTGAATTAATTTAGGTATAGAGAGTTCTGAATTAATATTGTGTTGTTTTTGTTTTATTTCCGGAGTAAGTAAGGCCGGTTCTAGTGTATAGAGGTCTATATGAAATTTTTACAGTCTTTATCGGCGCAGGTGTCGTTATTTACGCAAGGTGCTATTTTAGCGCTAGGTGTTTTATTTATTCTATTAGATGCCATCACAGAGTCGTTCAATCCTGTTATTGACTTGGCTTGGATGACGGTTCTTGTTTGTGGGTTGCCGCTGCTCATCAATAGTGTTCAAAGTATTTTGAAGCATTTAGAGATCCATGCTAATTTCCTTATTGTTGTGGCCATGGTGGCGCTTATTTCCATTGGCGATTATCATACGGCGGCTTATGTGGGACTCATTGTACAGGCTGGTTTCTTCTTGGAACAGCTTATCACAGGCGAGTCACATTATACCTTAGATGATGATATGCTGCCTACAATGCCAGCACAACTCGTTGCTATGCGGCAGGGCATTAACAATTATTCATCTGTTATTGTTGTGGCTGTATTGCTATTATCTATGGGCTCCTTTGCATTGACACAGGATTTCATACATACTGTAACCTTATTATTGGTACTATGCCCGTGTTCCTTGGAGCTTATCTTAGTGGCGCTCATGATGGGCTCTCTTGTAGATGATGCATCTCCCGTATCGGAGCTTTCAAAAGGAACAAAGCAGTCCCATTTAGGGCTACTCATCGTGTCCATTGTATTCCACATTGCTATTATCGGTGCTGGTGTATTTGGTTTCATCGATCCTGTTACGGCTGTTGCGTTGCACGGGTTAGCGCGACTTGGTCTCGTGTATAATTTGAAAGTTCTCAATAGTTCTTTATGCGTAGCATAGAATGTAGTGCAGTGTATAGTTTTAGACATAATAAAATCCCCTAGTAACGATGTGTTACTAGGGGATTTTTGTGTTCAAACAACTGTTAGTTGTAGATTACTGTTCTTTTGCTTGGGATTTATCACCAAGTGTGAGAAGTAGGAATACGATAGCGAGGATACATGCACCAACGAGGGCTACGAAGCCGCCATCCCAACCATAAAGGTCAACCATGAGACCCATGAAGGCACCAGCACCAGCGGAACCGATGAGGTAACCAAGAAGGCCTGTAAGGCCAGTAGCACCACCTGTTGCTACCCGTGGTACCATGTCTGCTGCTTGAAGGCCGATCATCATAACAGGACCGTAGATGAGGAAGCCGATAGCGATAAGTGCTAAGTTATCGATAAGGATATTGCCTGCTGGGTTGAACCAGTAAACGAGGATTGCCAAGATAACGAATAGCATGAAGCAGATAGTAGCTGGCGCACGGCGGCCACGGAATACACGGTCACTCAAATAGCCGCTTACGAGCATGCCTGGAATACCAGCCCATTCGTATAAGAAGTAAGCCCAACGGGAACCTTCTTTTGTAAAGCCTTTTACAGCTGTCAAATAAGTAGGAGCCCAGCTTACTACGCCATAACGGATGAAGTATACAAAGATATTTGCAATTGCAAGATACCATAAGTATTTGTTATGCAAAATATATTTGTAGAAGATTTCTTTGAAAGTAGTTTTATTTTCATCGCTTACTTCAGCTGCTACTGGTTCGTGTTTGTATTCTTCGATAGGTGGCAAGCCACAGGATTGAGGTGTATCTTTCAACAAGAAGAATGTAACCACAGCTAACACGATAGAAATAAGAGCAGGGAAGAAGAAAATACTATGCCATGTACCAAATAGATAGATACCTAACGTAGCAAGGGGTGCGATGATACCGCCACCAAGGTTGTGGGATACGTTCCACCAGGACCACCAAGCGCCGCGTTCAGAACGGGAGAACCAAGTTACCATATTTTTCGCATATGGAGGATAGCCCATGCCTTGGAACCAACCATTTAAGAAGGCGAGCACGCACATGATAGGAATACTGCTTAAAACACCAGGTAAGGTGCCGAATAATAACATAACTAAAGCACTGAGCAATAGACCTACTGTGGAGAAGTATTTTGGGTTAGAGCGGTCAGACGCATTACCCATGACAAATTTACTTACGCCGTACGCTACGGATAAGAGGGTCATGACAATACCAAGATCCGCTTTAGTGTAACCGTACTCAGCAATCATGTACGGAACAGCCAAACTAAAGTTTTGGCGGATCAAATAGAATGTAGCATAACCAATAAAAGTACCTGCAAAGACTTCTTTGCGAAGACGTTTGTAGGTGGAATCGATTTGCCCCTCTGGTAATCGTTCGATATGAGGAGCTGGAGAGAAGATCGACATCATCACACATCCTTTCTACAAAATGTCTTTTTTATCATACCATGTATGACTAAAAGTCGACTATGTTTTATTTTTAATTATGATAAATAGTTATTTTGGTGCACCATTATGGGCTAAGCGCATAGATTATCGGTCATTAAAATATCTTCTATTTATAAATATAGAGATGTACCTACATATATGAATAACTGTTCATGCATTTGTGTAATGGGCCAATGCATGAAATATATAATGCCATTAGATCCAGTATTTATCTGTGGTTTCTCTTATATATGAATATTTGCACATATTTTGTTATTGACACGGATATACCCATATGGGTATAACATAACCATAGGACATACCCCCATAGGTATTCTAAGGGATTAAATTAAAAGGATAAACAACAAACTATAGATAATCAGCAATAAGCAATAAGCAATAAGCAGATATATGTTGTTCATCCTAGGTTATATACATGGACGCATGTATATAGACCACAACAAATGTGTACATATCATTATATATAAGCTTTCACAGGAGGTAAGTATGGAACGGTGGAGTAAAGCAGCAGAATGGTTCGATTTGAATCGCGAAAAGATCACATTAGTAGCCGGTGGTATCGGCGTAGTATTTAGTTTATTAGGTATTCGTTTAGGCCTGCCATTCGACTGGGCATGGTTCACCATCCTATTATGTGGGTTGCCTATCGTGTGGGGCGCAGCGGTTGCTATGTATGAAGAGTTCGACGTAAAGGCTGACCTCTTGGTATCCTTGGCACTCATCGCGGCTGTAGCCATCGGTGAAGTATTTGCAGCCGCAGAGATTGCTTTCATCATGCAGCTCGGTGCAATGCTTGAAGAGTTCACTGTATCTAAAGCGCAAGCGGGCATTGAACGTCTCGTTAAATTGACACCAACAATAGCACGTATTGTTCGTAACGGCAAAGAAGAGGTGTTGCCTGCAGACATCGTAACAGTAGGCGATGTAATCCGCGTGTTGCCAGGCGAGGTAATCCCTGTGGACGGCACGATTTTGACTGGTGATACAGCGATCGACCAATCCGTTATGACTGGCGAGTCCATGCCAGTAGATAAAACGATTGGTGACGAAGTGTTCTCTGGTACGGTGAACCAATTTGGTGCCTTCGATATGACCGCAACCAAAGAGGGCGAAGACAGCTCTATTCAACGCATGATTAAGCTCGTTAAATCTACTGATCCAGGCAATGCGAAAATCGTTAGCCTTGCTGACCGTTGGGCTACATGGATCGTAGTGATTGCACTCTTGGCAGCAGTTGGTACTTATGTAGTAACTGGTGAAATCATCCGCGCCGTAACCATCCTCGTTGTATTCTGTCCTTGCGCTCTTGTATTGGCTACGCCAGCAGCGATTATGGCGGCTATTTCCAATGCAAGCCAACACGGTTTCCTCGTGCGCCGCGGTAATATTATGGAACGTTTGGCGAAGGTTGATACAATGACCTTTGATAAAACAGGTACATTGACTTATGGTACGCCTGAGGTGACTGCTGTTGAAACAGTGGGCACTATGTCTAATGATGAATTGTATCGCTTGGTAGCGTCTGTAGAGACTAAATCCGAGCATCCATTGGGCAAGGCGATTGTAAATGATTTTACCTCTCGTCATGGTGAAAGCTTCGATTCTGTAGACTCCTTCCGCATGGTTCCTGGTAAAGGCTTAGCGGCGACTGTAGATACTAAATCAGTGTTAGCTGGTAACGAAGCGATGATGACCTTGTCTAATGTATCTATTACGGACTCTGTGAAAGCAGCTGTTCATGAACACTTGAACCGCGGTGCGTCCATTGTATATGTTGCGGTAGATGGTGTCTTGGCTGGTTATGTGGCTTTGGCTGATCGTGTTCGCCGTGAAAGCCGCGCTGTAGTTGAATCTTTGAATAATCTTCATGTTATGCCTGTTCTTTTAACAGGTGACCATGGTACAACAGCAAAAACCATTGGTAAACGTTTGAACGTACCGAATGTTATTGCTGATTGCTTGCCAGAAGATAAAATGAATACTGTGGCTCAATTGCAACAAGAAGGCAACATCGTTGCCATGGTTGGGGATGGTGTAAACGATGCACCAGCTCTTAAGAAATCTGACGTAGGCATCGCCATGGGTGGTGTTGGTAGTGATATCGCTGTAGAAGCAGCGGATATCGTTCTTGTAAATGATAATGTGAAAGAAATCCCTCATCTAGTGGCCTTATCTAAACGCATGATGACTACCATTAAAATTAATCTTTCCTTCTCCTTGATCTTGAACTTCGTAGCTATCATCTTAGCTATGATTGGTACATTGTCTCCAGTATGGGGCGCCCTCGTTCACAACGGTGGTAGCCTTCTCGTAGTGGCTAACTCTGCACTACTCTTACGTTGGGCTTATAAATCTAATCACGTAGTAGAAGATGACAATTCCGTCCTTGTAAAAGCGGCTCGCAAACGCGTGTTTGAAGGGTAATACTATATACTAAATAAAATAGCGCTATCTATTCCGAACAAAACTCAATTAGAGTTGTGGGATAGATAGCGCTTTTATTTTATATGTTATATGTAATCATACAGGTATTCTTAACCTTTCACTAATTGATTACATGCTGTATCCTGTATGCTATGATTGTATGCTACAGTACTCATACCATGATATAGGCCATTTCACTTATATTATGAAATAGATTGTTTTTAGTATTGATTAATCAATATAGGTTACAGGATAGCCTTTGGCTTCGATTTCACGGCGGTTGAGACCATTTGGTAAGTCTGGATAGCCAAATGCAAGGCTCGCATAGACTTTTTCACCGTCTTTAAGGCCTAGTTCATGCATTTTAGCTTGGATACGTTCATTGTCTTGGAGGTGACGGATTTGGTTAACCCAACAGCTGCCAAGGTCTAGTTCGTTACAAGCAAGCATCATGTTTTGCATTGCACAAGATACATCGGCAAAGTTATTAGCATAGTTTGCTTGGCTTGCTAGTACGATGAGAACTGGTGCATTATAGTTGAATACAAACTTGCCTTCAGCAGACATTTTAATGATGTTTACCATGTAAGGCAATGTGTTTTCCGTAATCGGCATTTTGCCGTATTCTTCTTGCACAAGTGTTACTAGTTCGTTTAGCACATTTTGGTTTGTGATGACCATGAAGTGTGTTAATTGTGTATTACCGCCAGATGGGGCACGGCGACCAGCGTCGAGTACTTGGTCAATCAGTTCACGAGATACTTGATCTGCTTTAAATTTACGCGTACTATGACGAGTTTTGATACATTCTAATGTGTTCATAGTAACCTCCTGTTAGATAGGGTCTGTAATACAAGAAATACAATTGTTATTTTCTTTATTATACTATAAGACTTAACTCTGATAGTAAAACTATAAGACTTTATTCTGATATTAAAAAAAATTATTAATCATTTGGTAGTTGTATGTCATAATTTTTCCCCATGAATTCTATAGAGTCACTAGTTTCTTTAATAAAAAAGAAAAAATATATTAAATAATTGACAAATTTAAAAATTTATGTCCAAAGTGGTTTTTTACGTTGACTGCTTGCCGTAGAATTGTGTACAATTAATTTGTAGATTATTGTGTGCATATGGAGGTAGAATATGGCAGAAATTGGCGTACTGGAAGGTTACAAACATAAAGAAGAAGTACCTGATGCAGAGTACATGAAATTAGACAACCAATTGAGCTTCCCACTTTATGTAGTGGCGAAGGAAATTGTTAATGCATATCGCAGTCACTTAGATCCGTTAAATTTGACATATACTCAATACATCGTAATGATGGCATTGTGGCAATATGGTGATTTGTCCGTTAAAGAACTAGGTCAAGTATTGCGCCTTGATTCTGGTACATTAACACCACTTTTAAAGAAATTAGAAGCTAAAGCATTCTTAAAGCGTAAGCGTAGTCGTCAAGATGAACGTGTCGTTATGGTAACCCTTACTGATACTGGTAAAGCATTACGTGACGAAGCTGTTCATGTACCGCGCCGCTTGTCTGAATCTGCAGGTCCGATTTTCGACGTAGAAGAAACGCGTCAATTGCGCATGTTGCTTAACAAATTATTAGACGCAATCGATAACGCTAATGCTAGAACAGCAGAGAAGCTTAAGCGCTAATGTAGTGTACTTTAGTAAGATCTCATATGCATACATTCTGTAATTTAATATATCTAATATTTTCATAAAATGTGATATACTATACATATAACGTATTGTGCTGAGGTCATGTGAGAGTATGACCCGTTCGTGAGATGCCGTACAGGCAAAAGGAGAGCATTATGAATAAAAATTTATTAGGCGCATTTGTATTAGCCGGTACATTATTAGTTGGCGGTGTTGCTAATGCAGCAAACTGGAATGGTTTAGCTAACTATCCAGAGGTTCCAAACAGTGCCAATGGTTCTGAAACATATTTCTTTGATAAAGCATCCCAATTCAGTGGTATTGATAGTAGCCGTAACTATGTATTCGGTATCAATGTAGTGAACATGCATAACAACCAATATGGTGAAGCTACATTGTTCAAATACATTGTTCACCCAAGCTTGCATACTGTATATCGTTTCTCTCCAGATGGTCAAGCGTACCAAATCACTCCTGGTTCTAATGAATACAACATGTTCTTGGCTGCTTGGAAAGAAGTATACGGCACTGATTTCTCTTTCCCAGCTTTATAATTTGATGGCGCAAGCCGTAATAATTACATAACTATTGCTGGTGAAAGCTCCTTTGGGCTTTCACCAGTGTTGTTTATGGAGGTTTCCTATGTCTAAATCTGAATTTGCTCAAGCCTATACGGAGCGCATGTTCCCTGATATTGCAGCCCCTGCAGGTTATATTGACCCTGAGTTTGAAGTATTGTTTGATAATTTTGCCTTTGACGAAGTTATTACCGAAGAGGGTCGCAATGTGCCTGCCAAGGATCGTTTCTTGGCTATCCTTGCCACATTAGTGGGTGTATCTGCCGTCGATGAATATGCGTTGATGCTACCGGCAGCACTTAACTTTGGCTTGATTCCCGATGAAGTGATAGAGCTCCTTTATCAAGCTGTGCCATATCTTGGTATCGGTCGTGTGCGTCCATTCTTTAAGGTCACAAATAAGATTTTTGACTATCGTGGGGAAACTGTTGTGGATCCAGCTCGCAGCACAATTACTAGTGAATCTCGCCTTGAAAAGGGTTTAGAGAAACAGGTTGAAATCTTTGGTGAGGCTATCCGTAATTCTTACCAAGAAGGTCCTGAAGAGACACGTCACATCAATAAGTGGCTTGCTAATATGTTTGGTGACTACTACACTCGTAAAGGTTTAAGTGTGGCTCATCGTGAAATGATTACCTTCTGTTTCTTAGCGGCTCAAGGTGGCTGTGAACCTCAGCTCAAGGCTCACGTAGAAGGCAACTTGAACGTAGGCAACAGTAAACAATATTTGATTAACATCGCCTCCCAATGCGTGCCGTACATCGGTTATCCTCGTACATTGAATGCCCTTCGTTGCATTCAAGATGGCTACACCGCATGGGAAGCTAAACAATAAAGGAGTTTTATGTTATTTTCTGGTATTAGTTTAACGATGATTTTAGCGTCCATACCAGCGCTTATCATCGCGGCTGCAGGACATGAATTTGCTCATGCTAAGGTAGCTGATATGCTCGGTGATTCTACGCCGCGCTCTATGGGGCGATTGACATTGAATCCCGTGGCACATCTTGATTTAATTGGCTCTATAGCCTTTCTTGTTGGTGGATTTGGTTGGGCTAAGCCCGTAATGGTTAATCCATCTAATTTCCGTGATCCTCGTACGGATTCTACTTTAGTTTCTATTGCGGGACCAGCATCTAATGTGTTGATGGCCTTTTTGGGCTATTTAGCCCTTCGTTTTCTTGAAAGTTATGGCTTGTTGACGAATGATTCATTAGAATTAATACTGACACTGATTGTCGTATATAATATCAATTTTGCTATTCTTAATATGATGCCAATACCACCACTAGATGGCAGTCGTATTATTACAAGTCTATTGCCTGGGAACTGGCAATTTACGTTGGAACGTTTAAGTTTTGTAAGTTTGATTTTGCTCATCTTAGTACTTAACACACCAATTGCTAGTAAGATTTTCATTCCATTACAACAAACTATTTTGCAGTTGTTTGAGCGTATCGTAAGCGTTATTTTGTAAGTGCTATACGGTAAGGACTTTAGTCCATCTTCCTCACTATATTAAAAACTATCGATATAGTTTCTAGAATATGATATACTAGACATAGAAATCGTAAATTTTCGATATATTAATGTTTCAGGTATCGCTAGGCACGATTGATATAGCAATTTTATCTACTATATTGATATGTCTATGGATACATACATTGAAACTTTCAATTGATACAGATATAGATATTCAAGTGAATAGAAGAGGAATACATATGGATTTTGAAGAAAACCAAGTGCCAGAGGCAATTCTGGATAAGCTTACAAAGGTGTGTACATGCCGTAGCATTACACGTAAAACGATTAAGGAAGCCATTTTGAATGGTGCTCATACATTTCCTGAGGTAAAAGAAGCAACACGTGCCGGCACAGGCGCTTGCGGTGGTAAAGGCTGTGGTCCTCGCATCGTTAAGCTCTTAGCTGAAATGAAAGAGCAAGGTAAAATTTAAAATTAAGCAAAAGTTAAGGCTAAGCAACAGTTAAGTGTAAGTTTGACCTTAACTCATATAAAGACTATTACTTCAAACCAATACGATATATATTCGTAGGTTTGGGGTAATAGTCTTTTTTGTGCTAACGATGTACGAGATGTAGGGGCCTTGTTGGGGTTGTCTTTATTATTTGATATACTATACATAATACTTTTTAGAGATTTTGGAGGTATATATGTTTCGACGTATCGTAGCAGCTATGATGATCGGCGCGTTAGCGCTTACAACGGGTTGCGGTTTACATAATCCATTTACTTCTAAGGCTGAGCCTGTAACCTATGAGTCTGTGGCACAGAGCGAGCTTTCACCAGAGGAAAAGGTGGACAAATTAGTGGCTCATATGTCTGATGCAGACAAGGTGGGACAATTGTTGATGATTGGTATCCACGGCAAGACCTTGAACGATGATGCGAAGTTTATGCTCAATGAGTACCGCGTGGGCGGCATTATCTTGTTTGACCGGAATATGGAGTCTAAAGATCAAGTGAAATCGCTGATTGCGGACATTAATAAAACTGGTAAAAGCGCCGGTTTAACGCCATTATTCATCGGCATCGACCAAGAGGGCGGTGCCGTAGCGCGCATGGAGGATCAGCTCATCAAGGTCCCTCCTGCAGAAGAGTTAGGTAAGGAGCCTATTGAACAAGCGGTATCCTTGGCAAAACAATCTGGTACGGAACTAAAAGACCTGGGATTCAATATTAACTTTGCGCCTGTAGCGGACTTGGGCTTGACTTATGGCCGTTCCTTTAGTACAAATCCTGATGAGGTCGTACGCTATGCCAGTACAGTAGGCAAAGCCTATGATGAGGCGGGTTTGTGGTATTCTTATAAACATTTCCCAGGCATTGGTAAAACAGACGTTGATTTACATGCTGATACCAGTGTTGTGCCCGTGTCTAAAGAGACTTTGTTGAATGAAGATACGAAGGTATTTGTAGACCTCATTAAGCAGTCTAAACCGAATACATATGCCATTATGGTGTCTCATGCGATGTACCCTCAAATCGATCCAGACCATCCATCTAGTCTGTCTAAAGCTATCATTACAGACTGGTTGCGCAAGGATATGGGCTATAACGGCGTTGTCGTAACGGACGATATGGATATGGGCGCTCTTGCGAAACACTACACCTTCGGCGATATGGCAGTACAATCCATCCTTGCGGGCAGCGATATCCTGCTCGTATGTCACGAATACGAACATATGCAAGAGGCTTATAATGGCCTGATGAAAGCCGTGAAAGACGGTCGTATCTCGAAAGAACGACTCGATGAATCTGTGAAACGAATTTTGCTTATGAAAATGAGCAGAGGACTGTAAGATAGAGATATATTTATAGTCTATACTGCGGTAAGTTTGCTCTGTAAGGCTTGATACATTTATACTCTACATTCTGTATAAAAATATATAGTGTATACATAACACAGCTTCAAGGATTTTAATAAACCGATAGAGAATTACTTAGTATAGTTATTCTCGATCGGTTTATTTTTTATTCGTTAGGAGTGATTGTATATGGCTCGGAGAATTATGTTGAACGGTACGTCCTATTTTGGACAAGGGGCGATTCAGGAGATTGTGAACGAAATTAAGAATCGCCATTTTAAAAAAGTCCTCGTTACGTCTACACCTGATCTATTTGAGTTTAAGGTGGCTACAAAGGTAACAGATCTACTTGATGCGGCAGGCATTGCTTACGATGTATATGACAATATTAAGCCAAATCCAACCATTGAAAACGTAACATCTGGTGTAGCTGCTTGTAAGGCGGCAGGTGCTGAAGCTATCGTTGCTGTAGGTGGTGGCAGCGCTATCGATACAAGTAAGGCTATTGCTACGATTGTGACGAACCCTGAGTTCAGCGATGTACGTAGTCTAGAAGGAGTGGCACCTACGAAACATCCATGCTTGCCAATTATCGCGGTGTCTACTACATCTGGTACGGCCGCAGAGGTTACTATTAACTACGTTATTACAGATGTTGAAAAGAACCGTAAATTCGTTTGTGTTGATCCTCATGACATCCCAATCGTAGCCATCGTGGATCCTGATATGTCCGCATCGATGCCAACTGGTCTTTGCGCATCTACCGGCATGGATGCCCTCGTTCATGCCGTAGAAGGTTACATTACTAAAGGTGCGTGGGAACTCACTGATATGCTTCATTTGAAAGCTATTGAAATTATCGGTCGTTCCTTGCGTAGCGCCGTAGCTGGTGACTTCGCAGGTCGTGAAGCTATGTCCCTTGGTCAATATATTGCAGGTATGGGTTTCTCCAACGTAGGCCTTGGTATTGTTCACTCTATGGCGCATCCATTGAGCGCTGTGTACGATATCCCTCATGGTAAAGCGTGCGCTATGCTTTTAACAGCAGTCTTGAAATTCAATGCTCTTGCAACAGGCGAAAAATATCGTGAAATTGCTCGCGTTATGGGCGTTCCTGATGTAGACGGAATGGATCAAGAAACATATCGTCAAGCAGCCATCGATGTAATCCAAAAACTAGCTGATGATGTAGGCATTCCTAAATCCCTTAGCGAAGCTGGCGTAAAACGGGAAGACATTCCATTCCTCGCTGTATCTGCTTTCAACGATGCATGTACACCTGGTAACCCAAGAGATGCATCTATGGAAGAAATCATCGGTATCTATGAATCCATATTCTAAGGAATTTTAGAATTTGATAGCATATAGTGTTTCATGATGTATAGGATTTAATACTATACTATGGTATCAATATTTAGACTAGTCTAAATATTTTGCTAGTCTAAATAATCTAATAGTCTAAATGATGCCTAGCTCTATCCCTAAGAACTTTACATCTTTAGAATCTTTACATATTTCAGATGCCTCCGAATATGTAAAGAAAATACATTTACACACTTGCTTAACAAAACTAGCCATCTCGTTCTAGAGGTGGCTAGCTTTGCGTTTGAAGTCCTATGGAATGTCTTATGACTCGAAATTTTAATTTCGCATTTAGTGAGATAGCTGTTTGATACGTAATCCTTTCTTGAAAATGGTGGTTTACATAAGTATACTAAGGATATGAATACATAGTTCGGTTGTATATATATATATTATTAGATAATACGTCAGATTTGGTCATTGCTAAGGAGGATGTTATGAAGCTATGGAAATTTAATAAGCGCAGTTCTACCTTAGCAGATATGTCCATGAATCGTATGCTGTTGACGGAGCTCATTGCAAAGGGCGCTCTTGTAGGTGTGATTGCAGGTTTTTGTGGTGCTACATACCGTTATTTAATCCTTGAGTCAGAGCATATTCGTTGGCATTTGATGGATGGTATTACTCTGGAATGGGCCATAGGCTGGCTTGTGATGATGGTTATCTTTGCTTTTATCGTAGATCGCTTGCTTGTATGGGCTCCATTGTCTGGTGGTTCTGGTATTCCTCAAATCGAAGGGGAAATGCTAGGGCTCTTTGATATGAAGCCGTATCGGACTTTAGCTTCCAAGATGATTGGTGGTGTATTAACTGGGTTTGCCGGATTTTCTGTAGGTCGTGAAGGTCCAGCCGTACAAATTGGTGGCTCTGCCGGTAAGATCGTGTCCTATTGGATGAATTCAGGACTGCGTGAGCAGCGTATCTTAACCTCTGCTGGTGCAGGGGCAGGCTTAACGGCCGCCTTTAGTGCGCCTGTATCGGGGGCGATGTTCGTCTTTGAAGAGGTCCATAAAAGCTTTTATCCGTACCTCGTTGTGCCTACCTTCGTAGCTACATTGATTTCTAACTATATTACGGTTAGTATCTTCGGCCTAGAACCGGCCCTTGGATTTTCGGTAACCTCCGGTATCCCTCTTGAGTACTTCCCAGTCCTTCTTATGGTTGGCGTTATCATGGGGCTCTGTGGGGTACTCTTCTGCCGCATGATTTTCGCATTTAAGAAATTCTTTGACTGGCTTAAATGTTCTCGATTCTTGAAATTAGCCCTTACCTTTGTGACTGTGGCTGTCATCGGCTATGACTCGCAGCTTCTCTTGGGCGGTGGCAATGATCTTGTGGGGCAGCTAGCCTTTCAATCTCATGGCGTATTGCTCTTAGGGGGTATTGTTCTAGGAAAGATTTTGCTTACTACCTTCTGCTATGGCAGTGGTGCGCAAGGCGGTATATTCTTGCCTATGCTCGTTATAGGTGCTTCAGCAGGTGCCTTTTGTGAAAGCTTACTTTCATCAGTGGGTATCATCGCTCCTGATTTTGTACCGCAATTCGTTATTTGCGCCATGGGTGGTATGTTAGCGGCGGCGATGCGGACCCCGATTTTGGCGATTTTGCTCGTCCTTGAAATGACGAATAGCTTCTCCAACATTTACGCCATCGGTACCGTTACCATCGTGGCCTACCTTGTGGCAGAGCTGTTAAAAGAACCACCTATTTACGATTCCTTACTACAAGCTATGAGTGGGCAAAACAATTTAGAATCTGTACAAACCTTCTTCCAAACAAAGGTGCCTGTAGTAGCGAATTATACAGATGTACAATTACAAGATTTGGCCTTGCCAGATGGTACATTAATTGTAAGTATTCGTCGCAATGGAACATACATTGTGCCGTTAGGGGATGTAAAACTTGAACCAGGTGACGAACTACAAGTCTCTTGTGAACGAGGACGATTAAAAGCAGCGAAAGAATTTTTCCAATCGAATCAGATATAGCAAAGAGCTTTTTCCAATCTAAGTAAAGGGAGGCCCCATTATGTTGGATAATATTATAGTATTTTATATCTTCTTTACTATAGTTGGCTTTTTAGCCGCTATGCTTGGCACCATCATTGGTGCCGGAGGGGGCCTTGTATTTGTACCTCTCTTTATGTACTGGTTCCCTGAGTGGTCTCCGTCCATGATTGTAGGGACATCGCTATTTTCTGTTATGTGTAACGCCATTTCTGGGTCCATTGCCTATATTAAACAGAAAAAGGTACTCATTAGCGCGGCTATTGTATTTAGTTTAGCGACTTTACCAGGTGCTATCTTAGGTGCTCAAATGTCTGGTTGGTTCTCTGGTAAAGGCTTTATGTTTGCCTTTGGGTGCTTTATGCTCTGTGCTTCTGGTTTGATTGGGTTTAAGAATTTCCGCAAAGGGGAGCGGAAGGAAGAAAGCCTTACCCTTGATCAGCTAACCTATAGCAAGCCTATCGGTATTGGTATTAGCTTCTTTGTAGGCTTTATCTCCAGTATCTTTGGTATCGGTGGTGGTCTTATCCATGTGCCTGCCTTGATCTATCTCATGGGCTTCCCAACCCATATGGCTACAGCTACGAGCCAATCCATCCTTGCTGTATCTACAACGATAGGTGTTATAACACATTTAATCGAAAATCATATTGTATTTAGTATTGCTATCCCTACGAGTATTGGTGCTATCTTTGGTGCTCAAGCAGGGGCGCGCATTGCTAAACGTTTGAAAGCAAAATCCATCCTTGCCCTTATGAGTGTTGCCGTCTTTGCGTTGGCAGTACGTCTTATTCTTAAATCTGGTATTCTTGGATAATATAAGCCCTCTAGTGGTTGCTCGACAGAGTTATCACTAGAGGGCTTTTTATATGTAAAGAAACTATGAATAGGCATATTAGGTGGGTAATATAAAAAGGTATGAGTAAAAGTCATAGTTAAATATAAATGAGAACGAGAAAACTAAAATAAATAAATTATACTTAATTTATGCATAATTTTTGCAAACTATTTCCTATAGAATTATATGCAGGGTAACTCATGTTTTATGGGATGTTTAGTACTCATTTGTTATGGCGTTATGAATATGCTTAGTAAATAAAATAGTTTTAATATAACATATGAAAAGATGAGTACATGATAATGCTATTGAGATGCACTTTCAACTAAAGAAATAAAAACACAGTGCATATCGAGAATTGTTAGGAGACATATAATTTATGCATAATTATAGTAGTGAGAATGAGAACGGCGTATACTAAATATAAGACATTATTAAGATATATTCCTTAAGAGAGGATAGGAGGAAATATAAGTGAGTACGCTTACTAGAGATTATGAACGTTTTGCCAAGGAGGCAAAAGAGATTTGTAAAGATCGTGTATATACCGATCATTTACGTCGTTATGCATATGGCGTTGACGCGTCCTGCTATAGCTATTTACCAAAGGTTGTTGTAAAGGCTGAAGATGAACGCGAAGTACGACGCCTTATTCGTTTGTGTCAACAATGTGGTACACCATTTACATTCCGTGCAGCTGGTTCTTCTTTGTCTGGCCAATGTTCCAGTGAAGACGTGCTCATCGTATGTAATGATGGCTTCAAAAAAATGGAAGTTATTGACGATGGCAAGGCTTTAAAATGCGAATGTGGTGTTATCGGTTCTGATGCCAACGATTTGTTGAAGCCATACAACCGCAAAATCGGTCCAGATCCTGCTACTCTTGCAACAGCATTAGTAGGCGGTATTTTGAACAATAACTCCTCTGGTATGTGCTGTGGTACGGCTCAAAACTCCTATAAAACAATCCGTTCCATCCGCGTTGTATTACTAGATGGTACTGTTCTTGATACATCCGATAAAAAATCCATTGAACAATTCCTTCGTGAAAAACCTCAAATGGTAGAAGAAATCTTGCAATTGCGCAAAGAAATCTTAGCTGACGAAGAATTGACTCATTTGATTCATCACAAATACAAAATCAAAAATACTACAGGCTATGGCTTGAACTCCCTTGTTGATTTTGAAGACATCATCGACATCATCAATCACTTGTTCATCGGTTCTGAAGGTACATTGGGCTTCGTATCTGAAATCGTGTACAACACTGTTGAAGACGTACCTCATAAAGGTTGCGGTCTCATGTTCTTCAAAACATTGAACGATGCATCCTTGGCCGTTGTGGCCTTGGCTAATATGGGCCGCGATAAGGTTGTAGCTGCAGAAATGATGGACTATCAATCCTTGAAAGCCGTTCAAACTCTTGAAAATGTACCAGACTTCGTTCGTGAAGTGCCAGAAGGTACAAGCGCTATCTTGTTCCAAACTGAAAGCTACTCCAAAGAAACTGTAGATGAAAATTTAGCTTTCATTAAAGATAAATTGAAAGACATCCCAACAGCTATCCCAAGTCTTTATTCTCAAGATCCTAAGGAATACGATTCTTGGTGGGCTATCCGTAAAGGTATCTTGCCAATCGTTGGTGGTCAACGTAGAAAAGGTACTACTGTTATCACAGAAGACGTTTGCTTCCAAATCGAAGACTTCACTAAAGGCATTGAAATGCTTACTGAATTATTCCACAAATACGATTTCGTAGACGGTGGCGTAATCTTCGGTCATGCTTTGTCTGGTAACGTTCACTTTAACATTACACCTGACTTCAGCGACCCTAAAGATACTAAGAACTTCGGCGACTTGGTAAAAGAAATGTCTGAACGCGTATCTGGTTTCGGTGGTTCTTTGAAAGCCGAACATGGTACAGGCCGCATGGTAGCACCATTCGTTGAAATGGAATGGGGCAAAAAAGCGTACGAAATTAACCGTCGCATCAAAGCCATCTTTGACCCTGAACGCATCTTGAACCCTGATGTTATGATTACTGATGATCCAGATGTGTACAAGAAAAATCTTAAAGCTCAATGCGTTATCGATGATGCTTTCACAATCTGTATGGAATGTGGTTTCTGTGAAAAACATTGTCCAAGCCGTAACTTAACATTGACTCCACGTCAACGTATCGCATTATTGCGCGAAACTAAACGCCTTGAAAACGAAGGCAACTTCACATTGGCATCTGAACTTAGAAAAGGTTACGAATACTTCGGCGTAGATACTTGTGCTGCTTGCTCCATGTGTAAAGGTCTTTGCCCACTCAGCATCGATACTGCTCAAATCGCATTGTCCATGCGCCGCATCGATCCACCTGCACCAGAATTGGCTAAGAAAATCTACGATAACTTCTCCACAACACTTCAAATGTGCCGTGCTGGTGTAAGTCTTGAAGGTATTGCAGGCTCTATCATTACACAAAAAGCGATTTCTAAGATTACTGAAGGCTTACATGGCGTAACAGGTGTTACACCATATGTACCTAAAACAACTCCTAAGGCTAATCGCTATAAATTGAAAAACCGCATTAAACCTACTAACTTTGAAAAGGTTGTATACTTCAGTACTTGTGCAAACCGCGCATTCAAACCAAACCAAGGGTATGACGATGATCGTAGCTTACAACAAGTTGTAGAAAGCCTCTGCAACAAGGCTCATATCGATATTATTTATCCTGAACATATCGAAAACCTCTGCTGTGGTTTGAGCTTTGAAAACTACGATGACGTTCATGAACGTGCTGTTAAGGACTTGCACGATGCATTGATGAAAGCATCTCAAAATGGTAAATATCCAATCGTGATTGACCATAGTGCATGCTTCAACCATGCGTTCAAACACATGCCAGACTTAGAAATCAATGATATTTCTGAATTCTTGTGCAAATACGTAGTACCTCATCTCGACATTGAAAAATGCGATGAACGGGTAATCGTACATAAACAATGTAAGATTAAATCTTTGGGTAAATCTCAATACATCGAAGACTTGGCTCGTCTATGTACAGACCATGTATTCAACATTAAATCCTTCGCATGCGATGGCTTTGCTGGTCAAAAAGGTTTCTTCACACCAGAACTTAACAAAGCTGCTACAAAAGACCTTGCTGGTGAAATTGCTGAATACGGCGCAACACTAGGCGTAAGTTCCAGTTCCACATGTGAAATTGGTCTTGGTGAAAGCGGTGGCATCCCATTCGTAGGCGTTGCATTCCTATTAGACCGTTGCTCTAAAGCAAAAAAATAAGATTTATAACTTTACCTACCATATAACGAAAAAGGACGAGTTGCGGCTCGTCCTTTTTTGTATATAGTTTTGGTATAATTGTAATGGTATTAAATAAATTATCAGTTACTACTACATATTGTCATCATATTAAATAATGAATATATACGACATAATGTGGTTGTATATATAGATAATATAGAGGTATTGTATGAAATATATTCTATTATGTATTTGTTTGCTTAGCCTATTAGGTTGTGGCACAGAGACTAAGACCCAGCAAGACACTAAACCTACAACAGTTAACGAACAAGCTAAG
Source organism: uncultured Veillonella sp. (assembly GCA_900538355.1). Lineage (GTDB taxonomy): Bacteria > Bacillota > Negativicutes > Veillonellales > Veillonellaceae > Veillonella. The sequence continues at coordinate 123,629 of UPXS01000004.1, forward strand.
ACAGATCAAGGTCAAGATGCTCATGTAATGGCAGCTAAGCAGGCTCTATCCTCTGGTGATTATGCTAAAACCATCGAGGAAGCATCAGCTTCTATTAAGGATAATCCTAATAATGCAGAGGCGTACTCCATCCGTGGCTTCGCTACGGCGTTAAATGGTGATACAGCTAAGGGCTTAACAGATACTAAAAAATCATATGACCTAGATCCTAATAATGTAGCGAACTACTACAACATGGCTATGGTGTACAAATTACAAGGCCAATTAAATGAGTCTAAACAATGGTTTGAAAAGGTATTAGAAAAGGACCCTAGTAACACCTGGTCTGTGTATGGCATTGCTACTATTTATGCAGACCAAGGGGATGATACGAAGGCCCTTGATTGGCTTGAAAAAGCAATTAACATTGATCCATCTGTGAAAGCTGTGGCCGCTGAACAAGACCATTTTGAACGCTTTCACAATAATGCGCGATTTAAAACATTAGTAGGATTATAGGCATGGATGTGAAACAGATGATTCGCCTTATTATAAAGGCGATAGGATTTATATATTGGTTTGTTTTTCTATACCTTGGTGGTTTAATGGTCGTAGACTGGTCAGGGTTTATGTCCCAACATAATATAGAAACACCTCTATTCCTTACATACTTAGTATTTGTAGGTTGTTTTGTAACGCCGTATATCATGCTGTACTGGAAGAAGCTGAATCCTAATGCGAAAGCTCCATTTTGGGTGCGCCATCTCTCCGAATATATGGCGCGATTAGAAGATCGTCATAGTATATGGTTTGATATATTATATGTACTAAAATTATTGCTCTATTTTGTAATAATTCTGTGGATGCTTTGTATCATTTTACTCACCTTAGCAGTTATTGCGTGGACAGTAGTTCTAATTTTACTGAGCAATTGATGATGTACATTTACATTTACATTGTTTTCTCTACTAATGCTTCTTGTAAAAGTTGAGAAAAATTAATTCCTTTAGCTAGCGCTCGATCATTTAGCCATGCAGGAATTGTTAAGGTTTTCTTTACGGATTTACTATTTTTAGCTAAATCAATATCTGTTTGTACTAATGTAGGATACGTTGTATCTGTACAAGGTAAGTTGCGAATAGATGTAGGTGTAGGTAAGCTTTCTCCATCTTCTAAGGCACCTAAAATATATAGTTCCATTGCCTCTTGGGCATTAGTTACGAGCTCTGTTAACGTTGAGCCTGTACTGCTAGTATATTCTAAGTCTGGAAACTCAGCCCAGAAACCATCAGCATCATCATGGATTATAGCAGGGTATATAAATTTCATAGGTCCTCCTCATTTTAGTCCCGTACGTTTTCTTTTATGGTAACACGTGTATACGTATAAAACAATTGTTAGGAGTTATATATTCTTATTTATAGTCTAACTGTATATAACAGAAAACAGGGGTGACCATTGGTCACCCCTGACTCTATTAGTCACTTGACAAACTAGATATATGATTTATATACATTAATTCTATTTATATAAGTCGTATTAGTATATAATTAAGGTATATAAATCGGGTTGTATATTGATGAAAGGAGAGAATTTATCATGAAACCATTTGGTAAGCGGATTGCAATGGCTGTGGTGTGTGCGGCTACATTGACATCTCCCTTGTTGTTGAGCGGTTGTAGTATGTCTGAGCTATGGCAGGGCACTGAACAGAGTCGTAAGGAAATTGCGCAGCGGTCTGAGCAGGATCAGGTACAATTGTTTAATCAATATGTAAAAGCTGTAAGCCGATTTAATCGCATGGCTGTAATGTTTGATTATGCGAATACTCCAACGATTAACGGGTTAAAAGCTGGGCAGCATTTAACTGTATTTAATACACCGAACTTTAAGCAATTGCAAAAAGAATTAGTAGAGGCTAAGCAAGCCGGTATTCCTTATGATGAAATGAAAGAGCCTTTAGATAAGCTACTTTCAAAATTGAACGAAATTACACCGGTAGCGGAAGAGCTCGATGCATACTATAAATCTAAAGGGTATACCACAGATAACTATGCTAAGGAGCAACAATTAGGTCCTAAATATGTTCAGTTATATGAACAATTTATTCCTATTTATGCTGACTTTGATAATTTGATGCATAAGATTAACACGGACCGATTGCAACAACGGTTACAACAATTGCGCGATGCAGGTAAGAAAAATGCAGCCGCTGCACAAGAGGTTTCTTTGCGACTTACTGCAGTCCTAGAAAAGCTAGATAGTGAAAAAGAACCAGATGTAAATGCTATCAATCAAGAGCTACAAGCCATTGGCGATTTAGCGAATGGTATTTCTAGCCCTAAGTATGACCCTGTTAAGACCTCTGTAAACTCTACGATTGGTGCCATTCGTACCTATATGGGATCCAAACAAGATAACGATTATAAACATATGGTTGAGGCCTATAACCGTTATATTTCCAATATGAATACCACCAATATGAATGAATTGGATCAATAGAGTTAATACGGTTTAAGACGGATACGTTATATATGAGTTAATATAAGTATGAGCATCATATAAGCGTAACTTAGTGTGGATATTATATAAGCATAAGTTAATGTAAGTATTATATAAAAAAGCTGTATCGAATGAGAATATCATTTGATACAGCTTTTATGAGTTTATAGGTTAGATATAGTTTCTAAAATGGTTTATGAGATTGCATGCAGATGGCATACGCTCTCTTGTACTTAACTACATTTTTCTAATGGTTGTAATTTGATTTGATAATGAGAACAACACTAAGGCTATCCAGATACAACCAAAGGCGATCATTTGTGGTGTGCCAAAGCTTTCACCAAAGTAGAAAATAGCTAGCAACAAGGCAATGGTAGGGGAGACATATTGCAGGAATCCTAGTAGGTTGAGCGGCAATAGTTGGGCGCCATAGGAGAATAGCACCAATGGAACCGATGTAGTCAGACCGCATGCTATGAGTAGCATGGATGTATACCAGTCTGTGCTGAAATAGGACCATACTGTATTATCGACCATGGTCGTATAGAGTAAGGCTAGTGGTGTTAATAGCCAAGCCTCAAAGGCGATGCTCGTAAAGGGCGAGATGAGCAGTTTCTTTTTTACGACTCCATAGAGGCCAAAGGAAACGGCGAGAATCATCGACACTAACGGCAAGGATCCCACTTGATAGGTGAGCAAGACGATGCCGATGGTAGCGATGAGAACACTTAGCTTTTTCGGTACAGATAGAACCTCTTTAAATAGGATGACACCTAATACTACATTGAAGAGTGGATTGATGTAATAGCCAAGGCTCGTGTCCATAACTTGGTTGTTGGCAATGGCCCAAATGTAGGTAAACCAATTTACGCTGATGATGACTGATGCTAGCAACAGTAGCAATAGTTGTGAACGCTGTTCTTTTAGTAGTTGAAAGTCTTTCTTGAACTGTTTAAAATGTAGGCCAAATACGACGATGGCCATGCAAATGCCTGACCAGATAATGCGTTGTGCCAGTATATTATATGGTGAAACATGGTTTAGTAATGCCCAATAGAGAGGGAGTAAGCCCCAGATGATATAGCAACTAAGGGCTGTCATTAGACCTTTTTTACTTGTGTGCTCCATAATGCCTCCTTGTGATTGTATTTATTATATCACGCATTGTGGGTGCGTTTGTGCGTGGGCTTAGATTTTATGATGATTTGTACTCGATTTGCAGACAATGAATACGTATATTTGATAGCGATAAATACGTATATTTGAAAGTGATGAGTTTTTATCATTTTAAATATGCATTAGTTATAACCTAAAATTTGATACTTATGATTAACTGTTATGTTCATTGACTTTGTGCATAATCTTACACTATATTGGACTTAGAACAACGAATATAGAGAATAGGTGTCGCAAGACTTAATAGAGAAATCGGTACAAGCCGATGCGGTCCCGCCACTGTAAGGACGAGCCTGCTTTCAAAAATGTCACTGGAGAAATCTGGGAAGGCGAAAGCAAGGCGATGAGCCCGAGCCAGGAGAACTGCCTATTTGATAATCACCGTTATGTACCTACGAGCGATAGGAAGGGGATTGAGGTATGCTGGTTTCAGTGTTTTTTGGCATACTTTTCAACAAGGAACCTTACGTGTCACTTTTGGGTGGCACGTTTTTTTATTGCCCTTGAAAGTGACTGTTGAGCATATGCATCAGGCTTTATTGTTAGTAAACTGATGGACACAGATTTGAGGTTGATGTGATCCATAGATAAGAAAGCTTTGGTGGTGTATAAGCATAACAATTGTAGGTACGGTGCGCTGTTTCTCGGTATGGTTTCGAGTTGAAAAGGAGGCACATATATGTCTGACAAAAAGACTTCAAAGGATGCTGAACGCGATCTATTAGCTCCTGTATCCTTTGATGAATTTGAGAAACCTACGTATGAACAATGGCAGGCAGAGGTTGAAAAGGCGTTAAAGGGTGGCGACTTCCACAAGAAGATGTTCACGAAAACCTATGAAGGTATTACGTTGCAGCCGATTTACACACCTGCATTACATGCAGAAGCAATTCCGAAGGGCGTATACCCTGGGGCAGGTGAGTTCCTACGTGGCACTAAGGCAAGTGGTTATATTAAAGACTCTTGGGGTGTATCCCAATATGTAGATGACTCTTTGCCTAAAGATGCTAATCATGCAAGTTTATACGAGATTGTAAAAGGTGGCACTATTCACAACATCCGCCTAGATGAAGCAACACGTCATGATCAAGACGTGCAAGTAGGCGCATCTGTTGGCGTTGGTGGTACATCTGTATCCACCATGGATGACTGCAAACAATTGATTGACCGCTTCAATTTGAAGGAAAACCCTTTGTACATTGAAACTGGTGCTTCTGCAGCCATCTTGCTTGGTATGTTAGCGGCTACAGTGAAAGGCGCTAAAAAACAAACGTCTGATTTGAAAGGTCTTGTTGGTGCAGATCCTATCGGTGTTTTGGCGAAAGATGGTGCTTTGCACATTTCCTTAGATACAGCCTTTGATGAAATGGCACATACTGTTGTATGGGCTAAAGAACAGGCGCCAGAGCTTAAAACAGTGCTTGTATCCGGCGATGTATACGCTAATGGCGGCGCTAACGATGTGCAAGAGGTTGCCTATGCATTGGCAACGGCTGTATGCTACGTGCGTCAATTAGCACAACGCAACATCGATATTCACACCATTGCTAAGAGCATGATGTTCACATTCTCCTTAGGTGCTAACTTCTTTATGGAAATTGCTAAATTACGTGCCTTGCGCGTACTTTGGGCTCGCATTATGGAAGCTTTCGGTGCCGAAGAAGCGGACCGCGCCGTTCATGTACACGGCAGAACATCTGCTTTCACAAAAACTGTATACGACCCATATGTAAACTTGTTGCGCAATACAACACAAGCATTCTCTGGCGTTGTAGGCGGTTTGAACAGCCTTGAAGTATCTCCATTTGACCAACCAATTCGCAAAGCAGACGATTTCTCTCGCCGTATTGCCCGTAACATCCAAGTTATGTTGCAAACTGAATTCGAGTTGCGCCAACCTGTGGACCCTGTAGGCGGTTCCTGGTACGTGGAAACATTGGCTGCTGAACTATGTGAAAAAATCTGGGCTGAGTTCCAAACTATTGAGTCTAAAGGCGGCATTATTGCAGCGTTGAAAGAAGGCTATCCTCAAGCTCAAGTTAAAGCCATTCTCGATGAACGCTTTAAGAACCTTGCATTCCGTAAGGACGTTGCAGTTGGTAACAACATGTATGCAAACATGACAGAAGAATTGCTTGATCCAAAACCAGAAAATCAAGAAACATTGCGTCAAAAACGTGCTGCTCAAATTGATGAGTACTTGGCAGGTGCAGAGGCTGATGCGGTTGTGAAAGCACAGGCTACTCTAGAAGCAAGTACAACAGAACCAGGTGCGTTGATTGGCCTCATCGAACTTGGGGCATTACAAAAATTGACAATCCGTCAAATCCGTAAGGCTTTAGATGCAGGCGATATTGCTTCTGAAACAATCGAACCAATTACAGCACATCGCTGGACTGAACAATTCGAAGCACTTCGCATGCGCACTGAAGCGTATAAACAACGTACGAAAGATAATGTGAAGGTGTTCTTGGCTAATATGGGACCAATCCCTCAACATAAACCTCGTGCGGACTTCTCCACAGGCTTCTTCGAAGTAGGTGCTTTTGAAGTTATTAAAAATGATGGCCATGAAACAACGGCTGATGCGGCGAAGGCTGCTCGTGAAAGTGGTGCTGATGTTGTGGTTATCTGTTCCACAGATGATACATATCCAGAATTAGTACCACCACTCGCTAAAGAGTTGAAAGAAACTATGCCGAATGTAACAGTTGTTTTGGCAGGGGCACCTCCTAAGGACCTTGAGCCTGTATACCGTGAAGCTGGCGTAGACGACTTCATTTCCGTTCGTGCAAATTGCTACGAAATCTTACATACGTTACAAGATAAGAAAGGGATGTGAGCTCATGTTTAAAAATCCAGACTTCTCCTCTCTTGGCTTGGGATCTCAGTCGCCGACATCTCGCGATGCATGGCTTGCTGAACTTCAAAAAGAAACAGGAAAAAGCTTTGAAGATTTATATAATACGACAATGGAGCAAATCCAACTAAAACCTCTCTACACAGAGATGGATTATGAAGGAATGACACACCTTGACTACATGGCTGGTGTACCTCCATTCTTGCGTGGACCTTATTCCACAATGTACGTAACTCGTCCTTGGACAGTACGTCAGTACGCTGGTTTCTCCACAGCAGAAGAATCTAATGCGTTCTACCGTCGTAACTTGGCAGCGGGCCAAAAAGGTTTGTCTATTGCCTTTGACCTTGCCACACACCGTGGTTACGACTCCGACCATCCTCGCGTAGTAGGTGACGTTGGTAAAGCCGGCGTTGCGGTAGACTCCATTCTCGATATGGAAATTCTATTCTCCGGTATTCCTCTCGACCAAATGTCCGTATCCATGACAATGAACGGCGCCGTATTGCCTGTCATGGCGTTCTATATCCTAGCTGGTGAAGAACAAGGCGTTGATAAAAAGGTTATGGCTGGTACGATCCAAAATGATATCTTGAAAGAATTCATGGTACGTAATACCTATATTTACCCTCCAGCTACGTCCATGCGCATCATCGGTGATATCTTTGCGTACACATCTCAGTACATGCCTAAGTTCAACAGTATCTCCATTTCTGGCTACCATATGCAAGAAGCAGGCGCTACGGCAGATATCGAATTAGGTTACACATTGGCCGATGGTCTTGAATACATCCGTACCGGTGTAAATGCAGGCCTTCACGTAGATAAATTCGCTCCACGTTTGTCCTTCTTCTGGGCAATCGGTAAAAACTACTTCATGGAAGTAGCGAAAATGCGTGCAGCTCGTATGTTGTGGGCTAAGATTATTAAGAGCTTCGGTTCTGAAAATCCTAAATCCATGGCTCTTCGTACACATAGCCAAACATCTGGTTGGTCCTTAACAGAACAAGATCCATTCAACAACGTAGCTCGTACATGTATGGAAGCGATGGGTGCTGCATTGGGCCATACCCAATCTCTACATACCAATGCGCTTGATGAAGCCATTGCGTTGCCTACGGACTTCTCTGCTCGTATTGCCCGTAATACTCAGCTTTACATTCAAGATGAAACTAAGGTATGTAAAGTTATCGACCCATGGGGCGGTTCCTACTACGTAGAAGCCTTGACTGATGAATTGATTCGCCGTGCTTGGGGTCATATCCAAGAAATCGAATCCCTTGGTGGTATGGCGAAAGCGATTGATACTGGTCTTCCTAAGATGCGTATCGAAGAAGCGGCAGCTCGTCGCCAAGCTCGTATCGACTCTGGCCGTGAAGCGATTATCGGCATCAATAAATATCGTCTAGATAAAGAAGATCCATTGGATATCCTCGACGTAGATAACACGGCTGTACGAGAAGCGCAAATCCGTCGTCTCGAACAATTGCGTGCTAACCGTGATGAAGATAAGGTTCAATCTTGTCTCGAAGCGATTACCAATGCTACAGAATCCGGGGAAGGCAACTTGCTTGCCCTTGCACTTGAAGCTGCTCGTGCTCGTGCATCCTTGGGTGAAATTTCCTTTGCTGTTGAAAAAGTTTGCGGCCGTCATAAAGCGGTTATTCGCTCTATTTCCGGTGTATACTCCAGCGAATATGAAGATGACGATGTTATCAAAGAAGTACGTCAAATGGCGGATGACTTTGAAGAACTCGAAGGCCGTCGCCCTCGCATCATGATTGCGAAGATGGGCCAAGACGGTCATGACCGCGGTGCCAAAGTTATCGCTACATCCTTCGCGGATATGGGCTTTGACGTGGATATCGGACCTTTGTTCCAAACTCCAGAAGAAACAGCGCAAGATGCGGTGGATAATGACGTTCACATCGTCGGGTTCAGTTCCCTTGCAGCAGGTCACAAAACATTGTTACCTCAACTTGTGGAAGAACTCAAAAAACGCGGTCGTGGAGATATATTGGTTGCCATTGGTGGCGTAATCCCTGCTCAGGACTATGAATTCCTACGCGAACATGGCGCAGTGGCTATCTTTGGCCCTGGTACAGTCTTGCCAGTAGCGGCTAAGAAATTACTAGAAACATTGACCAGCCACGTTCAAGAAGAAGAGTCTGATGACTGATAATAAACGGACTACTCCGGACGCATTGCATACGACTCAGGATGCCACCTTCACCACTGGTGAAGGTAAGGCTCCTGAATTAGGTGTAAAAAATGCAAATGCCGAGGGTAGCACCTACCGTCCCGATTGGGTGCCGGAAGATGCGAAAAAGGATGATACCTTCGCGTGTCATGTAATGAAAGGCGTCAAGGAAATGCACGATGGCCTCTTATCTAGCTCCGCGCATCTGGCTCCGTCGGTACGTCCCGTACAGCGGCGAAAGAAGTTAACTGTCGCTGATTATGTACGCGGTATCGAGCAGGGGGACCGCGTTATACTTTCACGGGCTATTACGTTAGTAGAAAGTAATAATAAGGAACACTTTAAATTAGCTCAACAAGTATTGCAAGCTATATTGCCTCGCACGGGCAAGGCGTTGCGCATCGGTATTACTGGTGTGCCTGGGGCTGGTAAAAGTACATTTATTGAAGCCTTTGGTAACATGCTCATTGAAGCAGGTTACAAGGTAGCCGTACTTGCTGTAGACCCTACGAGCCAAGTCACAAAGGGCAGTATTTTGGGCGATAAGACGCGGATGGAAACATTGACGAAACATCCTGACGCGTATATCCGTCCATCGCCGGCAGGTGGTACACTAGGCGGTGTAGCTCGTAAAAGTAGAGAGACCATGCTACTTTGCGAGGCTGCTGGATACGATATCATTCTCGTTGAAACCGTTGGGGTTGGGCAAAGTGAAGTTACCGTGCGTTCCATGGTAGATTTCTTTATGCTCATCGTATTAACAGGTGCAGGCGATGAATTACAAGGCATCAAAAAAGGCGTTATGGAGCTGGCCGATGCTATTGTGGTCAACAAGGCTGATGGGGATAACCTCAAGCGCGCTCTCATCGCTCGTAGCGATTACGATCGGATGTTGCATTACATTCGTCCTGCTACGGAAAAATGGAAAACCCAAGCCTACACTTGCTCAGCCGTTACAAAGGATGGCCTCGATGAATTGTGGGATGTAATCCAAGAATTTACTGAACAAGGCAAAGAAAATGGGGTCTTCTTAAAACGCCGTCAAGAACAATCCCTCCGTTGGGTACGCGATATGATTGACGAACACTTGCACAACCTATTCTTTAATAATGTCGTCATTCAAGGTCGTATGGGCGAAGTGGAAGCAGCCGTCTTAGATGGTGAAATGAGCGAATCTCAAGCCGTTGAAGAATTAATTGGCGTTTTCGATAAGTCCATTAAATAAGTAGATAGCTACATACCTATTTGATAAGCTGGCATAACTTATCTATTAAGACACTCCGATTAGCTATCATACTGATTTAGACATATAAGATGTATCCAGAAAAGGCATAGTATAAACATTACTATTGGGTTTACCCCAATGGAGATGTATACTATGCCTTTTTATGTGCTTGTGAAAGCATATTCATGAAACAAATTTCATAAAAAATACGGTTGATACTTTCATAAATAACATATATGATATATAATTTAATCATAAACTGTTACTTGTGTGTGTGATTAAAAAGAGAGGTTCATTATGAAACCACTAGTAAAGAAAATGTTAACAGCCGTATTGTGTGCATCTACTCTAACAGCTCCATTATTTTTGAGTGGTTGTAGTTTTTCTAAGATTGCCAATGGGGTGCAGCAAGGCGCTCAAAAGGCATCACAAGATGACGTTAAAGTGTTTAACAACTACATTAAAGCCGTTGGCGATTTTAACAGTCATACAGTGCGCTTTGGCTATGCTATCGGCCCAGACATTCAAAAACTAAGAGAAGGTCAACATTTAACAAGCTTTATGTCACCACATTTTGATTCTTTACAAAAGAACTTACAAGCCGCTAAAGATGCTGGCGTGCCATATGATGATATGAAAGAACCTTTAGATAATGTATTGGCTGTATTAAAGGATATTGTACCAGTAGCCAGTGAATTGGATACGTACTACGAAACTAATTCATATCAAGCAGATAATTATGCTAAGGAACAACAATTAGGACCTAAATACGTTCAACTATATGATCAATTCTATGCAGCATATAATCAGTTAGACGCAGTAATTCATAAACATAATACGGAAAATCAACAAGAACAGTTGAAAGAACTTAAAGATTCCGGTAAGAAAAATGCAGCTGCTGCTCAAGAAGTTCATTTACGTTTAACTGCATTATTGGATAGCTTTGAAGAAGGCAAGCAAATCGATGTAAATGCGGCGAACCAAGAGTTGCAAGGAATCATGGATGTATCCAGCAGCATTACTAGTCCGGACTATAACTCTGCTAAAAATCATTTAAATACAACTATTGGTAGAATTCGTACATTCTTAGGTGACCAAACAGCTGATCATTACAATGATATGATTGAATCCTACAATAGCTTTATTGGCAGTGTAAATCGCTTGGATATGAATAAACTTGATAAATAATATCTAATCGTATATACCATGTTATGTAATGTTAGGAGAGGAACATTTAAATGAGCAAGAAAATGTTATTACCCGTTGGTGTAGTTGTTCTAATTATAGGTATTGTTATCCTATTATTAAATCCAGATCCAGCTACAACAAATTTGGAAATTGCAAGAAACGCTACTAATGCACGAGACGCAGCGAAAGCGATTTCTTCTAATAATCAAACCTATGCATGGATGTATTCCCTCGGTATGTTCTTTACTGGTTTTGGCGTGTCCTTAACAATCGGTGGCATACTTGTGAAATTCCTAAAAAAAGATTAATAGAATGTAAGAGATTACAAGCCTCCTAGGTTAAATTAAATCGGGATTATAGCTAAATTAAGTTTACATTAAAGGCTATACTAATAGGTATATCACTATTAGTATAGCCTTTTTTTGTCTCATAATTATTTTTAGATGCCTTAAAACATGATATAATTAAATTTAATGGGGCCTAGAGGGTAACGGCTTTTGGAGGTTAGTATGAGTAGCATAGCGCATTTATTTGTGGCTGGTGGATTTGTAATGTATCCGCTAGTAATTTTTTTGCTCTTTGCGTTGATGATTGGCATTGAGCGTATCGTTTTATATCGCAAGTTTACGAAGGACTTGCGTCGCTTTAATAAGGTGTTAGAGAAGAATCAATCTTGGGTCATGTTACCAAGTGTTCTGGAACGCGACACAGAGGAGCTTGGCTCTTTATTTGCTCGGGCTATGCGCAGTGCAAAGAACTATAATGGTTTAGAAAACCGTTTACAAGACGTAGTATCTTACGCCGATGAGCGTTTAAAACGCGGCCTTAGCTGGCTCAGCATGATCGTAACGATGGCACCGTTGTTAGGGCTGTTGGGTACAGTGCTGGGTATGATTCGCGCCTTCGCAGTAGTAGGTGGCGATATTGGTGCGCCTACCATCATTACAGGCGGTGTATCTGAAGCCTTAGTGGCAACGGCTACAGGCTTGACTGTAGCGATTATCGCTCTTGGCTTTCACAGTTACTGTGCGGCAAAGGTAAACGATTCTATTACTACCTTAGAGCATGAGTGTGGTAATATCCTCGATGCATACAACGAGGAACATGATATATGAGACGACGCACATTAGGGGTTAAAAAAGAACCGACCATCATGATTATCCCTATGATCGATATCGTATTTTTCTTATTGGTATTCTTCATGGTTGGCACGCTGTACATGAATACAGAACAACAAATTCCGCTCAATTTGCCATCTGCATCCACATCTACAGCAAAATCTATTGAACCTATTACGATTACGCTCACCACAACGCACACGCTATATATCGATAATCAGGAAATCTCTTCCGACCGATTGGCTGAAGAGGTGCGGTCTATCGTTAAACAAGCACCGCGACAAGCCTTTGTTATCCGCGCATCTAAGGATGTATATTACAGCGAGGTGATTGCGCTGTTAGATATGCTCAAGGTTAATGGCGCTAAATATATTAGCGTCGCAACGGAACGGAAGTGATTCTATGTTTGAATCGCATTATTTGAAACCGTTCATCGTGTCCTTAGGTATTACGACGATACTCGTTTCTGGGATGGGTCTTTCTTTGCGGGGAATGGCAGGTACAGGTGCCGCCCATGATGCGGCTGAAATTAGCTTTGATTTGCCTGATGATGGTGAAAGCAGTACAGAGGTAACCGAACCAACTCCACAACCTGAGGAGAAGGTTGCCCCCGCAGAGGCAGTACCAGAACGTACAGAACCAAAGCCTAAACCTCAGTCACAACCTATGGTGGCGGCTGTGACGTCTGATGAAAATGAACGAACTAAAACATTAGATACAAATGCTAGTGCACCAGAGCAACGACGAGAGTGGGCTATTCCTAAAGCCATCGAATCTGAAGCAGCTGGTGTAGAACAAGCGGTTGTAACTCATGACAAACAATCAAAACCGAAAGAGGCTCCTATGGGGAAGGATGTTACATCTGACCCTAATGCCAATGGTGATGGTCGTACGGAATCAGCTGATTTATCATTCCTATCAGATCTTGCGTGGAGCTTGTTGACGCCTGGTCAGCAAGAGTTATTACGACAACCAGCGATTAATCCAAGCGCATATCTTCGTCGTGTCCAAGAACAAGGCGCGAGATCTTCTGTAACGGGTACTGTTACGGTGAAGGTGAACTTTGGCGAAGATGGCCATGTCATCGTTGCTCAGAATACACCGCGCATCGTGGTGGACGGTGTGCCGCCTGATGTAATGGAAGAGGCGTTGCGCATTGTTAAAACCAGTGGCAGCATCGTCAACAACTCTGGACGCATACAAACCTTAACAATCCCTGTCGTTATGGGACAATAAAGAGGCATATCACATACTATGTATGTAAGATATGCCTCTTTTACTTTTGTAGTATTAATTATTTTACTTTTGCAGTATTAGTTAATTGTAGCGTGTTATTTATACTCTCCAGAATATTATGGAAATATAATTCATACGGAAAAACTGTATCCCATTAATCTTGGTTTGTAAGCATTGTTTTAGTAGAGTTGAATACCGCAAGGTATACGATAGCACCGCCGATAAACAATGTAACTTGCATAGGTGCGCTAAATTGATCGACACGCCATAACGCAAAGGCGTAGAAGAACATTGTTACTAGCATGATGAGGAATGCGATGATAACGCGTACATTGGTGTTAACCGCTAAGGATGTAGTTATGCGAGATTTATTGAGTACTACGTAAATTAAGGACACGATGATATCTGCTGTAAAGATGGAGAATACATAATTGAGATCAAGCTCTCCAAATAAAACTACAGCCAAGCCGATAAAGCTAAGTCCAAAGAATAAGCGCAATAGCATGCCTATAGTATTCGATTCGTTGCGCTGTGCACGACGCTCTTTGCGATTTAAATTTGCCATGAAAGCCTCCCTATTTTTCATAGTAGATTTAGTCTGTATGTTTATTATATATCACAATGTACAGCTATGATACATTATTAGTAAATTTATTTATTGTTATATTACTTATAAGGTATAACTCCGTAGTTATGTGGGGACTAATGAGGTAATAATTTTTAAAATAAACGTGTAACTATATGAAATGTAACGTATAGTTATCTTAGAATATGAGTGCATAAAGAGAGTGTGTATGATTCAAGTTATTCTTACCTATATTGTTAACGTTATTATTGTATTTATCTTTTTCCCAATTTTGGAGTCCGCAGTTCAATACGTATATCCTTTTTCTTGGGCTTGGCTTATGAAACCGCTACAATTAGCGGATAAGTTAGAGGTGTATATCGTTATAGCCGTTGCATTGCCTATTATAGTGGCTATAGGATTATTTTTGCCGCCTTTTAGTTGGATTGCTCATGCCATGCAAGGTGAAAGAAAACCAAGTGCAGAAGAATCGGCCTATCTTGAACCAATATTTGAAAAATTATGTGCCTATAGTGAGGTAAAACGTGATTCACTAACTGTGCGTATGCGTAATGATGAGGATATCAATGCCTTTGCTTCGGGAATCAATCATATTACGATACATACAGGTGCCTTACGAGCATTAAGTGAGGATCAATTGGTAGGCGTTTTGGCGCATGAGTTGGGTCATTTGCGTCATCGCGATACCATTTATTTAACTATAACCTATGCCATGGATCGACTAGGGCAATTGATTTTAAATCTTGTAATATTGCTTAACTTTGCATTGAATATACTGGCAATTATACCGATTGTTAATATTGTAGTTCGCATTATTCAATTAGCTATAGTCATTATGATTACAGCGGTGGAATACATACTACAGTTACCGAAGTGGATAACCTATTATTTTGATAGCCGTCGCCGTGAGTATGCTGCTGATGCGTACGCTATATCAATTGGTTTAGGTCGAGAATTGCGGGATGGCCTCGTTTCATTGGGCCTAGCGACTGACCAAATTGGCATGCTTGAGAATGGCGAATTATATGATCGTGAAAGTACGGGATTTTTTAGCCGTTTATTTATTACCCATCCAAAAATGATTAAACGAATTCATCGCATCGATGAAGGCATAGAGGTGTACGAGTTGAAAAAAAATCTTATGTGGAACCGACTGTTAAAAAAATAGGCTCTGGAAATACGAACGATTAGTAAATTTAATATAATTATCATTCGGAAAATTTAGGTCCATTCATTGAATGGAGCTTTCACATATGGTACAATTATTGTATAAGAAATCTAGCTTTTATCATGCAAAGGAGACATCATGATACCACGTTATACACGAGAAGAAATGGGCCATATTTGGAGCGAACGCAACGAGTTCGACACAATGTTATTGGTAGAAACATTGGCATCCGAGGCACAAGCTGAGTTGGGCGTTATCCCTAAAGAAGCGGCTAAAGCCATTCGTGAAAAGGGCAATTTCGACGTTGAACGCATTCATGAAATCGAAAAGGAAACAAACCACGATATCATTTCCTTCGTAACAGCAGTGGGCGAATACGTAGGTCCTGAAGCGGCTAAATATATCCACCTTGGCCTTACATCTACTGACGTTAAAGATACAGCGCTTGGTTACATGATGAAACAAGCTTGCGACATCTTGATTGAAGATTTGAAACGCTTACATGAAGTATTGCGTCGCCGCGCAGCTGAATTCAAATACACACCTATGATTGGCCGTACACATGGTATTCACGGCGAACCAACTACATTTGGCTTGAAATTAGCATTGTGGATGGCTGAAGTAGAACGCGATATCGAACGTATGGAACATGCTCGTAAAAGCGTTGCTGTTGGTAAATTGTCTGGCGCCGTTGGTACATACTCCAACATCGATCCATTCGTAGAACAATACGTATGCGAAAAATTAGGCCTTGAACCTGTTAAAATCGCTACGCAAGTAGTACAACGTGACCGTCACGCTGAATTGTTGTCCACTATCGCTGTTGTAGGCGGTACATTAGATAAAATCGCTTTAGAAATTCGTCACTTGCAACGTACAGAGGTGCGCGAAGCAGAAGAATACTTCAGCCCTAAACAAAAGGGTTCCTCTGCGATGCCTCATAAACGCAATCCTATTACATGTGAAAGAATTTGTGGTATGGCTCGCTTGCTTCGCGGCTACGCTCAATCTGCTTACGAAGACCAAGCCTTGTGGCATGAACGCGATATTTCCCATAGCTCTGTAGAACGCGTTATCTTGCCAGATGCAACAATTGCATTGAACTACATGCTTCACCTTACAATTCGTACAATCGATAAATTGTTAGTATATCCTGAAACAATGCTTAAAAACCTTAACCTTACAGGCGGCCTTGTATTCAGCCAAACAATTTTGACTCACCTTGTAGACAAAGGTGCGGTACGTGATGAAGCATACCGTTGGGTTCAAAAATATGCTATGGAACGCTGGCTTGAAGGCAAAGATTTCGCTACAGGTCTTAAATCTGATGAAAACATCAAGAAATACATGACTGCTGAAGAAATCGATGCATGCTTCGATCCACATAAATTGTTAAAACATGTTGATACAATCATGGCTCGCTTTGGCCTATAATTGTAGGGTACTTCCCATATAACATATGAAAGACTAGGGTAGGTATAGACCAATCAGCCTATAGCACATACATTAGGCTGTTGGCTATATCTACCTTTTTATTTTGAAAGCAACCTGTTATTTCCACTATTTTACGAACAATTACGAGCAAATTTCCTAGTAAGCATCTCTGTATCTTAGGGGAAATTAGCTATTGTATTAGGAGGTTATATGAAACGTATTATACGAAAGTACGGACCGCCTATTTTTCATTGTATTAATGACTTTGGACAAGGTTCACTAGCGGCGCTCATACCGTTTTTTATCGCTAATTTTGGCCTTAATTATTATCAATCGGCGTCCATTATTTTCTGTAACACCGTGGTGGCTTCCATCGCGCAGCCTATCTTGGGCTATGTGGCGGATCGGTGGCGCGTGCCGTGGTTCATTCCTGTAGGTTTTACCGTAACATTAGTCTCTATTAGCGCCATTGCACTGGCGACGAGCTATGAGATAATACTAGCTCTATCGCTCATTGCAGGGATTGGGGCCGCATTGTTCCATCCTGAGGCGGCTCTTCTCGTGAACCGCACGCAATCCAATGAACTTGGTAATGCCATGGGACGCTTTGCGGTAGGTGGCAGCGCTGGTTTTGCACTGGGCCCACTCCTTGCTGGTGGTGTGTACGTTTTTGGCGGTCAATTCCTTTGGTTGTTCACGGCGATTGCATTGATTGGCGTGTTGCTGTATGTGTATGCCTTTACTGGCTTTACAGATATCGATGCTATTGGTGAAAGTAAAGGCTCTGCTAAGTCCACTAACACTGGCACTAACGATTGGGTAAGCTTCGGCAAGTTATTCTTTGTTATTGCTTCTCGATCTATTTTATTCTCTGTGCTATCCATCTTTATTCCTATTCTATATATTACTGTTATTAACGGCGAAGCTGGTGCCTCTAGCTTGGCCCTCACTATGTACTTTGCAATGGGCGCTGTTCTTACCTATATGGGTGGGGCATTGTCAGATAAATTAGGTTTCCTTAAAACAGTTCGCTTAGGCAATCTTATCTTCTTGCCATCTGTTTTAGTGTTTATCTTTGTGCCTAACATGTGGGGCTTTTTCGGTGCCATGATCCCAATGGCCTTTGGAGTATTCTCACAATACGGACCGATTACGGTGCTAGGTCAAAAATACCTGGCTAAAAATGCAGGCTTTGCATCTGGTATTACACTAGGCCTTGGCATTACCTTAGGTGGCCTTGTAGCACCATATGTAGGTCATCTAGCTGACATCTATGACGTACAAACCGCATTGATGACACTGATACCTGTAGGCTTAATGGGGCTCTTAATGAGCTTCTGGCTAAAAGAACCTAAATAGCACATGAGTGACAGGCAGAAATTTATAATATAGTTGTATTGAATTACTAAAATAGAATACTTTGATTAGTTAAAATGTCAATACATGGGAGGTGACCAATGGTCACCTCCCATTTGTTTACTTTAAAGGTATAGATACTTATATTGGATATAGTAAGACCTTAAATTTCTATATCTCTGTATCTTTACTGAATATATGTTTTAACATATAATTTAAGTAAAGATTTCTTCTAGTAGTAGGAGGAATATGATGGATACGTTTTCTGTTGTTTTTTATGAAACTATAAGTGGAGAAAAGCCAGCAAAAGTATTCTTAAATGAACTTTCAGATAAGCAGCGAGCTAAAACAATTCGAGATCTAAAGATCCTTGAATTATATGGCAATCGTTTAAGAGAGCCTCAGTCTAAACATTTAGAAGATGGTATTTATGAGTTGCGAACGAAGCAAGGTTCAAATATTTCTAGAATATTGTATTTCTTCTTTGTGGGAAAACGAATTGTTTTAACAAATGGTTTTGTAAAGAAATCCATGAAAACACCTAAGAGTGCTATTGAATTAGCTATAAAATATAAAAACGATTATATCGAGAGGTATACATAATATGGAAACGTTAGATCAATATTTAGAGAAACAATTGAAAAATCCTAAGTTTAAAAAAGAGTGGGATGCATTAGATGATGAGTACCAAATTATTCAGAATATAGTTGAGGCGCGATTAGCAGCTCATATGACACAAATGCAGTTATCCGAATTAACAGGTATTACTCAGTCTGATATTAGTAAGATTGAAAATGGTAATGGTAATCCATCTTTAAAGACATTACAGAAAATAGCTCACGCTTTTGGGAAGAAACTAAAGATTGAATTTGTATAAATACTTTCACAGAGTCCGAACATTGTTGTATAATGTTAGTGAATTATTTAGACTTTCACATGGAGGATATAGATATGGCAACAAGTATGGTTATCGGCACTCAATGGGGTGACGAGGGTAAAGGTAAAATCGTTGACTGGATCGCGGAACGTGCAGACGTTGTAGTGCGCAGTCAAGGTGGTAATAATGCAGGTCATACTGTTGTGGTAGATGACAAAGCATTTGCTCTTCGCCTTTTACCAAGCGGCATTTTGTACGATAACAAACAAAACATTGTGGGTACTGGTGTTGTAATCGACCCTAAAGTATTGTTACAAGAAATCGAAGGCCTTGAAAAACAAGGTAAATCTGCAAAATCCCTTCATATTTCCGACCGCGCGCATGTTATCATGCCATATCATATCGCTTTAGATAATGCAGAGGAAGTATCTAAAGGTGATGCTAAAATCGGTACTACTAAAAATGGTATCGGTCCTTGCTACGCTGATAAAATCAATCGTATCGGTATCCGTATCTGCGACTTGTATGACCTTGAAACATTCAAACAAAAATTAGCATACAATGTAGAATTCAAAAATAAAATGCTTACTAAAGTTTATGATGCTGAACCAGTTAACTATGATGAAATCTTAGCTGACTACATCAAATATGCTGAAGCATTGAAACCATATGTAACAGATACTAACATCGCTGTTCTTAAAGCAGTTAAAGAGGACAAAAAGGTATTGTTCGAAGGCGCTCAAGCTACTATGCTTGACCTTGATCATGGTACATATCCATTCGTAACATCCTCTCATCCAATCGCTGGTGGTGCTTCCACAGGCGCTGGTATTGGTCCAAACTACTTGAAAAATATCTTTGGCGTTGTAAAAGCGTACGCAACACGCGTTGGTGCAGGTCCATTCCCAACAGAACTTCTTGATGAAACTGGCGACAACCTTCGCAAACTTGGTCATGAGTTCGGTACTGTAACTGGTCGTCCTCGTCGTTGTGGTTGGTTAGACCTTATGGTTGTAAAATATGCTGCTGGTCTTAACAGCTTGGATTATCTCGCTATTACACGCTTGGATATCCTTGATTCCTTCAAAGAATTGAAAATCTGCGTAGGTTACAAATTGAATGGTAAGGACGTAGAAGGCTTCCCAGCTAACTTGAAAGATCTTGAAGCATGTGAAGCTGTTTACGAAACATTGCCAGGTTGGGAAACAGATATCTCTGGTATCCGCAAATACGAAGACCTTCCTGAAAATGCTCGTAAATATGTAGAACGTATTGCAGAAGTAACAGGTGTACCTTTGGGTATCGTATCCGTTGGCCCTAACCGTAACCAAACAATCGATTTAGTAAACGTATTCTAAGCTATACCAATTTGATATAATAGGATTGCTCTAGGGTAGACTGGAATTTATCATTATAAATTCTATGGTTTTTCTACTATGCAATCGATTTATAGAATTATACAGATAAGGCCCCTCTATGAGGGGTCTTTTGTATTGAAAGTCATTAGAACACAAAATCGGTATAGTTTATATCTAATCCTTTCGGTTGCTAATGTAGTGCGGTATATCGAAGTATGCTATATGGTTATTAGAAAATCGCTATATCGAAAATTCTATAGAAAATAATTGTACAAAATCATTATATATACATTTTCGTGTATAACTAAATAAATCTATGAGATGAAAATTTATTTAAAATATTCATAGCGAATAGCCTATAGTGTGCTGAAATTAGTTTATAATGTGGTAAAATTTACTCATATATAATTATTTGGTATTCATAATAAATTATTAAGATACAAATATAAAGAAAAAAATAGATTTACATTAAGAAATAGTATATAATAGTATCAATAAGTAGATTGACATTTTTTGATACGGATTTGAGGAGTTAAAGATATGGTTGAAGTTTCTTATGAACGTTTAGCGACGATTTTTAAGGCATTAAGCGATGAAACAAGATTACACATCATCGACATGTTGTCTTGCAATGAATTATGTGCAGCTGATATTTTAGCTAGCTTCAATTTATCCCAATCTACGTTGAGCTACCATATGAAAATCTTAATTGATGCAGGTGTAGTTAACTCTCAACGTAATGGCTTATGGACACGTTACTCCATTAACGAAGCTACATTTGGCGACATTCTAGAAATCATCCCTCAATTATATAAATCTAAGGATGAGTGCATTTGTGCGCAAATTAAATACTGCCGTATTTCTGAGCACGAAAAAGAAGCGTAACAATGAGACGTTGGATTATGCATGTTGATATGGATGCATTCTTCGCGTCCATCGAACAACTGGATCATCCAGAATATAAAGGCCACCCCGTAATCGTGGGTGGTCTTTCTTCACGTGGTGTTGTTGCTACCTGCTCCTATGAGGCTCGTAAATTCGGTGTTCACTCTGCCATGCCGATTTCAAGGGCCAAGAAATTATGTCCTGATGGTATCTATGTCTATCCGCGCATGGATCGCTACAAAGAGGTATCCCATCAGATTTTTTCTATTATGAAAGAATTCACTCCTTACATTGAGCCATTATCTATCGATGAAGCCTTTCTTGAGGTGAGTGGCATGTCTACCATGTATAGTGGCCCTAAAGCGTTAGGGCGTGCCATCAAAGACCGTGTGTATGAGAAGACAGGGCTCATCATCTCAGCGGGATTAGCACCTAATAAATTTTTAGCTAAACTAGCCTCTGATTTAGACAAGCCAGATGGTCTTGTAGTGATTCCCTATGGTCGTGAGAAAGAAATCCTAGCACCGTTGCCTATAAAACGTATTTGGGGTGTAGGCCCTCATACGGAAAAACGGCTGAAAGCAGGAGGCTTCCACTTGATGCGTCACATTCAAGCCTTGCCAGATGAAGGGAGTCTCATTCCCATTGTAGGCAATCAGGCGCGACGCATATGGGAGCTAGCGAATGGTATTGATGAACGGCCTGTAGAAACAGATCGTAAAATACAATCCATCGGAGCCGAAGAAACCTACGAAGAGGATCTTGTCGATGGCAGTGCTATTGAACTCGAGTTCAGATATTTTGCCAATCGTCTATCGAAGCGGTTACGGAAACGGAATCTGTTAGGGCATACCGTGTCGATTAAGGTGCGCTATGATGACTTCACTACTGTATCACGGCAGAAACGATTAGATACACCATCTGATCATGAGCATGTATTCTTTGAAACAGCACTGCTTTTGTGGAACAAGCTGATGCAAGATAAGACGAGCAAGAAGCCTAAAGGGACGAAGAAAGATGTGGAAGCACTAGGGGCTACTACAAAGATAAAATCTAGGAATCTTAGCTATAATGGATCTAATTATAGTCAGTCTAATTATAGTGGATCGAACTATTGTAGCTCTAAGGGGATTGCCTTTATGAATCCTCCCGGCCCTATACGCCTATTAGGTCTTACTGTTAGTGGTCTCGATGAAGAGGTACCGATGCAGGATAGCCTCTTTGAGTCTTCTCAAAATGAAAACGAAAATAAGCTGGCTGGTGTGTTAGACTCCTTAGAATCTAAGTTCGGTGAGACTGCAGTTATGAGCGGCGCTCTATGGCAGCGCTTTCACGGAGAAAATGGGGCGCGTAGAAAGAGATCAGAACTTAAGGCCGCAGTAGATGCACAATCTACTAAAAAGGATGTGGATTCTAATAAAGCGAATGAGACATCTGATAACATGAAAGTAGGTCTTGAAGACGATGAGGTAGGGGATACTAACGAGGATATATAATTCTTTACAATAGAGTTATAAAGTTTATATTGAATACTTTCGCTAATATAAATGTTCATGTTACAATATGGTTATAGTGTTTAAAAATTACCGCAAGAGAGGTATAGATATGAGTTTATTTCGTGTAGCCATCCATTATGGCATCAACAGCAACGGCTTCTTGTCCTATGACACAGAAGCAAAAACAGTGTCCGTAGATTTACCTGAACAAGAGTGGGCTGATAAGGTTATCGCTTACTTGAACGACGAACATGCCATCGAGCATGCTACAGGTCTTGATACATATGAACGCTTGACTGTAAAACCATTAGAATCTTTGGATAACCTAAAATTAGCTTTAACACGCATGTGGGAAGCTATCGACGTACAAGTCGACTGGAGCCGTCCAGCATAAATTGAATGAAAACACCTTGTGATCTACACGTTGATGATAGAAGCAAGGTGTTTTTTATTTTGATAGAGAGATTTAGTTCGCATTTAAATATATATAATGCCACAATTCTCATTTTGGTTCTTGTAAATGATATCGTGTATACAAGATTTATAAAGGTTTAGGGTTGTTCTGTTAAAAAAAATGTGATATTCTAATTACAGATTAATGGATAATAATTATCCATTAATAACATTTATCTTAATTGAGATATATAATCTAAAAATTATGTAAAGTAAATTACTTTCATTTTGATCTCTAAGTAGGAGTTTGTAATATGAATAATGAAAAGAAACTAACAACCGCCTTTGGTGCTCCCGTACCAGATAATCGCAACTCTGCTACAGCAGGTAAACGTGGTCCTGTACTGATGCAAGATGTTTGGCTCATGGAGAAATTAGCTCATTTTGAGCGCGAAGTGATTCCTGAACGCCGCATGCATGCTAAAGGATCTGGTGCATTTGGTACTTTCACAGTAACTAACGATATTACAAAATATACGAAAGCAAAAATTTTCTCTGAAGTAGGCAAGCAAACGCCGTTATTCGTGCGTTTCTCCACCGTTGCTGGTGAGCGTGGTGCGGCCGATGCAGAACGCGACATTCGTGGCTTTGCCGTAAAATTTTATACGGAAGAAGGAAACTGGGACCTCGTAGGTAACAATACACCGGTATTCTTTATCCGCGATCCATTGCAATTCCCTGATTTGAACCGCGCTGTAAAACGGAATCCGAAAACAAATCTTCGCGATGCGACAGCAAACTGGGATTTCTGGACTAGCTTGCCAGAGGCGATCCACCAAGTAACAATCGTCATGAGTGACCGTGGTATTCCTAAATCTTACCGTACAATGCATGGTTTTGGCAGTCATACATACAGTCTTATCAACGAAAACGATGAGCGCGTATGGGTTAAATTCCATTGGATTTGCCAACAGCCGATTGAAAATCTTTCCGACGCTGAGGCGGCTAATGTGGTAGCTAGTGACCGTGAAAGTCACCAACGTGACCTCTTTGAGGCTATTGAAAAAGGTGATTATCCTAAATGGAAATTATGCATCCAAGTGATGACGGAAGAACAAGCTGACAATATGCCATACAATCCATTCGACTTAACTAAAGTATGGTATCACGATGAGTTCCCATTGATTGAAGTTGGTGTGATGGAACTTAATCGCAACCCAGAAAATTATTTCCAAGATGTAGAACAAGCTGCATTTGCACCGACTACTATCGTTCCTGGTATCTCTTTCTCTCCTGATAGAATGCTTCAAGGTCGTTTGTTCTCCTATGCGGATGCGCAACGTTATCGTCTAGGAGCAAATTATTATCAAATCCCTGTTAATGCCGCTAAATGTCCTGTAAATATCTATCATCGCGATGGTCAAGGACGTATAGATGGAAACCATGGGTCTACAATTGGCTACGCACCAAATAGCTTTGGTGAATGGGCTGAACAACCGGAATTCAAAAATCCTCCTCTCGACGTATCTGGTCCAGCCTACCAATATGACTTCTATGAAGACGACTCTGACTTCTTTACACAACCAGGTAAATTGTTCCGCCTCATGAGCCCTGAACAACAACAAGCCTTGTTTGACAATACGGCAGCGGCTATGAATGGTGTACCTGATTTCATTAAAGAACGTCATGCAAAACATTGCTACCAATGTGATCCAGCTTATGGTGAAGGCATTGCTAAAGCTTTGGGTATGGACATTGATTTTAGCGATGTAAAATAGTATTATAAGTACTATTTACATAACAAAGATACTCTCTCTGAATAACACTGACGATTAAAAGAACTTCCTTAAATTAAAACGAAGCCCCTCCTTGCTATGTAGCTCATAGTAAGGAGGGGCTTTTGTCATGGTGAGTGTATTTAAATATTGCTAATCAAATTTCTTATTCGTTAAGTCTTGATACATAAGCTTAGCGATTTCATACTGCGGATCGCCGGCTTGTAATTGGTGTGATGGTAGTTTAAATACAGCTTCAGCTCTTTCCTCTTTCTTGATATCGATACCCTTTACATCTTCGGAACGACTTATGGAAATGGTATGTGTTGTTGGATTTATGAAGTACGCATTTACATCGATGCTGAAAGCTTTGTTTTCGTCTTTTCTCATGAGTACACGTAGAATCATAGCTGAAATAGCAGTGGTGCCATCTTTTTCACCTAATAGCTGTTTAGATGTGTAGTCCACATAATCTGCATAGACATAAATATCGCCAGGTTTTGCCTTGTCATAATCTTGTGTATAGGCCTCTACTAAACGCAAATCGAGTTGTCTACCAAATGGTCTAGAGAACATTTCACTTTGTAATACGCGTGTTTCGCTTACCGGTGGATAGGACGATATTGGTGTTAAACCTTTTAGCATATCTGTGCGTGTTTCGTTTTTTCTTTTAGCCTGACGTTCAGCAGTGACCTTGTCTAAGCGTTTACGCTCTTTTAACATGGCTCTTTCTTGTTCTTCTTTAGTTTTGTAAGTTTTTACAGATACAACACGGTTACCAGACATAGTCACCGTTGAATAGATGGGCTTATCTTTAGTAGGTTTTCCCTTAGAAGCATCAAGCGTAGATTGTATCATAGCAGGTGTTGCGCTCTCGATAGATTTTTTTAACTCTGGAATATTAGAATAATCCATATCAACCACTGCAGTATCTGTGCTTTCACTTGGCTGTACTGGTGTAGCCCCGTACGCAGATGATATAGCCAATATAGCTAATAGTGAACTGGTAATAATTGATCGTTTACATACTTTCATTACATATACCTCTTTTTATAAGAACTCTCTAATACTATCAACAGCTGTATTATAGCATAGTTATAGTGTAGATAGATTTAAAATATACAGATAGAATATAAATTTATAGAGGACTTTCGTATAACTATGTAGAATTACATTGTGTATTGTATGTATACAGAGAGCACATGTGGATAGGAGGCAATTATGAAACGTAGTAGTTTGGCATGGTATGTAGCGGTGGCTTGCTTTGGCGGCAGTCTTTGCGTAGGTTCTGTAGTGCAGGCGGATTCTCCGACGACGGTGAAAGCAAATCCTGTAGTTCCTACAGCGATGGTAACGCAGGTTCAATCAACTCAACCGACTAATAGTATAGTGGCTACGAATACGGTAGCTAATACGGTAGCTGCTAACAGTGAGCCAGCAAAAGCTGCAGTAGTACTAGATGAGCAGGCAGCACTGAAGCAAAAACAGCAGTACCAAGCCGAAACAGAAACAATGGGGCTCTTATGGATGCGCACCTCTGCAGAGTACAGAGCACTAGTGTATCAAGGGTACAATGTGGCGCTAAATCTTGTTAAGATGGCCGTTACTGATCCATCTCATCAAAGAAAACCTCTTGCCATCGTTCTTGATGCGGACGAAACCGTAGTGGATAATACTAAACTGATGGGTGAAAGCGTTGCTAATGGCAATGGTCGCTTCGATGCTCCTTGGTGGCGTCAAGCTGTGCATCAAGGTAAATCACAAGCCATGCCAGGCGCTGCTGAATTTCTAAATGAAGTACATAAACAAGGTGTTGAAATATTCTACGTTTCAAATCGATATGCACCTGTTAACTATGATGCAACAGTACAAAACTTTAAGGAACTAGGATTCCCATCCGTCGATAAAGAACATGTACTACTATTTGAAAAAGACTCAGACAAACAACCTCGTTTTGATGCAATCACTAAGAAATACAGCGTCATTTTGTATATGGGTGATAATGCCGGTGACTTCCCAATCGGTACAAAAGGTAAGACCTTAGTTGAAAGAAACGCTATCATCGATGAACATAAAGAAGACTTTGGTACTACATTTGTGGTATTCCCAAATCCTGCCTATGGATCCTGGGTCAGTGCTTTAGCAAAAGGCTACCAAAACCTAAGCCCAGAAGAACAAAAACAAGTGAATAACCAATACCTACAACAATAAGGACGCCTTGCGTATACTTTATTAAAAACGATATAATAAAGTATACATGCGTCTATAGCTCAACCGGAGAGAGCGTCAGTTTCCTAAACTGTAGGTTGGGGGTTCGATTCCCTCTAGGCGCGCCAACTGAAATCTATTAGACATAAGGCTTTAAATGCCTTGTGTCTTTTTGTTTTACCATTTAATATTGTTATAAATAGGTAACCTTGTATTTATAGTGTGTTTTTTATATTATAAAAAGATTGATAGTATTTTTGTATAATGAAGGGTGCAAATAAACAATTTGTACAATTAATTATTATGGACCCATTTAGGAAGGCTAATATAGTGTTAGAAACGAAGTTATATAATGAAGATTGTATAGTAGCAATGAAAAAAATTGACACAAACTCTATTGATCTAATTATCACAGATCCTCCTTATAATTTGGGAAATTTTATGAGAAACCGCGATACAAATCTTAGTAAAATGAGAGATAATTTTTTTGGATCAGCAGGCTGGGATGATATGGACTTTTCGGAATGGGAAAAATCTATGGACTGTTTTTTTGAAGAGTCAGCTAGAGTTATAAAAAAAGGCGGTTCAATGATTGTCTTTATGGCTATTATAAAGGTAGAGACAATTATACGATTAGCTCAGAAGCATGGATTTTATTATAAGACAACGGGGATTTGGCATAAAACTAATCCTATGCCAAGAAATATGAACCTACACTTTGTGAATTCTACTGAGGCTTGGATATATTTTACGTATAAAAAGAGAACGGGTGTTTTTAATAATCAGGGAAGACTTATTCATGATTTTATCGAAACTTCGGTTACCCCTAATGGTGAGAGACGATATGGAAAGCATCCTACGCAGAAACCCGAAATTTTAATACAACACTTTATTGATGTTCTATCTAATGAAGGGGATTGTGTACTTGATCCATTTATGGGAAGTGGAACTACAGGTGTTGTAGCACAGAAAAATAATCGACAATTTATTGGAATTGAGTTAGATAAAAAGTATTTTGATATAGCTGTTTCTAGAATAAAAGGATAACTTATGAAACCTACTGTTATAGATTTGTTTGCAGGCGTAGGAGGACTTTCATTGGGATTTGAGATGGAAGGGTTTGATATATTATTAGCAAATGAGTTTGATCAATCAATTGCGACTGCATATAAGGAGAATCACAAGAGTACAAACGTTGTTGTGGGCGATATAACTTCTTTAGATTTGAGCAAAGTATTTGGAGAATATGTTAATAAAATAGATGTAGTAATAGGTGGACCACCTTGTCAAGGATTCTCACAAAAGGGGAAAAGAAAAACAATAAATGATGAAAGAAATTTTTTATTTAAACATTATGTTGAAGTAGTAAAATTCGTAAAGCCTAAATATTTTGTAATGGAGAATGTTCCTAATTTATTAACAGCAGAGAAAGGTTTCTTCCTTAATGAAATTAAGGGGTTGTTTAAGGGCTATGGATACTCTATACGATATGGCATTCTGAATGCAGCAGACTATGGGGTACCACAAAATCGTAGAAGAGCCATTATTATTGGAAAATATTTAGCGACTCCACCTGAATTGCCCTTACCGTGTAAGCAAAAGGTTACTATTTGGGATGCGATAAGTGACTTAGCATATCTTGAATCTGGTGAAGGTGAATTTGAACAGGAATACCGAAATTCACCTAAGAGTGATTATGAAAAGAAAATGCGTAAAGGATCTAAAATCCTATATAATCATATGGCAACAAAACACTCTGCATTGGCATTAGAGCGTTTATCATTGATTCCTCCAAATGCGGGGAAAGAAGTACTTCCAAAGGAACATATTACGAAGTCTGTATATAGTGGGACTTGGAGTAGAATGAAACAGAATGATGTCGCAGTAACAATAACAACTAGATTTGATACTCCTTCCTCTGGAAAATTTACTCACCCATTTTTAAATAGAGCTATTACTGTAAGAGAGGCGGCTAGATTACAATCTTTTCCTGATACTTTTAAGTTTATTGGCAGTAAAATGTCCCAAATGAAGCAAGTTGGAAATGCTGTTCCGCCGTTATTAGCTAGAAAAATAGCACGTGTAATTATGCATGATATAAAGAGAGATAATAATGAATAGACCAAACCCTTTGACTATATATCCTGATATTGATTTAAAATTAGGGATAAAATCTTCATTCCCTAATATTAGAAGTGCTTTAGCTATGATTATTTTCCTATGGGTCATTTCTGATTCTCCAGGAGAATTAGAGTATTCAGTTCAAGATAAGGATCAGATTATTTTAACTAATGATTTAAGTGAAAAAATAATTAGTATGATAGATACTTTTGAAATTATAAGTATTGATAAAGATAATCTATTGAGTAATCTTAATGCAAACCCAATATTTACAGCGCAAATAGAATCTTTAATTGTTGCTTTTGAGTTGATTTGGAGATTGGCTAAAGTCGAATTTTTAGATAGTTCTAAGCCCTATAGTGCTGAGAGAACAGGAAGGGTTAGATACCCTAAAAAATTAATATATACAATCAATATAGACATTATTAATTCTTTGATTGAAACTGATAGAGAGCTATATTTAGGTGTGTTGTTATATTGGTTAGGTGTTGAAAAAGATTATAGTCAACAAGATAATTATGCAAACCGTTTGAAACAAGCAGAAAAGAATTTGATAGAGTTAATAACTGTATTATCTGAACCTGCCGTATTTAAACTTGTAGATAATAATAAGGATATTATTTTTAATTTGGATAGCATATATAGAAAAATTCTTGATGCTAATGGACCAATAGATATTAATGGTGATGAAGAGCCTAAGGGCTCATTAAGAATATTAAAGTCATTGTTAAAGGATAACTTAAATTCTTTTTTAGAGTATTCCAATAATGTAGTTGATATTGTGCCTAATAGAGTTATTGATTTACAGAAATATGAGAGCAGAGTTAGATGTTTTTTGCGTTTATCTTCTAACAATATTAATACTAGTTACTCCAATCAATCTAATGTAGATTCAGCCATTAGTTCAAAATTAGATGAGCCTATCTATATCGATAATAATATATCTAGACAACGAATTTTTTTTGGCGCACCAGGGACAGGGAAATCTTATGCATTAAAGCGAGAAGCAGAGGCTCTAGTTAGCAATAATGATGAACAGATTGAAAGAATAACATTTCATCCAGATTATACGTATGCAAATTTTGTAGGTTCTTATAAACCGATTATGAAGACAAGTAAATTGGATGGATTAGATGAAGATACGAAAAATGTTATCTCAGTATTACTAGATGAGACTAAGACTACACAAGAAAAATATGATGCTCTTGTAGAAACCTTTCAAAATAATAATGATTTGACACGGTTACCTGCTCTTTTAGGATTATATTTTGATGATGAGTTCACAACGATTAAGCAAGATGGAACTCAGGCTGCCAATAATAATTCAGTTGAACGGAATCATGGTAGAGCATTGCGGAAGTATGTCCGATTAATGTCGAAAGATTCTTATAAAGAGAAAATTGCATATGAATACGTTCCAGGCCCATTTATGCGAACTTTAGTGAAAGCATTACAAAATCCAGATAAACCCTATGTATTAATCATTGAAGAGATTAATCGTGCCAATGTTGCCGCAGTATTTGGAGATGTATTCCAACTTCTTGATAGAGATAATAATGGACAGAGTGAATATAGTATTAATACAACCAATGATATGCGAGGGTATTTACAACGTCAATTAGGTGTTGCTATAGATGTTAATACTATTAAACTACCATCAAATATGTTTATATGGGCTACGATGAATAGTGCTGATCAAGGCGTATATCCTATGGATACAGCATTTAAACGTCGATGGAATTTTTCATATTATGGTATTGATGATGGGGAAGATAAGTTATCCGATATTTCTACTAAGCCAAAATTTAAACTTGGACAATCGAATACATTAATTTCGTGGAATAGCCTGCGTAAGGCAATCAATGATGAGTTATCTACAGAAGCTTATAGTATTAATGAGGATAAACTGATGGGTCCATTCTTCTTGAAAGAGTCTACAATACAAGATAATGATAGCTTTAAAGAAGTATTTAAAAATAAGGTATTAATGTACTTATTTGATGATGTAGTTAAACAAAAAAGAAGATTGTTCTTTAAGTGTGAAGGTAATTGCCGATACTCATCTATTTGTAGTGCTTTTGATGAGATTGGGATAGAAATTTTCCCAGAGGGTGTTGTCAATTCTAAATGGTTAGAAAATAAAGAAGAAACAATATTGGAAGATAGTGAAACGAAGGTCACAGAGGTATGAAGTCGGTTTATATCCGTGAAAGGAAACCTTACACAAAGTCAGAGTTGATGACATTGTTTTCTGAGATAGATAGTAATCAATTAGATCTATTCATTAGAAATCTCAAGGTTTATGGGATTTTAAAGTCAGTTAAAGGTATGCCTAAGAATTTAGAGTTATCAAATCTTGTTACATTGGATGACGAGCTAGTTGATGGAATTGATGGTCAAGATAACTCTTGTTATGTGTTTAACTATGTAGGTATTGTAATTATTGAAGGCTATTTGTTATGTTGTTATCCTAAATACTTATTTTCACATGATAATAAGGATGATAAAACTGAATGTAGAAAGTTATTAAAACAAGTTCTTAAAGTTTTACATCGATATAATACAAATAATCAATCTATACAACTATATAGTGAGAGTAACCAATTGGCAGCATTTAGTAGAATAGCATTAATCATAGCTTTGTTAGATGACTATTTTCAAAATGGGATTTATATCAATACACAGAGCACACATGAACTCAATGGTGATGGCGAAATCAATTGGAATCGAACAATTGACTTTATTCATCCCCTTTGGCAAGAGGAGGAGCCTTATTATATAAATTTTTGGACACGAAAGAATATCATTGATGATGACAATTTTATTCAACGTATTCATGAGTGTTTGCTTACTAAGTGTAGTCGTGAACTTGAAGAAATATCCTTGATGGATTTATTGGACATGCATGGGGTTTATTTGACAGACTTTTTATTAGATGATTTTGGTGATCAAGAATACATTCTTCATCGTATTTTCAATGAGCTTAATACCGAATTTAACTCTCGAAAACAGTATGTACTAAAACTTATGGCTGCTTTGTTGCTGGAGAATACATCAGTAAGTGATACTGATAGCATTGCTTTATTTGGGACAACTAGTTTTAATTTAGTATGGGAAACTGTTTGCGCAGATGTTTTTGATAACAAGCTTGTGGCCCCTTTGTTATCATTGCCATTATTACAACCATTAAAAATTCCTAGTGATATGGAGGATAATAATCCTAAGACGTTAAAAGATTTAATAGAACGTCCCAAATGGGTATCTAAAGATGGTAATACAACTTTTTCAGATACGCTAATACCAGATTTAATTTCTGTAGAAAGATATAATAATGAATGTATCTTTGTTATTTTAGATGCCAAATATTATACGATGTATTTAAAAAATAATAAGGTAGAGGGCCAACCAGGTATCGGAGATATTACAAAACAATATTTATATCAATTAGCATATAAATCTTTTATTGAGTTGAATAATATACATAAGGTGAAAAATTGTTTTTTGATGCCTACTGAAAAAAATAATATTAATTGTGTAGGCCATGTTCAAATAGAAATGCTTGATAAAATTGGGTTAGAATGTATTCAAGTACGTGAACTTCCTGCACATAGAATGTTTGAATATTATTTGCAAAGAAAAAAGATGCCTATAAGTGAATTGAATTTGTAAATAACGAAAGACATAAACATAAAAATTATATATCTTTTTATGTTTATGTCTTTTTAGGAGCCAAGATTTAAATCTTGGCTCTTTTTCTTTGTTGTCTTTAGACTGCTTTGTGGAGTGGTCGTAAAGCATAAATTTATTTATTTTACTGGAAATTTGCATTTTCTTGCAATTCTTATAAGGTAGAATTATAATATTAGAGTAATATTCATATTTTATTCATATTTTGATAATGAATAGTGTATTGTAAATGTCAATATAAGAATGTACAATTTTGACGATGTACAATGTACAGTTATT